>JBKHVI010000029.1:0-34440 GCA_046570105.1 Bacteriovoracia bacterium
TTCGCGTAAGTAATCTATGAGCTTACCAACAGGCGGATTTGCCTGAGCTAAACCAGTCACAATAAGAAGCGAAATAGTTAAAATCACTCGTAACATGAGCGACTTATCGGCTTACTGAGTGGAATTTTGAGGGGAGAGGTCAGCTTTTGCTAAGTCTTTATAAGTAATAGCCGATAGGTCTATCTATGAAGCGAATGCTCATCTTAATACTGTTACTAATTAATCAAAGCTTTGCCGCTGAAGTCTGGAAAATTGGCGAGCAAGAACTCAAACTGATTAAATGCCCAGAAAAAATGTGCATGTATCATTGTGCAGAAAAAAACTGTCGTGCACTTAAAGCAATGAACAATCCACTTAAAGCAACACTGACTGATGATGGTCGGAATCCAGGTTCAGGAGTTTGCAAGAAACAAGGTGGAGAAGTCTCTATCGCCGAATCGAAGTCAGGACAGATGGCGCTTTGTCGTTTTCCTGATGGCAGCCAAATTAGCTTGGATGGCCTATGGGTTTGGTAGTTTTCTTAACACTCATTTTTAGTCTCAATGCTGAAGCCAAGAGCTGTCGCTTGCCTGATAAACCGGTGCAAGATCAGGACGGACTAGGTTCGTGTTATGCCAACACAGCTAGCCTCATGATGGAGCATAATCTCAAGTTACCTTCAACTCCTTCTTATTTTCAGTTAAGCATGAATGCCTCAGCTCATCGTGGAACGTTTATGTACACCGACAAAGAAGGTGTAAGCGATCTTTTCAATCGCGGTGGTTGGGTTTGTGAAACGTTTGATAGTGCTAAGAAAGAAGGATACTGCGACTCGGGGACATTTGAGTGGGATGCCGTAGGCACAACTGATCCTCAATTGGGACAAGAAACGTTTCTTAACTCATTGGGTGCACTTATTGAAAATCATCGAGCTGAATTAAGCAGGCTTAGTAATACCAAAATGTTTAGTGAAGAGCGGCAAAAGCTGGAGCGTCAGTTGGCCGGTGTTTTTCAAAACCGAGCTCAGCTATGTCAGACCAAGCAAGAAGATTTTTTAGCGGATCGATTTTTCGATCGTCTCAAACGAAAGTGGTCTGATCGCTTAAAAAGAATGAAGCCTGGGGCGGATCGAACGGCCCTGTCCAAGATGTATGATAAAACATTTACTGCTGGGCTTGCTACCCCCGAAGCACGGGCCTATCTGACAAATGATTTTTTGCCACGCTCTTTCGATGATGCGTTTCTTGCGACTAATCCAAGCGTAGATGCTTTAAAACGCAGAAATATGCTTCCAGAAAAAATGTTTGAAATCTGGTGGTGGAATAAATTGAAGTTACCAGGAAAGTTCTCTCCTTTTGAGTATGAAGGTTATGAATATGTGAAAGATTACAAGTCCCGCTCAGCTTGCCGTGAAGATGAAACAATTGTAGCGGTAAAGTCTTTAGTGTTTGGCTGTGGACAGGTACCGGCCATTATTGAACCTCGTCATGAGGAAACGGCCCGTGATGTGTTAAAAGCAATCCAACTCGCAACACGCTCAGGTGAAGCTGGACTTAAAGGATTGGTCAATCTGATCTCGCCCATGTGTGGAGCTGAGATGCAGGCACGCAAAGGAAAAATCAAAGCTGGGTGTAACAACAAATCGATTTCGGATGAGCTGGGTGCGGTTGCTGCTGCTGCAGAAATGGAAGATGAAATTTGCCAAGGGCGGGCCGTGGGGATTGCCTTTTGTACCGGCTTTTTAAAGTCTTCCACACCAATCAACTCTCAATTTTGCACCCAAGATGTTCCAGGGATTGAAAAGCATGGTCGTCACGCAGTGGCACTCGTGGGTGTGAAAAATAATCTTGTGGGTGAACGAGTGTTTCTGATGCAAAACTCTTGGGGACGCTCATGTCCCTTTCTTCAGCATAGTGGTGGAAAAATTCCTGATGCCCTCAAGGGGCTTGTTGAATGCGAAATGAGTAATGGCTCACCCACTGGTCGCTTCTGGGTCAATGAAAAATTAATGATGAATAACACCTACGCTTACCAAATTATTAAATAATTTAGCGCCAGTGAAATTCCCACGCTTTGTGAATCCCTGAATCGGCAAAATCCGGCGGTACAGTCCAACGAGTAATCTCTTTAGCTTCGGCTGCCAGCGCTGGATCGAGTTTGAATTTGCGCTTATTCGTTGAAAAGTAGAGTACGCCGCCAGCATTGAGGCGCTTGAGGCATTCTTCAATCAAAAAAACATGATCGCGCTCAATATCTAGGACATCTTCCATGCGCTTAGAATTTGAAAAGCTAGGCGGATCGAGCACGATAATATCAAAGCGCTCTTCAGGAATGTCTCTTAGCCATGCCACCACATCGGCCTGCAGGAATTTGTGATCCTGGTAGGGGATTTCATTCAATAGAAAATTGCGGCGGGCCCATTGCAAATACGGATTCGACATATCTATCGACATCACACTTTGAGCGCCACCTTTGGCGGCGGCCACACTTAAGGAGCCGGTGTAACAGAATAGATTGAGCACTTTTTTATTTTTAGCCGTTTTGAGTAATTCGCGACGCAAAGGGCGATGGTCAAGAAATAGTCCGGTATCAAGATATTTGCGCAGATTAATTTCAAAATAGAGCGGACCTTCCTGCACCGTGAAAGTTTCATCCGCCTTAGGGTCAATCACTTCGTATTGATCATGGCCTTTTTGGCGTTGTCGGCGTTTGATGATGATATGTTCTTCAGGGATTTTTAAAAGATCGACCAGCGCTGCAATTGTTTCTGCGTGGTGACGCGCGACGAGTTCAGGAGCTTCTTCAACTTCGCGACCTTGGTCATAAAAGAGACAATAATTCTTGTATAAATCGATCAGGTAGGGAAATGAGGGAATATCTTGCGCATAAAGACGCCAAGCTTCCACGTTTTGCGCACGAAATTGGCCCGACAAACGTCGATAATTCTTTTGCAGGCGGTTGGCTATTTCGGACACGTGTCAATCCTTTCGAAGTTTTGCTAATCTCCTTACTATACTCGAAGGGTGTAAACATGTCTGCAGACCATGATAGAGATGAAGATGGTAAAAGCGGCGTAGCTGTCGCACGCAAAGTAAAGCTTGAGCGTCCCAAGCCGTGGAAAGTGCTGCTGCATAATGATGACTACACCACCATGGAATTTGTGGTGCACATTTTGCAAAAATATTTTGCAAAGAGTCGCCCTGAAGCTCAAAGCATTATGCTGGAAGTCCACACGCGAGGATATGGCGTCTGTGGAATCTTCACCTTTGAAGTCGCTGAGTCAAAAAAAGAAAAAGTCATGAAATATGCCCGTGAAAACGGACATCCCTTAAAATGTAGTATTGAACCTAACGAAGATTGAGACAAAGCTCAGTCACCCTTGCGTCTTTCAAAAGAGTGCCCATCCTAAAGATGTGGCCACTTTTGCCTCAAAGGATTGTTTATGATTAGTCCCCAACTTGAACTTATTCTCAACAAAGCTATTCGTAAGGCCAATGAACATAAGCATGAGTTCCTCACGCTAGAAAATGTTCTCTTGGCGATGCTGGAAGATGCCATGGTGGTTGATGTGCTTCGTGACTGCGGCGCTAAGCTTGATGAACTTCGCCGTGACTTAGAAGTTTTTATTGCGGATAAATCGAACTTTAGTCTACTGGCCGATGAGGATATTGAAGAACTCAATCAAAAGCAGTTCGGAAATGAGCAGCTCAGAGAAGCTGCTCGCGAAAATGGTATTCGTTATCAACCAGAAATTTCCATGGCCCTTCAGCGTGTGATTCAGCGTGCAGCTATCCATATTCAGAGTTCAGGTAAAAAAACCATCCAGGCGATCAATCTCTTGGTCGCTCTTTTTAGTGAAAAAGAAAGTCATGCCATCTATTTCTTGAACAAACAGGGAGTCGAGCGCGTGGATGTGGTGGAAAAAATCGCTCATGGCACTGATCGCCCCAACACGCAGCCTGAAGAAGGCCGTGACAGTCAAGAAAATGACGGTCCGTTTAGAAAAGAAGAGAAGTTTGAGAAGGCCTTGGCCGATTTCACCGTCAATCTTAACGAAGAAGCGCGCCAGGGTCGCCTCGATCCTACCATTGGCCGCGCTGATGAGATCCAAAGAATTACTCAGATCCTTTGTCGCCGCCGTAAAAATAATCCCATTTTGGTGGGAGATGCCGGTGTGGGTAAAACAGCGATCGCTGAAGGTCTCGCCCAGGCCATCGTGGATGGAAAAGTTCCAGGCCCCTTGGCGAAAACAACTGTCTATTCATTAGACATGGCCTCACTTCTTGCCGGCACTAAGTTCCGCGGTGATTTTGAAGAGCGCTTGAAGATAGTTTTGCAGGCGATGGAGAAAAAGAACTCCAAAGACGGCAGTATTCTCTTTATTGATGAGATTCACACCATAATTGGCGCTGGTGCCACCAGCGGAGGCAGCATGGATGCCTCCAATCTTTTGAAGCCTGCTCTCTCAAAGGGTCAGTTGCGTTGTATGGGCTCAACCACATTTGAGGAATATCGCAAATATTTTGAGAAAGATGCCGCCCTCAATCGTCGATTCCAGAAAGTGGATGTACCTGAGCCATCGCTAGAAGACACTTATCAGATCCTCCAAGGCCTCAAGCCACGCTTAGAAGAACATCACGGCGTGAAATATTCCGATGAAGTCGTCCAGACGGCGGTTAATCTGTCGCAGAAGCACATCAGCGACCGCAAGCTACCAGATAAGGCGATTGATGTGATGGATGAGTTGGGGGCCTATTTGCGCTTGAAAGCGGATTGGGTGCAAGGTCGTGAGGCCACCATCGCTGAAGCAGAGTACATCGTCGCTAAGATTGCGCGAATTCCAGAGAAAAGCGTTTCGGGTAATGAGCGTGAGAAGTTGCAGAATCTTGAGCGCGACCTCAAAATGCTCATCTTTGGTCAAAATGAGGCGATCGAGAAGGTCACGAACTCGATTATCATGTCACGCTCAGGCCTCGGCAACACCCAGAAGCCCATCGCCAGTTTCTTGTTTGCAGGTCCCACCGGCGTCGGCAAAACAGAGCTTGCAAAACAACTCGCAATGCAGATGGGGGTCAATTTCTTGCGCCTCGATATGTCGGAGTACATGGAGAAGCACACTGTTTCGAAGCTTATTGGAGCACCTCCTGGATACGTAGGATTTGATCAAGGTGGCTCACTCACTGATGCTGTTCATAAGACGCCCTATACAGTCTTGTTGCTCGATGAAATCGAGAAAGCTCACTCTGATATCTACAATATTCTCTTGCAGGTGATGGATCATGGAGCACTGACAGATTCCAATGGACGCACCACTGATTTCCGCAACGTCATTTTAATTATGACCTCAAATGCCGGCGCTAAAGATATGGAAGCAGGCGCGATCGGACTGTCAGGAAAAGTGGGCGGTGAAATCAATACGGCCAAGCGCGATCAGGCGATCCGGCAATTTTTTACCCCCGAGTTTAGAAACCGTCTTGATGCCGTTATCCACTTCAATCGATTGAAGCCGATCAACGTTGAGGCCATCGTAGAAAAGTTCTTGATGGAGCTTGAAGGCCAGCTGTTGGAGAAAAAAGTAGAGCTTGAAGTCACTTCTGAGGCCCGCGCATGGTTAGCCCGTCATGGTTTTGACGATAAATTGGGCGCAAGACCTGTTGGAAGACTTGTTGATGAGAAGATAAAGAAGCCTTTGGCCCATGAAATTCTCTTCGGTCGTCTCGAAAAAGGTGGTCGCGTGGTGGTTGATGAGGGTGCTGATGGACCTGTTTTCAAATTTTCCTAAAGCTTTTTATGGGTACCAACCGAGAAGATAAAAAAGGAAATATGAAAGTTTTTTTGGCGAAATCAAAAAAAAATGTATTTTTTGTTTGCGTTAGAAAAAAATCGTGTTTAAGCTTTAGATAAGAAAGGTCAACGAACCACTCATTTCTGGGAGGAAATCATGGTTAAGAAAGCTGCTAAGAAAAAAGCCACTAAAAAAGTTGCAAAGAAAGCAACTAAGAAAAAGGCTGCTAAGAAGCGTTAGTTCGCTCCTTTAGTTAAAGGGTCCTTCGGGGCCCTTTTTTTTTGCCTTTTTTTCTACTTCTTCTTTTTAATCCCACTCATACGTACCAATGCATTTAGCGGCACGCTTACTAGATAAGAGCGAGTGGCACTCACAAATGGCGCCCAGGAAATATTCTTCGAGGCGGCAGGGAGTGCGAGGAGACATAAAAACCTGAGTACAGAAGACGTGATAAATAATCCCAAATAGTTGTTCGTGAACCATTCACTTTGTAATAATTGTCCGCCCAAAAGAACACCGAGGCTCATGCCGAGCGTGTTGAAAAAAGAAATATAAGTCATCAGTGAGGTGCGTTCATGATCTTTGATGCGATCAAAGTACAGCATGATGGTGGCCAGCTCGAAGCCGGCCCAGGCGCAGCCGGAAACAAACTCAATAAAGACTAACCACGGATAAAAAGTCGAAATCGACCACCATAAAGGGGTCAGGCTGATGGCGAGGCAGCTAAAAAAGAGAATTGTGGGTACTTGCTGAGGCTTGGCACGATATCTCAGAACTCGAAAAGCGAGAATTCGTCCTAAAAATGAAGTTGCGATAACGATGGTGTAGGGAAGTGGGCCCCAATTGAGCTTTCGAAGCATGTAAGGATCAAAATAAGCTCCACTGAACTGAACAACAAAGTACCAAAGAAACAAAAAGACGACGAGCTGGCCCTGTGGAGTACCTTTCAGGCGCTTTAGAAAGTCACGTAGGCGTACGCGCTCCTCACCGGTGGCAACAATTGCCACATCTCTATGAAGCGCGAGCTCGCGGGCAGAAAGAAATTTGAGAAGTGAGCAAAAAAGAAAAATACCACCAAACACCCACAATCGATCCGCTTCGGGTTGTTGCTCCATCAGCCAGCCAGTAAGAAGAAGGCCGGCAATGACAGCGACTTGCGCCCATGCATTGCGAAGAGCAAAAAATTTAAGGCGAAAGCGCGCGGGAATGGTTTCACCAATCAAGCGATGCCAAGGTGGTTGTGAGGAGAGTCCCGCCGCCCAGTAAAGCCCCAAAAGAAATATAACTAAATAAGTAGATTCTATTTTCCAGAATCCCATGGCCGCCAAAAGAGGAAAGGTGAGTGCTTGGATAATAACAAAGCCCACCACTCGTTTTTTCAGTCCCATGCGTCGAAAGGGGCCGCGTATCGCCAGCATTTGAAAACAAACACCAATAAACATGGGAATAATTTTTCCAGAACCCGCCGCAACTTCCGAAAGTCCAAGCATCAGCATAAATGCCACAAAGTAGCTTTCTGCTAAGCCCACAGTCATATTAGTGAAGGCAGCATCTCTTAAACTGGCGCGGACAAGTTGGTGGTTCGAAGGTTCCATGGTATTTTGAATTATCTCTCAATGCTTATCAGTTAAGGAACTATTGTGATCAAAAAGCTCAATCAGATTTTTTTTAAAGGTCTGATCCTCATTTTGCCCATCTCGCTCACTTTCTACTTATTATTTTGGATAAGTGTTAAGGTCGAAAGCTTGTTTGGTTCGATTATTCTTTGGGCCGTCGGCCAAGAATTTTATTTTCCAGGCACAGGTATTATCCTCACCATCTTGGTGATCTTTTTAGTCGGTTTAATGGCCCATAGTTATGTGACTGGGCCGATCTTTCGCTGGTTCACCGGCCAGATGGAAAAGTTCCCCCTCATCAAGGCGATCTACAATCCTTTAAAAGATTTGATGGCCTTGATTCCAGGCCGCGGTCAAGAAACCGCCGGCAATCAGCGCGTCGTCTTGGTTCCTTATGCCGGCGTGCAAGTTCTCGGCATGGTTACTCGCGAGAAACTAGATGAACTCAACCGTCCCGATCTCATCAGTGTCTATGTTCCATTCGGATATATGCTGGGTGGTATGACTCTACTTGTGCCACGCGATCAAGTGCAAAAAGTAGATATGCCCGTCGATCAAGCACTGAAGCTTTCAGTCACTGCTTGGATTAAAGCGCGCGATGAGAAAGTCGATTAGAAGGACTTCAAATTCGCCCGTTCATTAATTTACGGGTGAATTGAGAATTGGGATTAGACATCACTCAAAGTTTTCTTCAAATGCACACCTAGCTCATCCATCAGTGATGAGCGTAGGGAGAGTTGGCGTGTCGTGATGCCACTCATGGCCAAAATCTTTTTTGAGACGGCGTTTTCAATCGTGCCATTATATTTGTCAGAGAGATAAATAACTTCTTTAATGCGCACAGTGGCGATCAACTTGGCACATTCATTACAAGGAAAAAGTGTCACGTAGAGACGCGTGCCTTCCAAGTTGCCTTTGGCATGCAAAATAGCATTGGCCTCAGAGTGTACGACGTAAGCATATTTTTGTTGATCAAGCGGAAGCTCTTTCGATTTGTTCCAAGAAATCTGGGTTTCATCAATCCCCGCAACTTGGCCGTTATAGCCCATACTGACTTGATGATTTTTGCTATCGACAAAAACACAACCGACTTTGGTGCTGGGATCTTTGCTTTTAAAACTCGCCACGACAGCTTGGAGCATGAAGTATTCATCCCAATTGAGTTTGCTCTCCATGACTAGCTCCGTGCTCTAAAGAGCAATACTTGTTGAACTTCAAGAGTGGATTCATCTTGGAAGGCAGGAAAACTCATGCCATCCACCACATTAAAGAGGCAATCATAAAACCGCGAATCCCACGCGCCACTTTCATCAAGCCATAAAGTTTCTAAGGCTCCCGATGGATTGAGACGAAAAGTCATATTCACTTCAATCTGCTTAAGTCCGTCACGTTTGAGGTGCTTTCCACAAAGCTGAAAACGACCTTGGTCACGGGCCAGAACTTTTTGTACTTCCGATTCCCAGTCTGACTTAGACGGACGAGAGGGTGTTGTACAACTGGTGCCGAGCATTGCAGCAAAGCACAAAAAAAGCATTCCAAGGCGACAATTCATCATCATGTCGGTAATATAAGCTGACCGTTAAGTCTTGGCCATGTCCTCTGAGGAGAGCTTTTATGAAATACGAAATTCCCCGCGAAGTTTTTAAGCAACGTCTCAATGATAAACTCAATTTCGCGATGGTAGATGTACAAGCGCAAGTTGCGGTGGCCTTTGAAGGCACTCAGCACATTCCTTTCGGCTCGGATTTTGTGAGCAAATTTTCCGCCAAGTATCCTGCCAAATCACAAAATGTGATTGTTTATGCTTTAAATCGCGAAGATGAAGCACCTGTGCAAGCTGCTGATGAACTAGCGGCAGCCGGTTATCAATTTGTTTATTTCTATCGTGGAAGTGACAAAGATCTCGTACTCGACAAAGGTCTTAACTAAAAAGGGCCCCGATCGGGGCCCTTATTTTTTCATTCACATTTTAGCGTAAGAAACTGCATCGCACATCGGCCCAGCCTTGCACAAAACGATTCCAGACATCGAATGTGTAAGCGTAAGCAATGCGATGTTGGCCGGCGGGAATAATATCATTGAACTCAGCACGAATGACGTTTCCACGAATCGTTCTGCCAAAAGCAAAACCACGGCATTGGATCGGCTCGTAATAAGGATTATAAACTTTCGCACTTACGATATCGGCACGAATTTGTACGAATGGATTGGCATTAAATGCTCCCCATGCCAAAGCAGAAGCAGAGTGGGCCAGAGTGACTAGAATTGCTAAACGCAAAAGTGAGCGCATAAAACCTCCATTAAGGACAAGATGTTGGGCTTATAAATGCAGCCGACGCAAGTTGTCAATATATCTAGGTGACGTGTCTGCTGGAGAGATGGTAATTGATGTAAATTCGAAAGGTTAACTGGAGTCTTTTATGCAAATTCCTGCGCATTTTCCCACTGAACCACAGCTTCTTTGGAGCTATTTTCATCAGTTCAATCAACTGCCACGTCCATCAAAGCATGAAGATAAAGTGCGTGAGTTTATTCTCGCTCGCGCTGCAAGTTTAAAACTAAAAACGCGCACAGATGAAGTGGGGAATGTGGTGGTTTATGTTCCAGCTACACCTGGCAAAGAAAAATCAGCGCCTGTCATTATTCAAAACCATATGGATATGGTGACAGATGCCGTACCTGAGAAAAAAATTGATTTTTATACCGATCCCATCACTACCATGCGCGAAGGGGATTGGTTAAAAGCGGAAGGTACAACACTCGGAGCAGACAACGGAATTGGTTGTGCAGCAGCACTCGCTTTGATGGAAGCCAAAGGCATCACTCATCCACCGCTCGAACTCCTTTTTACTATTGATGAGGAGACCGGACTCAAAGGTGCTTGGGGTGTCGATGCCAGTTTCTTTCAAGGTAAACGCATGCTCAATCTCGACACAGAGGAGTGGGGAAGTTTCTACATTGGGTGCGCTGGCGGAATCGATTACGATCTCGAAGGTGAGCTGACTCAAGTCAAAACGCCTTGGAAAAACCCACAGTTTTTTAAACTGACTGTCGGTGGCTTCCTTGGCGGGCACTCTGGTGTTGATATACATGAACAAAGAGGCAACGCGATTAAATGTTTAGCGGAAATTCTCAACGAGATGTCTGCTGATCAATTGATGGTGCATGAAATTCGCGGTGGAAAAGCTCACAATATTATTCCCCGCGATGCATGGGCATTGGTTTCGATTGATGAATCTCAAAGAGATGTATTCCAAAAAGTGCTCAGCACGATTCAGGCCCGTTGGTTGAGTTTTGCCCCACAAAATGATCGTCAGTTTCATTTTGCATTAGAGGAGGCAGCTGCTCAAGATGTGGGCGTTACGGGAAGTGAACTCAAGCGAGTGATGGCTTTTTTGATGGCTTTCCCGCATGGGGCCCATAAATATGATCTCGCCAGTAACAAAGAGCTGGTTGCTCTCTCAAATAATTTCGCGCTTTGCTTTTTAGTTCGCGGAAAGTTCTACGTGCTGACATCGTTGCGCTTCTTTGATCGTGAAGAGTGTCGTGCCTTAGAATCTCAGGTGACTTCGCTGGGAGAATTATTAGGCTTTAGTATTAAAAAGAATGGCGAGTATCCCAGCTGGAAACCTGTAAGAGAAAATCAACTGCTTGATCAGATGAGCAGTATCTATGAGCGCATCCATGGCAAAAAACCTCGTGTCACGGCCATTCATGCGGGCCTTGAATGTGGAATTTTGCGAGATAAAATTGGCCCGATTGATGCCGTTTCTTTTGGCCCGACAATTATGGGCGCCCATTCGCCTCAAGAGCGAGTTGAAATCTCGACTGTAACTGAATTTTGGAAATTATTAACCGCTGTGCTAGCAGAAATTTGAGGTTGTCTTATGTTTCCTTATGAATTTTATAAAGTTCTCCATTTAAGCTCTCTGGTGTTGCTGCTGACGGGATTTGCCATTCAATTTTGGGGTGAAAAAACCAAGCTCCTTAAAATTTTAACTGGTGTAGCGACTCTTTTCGTTTTGGTTTCCGGAATGGGGCTGATGGCCCGCTTAGGCATCGGCCATACTGAAGCATGGCCTACATGGATTTATGTGAAATACTCGATTTGGCTGATTATCGGTATTGGAAGTGCCGTTGTGGTGAAGCGTTTTCCTCAGCACGGAAAAAAAGCCTACGTCATAATGTTGGCGCTTTTTGTAGTCGCAGCCTATACCGCGAATTATAAGTTTTAATTTCACTTTCCCAAGTGATACGAGGCCAGTTATCATCAACACATGTTGCATGTGTTGATTGATATTTTTGTAATTCTCGTCGTAATCGATGCCATCGTGAGTTTTGTGCCAAATCCCCAGGTCAAACGACATCCGATGGTCATTCAATTGCGCAAAATTGTGGATGTTCCACAAAAACCTATTCGCCAGCTTTTGCCACCTAATATTCCCTTTGATCCTTCGCCGATCATTGTGATTTTGTTGCTTCGAATGATTGGAGCAATTCTGTGAGGTCAGTTCATGGATGATGTTTCTTTTCTCGTTCAAGAAACTATGCGTTTGAGTGAAAAACGCTTGATGGGTGAAATCGAAGACGGTGAAGAAACATGGGAGCCCATGTTTCTCGATAGTGTCGAGCCTGCTCCTCAAGCTCCTGGTTTGTTTTTTCATCTTGAACAAACTGGCGGCACTTTTATTATCCGCACACTTGCCAGTGAAAATTTAGCAGTCGATCAGGAATTGATTACTGCTCATCCCGAAGAATATCCCACGCTGCGTTTGATAAACGATGGGGGAGTTCAGCTTAAAAAACTTAAGTGGTTTGAGCTCAACTCTTTTTCTGAAGCTGAAGTTGTTCATCAGAGAGTGGGTCAGCGTCGCTTTCCACGCCGTGAAGAAGAAGTTTGTAATTTAAGTGATCCAGGTTTTAGCTGGTGGTTGGAAAAGCATCCTCATGGCTTCAGTCTTTATTCTAAAATGGGACTACTCAAAGAAGGTCTCGTGCGCTTAGGTCCTCTGGCCGATGGCCAGCTTGCGCCTCATCGCTGGAATGATCTCATTCAATTACTAAGTCACCTTCCACTTAAGCTTGATGTACGTGCGGAAAATAATCGCTTTGTGATGTCGACTGATTCAGAGCAATGGTTGCTTGAAGAATTTTTGCGTGTCTTCACTCGAGGGCAGGTTAGTGATGATCTGCAATCCGTTTTCCGCTTGCTCGGTAAAAAAGGTGTGAATGAAGGACTGCTTTCAACTTGCTGGTATTTTTTGCAAGAAGTGGCCGCCGTTCGTCGCTTTTGGCTTGAGATTGAAGATCAGCTCAATTATTGAAGCTGACCGATTTCAGCTTTCGCTGCTAAGTAGCCTGTCACCATAACTTGGGCCAATGTGCCCAATTCTTCTTCTTCTTCGATTCCGTAAAAATCTTCCAAATGACGCACAAATAGTTCGAGGTCTTCGTCATTGAGATGTTTTTCTACGAGCGTAGTTACGGTATCGGCTTCCATATCGCTTAATTTTTCAAAGAATTTCGCTAGGGTTGCATTCTTGGCCGATGTCATAGAGATCCTTTACGGTATTAATAAAATTTAACCTTCATTCAAGCATGATTTTTCAATAACTAGCTATTCATTATTGATAAATCATTTCACAACTATAACAATAAAATCTTTTGCAAAAGGTTTGGTCATGAAGCTTCTTTTATTCTTAGCTCTCTTTTCATCATTAGTCTTTGCTGAGGAGCAGAAAAAAGATCAAAAGAAAAAAGAAGAAAAAGTTGAAGAAGTAAAACCTGCGCCAGCTGCTCCTGCTGCACCTCAAAAACGCCTCTCAATTGTTTATTTCTCAGAAGCTTTGGGTCCAGCCCTTGCGGGTGGCGACGGGTTTGTTCCTGATGCTGATAAAAAAGGAAATCCCGTTCCTGGTATTGATGGATACAACGTTTGGAATCAGTTTGCTTTCCGTTACAAATTCGACAACGGCTGGGAGCCGTTCTTTAACGCTCGTTTCACATCTTTCTTTGGCAATCGTGATCGCCTAGGAAGTGATGATGGTGTTTTGCGTACCGAGGATCAATTGGTCGGTGTCCGAAAGTTAATTTGGTCTAACAAAAGTGGATGGTCTTTCTTTGCTCAGTTCGGTTACCGCTTGCCGACATCTCGTCTTACAATTGATCAAAAATGGAATGGCCAGGTAGAGTGCTTTTGTATTCTCGACTGGACTCCGAACAAGGATTGGAGTTTTGGGGCCTGGGTGACTCCGCGCTTTTACATTCCAAGTGGAGATTCAACAAATGAGCGCTGGAGACTTTACTACGCTCCATATCTTCGCCGTCGCTTCCTAAACGATACGACTTGGTTCCAGGCCATTCTCGAGCAAGAGCTCAGTCATAATGAGGCTAAGGGTGATAAGTCTTATAACTACTCAACGCGCACTCTAAATTCCGCATACTTAGGTGTAGAATTTATGGCAACCGACACGCTTATTTTCTATCCATTCGTGCGTTCGGTGAATATTGCTAAGTTTGATCCTGAAACTATCGCTGTAGGTTCTTGGATTATTTGGCTTGCCTATTAGGTTGTAATTATTACGGATTAAGAGTGTATAGGTCATTTCGCTGGCCATGGCCCATCGCAAGGGCTATGGTGCGTCGAACATGACCATTCAACTCTCGGAGACTCCGTGAAATTTGCAGACTTAGGCCTTAGGGCCTCATCACTTGAAGCCCTTACAAAACTAGGCTTTGCCGACGCAACCGAAATTCAAGCGCAAGCTATTCCTCTCTTATTAGCAGGCGATATCGACTTCATTGGCCAAGCACAAACCGGAACAGGAAAGACAGCAGCTTTTCTTCTTCCACTTTTTGAAAAACTCGATCCAAAAGCTCGTCACGTACAAGCTTTGGTGCTCGCGCCGACTCGCGAACTTGCTAATCAGATCGAAGGTGAAATTGCAAAATTCACCACCACTGGTGACAAAGTTCGCTCACTCTCTGTTTATGGTGGCACACCGATCAGCGCTCAGTTACGCGCTCTTCGTACAGCTGCTCCATCAATCGTAGTGGGTACTCCTGGTCGCGTGATTGATTTGATCGATCGCGGCGCTCTTCAACTTGAACAAGTTCGCTATGTGATTTTGGATGAAGCCGATGAAATGCTCGACATGGGTTTCTTCGATGACGTTCAAACAATTATCGCCAACAGCCCGAACAAAAAAGTGTGGATGTTCTCTGCCACTTTGCCAGCTCCTATTCAAGGATTGGTGAAGAAGCATTTTAATGATCCAAAAGTTGTTAAAGTGACTAAGCAACAGCTCACCACCAACTCAGTTGAGCAGACTTACTTAGTTGCTCGTCCAGGTGACATGGTCGAAGCTCTCTGCCGCTACCTCGACAGTATTGATGATATTTACGGTCTCGTTTTCACTCGTACAAAAATCGGCGCTCAGCAATTGGCCGATGCTTTGAACTCACGCGGTTATGCGACTGAATCACTTCACGGTGATATGGAGCAAGATGCTCGTGACTTCACCATGAAGCGCTTCAAAGAAAAGAAGTGCAAGCTTGTTGCTTGTACCGACGTTGCTGCTCGCGGTATCGACGTGTCAGATCTTACTCACGTTATCAACGTTGAACTTCCGATGGATCTTGAGTCTTATGTTCACCGTATCGGTCGTACCGGTCGCGGCGGAGCTAAAGGTATTGCTCTCTCAATCGTGACTCCAATGGAATTCAGAAAGATCGCTCTTATCGAGCGCATCACTAAAGCACCTATTAAGCGTGTTGAACTTCCGGGCGTTGATGAAATTCGCGGTCGTTTGATTTCTAAAGCTGTGAAAGGTGTAACTGAGCTTGCGACTACGATCACTGAGCAGAATCATCCTGAATTTGCTGATTTCAAAACAGCGACTGAATCTATGAACAAAGAAGAGCTACAAAAAGCTCTTTATGCTCGCACGCTTGCTCCAACAATTAAGAAATACCGTGAAGCACGCGACCTTACTGCAATGGCACCAAGTCGCCGCGGTGATGCTGGTGGAGCTCCAGGAAGAGATATGAATAGAGGCCCTGCTCGCGGAGCTGGTCAGCGTTTCATTATCAACATCGGCAGAATTGACGGAGCTAATCCGGGCGATCTGTTGAAATTCCTCCATCGCACAGCTGGATTGCGTGGTTCTGAGGTCGGCAGAATTGATATTCGCGACAAAGTTTCATTCTTTGAAATCGACGCTAATCAGGGTTCTCGCCTTCATAAAGTCAAAGGCAGCTCCTGGGGCCAACGTCGAGTGATGGTCGACATCGCCGACCAGATGGCGGCACCCGAGCAAGGCGCTCGGGTAAGAAGAGGTCCTCCAACTGCGTGATTGTGCAGAACTTAGCACGGTGTTAAGCTGGTCTTACGCAAGTAGACCAGGATGGGCACCGTGCAAAATCAATACGAAGATGAATTCGAAGAAGTTCCCTCACCTTTTAGGAAAAGTGCCGTGCGAACACGCGCCACTTCTAATGGGAATCTTTTCTCGCGCCCACTCGGTACGACACCTTCTGAAGCTCCTACTATTTTAGAAACTCCTACACGTAAATCTCCTGCTCGCCCAGAGCAGATGGACTTTACTCCTCAGCGTAGAATGGCGACCACTCCTCAAGTGGAGTATCTCGAAGACGAAGACGAAGAGGATGAGGAAGAGGAAGAAGAAATCGAGAAGCGTCCAGCGCGTATTCGTCAGCCAAAACCGAAAGCAAAAAACAAAGTCGATCTTTTACCGCGTGTCGGTTGGGCGATTGTGGCGCTCTGTATGTTGCGCTTAGTATTCATGGAACGCGGAGTGATTGATTACGTCGGCATGGATAAAAAAATTGCTGAACGCCAAACAGAACTGGTGCGTGTGCAAAAAGAGAATGATGAAATCGGCACAGAGATTCGTCGAATCACTCTCGACAAATCCTATCAGCGCCAACTTGCAAAAGAGATTCTAGGTGTGATTGCAGCCGATGAATTTCTTATTTTATTTGCGGGGGAATCTTCGGAGACTCTAAGCGAAGCTGATCGCCCACTTTAAGTTTCGCGCCCGTTTTCGAAATAGCCTTCATTTCTAGAACATGTCTGGCCCACACCACACGTGCGCGTGGAACGCGTGATTCGGGATAACGTCCTACGAAGTGGGGAAGTTTTCGTTCAATATCAATAATCTTAAAGCTTCTATCGAGATAAAACAGATCGAGATCAAAATGCGTGTCGGGCATCCAAAAACCGCGCATGCCGTCTTCTTCAAAGATAAAGAGCATGCCATGGTCATCCGGCCAGTCTTCATTGCGTGTTCCTGAGAAGCCACGACGCTGGTCGACTTCCTCGATTGCCAGGCGTACGAGGATCTTGTCTTCGGGCGCAATGAGCCAAGCCCATCTTTCAGGGTCTTTATCTACCTGATTCTGGCACGCGGCCAGAAGCGTCAATAGAAAGAAACTAAGGATTCGATTGAGCTTAAATAAGCTCTGAGGCATCATTTCCATGGCCTAATCCTAGGCCACTTTCCGAGGAGATGACAATGACGAGCATTCGCGATTTATCAGGTCTCATGCGTACCCACACCTGTGGTGAGCTACGAGATTCGGATATCGGGAAAACCGTCACGATCTGCGGATGGGTGAATAAGGTGCGCGACCTCGGTGCACTTCACTTTGTGGATTTGCGCGATAAACACGGCCTTACGCAATTAGGCTTTGAGCAATTCAAAGGTGATCTTGCTGTTCTTAAAACTTTTTCTCTCGAATCTGTCGTGCGTGCTACCGGTGTGGTGGCTGCCCGTCCTGACTCGGCAAAAAATCCTAAGATGGCGACAGGCCTTGTAGAAGTTCAAGTGCAGTCAGTAGAACTTTTGTCTCATGCAGAGATTCCACCGTTCTTGCCTCATGGCCATACCGAAGCAACGGAAGATTTGCGTTTGAAGTATCGCTATCTTGATTTGCGAAGCGAGCGTTTGCAGAAAATCTTAAAGATTCGCTCCGATGCTACTCGCAAAGCACGTGAGACGCTTTATGAATTAGGTTTCATGGAAGTCGAGACGCCGATTCTTTATAAGACCACACCGGAAGGTGCACGAGACTACGTTGTTCCCTCACGAGTCCACAAAGGCAAAGTCTACGCACTTCCGCAATCACCGCAAACGCTTAAGCAATTGTTGATGATTGCCAACAGCGATAAGTATTTTCAAATTTGCCGCTGCTTCCGTGACGAAGATTTGCGTGCTGACCGTCAGCCGGAATTCACTCAGATCGATATTGAAGTGAGTTTTCCGACGATGGATTATATGAAGAATCTCGCTTCGCGCATGGTTTCTCGCATATTCAATCTCGGTGATGATTTTACTTTGAAAGGCATTACTTATGATGAAGTGATGGCGAAGTATGGCTCAGATAAACCCGATGTGCGTTTTGGCCTTGAGCAAATGAATGTGACTAAGATTTTCGCAAACTCCGCTTTCGCTACCTTTGCTGACATCGCGAAAGAAAAGCACGGCTTGGTGAAGGCGATGTTCCTGCCAGTTAAGCTTGGAACACTTGCGCGTAAAGATATCGATGCACTCACAGAAGTCGTGAAGCCTTACGGCGGCAAAGGTGTGGCCTGGTTTAAAGTTGAAAATGGCGCGCTTTCCGGTGGTATTTCAAAATTTGTCACACCAGAAATTCAAGCGGGCCTTTATGAGAACTCACCAGAAAAAGGTGATGGTCTGTGGTTCTTCTGTGCCGACAAAAAAGATAATGTTGCTCATGATTGTTCAGACGCTGTTCGTCGCCATTTAGGAAAAACGCTTAAATTGTACAATCCAGACGATTATGCGTTCTTGTGGGTTTATGACTTCCCACTCTTAGACGTTGATTTTGAAACTAAAGGAATTGGCGCTAAACACCATCCGTTCACCATGCCACGCTTGGATCAAATCGAGCACTTCATGTCGAACGATCTTGAGAAACTAGCTGCGTGTAAGGCGCAGGCCTACGATATCGTTTGTAACGGCTATGAGTTGGGCGGCGGCTCTTTGCGAATATTTGATAATAAAGTTCAATCGCGCATGTTTGAAGTCTTGGGCCTCTCACCAGAGGAAGCTCAACATCAGTTTGGCTTCTTTGTGGAAGCTCTGAAGTACGGCACACCACCACACGGAGGTATGGCCTTTGGGATGGAGCGACTCGTAATGATGCTCACAAAGACTGATTCCATTCGTGACGTCATGGCGTTTCCGAAAACTGCGACCGCGACTGATCTCATGGCCGGTGCGCCTTCGAAGCCAAACGATGCTCAAACAAAAGAACTCAACTTCAAATGGCTTGAATGAACCAGTAAGTTAGCTTTGGATTAAATTTAGATTATAACGGTGGAGTCAGATAGCTTGAAATGACTTCACCGCTTAATCTATAAGAATGAAATATTTTATTCTTCTCTCGTGCCTCACGCTCTTTTCCTGCGCCAAAGAAAATGTATTTCCAAAAGTAAAATCAGCAGGGGAGCAGGTTGCATCAAAGTCAGCTCTTTGGTGGGATGCCAGTGCTCAAAAAAAAGATCCTTACTTTCTAAATGGCATTCGAGATCTCTCGAACAATGATCGCAACTGCTTATCAAATACTTATCCGCTGCTTGATACATTGCCAGAGAATGAGATAGCCATTCTGAGATTTGAGTATCGACATCTCGAGATTGATTTCAGAGATCGTCAACGTATATGGCTCAATGGAGATGAATTGAGTTTAGGAGCTATTTCTGATCCTGCTGAAGGAGTTATTCTAGAAGACCTCTCGCAAGTAAAGATTCAGTCTCAAACGGCGGCAGAAATCGCATACTTGTTGTTTTTTTATAAACGCTTAAGCGATCAAGAAGTCACGGATGTCGAGTGTGAGTTGGGCAAGAAATATAAAATTAGTTCTCTTGATTGTTAGTTTCTTCGCTTCTTACTTGGCAGGCAGGGAATTCAAGAATTCGAGAAGCCACGGCACTCGGATTTTTTATATTAGGTCGACGCTTTAATTTCTCCCAATAGGAAGTGTCGCCCCACAATTTACCGCTTGCTTTGTAAACACCATCTTCCCCGCGCATGAGTTCTTCCATTATATCTACACCACATCTTAGGTTGTTGCGTGGGGGAGAGATATCTTTTGGCTCACAATTGACCCCTCGCCATCTTCTCGCACTGCGGGCCTGATCTAGTTGGAGTAGTCCAATTGCCGTTCCGTTGGTGGCATTTGGATTGCGAGCGCGATGATTGCAGCGAGATTCATCCCATGCTATCGAAGCAAAAGTCCAAACCCAAAAGCGTAAGCGCATTTCATAGCTTAAAGACTTCCAAGCAGGGCAAGTATAAGGACTATCTTCCATGCCCGGGCGATCGTCAGCATACATATGAGAGTCGCGTCCTTTCTCTTCTAGCGCCTCTTTTAGGATTAATCCGTATTCACCATACTCGCCATTGTCGGTAATAAACTTTGAGCAATCAGCTCCTTGAATTGAAAAACTATCTGAAAGACCAGTTTGATTAGCACTGTCACAAGGCCTAAGGATTCCTTGCATTGCTCCCTCTCGCTCGACGCTTTCAAGAGTGTTTGAAATGAGGCGAATATCTGCAGGAGTTAACTCATCTTCTGCAAAGACTGGAAAAATAAAAATGAGAATGAATAAATAAAATAAATTTTTCATTATTGCTGATATCTACAAGTAAAAGAATTACTGACATCATTGTATGAGTAGATAATCTCATCCTTGTGTTTTTTTAAAGTATGAGTAATTGTCCGCTCATTTTCACTCTGCGGACAATGAGTTAATGAGATCTTGTTCTCAATCGATTGCTTATCGATAGTCGTCACAGATGTATAGCGACATGATTCTTTGGTCTCAGCATCAATCAATTGTGGTTCCGTAAGATGGGGGAAGAAAATTCGAGTAGATGCAATTAGAGTCATATCCTTTTCTGAGGACTTGATTTGTAAGTGCAATGTCTCCTCACACTTCTCATGTCCTGGAGTTATTAGATTATACTTTCCCATTTTGAAGGGAAGCTTTGCTGAAGCAATCGCACTGCCGGCAAATAAAAACAGGGTAAGTTTAAGCAGCTTGATCATATGACTCATGGGAAAGCGCCTGATCTACGAGATTTACTGGTATTGTGGCGACTACTTCTTGATAGCTCAGCGCCCATCTTTCATATTGATGAGACGTTGTTTCACAAAAAGAAAATTGATCAATCCAACTGTTAAGTAAAGGCAAACCAAAAGCTGCTAATGAGACAGTAGAAGCAAAAGCATGAAGAGCTGCATCTTTTGAAGTGGGAGCATGAATAGAGTGCTTAAAAATCTTAAGTCCTGGTGTCATGCCATTTAATGAAATACCAACAAAACTAATGGCAAAATAAATCAGTGGAGTCAGGGCGAGTTTGAGATACATCGAATAGGTCGCAAATACTTTTGCACTATCACTTGGTAGTTCATTCATGCCAAGTGGAGCTAAAAAAGCCGACCACGCATTGACGGCCATCGAGACAAAAACATAAGCGAGAATCCAATCAAAGGCCCAAGCGCAATAGACCGCCCAAGGATTCACTTCTTCCGGAGCGCCACGAAGACTTGGGTCGAGCAGAACAAATTCGCTAATTGAAACTTTGAGATAATCTGTGAGCTTTGGTGCCATGGCTTCTCCTTAATTTCTTATCGGAAAAAAGCCGCTGTCACCAAAGATCTGGAGTCTCTTACTCAGGAATGCAGATCGCTCTTCAAGTCGTGCAGGGTTTGCAGCGCCTGTAAGGGCGTGAGATTCATAATATCTAGTGCCTTGAGACGCTTCTCAAGAGCAATCAAATGATCAGGAATCTCAGTCGTTGCTGGCATCTGGAAGAGTGAGAGCTGAGGAGGATCCACGTGATCCACCAGTGAGTGCTCGTGGTGTTGCTCTTCTAATTTGCCAAGAATTCCGCGGGCGCGTTTGAGAATGTCTTTAGGAAGCCCGGCCAGCTCGGCCACATGAATACCAAAACTCTGAGTGGCACCGGCCTCAATCAATTCATACATGAATTGAACTTTGCCTTTATGTTGCTCAGTTCTCACCGTGAGATTTTTGGCGGCCGGAAGGCTATCTGCCAGCTCAATCAATTCGTGATAGTGAGTGGCAAAAAGTGTGAGAGATTTTAGTTTGGTAGCAAACCATTCAACCAGTGCCCAAGCGATCGAGAGACCATCATAAGTTGAAGTGCCGCGCCCGATCTCATCGAGGATAATTAAACTATCACTGGTGGCGTGACGAAGAATTTCTGCGGTCTCACTCATCTCCACCATAAAAGTCGATTGACCACGAATGATATCGTCGCTCGCGCCCAGGCGACTGAAGAGATAATCACGCACGCCAAGTTCTGCTGATTGAGCAGGAACCCAAGCACCGAGTTGAGCGAGGTATTGAATCAGCGCCACTTCACGCATGACGGTGGTTTTACCGGCCATGTTGGGACCTGTGATAAGTGCGAAAGAGCATTCGGCAGTTAAAGTCACATTATGTGTTACAAAGCGCTCTTGGATATTAGCGCGAATCAGCGGATGCCAGGCCCCTTGGATTTTTACGATGCGATCGTTGGTTATTGTCGGACGAGTAAAGCCTTCTTGTAGGGCGACCCATGCGAGTGACTGATAGACATCCATCTGGGCCAAACGTTTGGCGACATCCAGGACTACACCTGAGAGGTTCATGACTTGCGATAAGAGACCCTCAAAAATTTCGCGCTCGAGGCGTGAGAGACGCTCTTCAGCTGAAGTGATTTCAATTTCAAGTTTGGCGAGCTCTTCCGTTTGGTAGCGCTCACCATTGGTGAGAGTTTGTTTGCGCTGAAAATGCTTGGGAGCTTTTCCAACATGTGAGTTAGAAATCTCGATGAAAAAACCTGCGAGGTTATTGGATTTCACTTTGAGATTGGTGATACCGGTTTCTTGACGATAGCGCGCTTCAAGTGCTAAGAGTTCATCGGCCGCAGAGAGCGATAGACGTGATAGACGATCACGATCTTTGTTCACGCCGGAGCGAATGAGGTTACCCTTATCAGCGTGAGCGCCCAATTCATCATTGATGGTTTTTTTGATTTCAATGGCGAGAGTTTGTAGAGCTTCGCGCTCTTTTTTATCCAGTGCTGGAAAGAAGCGGGAGAGGTCGGCTTTGGCGGCTGATTCTAAGGCAAAATAATGCTCAAGTGTGTTGGCGAGATTGATCATATCTCCCGCATTGGCCTTCTTGGTGGTGGCCTTCGCCATAATGCGATCAAGGTCACGCACTTCAGCGAGCGTTTCACGCCAAGCTTTGAGGAGTTCGGGTTTCGCCATCAACGCCGCCAGCAGCTCTTGGCGCTTCGTGATCTGCGAGAGATCTTTTAATGGAGTTTGGAAAAAATGCTTCAAGTGACGAGCACCCATTGAACACTTCGTGCGGTCCATGAAACCAATCAATGAACTTGAAATTTGCGATGGATCACGAGGGAAAATCTCTAGACCTCTGAGTGTTGCCCAGGTGACCTTAAGGCCATCGTTGCCGGCAATCAAACGGAAGGGGCGAATGTGTTGAATCTTATCCATCGACTGAGTCGAAGAGATGTACCAGCTTAAAGCGCCCAAGGGACAAAGCACGCTAGCGCGCGTTTGAATAATGCCATCACGCTTATAACCAGGAATGAGTTTTTCTAAGTAAGGTGCCGCGTGCTTCGGCTCAAACCATTCAAGAGAAAGATGCGTTCGCAGAATATCAAGCTGAGTGAGTGTTTCTTCTAAGAAGGGAACTTTTTCCCATTGTCCGAGTGTGCTCAAAAATTCTTTGGGACGATAGACGAGGATTTTTTCCGCTACTTCTTCGGCTGAGTTAAGACTGAAGCCAAAAAAATCACCAGTGGTGAAATCGAGTAGAGTCAGAAGATAGCCGGCCTCATCCTGCCAGGCACAGCCGATATATTTATTTTCATTATTGCTAGCGCGATCCAGATCGTAAGGCACGGCCGGAGTTACAATCTGAGTCACACCTCGCTTAACGATACCTTTAACGTCTTTGGGATTTTCCAGTTGTTCGCAGATAATAACTTTCAAACCCATCTGACTGAGGCGATCAACGTAAGCCGCCGCTGCATGATGAGGAATGCCCGCCATGGGAATGGGTGTTTCACCTAGTTTTCCACGAACGGTGAGGGAGATGTTTAAGAGTCTTGCCACTTCACGGGCATCTTCAAAAAACATTTCATAGAAGTCGCCCATGCGAAAAAATAAAAGTTCCGTCGGATATTGCTTTTTGACGGCCCAATATTGTTCCATCATAGGAGTGAGTTTTACGCCTGTGGCGACCAAGTCTTTGAGAGTAGGGTTTTGCATGGGTTTATGCTCGCTTTTCCGATGGATTCAGTCATCTTAAAAACTCCCTCATGCGCGCTGCGCGATGGTACACTCAAACTATGCTTTTTAAACCACTCAAATCAACAATAGTTATTGTCTTTTTTATTCTCCTCAACGCCTGGGTTGGCTATGGCGTTTGGACCCATCGAGCGGATGTGGATTGGGGAAATGATTCGAGTGCAGTGCTAGGAAAAGCACCTACTGAAATGAAAGAGTTGGAATACTTTCACTTAGATCTCGGCAGGCCTGCACTCTCTTTAGTCGCCGATGAAATGCACAGTGTGGGCGATGAAGTGGCGAGCTTCGTGCGTCCGCGCGGAACATATTCTCCCGATGATAAGCGTGGCACTCTTCGCTATGAGGGACAACAAGCCGAGTACGTGAAAGCACGCGACACACTCAAACTTTTAGGGGCCGTGCAATTAGCTGAAGAGAATTCCTCTTACCAGGCCGAAGAGCTGACGTATTACCTCAAAAAAGATTTGGTGGTGGGTAAGCGCGATGTGAAGGTCAAACATACTTTGCAAAAAACTGGCCAGGTAGTGAACATCACCTCCTTGAGTTTTAAGGCGCGACCCAAGCAAGACTGGGCAAGCTTTAAAGGCGAAGTCGATGGCGTAGTTACGCCGAAATTTAAGTTCCAGGCGCCCTTAGTTTTCCGCTCTCAAGAGATGGAATTAACGGGTAAAGAGGGACTGATCCAACTTAAGCATCAGGTCTATGTTAAGCGGGGAGAAATGCAGATAACTGCCCGAAATGGTGACATTTTTCTTGAGCAGGCAAACAAAAAGCTCAAGTATTTCATTCTGAATGACGATGTGAAGGTGAAGGAAAACCTCGTGGATTCGAAGGGTCAGCCGCTCAAGCGTGAGGCCTATGCCGAAAGACTCGAAGGTTTTGGACAAGACCGTATGGTGCTCTCAGGAGCACCTCGTGTGTTGCAAGGAAAAGACGTGATCAAAGGCTATCGAATAACCATGCGTGAAAAAATGGAATTTATCGAAGTCGAAGATGCCATGTCAGATGTTCAAGTCAAAGAAGACGAGAGCAAAGATGCGAAGGAGCGCCGCTAATGGAAATGATGACAGCAACAGGTTTGAAAAAAACCTATAACGGCAGGACAGTAGTGAAGAACGTCGGTCTTGAAGTCAAACAAGGTGAAGTGGTGGGATTGCTTGGCCCTAATGGTGCAGGTAAGACAACTTCATTTTATATGATTGTCGGACTGGTTCGCGCTGACGAAGGAAAAATCCTTTTGGGCGATAACGATGTTACGTTGTTTCCTCTGCACGAGAGAGCTCGTCGCGGAATTGGCTATCTTCCTCAGGAAGCCAGTATTTTTCGTGAACTCTCAGTAGAAGAAAATATTATGTCGGTTCTCGAAATTCGTGATCTCTCAAAACAAGAGCGCGTGAATATCTTGAACGAGTTGATTGCCGATTTTGGTTTGGATCATATTCGTAAATCAAAAGGCCGTGAGTTATCAGGTGGTGAGCGTCGTCGTGTGGAAATTGCGCGAGCACTGGCCCTCTCACCGAAGTTTGTATTGTTGGATGAGCCATTTGCTGGTGTAGATCCTTTGGCGGTCGCAGATATCCAAGGAATCATTCGCCAACTTAAAGAGCGTGGCATTGGTGTCTTGATTACCGACCACCAGGTGCGTGAGACGTTAGGAATTGTTGACCGAGCTTATATTATGAATCGGGGAGAACTCCTAGTGAGTGGAACTCCGGATGAAATTGTGAAAGACGAGACAGCGCGCAAGTTCTACTTGGGCGAAGAATTTAAGATGTAGGAGCCTTTATGGCCGTAAAGATGTCCTTAGGTTTAAAGCAGACGCAAAGCTTGATGATGACGCCGCAATTACAGCAGGCGATCAAGCTTCTGACTTTAACCCATTTAGAGATGACCAATCTGATTGCCCAAGAGATGGTGGAAAATCCCATGCTCGAAGAGACAGATGGTGAGTCGGCATCTGAGGCCAATGAAGAACCAAGTAAAGAGCAAATCGAACAACAAGAAGCGACCACCCAGGATTTCCAAGGTGGCGAGCTGATTGAAGGTACTCGCCAAGATTTTGATTGGGAGTCCTACGCCGATTCATTTAATTCAACTTCTTCAACAGCTCCCAACACTCGCGAGGTCGGCGGCGCTGATGATATGCCCAGCTATGAGAATATGGTCTCCAAAGGCCAGTCTCTCCACGAGCATCTTGAGTGGCAGCTACGCATGGAGAGTTTGTCGATTGAAGAACTGGATTTTGCTATCGCGCTCATTCAAGACATTAACGACGATGGTTATTTGACGAGCCCACTCGATGAACTTATTGCACGCACAAAGCTTGATCGCGATGAAGCGGAAAATATTCTTGCGATGGTGCAATCATTTGATCCCGTCGGTTGTGCCAGTAGCACCATTCAAGAATGTCTTTTGGCCCAAGCACGAGCACTTGAAGAGCGCTCGCCATTAGCAGAGAGAATCATTGCCGATTATCTGGAAGATCTTCAGTCGAAAGATCATGCCAAAATCGCCAAAGCGATTGGAGTAAATAAAGATCGCGTGAAAGATGCTGAACTGGTCATTATGGGTCTTCACCCGAAACCAGGACGATTGGTTTCACCAGAAGAAACTCAGTATGTTGTTCCTGATATCTTTGTCGCCGAAGTAGGCGGAGAGTTTGTGGTGCAGGTCAATGATGAGGGCGTACCACGTCTTCGCGTATCAAATCTCTACCGTGATCTCTTGAAGAGCAAAGAAGGCGGAGCGGAAGCACAAGACTTCGTTCAAGAGAAATTACGTTCAGCTCTTTGGCTGATTAAGAGTATTGAAAACCGCCAGAAAACAATTACCAAAGTGGCGATTGCGATCGTTCGCAGTCAGCAGGATTTCTTTAAGCGCGGTCCAGAATATTTGAAACCGATGATCTTGAAAGATATTGCAGGTGAAATCGGTATGCATGAATCAACAGTCTCACGCGTGACGACGAATAAATTTATGCACACTCCACTAGGTACGTTTGAATTGAAGTATTTCTTCAATACCGGTATCGGTGGAAAAAACGGTGGTATCGATATTGCCGGCGAAACGTTGAAATTGAAAATTAAAGAAATGATCGCTAACGAAGATCCACGCCGTCCTCTTTCGGATCAGCGTATCTCGGAGCTCTTAAGCACAAAAGACATCATCGTCGCCCGTCGTACCGTGGCGAAGTATCGCGAGATGATGGACATCTTGACGTCCTCCAAGCGTAAGAAGGACTAGAGATCGCGAGACAACTCATTCAGGAGGTGCTCCATGTAATCACATGTGAGAGAAAGTATCGTTTTGTGACCGTTAGGATTAGAGGAAATAATATGAATATAACCATCTCTTTCAAACATCTCGAACACACACCGGCGCTAGATGAGCGCATTCAAGAAAAATCAGAAAAACTAAATAAGTTCTTTGGCGGCCAATTTAAAGTCCACTGGGTTTGCTGGTGCGACGAAAAAGGTGCTCACTGGGCCGAGATTAAAATCTCAGGTCAGCAGGAATGCTACGCCAAGGCCCATGCAGACAATCTGTATAAGGCACTCGATCTAGTGGTCGAGAAAGCTGAACGTCAGTTAGAAAAACAAAAAAGTAAATTAAGAAACCGTGTCCATAATACGGAAGCCAATAAATATCGAAACGCTGGTTGAGTATGCTCTCTCGCTGGTGGATTTATCTCAAGGAAATGTATCAACCGTCATCAAGGCTCTTATTTAGTGCCTTGATGACGTATCTCACCTGGAAACTTTGGCCAGGGGCCAAGCAGGAATTTCCTTGGATCCCGTTCATAGCGAGCACACTCACATTTGCACTGATGATTCTTTACTATCGCGTTTGCGATGAGTTTAAAGACGCAGACACTGATCGGCGCTTCTTCCCCGAGCGTCCAGTGCCATCAGGGCGGGTAACTCTGAAAGACCTGCAGTATTTACGTCACACTGTTAGTGGAGTGGCGTTCTTACTGCAGGCCTTCATCCCTTATGCCTTCATTCCATTTTTGATTTTCTGGATATTCTCTTGGGGAATGGGGCGTTGGTTTTTCATGCCGAAACTGATTAGCGAAAATCGATTGTTAGCATTTCTAACCCATAGTCCTGTTGGTTTTATTGGAGGGTTCTATTTACTCGCAGCGATGGTGCGAGATCATGGACCACTCATTTCCAGCACGAGTCTTGCTTTAATAGCAGTTCTCAATATTCCAGGTCTCGCCTGGGAGATTTTACGAAAAACTCGTTCACCCAAAGCTGAGCAAGAAGGCTACCAAACCTATTCACAGATACTAGGAACTGGCCCAGCTTTAACTCTTGCCGGCCTCTTTATCACTGCCACTCTGTTTCTATCAATTATGGTTGCACCCACTTGGGGATTGCCTGAGTGGACGATGACAGTCTTGTTGTCTGTGCATTTGGTGATATTAAGTCTTTTACCACTTATCTATGTGCGTTTAAAAAAACAGGCGCTCGAATTGCGCCTGTTGGGTGATATCTATAATGGCAGTGTGCTGCTTATTCTACTTGTCGCGAGCTCAATGACAGTAGTCTAGGCTGACTGTCGAGTTTGCGTCTCCGAGACGGTTTCCACGAGCATCAACCTTGTAGCAATAGCGTGCAGAAGTTCCGTAAGGGAAAGTAGCGTATCCAGCGGTACACTGATTGATGTCAATTGTGCTATTGGCATCTCCGAGACGATTGCCGTCTTTGTCGATATTATAGCAATAACGTGCGCTCGTTCCGTAAGGGAAACTTGCTACGCCAGCGGTACAGTTTGACATTGATACGGTTGAATTAGCATCGCCCAATCGATTTCCACGATCGTCAACTTTGTAGCAATAGCGAGCCGAGGTTCCATAAGCAAATGTAGCGAATCCAGCCGAACAGTAATCCATCGACACGGTTGAGTTAGCGTCGCCTAAGCGATTGCCTTGACGATCAACTTTGTAGCAATAGCGTGCTGAAGTTCCGTAGGCGAAGCTATTGTATCCGACTGCGCAGTAATCCATTGATACAGTTGAGTTGGCATCGCCTAAGCGATTACCTTGACGATCAACCTTGTAGCAATAGCGTGCAGCTGTGCCGTATCTGAATGAAGCGTAGCCGTTGTGAGCACTCGTACCAACATCGATTAATTCTTGTTCTACGGGAGGTGGAGTAACCACAACAGTGTTGTTTGATTGATTTTTTACTTCAATGACTTTAAGTGAATTTAAACGACGAATCAGACGCAAGTTTGAGCGATCATCATTGAGAGGTAATTCTGGCATGTCTTGAAGCATCTCATGGGCCTCAACGATATGTTCTGCATAACGAGCAGCTTCAGCATCACGCGAGAGATCCCAGTTGACCATTTCTACTAGCTTGTAGAGCAAGCGGTACTGTGCGGTGGCATCTAGGACATTGATGACACCAGGGTACATGCCTTGCATGAAACTTGCGCCAAAACCGGCGTAAGATAGTTTGGTGGCAGTATCACCTGCTTGAGCACGACGTTGGAAGTTAAGATCTGATTCATAGAAAGAAAGAGCAATTTGAATTGAACGTTGAATAATATCGAGGGCACTTTCTTGTGAGCCGATCTCTTCCATATCGACATTTTTCTCAAGCTCATCAACTAAGAGCAGACCGCGATTAAGCGCGAAGCGCATGAACATCTGATATTGACGGCCCTCTGAGCGAGAAACGACAGAGCGTGCCGCGCGTTCAATATGCGACAAGCGCTCACGCAAGGGAAGTGATTGTGATTGCTTTATTGCACGATTGAGTTGGTTCTGGGCATTTTGGGCCCAAGGGAGAAACTCAGCGACTTCTGCATCAGTGAGTCGTGTGAGTGTGCCTTCAGCGAATTCACCACTCACAAGTTCAGTTGGTGCTGAGATTTCTGGAACAGAAATATCTGCGATGGCACTGAAGCTTAAAGTCAGTAACAGTGCTGGGATAATTAACTTTTTCATATATAGCTCCAAAAATCTTTAATTCTAGTGATGAGTGAACTCTTTCATTGACCAGTTCGAGGTATCAATGAACACCATCTTGTCAGACCAGCTGAAACAGCCGCGCAAGAAAACCACCACGTAGCGTGATTCTTCCACCACTTCTACGCCCGTTGTTGTCAGTGTGCTCTTGAAAGCGAGGTGCATGCCTGGGCGAACTTCGCGAAGCACGTAGCTGCCTGCCATGTTGCCAGCAGAAATAGTTAATTGAGATTCACGGTTAGCGTCGGGTGGAGAAAGAGTCGTGCTCTTCTTGGCACCTTTGTAAGAGTAAGTTCCTGGTGTGTTTGGCAACCAAGGCATTGTCTCTTTTGAAGATTTGAAAACTTCAGCAATGTTGAAGCCGACGTTATTACCTGGGTTCGGTGCCATATTGATGCGCAACTTTGAGCCTTCAACAATCACACTTGCCGTGAGAGAGGGTGTGTAGTTGGAAGCACCGATGAGATTTTTTTGGTTATACAAAGGAATAAAACCGTAGCGGCCGATGGCGAATTCATCCACCAAGTAAGGCACCGCTTTTTCGCCGTCTTTAATGATTAAAGCAAGAAAACTTCCGTCGCGGCCTGGAAGATCGCGCACGAACATTTTAATGTCGCGTGATTGACCGTCATAAACACCGGCGCGAAGACCGGGTGTAAGAGTATTAGAATTTGCCAACGCAGCAGCGGTCAGCAGAACGTAACAAAGTAAGGCCTTAAACATAAGCGCATCCTTAAAAGAAGTTCAGATGCGATAATGTTAAGGGTTTAAAGAATTTTTCTGGGGTGAAGTGTAGGATTTATAGACCTAAAGTGCGGACTTTCAGTCAGCAATGGTCGTCAATTACGGAGCTAAGTACCTGAAACTCCTCTAGTTGCTTTTAGGAGTATTGGCCAAACAGAAATAAGCTGACAATTGCGTAGAGAATTAAATTAAACAAAGTTGTTACTCGAAGTATGAACAAAAACTGCGGGTCTTCTTTGGTGGCGTACCAAATTCCTTCTTCGCCCTTTGTTTTTTCTCTTACCAGTTTTAAGAATGCGAAAGCATACCAAGTCTCGATACAAAGTGAGATCACCATGCCTAAGCTAAAGAGTTGAATCCACCAGCTGGCGAACATCAAACTTTGCCAGTGCCAAAGATAGCTACCAATCACGGCAGCAAGAGTGACCAAATCGTGGGTTATACCAATTTTTGGCGTCCAGTTTTTTGAAACAAAGAGCATATAGATTTCAGCAAATCCTCTTATCCAAAAAGACAGTGTCAGAATGCCCCAGCCCCACCAAGCGGCCAGAGGCCAATCACCATGCATCAGAGTCAGTGGTGTGAGGAAGAACCAAACTGAAATAGTCCAATAAAGCCACAAAGCTTTTGAGATACTGATAGGTCCACCGAGCTTTATTCCACTGTTTTGGCGAAAGAACATCCACAAAGCGACTGGGATTGAGAGACATAAGTAAATCCAAAATAGCATTAACGCTCCCTTTCGTGCCCCACTCAAGAGTAGAATTCTTTATGGGTTTGATTCAGTCTGGTGTCCATTTTAGCTTGCGTCAGTTAACGCGTAAAAGTCACGCGCAGTTTTTGAGCGAGCGTAAGAATTTACGTCAGACACAACTTGCTATCCTCAATCGTTTATTAGGCGAATCAGAAAAGACAATTTGGGGGCAAGAAAAGGGAATTCGAAAGGGTTGGAGTTATTCTCAAATGCAATCAAAGCTTGCTCCAACCGATTGGCATGAATGGAGTTCTTGGGTTGAGCGTGAAAAAAAAGTCTCATGCTCAATGTCGGTCGAGGTCACTCGCTATCAACCCACCAGTGGGTCAACTCATAAGCGTAAATGGATTCCTTACACTCGTTCATTCCTAAGTGAGATTGATCGCGCTACCGCCGTATGGATTCATGATCTCTACGAACAAAGTCCTGGCGTGAGAGAGGGCAAGCATTATTGGTCTCTGTCGTGGCTCCCGACTGAGCTTCGCCAAGAAATGAGTAATAACGATTTAGCTTATTTCCCGTGGCTGAAGCGCCTCTTCTTGGGTCAGGTCATGGCGATGGATGATTCTGTTCAAAGAGCAGAGACTTCAGATTTAGCTCGCCGACTTACCATTCAGAATCTGATTGAGTGCCGTGAGTTGAGTTTGATTTCAGTTTGGTCTCCCACTTTTCTATTGGGGATTTGTCATGATCTGTGGAGTGATAAATCTACTTATGCTCGAACTGCTTCTCAATCGACACGGAGAATATTGCTGCAATCAAGTAATCTTGAAGAGTGTGTTAAACATCTTTGGCCCAAGCTCGCCTTGGTTAGCTGCTGGCAAACCGCTGATGCTGCTCAGTGGGCCAAAAAAACGCAGCAACTTTTTAGCGGCGTAGCTTTTCAAGGTAAAGGATTATTTGCCACCGAAGGAGTGGTGAGTATTCCGGTACAAGGCAAAATGCATCTAGCGTACCAATCCCATTTTTATGAATTCGAGAAAAAAAATGGTGAGATCGTTCCCGCCTGGGAGCTAAAAGCTGGCGATGAAGTGACCGTATTGATTTCTACAGGTAGTGGTCTGTGGCGCTATCGCATGGGAGATCGTGTCTTGGTTGTAGAGCTTGAAGATGGCTGTCCGATTTTGCAATTCTTAGGACGAGAGCATACGGTGGATATGGTGGGTGAGAAATTGTCATTTGATGCCGCTCGCGATGTGCTTAATAAGTTGGGCGAGAAAGCCATAATTATGCTGGCCTCACCAGGTGATCCATCAGTAAAGCCCGGCTATGAAATAGTGTGGGAGGGAGTTGCTCCCGGAAATTTAGCTGAACGTGCCGAGATGCTTTTAAAAGAGCATCATCACTATTTACTAGCACGAGAGCTCAATCAGTTGGCCCCTGCCAGAGTCAGAGAATGCACTAAGAGTGGAGAATTTTTTCAAAGCCTGGCCCGTGAGATGAATTGGGTCTTAGGCGATATGAAATGGGAAGCTTTGATGAAGTTGCCAAAAAATTGGGAGAATGCCTAATGGAGTCACTCTTAGAGCGCGATGGTTTGATTGCACACAATTGGTATATCGCTTGTCTCTCTGTCGAAGTTAAGCCGGGCCAAGTCGTTCAACGTACAGTTTATGAAAAAGCCTTGGCAATTTTTCGAACTGAAAGTGGAAGAGTTTCGGTTCTACCAGATCGCTGCCTTCATCGCTTGGCGCTTTTGTCACAGGGGGAAGTAAGAGGGGAGAGGCTCACTTGTATGTATCACGGTTGGGAATATTCAACAGGTGGATCCGTCGAGAGAATTCCTTCCGAAGATCCTGATCAGCAAGACAGTAAAAAACATTGCTCGAAAGTTATACCTAGTGTGGAACAGGATGGTGCAATTTGGGTATGGATGGGGCCAGAAGCACCCATCACTGCGACACCTCCTTGGCGCTTTTCTTATGCTAATGATCCCGCATGGGAGCATTATTTTATGATCACGGATTTTCCCAATGAGGTGACGAACCTTGCTGAGAATTTTATGGATGTTCCTCATACGGTCTATGTTCATAAGGGATGGTTTCGTGATGAAAAAGCTGATCGAAAAAAAATCCCTCATACCGTTGAAACTCAAAATGGGCGAGTGCTAGTCACTTATCTGCAAAAAGAAGATGAGTTTTCGTGGGGAGCTAAACTATTGCTAAATCCTCATGGGGCCCCCATGCTTCACACGGATGAATATATTTACCCCAATATCACGCGGGTAGATTATATCTTTGGCAAGAACGGTTTTGTGATCAACTCACAAGGTACGCCTGTAGGTGCGCTCAACTCTCGCGTGTATACATATATCGCTTATAAAATTCCGTTCTTTAAAAAATTATTGAAGCCACTTTTTGGTTTTTATACTCGCCAGGTGATCGAACAAGATGTCGAGATCATGCACAATCAAGGATCATCACTTCGACTGGATGGAACGTTGGCATTTCGGTCTACTCCTTGTGATGAGCTACATATCCAGATCGAGCGGTTGAGATCTTACGGCAAGACGGGAAATCCGTTGTTACAAAGCTTTACCGCCAAAAAAGAGATTAATTTTTGGATCTAGCGCAATTTTTTCTGAAGTACCCTGAAGTGAGATTAGCCAAATCAGTGGAAGTGGACGAAAAAGTGCGTACATTTTTTCACCAAGCACCTATGACCGGTAAAGGCATGCAATTGCTTTACTGGCGTGAACCTACTTTTAAGGCTTTTCTCGACTGTCATTCAGATCGCTCTTTTGTTTTTTTTGTAGAATCTCCAGAGGGAGATATTGAAGGAGCTGGCACAATTGTCATCCGGCCAGCGATGGTAAATGGCAAGCGTGAGATGGTAGGATACTTAGGTGATCTGCGAGTGGATAATATTCGTCGCTGGGGCCGCTACTGGCGAAATTTTTATTTTGATCTTATGAAAGCGGCACCTCATATCGAAGAATTTGGCGGAGCTCGCTTTTACTATACAGCGATTCTTCATCAAAATACCAAGGCCCGCAAAGCCTTGGGTGAATCAAAAATTGGTTATCACCCTTATCATCAATACCAAATGGTGAATGTGCTCAAACAATGGGCGCCAGTCTTTGATAAGTTTGCGACAAAAACGTGGAACGATCTCCCTTTGTCCGAACTTGAAAAATTCTATCGCTTGAGTAATCTTGAGAAACCCTTGGGATGGGTGATTG
>JBKHVI010000030.1:0-32035 GCA_046570105.1 Bacteriovoracia bacterium
CCGAAGGAAACTCAGAAATTTCCGGTAAAAGCGTCAATCTACCACCGAACAATGAAACCTAAGACAATAAAGGAGCTCCGTGATGCAAAGTCTTTTCTCCGTGGATAAACACAAGGAGATGGCCCAGGGCCTACTTTTAAAGGTGAATCTCGGGCTCATTATTCTTACCACAATCATCCTCCTATATGTTTGCAGTCAGAGGATCTTCATTACGGAATCTGAGCTGGTCAGCAATGAAGCATCTAAGCGGGACTTCTGCGCTTTAACTATGAAACAGATGATTCAGAAAAAACTCTCACCCAAACTGATGCAACAGGCCCTTTTTGATCTTGTCACCCGAGATAACTATTCGGCCCTCTTCCTAAAGGGGAAAGAAAAAATAACTGGTCTCTGGTCAGGAGAAGAGTCTTGCAAAATTCTGATTAAAGGTGAGGTGCTTCGATCATTTGATTTTTATCTTACAGCCTCCGGTGAGTTCCCTTTCTATTATCAGGTGAAAAAAATTACTGAGAATGAACTTTATGAAAAGGAGATGGAATAATGGATTTTTATATCCTCGCCAAAAGTATTGCTTGTCTCTTTCTATCTCTCAGCTCTCCGACCACACTGGTTTTCCAAGAACCCATTGAGTACGTGAGCGCAGGTAAGAATGGAGATTTTGTCCTGAATCGCTCTAACAATCAAAAAATCCTGGTCATCCAGCCACGTAAAGATATCGGCGAAACAAGTATGGTCGTTATCACCAAAGATCAACATTTCCAGTTCAAGGTGAAGACCGTAGATAAAGGGCACCATGCTTTTGTTTACGTCTATCCCGGAATGGTGAATAAAACTTTCATCAAAAAAATGGATACAAGTGTTTATCGAATTCTTGAGGGCGACACCTCAATTCTAGTTCAGAACAAACGGGACGTCCCTCTCCGAGTTAATGGGAAACAGGTTAAGCGAGAGGAGCATTTCTCTAAAGGAGTTCCCCTCTTTATCAACGACCAACGGGTATTGAACTAAAATGAAACAGGCCATACTTATTTTCCTGCTCAGTATTCCATGCTGGGCCGGAGAATCATTACTTAAAATTATTCCTCCAAAGTCTAAAACGACTATAACTTCTCCTAAGAGGGCCTGGAAAAGTGCTCACCCTCTTCCGAAGATGGATTCTGCTCTTCTCCGTCTGGAGGAGCAGAATCGTAGGATCAATGATGCTTTAGGTGTTCATCAACAAAAACCCGCAATCTGGGATTTTACCAATCAGTATGATTTAAAAACTGGATCAGTATTTCGAGGAATCCTTCTTAATTCCATCGTCTCCACCAATCTTGAATCTCCCATATTAGTTCAAATCACAGCAGGTCAGGAATTGCCTGCCGGAACGAAGTTTTCATGTATTGGAGTGACAAAGTATAAGCGTGTTGTAGCGGCCTGCAATCGGTTGATCATGCCGGATGAAGACCGAGAGTTTGAAGTACAAGTCAGTCTTCTTAACCTCGATGGCTCAAGTGGTCTAAAAGCTGATTACTACTATACGGGGAAGGAAGAGTTTGTTGCCGCAAGTGTCGCCACTTCTTTCGCCCGAGGCATGATTGAGCTTCAAACCGAGCGTCTGGCAACTCCACTTGGAGAACTTACAGCAAATACCTCAAAAAACCGCATTCTTAATGGTGCATTGGGTGCAACTGATGAAGTTAACAGTCTGGTGAAGTCCGAGATGCAAAACAAAGAGCCTAAGGTTTATGTGAAATCCGGTAAAGAAATCTTGGTCTACTTTCATGAGAGGTTCAAACTATGAAAAACTATCTATTTATTCTTTTTTTTCTTTTAGGAATTACTTCCTGCTCATCTCTTAAAAAATCATTGGTCTATGGAGGACTTGCAGGGGCCGCAATCGGTGTCTCCGGTGGCAATGCTTTAAGTCCTGATCCTGAGTCACGCAATCCCAATATGGCCGTATGGGGCAGCCTGGGAGTAATTGTAGGGGCAGGTCTTGGTTATCTGTTTTATATGGATGACCCGGAAAACCTGGAGCTTCCTTCCATGATCCTTCCCGCTGGAGAGAAGCCTTATTCTCATGATCAAAAATTCAATAAGGCCATCATCATTCCCAGTGACTCTAAAAAATACAAAGTTGAGTCTGGCCCCTTACCGGATCATCTCAAGAACAAAGTGAAAAAACCATACGTCATTGAGCACGAGATTCCCGAAAGAATCGAAGAGCTGAAAAATGGAAAGACGATCACGATTGAAGCCCACAAGGCCTGGGAGGTATCGTTTGAGTAACAAGGGAGGGCAAGGATTTGATTTATTCTCACCGCTGATGGAAGGATTTGTTGAAGTTTTTCAAAGTCTCGCGGATGTTGGCATAAAACTTTTAGGGAGCAAATTTCAGACTGCTTTTAAGCCCACAAAAAATCAAGGTCGGATGAGAGTTGATTACTCAATGCTGACAGATAAAAGGCAGGCAACAGGACCAGATGATTTAGGATGGTCAATTAATCAGACAGGCAACTATAAACTTCGCTACCTTTCTCCTCACCTTCATACCTTTATTATTGGCGCGTCAGGCTGGGGGAAGACGAATTTATTGAATATTCTTATGGAAGATAATCTTAAAAATGGTCGTCCGATCATCTTTATTGATCCCAAAGGGACAAAAGAATCAATCAAGCATTTTCAAGGCCTCTGCCAGCGATACAGCAGAAGCCTTTATGTATTTTCTGAGCACAGTCCTGGAATGAAAAGGTTTAACCCTCTGGCATCAATGGATGCAGATCAGGCACTCATTATGATTATGCGCTCATTTGACTGGGGTGAATCTCCTAACGAATATTATCTGAACTGCTCAAGGAAAGCACTAAAAATGGTTTTAGATGAACTCTATGCTTCAAAGAGGAAGTTTGGCCTGCATGAGGTTTATAAGGAATTAGAAGCAAAACATGCAACAGAAGAAACTTCAGGTCTTCGCACTCAAATGTATCTTTTAATTAGTTCAACCTTTGGGCATTTATTCGACGTCTCTGGCGGAGATGAAGCCATGAACTTCAGGAAGGCCTGGGAAGAAGGAGCATGTTTATATCTCGGGATCTCCACTATGGGTTATGGAACACTCTCCAGAACGATAGGTAAAATGTTTGTGAGTGAATTGCAAACTCTCGCCCATAACGTAGGAGTTATTTTTGACAATCAAGATGAGGCGATAAAGAAATCGATTGGAGTTTTTATCGATGAAGCAGGAAGTGTGCTTTTTTCTGACTTCATTGATCTCGCCAACAAAGCAAGGTCAAGTGGTGTCAATCTAACGATTGCCGTTCAATCCTATTCAGACATGGAAATGGTATCAGGCTCAGAAACTCTTATGAAGCAGCTGATGGAATCCTTTTCTACTTGGATTGTTCAAAGGCAGCTCAACCCTGACAATGCAGAGAAGCTTGCAAGCATTTTTGGTACTTACTTATCTGAAAAGAAAACAGCCATGACTGAGGCAGGTTCAGAATCCTTAAAGGGAAGTGTGCGTGAAGCTTATGAATATTTCACTCATCCTGATGTTTTAAAATCCATTAACATTGGGCAAGCATTGTTACTTACGATGAGCCCAAAGGACATTCATCTATTGAATGTTCGTAATGCCAAGGAAACCCAAAAATTTCAAGAAGAAGTAAAAGAGAAAGTCTTCAAAGATCGCTTAGGAGGTCAAAAATGACAGTCGATTTTTATCTTGAACAATATGACCCCATTTTAAAACAAGTTCTAAAATGGCGCGCCCTACCTCTCCCACTTTTAAAAGAGCTTTCGGATTACCAAGGACTCGACAGTAGCTTTAGAAAAGTTATTCAAAAGCTTGAAAAAGTGGCTCTCCTGAAAAGTCGTCCCTTCAAAGGTAAGTCTAAACTTGTCTATCTTGGCCCAGAACTCATTAAGAGTTCTCCTGGTCGGGTGATCCCTCTCTATGACGAAAGTCTTATTCATGAGGCCGTTGTGACAATGGTTTCTAACCGCTTTTTGCAATGGGGAGTCTTCAAGGAAGTGATTCTCGCTCATGAGGTCATTACATCATCTTTCGGTTTTGGAATCCGTCGTTTACCCGATGCCATCCTCGAAGGCAAGATTGGTAATGACTCTTTCAAACTTGCTCTGGAAATTGAGCTGACTCAAAAAGCAAAAACAAGAATAAAGAACAAGATTGAAGACTATCTATCGAATAAGGTTTTCGACTACATCTTTTACATCTTCAATGATGAGGCAGTCTATTCAAGTTATAAGAAGACAATCGTCGATATAATCAAATCCAGAGACAGTAAATGGAAACAGGAAGCTGAAATAAGATTCATCCTGGGCTTCAAAAAGGACATCTTACATACCGGAATTAACTTGCATGACCTTGAAGTATTTTACAAAGGCCATCATACCAGTGTCGAGAATGTCTTCAATGGCCAAGATGAGTGATATGGGAGCGACACTGGGATTTAAAAAGAGCGTGAATGAAGGGGTCTATTTTAAAGTAACCCCAACCGTGCGAATTCTTTGAAGAAATTGCCTCTCCAAAACTGACCTCCCTCCCTCAACGTTGTATCGAGAAGGAGGTCAGTTTTGGTCGGCAATAGAAGAATTCGCACGGTTGGGAAATCAACAAGGAAGAAAAAAAGTGAATCAAGTAATGAATGTATTGAGTGGAAGAATGAATTTGGAAATGAAGAAGAAAACGGGGACGAGATCGGAGGCAGTAGGAACTTTAGAGACAGGAATTGCAAAAGAGACAGAAGGAAGGAGGAACTTTATGAATACGAATGAAATAGTTACAGAAGAAGGAACTAAGAAAAGGAAGGGCAGGAAAAAAAAGGAATCAAATGAAGGAGACCAGGCCAGTAAGGAACAGAACAAATTTTTCATTGATGTTAGCAAGGATGCTGAGAGCAAGGAAATGCTCTTGTCTCTACTCGCTCAAGTAAACAATAAGACCTATGGCCGCGAAATAATCCTCAAAGACCTCATTCTTGTCGCTCTACCTAAGCTTTCCTCAAAAGACCTGGAAAAGATTCAAGAGAATAGTCTGTCGGAAATGGAAAAGGTCGAACGCGCTCTGGATGAGCACAACAGAAAGTCAGATGTGAAACTTACCCTCGGTGAATTTCTGGTAAGAAAACTTGGCATTAATTAAAAGGAGATCACAAATGTCAGAACAAAAGATTATATTTGGAAGGCTTGGCAAAAACCCAGAGCTTAAGTACACCAGAAAACAGGAGCCAATCTGTTACTTATCGGTCGCCGAAAATACAAAAGAGAGCGATAAACCCCACTGGCATAAGGTGATCGTCTGGGGAAAGCAAGCCGAACAATGCAGCGTCTTCCTAAAAAAAGGTCTGCCCATTTTTGTGCGTGGCCAAAATCACAGTCGGGAATTTACTACGGAAGCAGGAGAGAAGAAGCAATTGATCGAGCTAAAAGCTGATCTTGTTGGCTTCACCTTTTCCTAAAGACTTAACCAATTTTCCAAGGAGATTGAATGGGTCGAAATGGACAAATTCTTCATCACATTTCAAATAAAGAATGTTATCCTAAGTCTGGCATTGAGGAGTCCAATTCTCGAAGCCAGCTCTTTAACAATTTAATATGGGGTATAGACGAGGTATCTCGCTTCACATCTTATTCTAAGGGTACAATTTACAACTTAGTTTCAGAGGGCGACATACCATACAGAAAGAGACGTGGAAGGCTCTGGTTCATTCCTAGTGAAGTCTTAAAATGGCTTAAAGGAGAACTATGAGTAAGAAAGGTTATGTAAAAGTTAAAGGTGCGGAAGGCATCTACAAGTATCAGAAGTCTGGAAACTACCTTGCGATGAAAAAAATCAACGGCAAGCAGTACCAGGAGACTTTCAATACTATTTTTGAAGCTAAACAGTGGCGTAAAACTTTTGATGGGATTTCTTTTGTCCCAACAGCAGAAGCCGCTGAAAGCAAATCAAATTTCTCGACACTTCAAGAAATTTGGGAGGTGATGCAAAAGCATCACTTCCCTACTCTCGCCACAAGTACCAAGGACATTTGGCGCCGTCGCTATGAGCTTCTTAAAGACCTTGAACATCTTCCGATGGATAAGATTACGCCATCCAAGATTACCTCTTGGGTCAACAAGCATGTCGAACACTTTAAAAGTGAAGAATACCAAGGCTCAGGCCGAGGTCGTGCAGGAAGGTGTAACCTTAACAACGAACTTAACATGTTCGTAACCATCTTCAATTGGTACAAGGGAAGTGAGCAGTTTGAAAAAGAAGCGGTTCTTCTGACAAGTCCAGTAAAAACCAAGCATCGAAAACTTGGGTTCATCAAGCCTGTTCCTGACAAGAAGAAGCAAATTGATGTTCAAAGTGCTTTTCTATTTTTTGATTATCTTCCTCCGCTCTATCGAGAGCTGGCCCAGATGCAGTTTTACTGTGCTGGTCGAATTGGCGAGATTTGCGGAATTCAGTGGAGCAATGTTGATCTGAAGAATCGTCGGATGTTGATTAAGCACTCTTGTACCTTTCATTCAGCGAATAAGACTTTCCTTGAACTCAAACCATTCCCAAAGAACAAAGAAGCAAGACCGGTTTTCATCACGGATGAAATCCTGGAAATCCTAAAAAAGCGGGAAGCTTTTAGAATTTTGGGAAATGACTTTGTTTTTCATGTGGAGGGAAAGCCGATCAACTACGGCACTGTTCAGATGAACTATCGAGATGCACAAAGAAAAAGTGGTATTCCTTATTCAGGAACTCACATCCTGAGGCATGGGATGGCCAAGCTTGCTAGACAAATTGGTGGTGGCCTTGATGCTGTAATGGCCATGACAGGCCATAAAGATTTGAAACTTGCTGACCACTATTCCAAGTGTGACGAAGACGACCAAAAGCACTTTTCGGAAAAGATTATGGATCATATCCGTAAGACAATCCATCCCGAGGATGCTGGTCATGCCAGCTTCGAGAACGTTGTCTCGTTACGAAAGTTCAAAAATGCCACTAATTCCTGATTTTCAGGCTGGCATGGGCTGGCATAGAGCATTTTTGTGTTACAATTTACGAGTATTTTCAAAAGGTTAAATGACATATGCCTGAACTACCCGAAGTTGAAACGATTCGCTCGCAACTCTCCGCGATACTTCCTTTTGAAGTAAAGTCCACCGCACAGACAAAACAACTCAAGCAAAATGTTTTGCACACGAACCTCGCCTTAAACGGCCTCACCTTCACTCGTGCCGCCCGCAAAGGCAAAATGCTCGACTTCATTTTGTCTGACGGGTCTCATCTGCTCTCGCATCTCGGCATGACCGGCACATGGCTTATCACTGACACACGTCCCACCAATAAACACGCGCATCTCATCCTCGAAGGAATCACCCCTCTTGGACCCAAATTTCTGGTCTATGATGATCCGCGCCGCTTTGGTCATATGTATCATCTCTCTGATCCCGAAGCGCATGTGAAGCTCGCAGAACTCGGCCCCGATCTTACAACTCCTGAATTCACTTTAGAGTTTATGATCGCGGCATTTAAACGCATGCCCGGCCGCGCGATTAAAGTCGCGCTCCTTGATCAAAAATATTTCGCGGGTTCTGGTAACTACATCGCTAATGAAATCTGCGCTCACGCCGGCATCCGTCCCACGCGTCTGTGCTCCAAAATTAAAGCTGTGGAGTTTCCTAAAATCTTCGCCGCCATTCACTTAGTGATTAGCGGAGCGATTAACTCCGGAGGTACCACCTTCCAAGGCGGCTATCGCGATACCTCAGGTGAGAAAGGTCTGGGAGTGAATAACTTAGTGGTGTTCTGGCAGAAGACTTGTCAGTTATGTAAAAAAACAGCGGTCAAAAAAATCGTGCTCGCGCAACGAGGCACTTACTATTGTCCTAAATGTCAGAGTTAGAATTCTTTTGAAGCAATAAGCCCCGTCGTACCATCCAACATCGGCAAGACACGCCAACTGGACTCTTTTTTCTCTGCTTTGGTTTTTCCCATCTTGAGTTCTTCCATCCCCACCACATACCCCATGGCAATTCCTAGGGGATAGTCACTCGCCCAGTGCACACCGTTGTTGACCATCTGATAGCCCAAGGCGGTGAGCCACTCGCCAAACAGTGACACAAATTAAAATTGCTGAACCCAGGCAGAGACCTAATCGCCTGGATAATGAAAGCTTCCCTTCTGGCCACTCGGCACGGGCCTCATCTAAGCGTCACTTGATTGCGCATAATCTGGAGGCGAGCGATATTAATCCCCATGTGCGTAATGGCATTAATACTATCAATGGCCTGATGACGGCCTCAGTGATGTGGGCGCGGGTCGAGGCGAATAAACATCATCTCTCCGATGTGCTCGCTGGCTATTCGGTAGGCTATTTCTTGTCGGGTGTCTTCTATGATTCTCTTTTGAATCTAGATACTGCCGAGACATTCGTGGTGGTGCCCTCAACTGATAAAGTCATGGCGCTTTATTCAGTGAGTTTCTGAAGACTCCGGTTGAATTGATTCCGTAACTGGTGCTATCTCCCCCGGCAAATCCCCTGGCAAAATGCCTTGTGGCTGATTTTGTCCTAGAAAATAATTCACCGAGTATTCAGTGCCAGGCAGTGTGACGTCAGGATGCAACCAAGCATAACCGAGCCCACACAAAGCGAGCCATAGGACAAAGAAAAACGCCCACAGCTTCACGGCACCACCCTTGTCCACGTTTCGGAGCGCCCGAAGAGTGCGATCCCCAGATAACCTCTGAGTGTCAGTGTGTTGGGATTTTCGAGCTTGAGTTTGCATGAGTAAGTGCTCCCTGAATCAGGATCGTAAATTTTTCCGCCGGTGAATTCATCACCGTCTTTTTTAAGATTCGACATAATGGTGAGGCCTAAAATCTCGCGCTCTCGTAAAGTCTCGTCGGGATTTTTTTGATCTTTGCCATCGCCGCGTTTTTCACCACCGACAATTTTGCCAAAAAACTTATCATCTTTTTGATAGATTTCGATGACGCCTTTCTTGTCACTGGTGAGCCACTGGCCTTCAATTTGCGCCAGAGCACTGAAACTGATCAGCCAACAAAGGATAAACCGCATCAGAATTTCTTGCGATCTAAGACACGTACAGTGAAAGGATATTGGTTGTCCGCATCTTGCGGCACAACGACTTCACTGACGAGATTCCAGTTTTTTAGAGAGAGAGATGGGAAATAGGTATCGCCCTTCACTTCTGCTTGCACTTCGGTGAGATATAAACGATCAACCAGCGAGAGGCATGCTTTGTAAATCTGTGCTCCGCCGATGATAAAGACTTCTTTTTCGCCTTGGCGTTCGGCGTGTTTTAAGGCGCGAAACACAGAATTAAACCAAATCACATTTTCCGAAGCTGCTTTGGGTTCGTTAGAGAGGATCAAATGCATGCGACCAGGCAGAGGTTTTCCCCCGAAAGAATCAAAGGTCTTCCTTCCGAGGATCAAATGATGGCCCATGGTGACTTTTTTAAAGTGAGCGAGATCACTTTTGAGGGTCCAAGGAAGTTTGTTTCCAAGGCCAATCACTCCGTTCAAACTTTTTGCCACAATCATGGATACGCGCATGTTAGACCGCCACTGGTGCTTTAATATGAGGATGAGCTTGGTAATTTTCTAAAGTAAAATCTTCAAACTTAAAGCCAAAGATATCTTTGACGTTAGGATTAATTTTTAAAGTCGGAAGCGCATAGCAATCACGTGTCAGTTGCAATTGGGCCTGCTCGATATGATTAGAATATAAATGGGCATCGCCCATGGTGTGAACGAAATCACCCACTCCGAGATTACACACCTGTGCCACCATCATCGTGAGGAGTGCATAAGAAGCAATATTGAAAGGGACGCCTAAGAATATATCGGCCGAGCGCTGATAGAGCTGACAAGAAAGTTTGTTATTGGCGACGTAGAATTGGAAAAGCGTGTGACAAGGTGGCAGCGCCATTTTATCCACATCACTGACGTTCCAAGCTGAAACGATCAAGCGGCGCGAGTCAGGATTTTTTTTGATCATCTCAATCAAATTTTTAATCTGATCTATCGTGCGCCCATCATGAGTTTTCCATGAACGCCACTGCACGCCGTAGACGGGACCCAAATCACCATTCTCATCGGCCCACTCATTCCAGATCGAAACGCCGTTGTCTTTGAGGTATTTGATATTGGAGTCACCTTGCAAGAACCACAGAAGTTCATGAACGATACTCTTCATGTGAATTTTTTTGGTGGTCACCATCGGGAAACCATCGTTCAAATTGAAGCGCATCTGATGGCCAAACACCGAGAGCGTTCCCGTACCGGTGCGGTCTTCTTTTTTGGTGCCTTCAGCGAGTACGCGTTGAAGTAATTGATGATATTGCTGCATAACTCTCCCCTAGGAAAACGTTAGCATGATCGTTAGGATAAAAGCTATGTCAGAAAACCGTCGCATTCTCCATTTGATCAAAACCTTAGACGGCGCTACTTGGGCCTTTCATCAGATCCTCGAGCTGCGTCGTTTAGGCTGGGACGTGCATATCGCTGCCCCGACAAATGTGGGCCGCTTTTTATCTGACATGCAGAAAACCGGCGCGCCCTTGCATGTTCTACCCGTAGAATTTCCAGTCAAAACTCCTTGGCTTCTGCCCCGCCACAGTGCAGGACTAAAAAATTTAGTGCAAGAGCTTAATCCAGCTCTCATTCATTCACATTTTGTCAGCACCACCCACCGCACATTTGCCCTGCCGTTTCACAATAAGCTGACAGCAGAAGAATGCCAGCAAGTGGTGCGAGCACTCAACGATGTACTGGCCACACTTGCTAAGAAACAAGCCGCCTAATTCTTCCCATGTAAAATCAACGCCGCCGCACCAAGAACCGATCCGGTTTCTTGGTTGGTGGACGTTGTTTTCACGCGTGCTTCATGACGAATACCTTTAAAGGCATAGTGATCAAGCCAATGCTGAACGCGTTTTTCAAAGTCTTCGGAAATTTGTGAAACTCCACCGGCCAAGACGAAAAGTGATGGATTCAAAACTGCTGCCATCGTTGAAAGTCCAAGCCCTAACCACTCGGCGGTCATCTCCACGACTTGTTCAGCTTTCTTATCACCCTTCTTGGCCAGATCACTGACTTCTTTAGCTGTCACAGGACGGCCAAAAACTTCATGGGCTGTCATCTCAACACCAGGAGATGAGGCGTAAATCTCTAAATGGCCTTGGCCTCCGCAAGCACACATGCGGCCCTTGGGTTCAATCACAATATGACCACCCTCACCGGCCTTGCCATTTTCCGAACGAATGATTTGCCCTTCAGCAAAGATCCCCGTGCCCACGCCTGTTCCCAACGTCACCATTGTAAAATCGCGCACACCTTTGGCGACTCCAAAGAGGGCCTCGCCGATAGCGGCGGTATTAGCATCGTTATCAAGTTCGACCGGCAGGCCGACCGCTGCCTCTAATTGATGGGCGAGATCAACTCGACCCCATTTCAAATTCACTGGACTCACGATATGGCCATTATTCCAGTTTGCATTGGGAGCTCCCACGCCAATTCCGGCAATGGGAATGTCCGCCAACGAAGTCGTTTTTTTCAAATCAATTAACTCGTGAATATGGCGCACAAGTTCTTTCAAGTAGTCAGCAAAATCCTGATGCTCTTGAGTTTTAAAAGTCCGTGAGCCACGAACTGAGCCATCGTGCGTGACGAGGGCCAGTTTCGTGTTAGTGCCACCAATATCAATACCGATTGCGACTCTGGCCTTCATTTCACGCTCCGTGTGCGGTACCAGCCGAAGTAAGCGATATAAATGTATCCAACTAATGGAACAAGATAAGACCAGCGAAGGCCCACACTTCCATCAGCAAGTTGCGCTTGAATAAGTGGAAGAATAGCACCGCCGACAATCGCCATACACAAAAGTGCTGAACCTTTTTTCGTGTAGGCACCGACGCCATCCAATGCTTGCGTGAAGATGGTGGGGAACATAATTGAGTTGCAGTAACCCACTAAGAGCAAGCAGGCCAAAGCGTTCATGCCTCTTAAGACAAATGAGAGGCCAATCAAAATCACCGCGACGATAGCGTGAATAAAGAGCGTGCGTGCTGGTCCCCATTTTTGCATATAAGCAGAACCTGCAAAGCGGCCAATCATCGCTCCTGTCCAATAAAGCGAAACATATTTCGCGGCTTCCACTTCTTCCATGCCACCCATTTCAGAGAGACCCATCAAACTGACGAGAAAACTACCGATCGCCACTTCTGCGCCAACATAAAAGAAAATACCAAGGATACCCAAAATCAATTGGGGGTGATCAGTCAGCTTGCCACTCGAACCGCTTACTTCATCCTCTTCTTCTTTGATGGCAGGAAGTTCCGTGAAGACGACACCAACAGCTAGAAGAATGAGCATACCTGCAAGACCCAAATAAGGACCCACTACTGATTCAGCACCACTGAAGCCAGCGCGGAAAATCAAGAGAGCACCTAACCAAGGAGCCACCGCGGTACCAAGCGAGTTAAACGCTTGCACCAAAGTCAAACGACGAGAGGCGGTTTCAGGAGATCCGAGACGAGCGATATAAGGATTGGCAGCGACTTGCAAAAGCGCAATACCACCGGCCAAGACAAAGAGAGCGGTCAAAAATAAATTAAATGAATGAGTCTTCGCGGCAGGTGCAAACATGGCACAACCTACCGCCATGATGACCAGACCAATGATGACGCCTTTTTTATAGCCGATTTTTTCCACAATTTTGCCCGACGGTGGCGAGATGACAAAATAGGCCGTGAAAAAGCAAAACTGGACTAAAATAGAGCGGGTGTAATCCAAGTCGAAAGAGTTTTTTAAATGTGGAACGAGCAAATCGTTCAAGCAGGTAATAAATCCAAAAGCAAAAAACAAAAACGACAGTAGACTCAAAGCGCGCGTTTGCACCATGGACTTCACTCCAAGTTAAGGGCTAAAATAAGAGCAAATCATATACAGCTGTTACTGAAAGGGCCACGCAATGAAATCCAAAGTTCTGACCGGTCTTGAGCGTTTACTCACTGATCCCTCCCTTCAAAAGAAGTTCCCAGGGAAAATTGGCTATCTTTGCCACGCTGCATCCGTGACTCCCGAGATCGAACACGGGCTTTTAGCCTTAAAGCGCGTCTTCGGTGATCGCTTGATTAAGGTTTTCGGCCCCCAACACGGCTTTGTCACCGATGTTCAGGACAATATGGTGGAGTCCAAACACACCATCCACCCCTATTTCAAATTACAAGTTTACTCGCTCTACTCTGAAACTCGCATCCCCACCCAAGAGATGCTGGAAGGTTTGGATCATGTGTTTGTTGATCTACAAGATGTGGGAACGCGCATCTATACCTATATCTACACCATGACTTATATGATGGAGGCCTGCCAAAAGGCCGGTGTCCAAGTGGTCATTCTCGATCGCCCCAACCCGATTGATGGTGTGACTCTTGAGGGCAATGTCCTAGATATGAAATTTGATTCTTTCGTCGGTCGTCACCCCATTCCTGTGCGTCACGGACTTACCATGGGCGAAGTCGCACTGATGAACAAAAAATTCTGGACCGCGCCGGATTGCAATCTGCATGTGATCGAGATGAAGGGCTGGCAGCGCTCTATGAGTTATGAAGACACGAATCTTCCCTGGGTGCTTCCCTCACCCAATCTTGCGACCATTGAAGCCGCCTATACTTTTGTCGGCACTGTGCTTTTTGAAGGCACCAATATTTCTGAAGGCCGTGGCTCAACTCGCAGCTTAGAAATTATCGGTCATCCCAAGATTGAAGCCTTCTCGATGCACGACAGATTAAAAAAAGTTATGAAAGAAGAAGAACTTTTTGGTTTTGTCCTTCGTCCTTTGGTTTTCTTGCCGACATTTCAAAAACATCAGGGCCTTCCTTGCGGCGGCTTTCAGATTCACGTAACTGACCGTCAAAAATTTGAACCATGGCGCCTCTGCCAAACACTTTGTCGCGAATTGTATCGCGAACTCGGTGCTGAATTTAAATGGAAACAACCTCCCTACGAATATGAATATGATCGCATGCCGATTGATCTCATTAATGGCACCGATAAATTGCGTCTGTGGGTAGAGAAAAATGGCTCACGTTCAGAGTATGAAAGTATTATGAAAGATGGCTTTGCTGATTATGTGGCAAAAAGAAAGGAAATCTTGATTTACGAATGAGTGCAAGGATGTTCTCCTAAAGTCTATTAACTTTAAGGAGACAGCATGTTGCAACAACTTGAAAAGCTCACGGGCGATTTCGTGGGTCTTGTTTGGGGTGTGCCCCTCGTCGTTTTACTCGTCGGATCTGGCATTATCTTCACCATTTATTTTGGTTTTCCTCAACTGCGTTTCTTCAAACACGCCATCGATATTATTTTCGGCAAATACGACAAAGCGGAGGACAAAGGTGAAATCTCTCACTTTCAAGCACTCTGCGCTGCCCTTTCTGCAACAGTAGGACTTGGGAATATCGCCGGTGTGGCAGTGGCCGTTTCTTTGGGAGGTCCAGGTGCGGTTTTCTGGCTATGGGTCGCCGGCTTCATTGGCATGTGTACCAAGTTTACTGAAGTCACACTGTCACTTTCCTATCGCGATGTGATGCCAGATGGCACTGTTCACGGTGGACCGATGTTTGTGATTAAAAACGCTCTCTCAAAAAACTTCTATCCGATCGCATGGATCTACGCTTTCTTCACCATTCTCTCATCATTTGGTGCAGGTAATATGTTCCAGGCCAATCAAATGGCCTCTGTCATGAAGGCCTCGGCCGGTATTCCTGAATGGCTCTCGGGCATCATCTTCTGTATCGGAGCTTTCTTAATTCTGATTGGTGGTATCAAGCGTATTGGTAAAGTGACGGAAAAATTAGTTCCTGCCATGGTGGGACTCTATATCCTTGGTGCCCTCGCCATTATTTTTGTCCACATTGACCGCGTCCCAGAAATGTTCTCTATGATTTTCTCTAGCGCCTTTGCTGGTACCGCCGCTGTTGGTGGTTTTGCCGGTGCCGCCTTTAAAGATGTGATCGTCATGGGTATTCGTCGTGCGACCTTCTCAAACGAAGCAGGCATGGGTTCTTCGGCGATGGCCCACTCAGCGGCCAAATCCACTCCGATTCAAGAAGGTATTGTCGCCCTACTCGAGCCCTTTATCGACACCATCGTCGTTTGCACTATCACTGCTATTGCATTGTTACTCACTGGAGTATGGAGCATGGAAGGTGTTCCGGCCGGTTCAGAAATGACGGCCCAAGCGTTTGAAAGTGTCATGGGGCCAACTGGCCGCTGGATCGTAACCGCAACTGTAACACTCTTTGCTTTCTCGACCATGATTTCTTGGAGCTACTATGGTGAGCAAGGTATTACCTTTATCTTTGGTGATAAATGGATTCCAGCTTATCGCTATGTCTTTATTGCTTTTATTTTCATCGGCGCCATCGCGCAGTTGAATATCGTTTTGAATCTCTCTGATGCGGTTTATGGTCTCTTGGCACTCCCAAACATTATGGCGTGCTACATCCTCTTACCTAAAGTCAAAGAACAGCTCGATGACTACAAGGCGAAACTTAAATCCGGAGCGATCGCTCCAACGAAGTAACACTTCAAGGCCACTCTTTTGGGTGGCCTTTTTTTAGATCGCACATATCCGTTGTGAGTGCTGAGCGATTCCCACCTTGGTGGAATTTAGTTCGTTGACAGCATAAACGAATTTGGAAAAACCTGAACGCTGCAAGTTAAACGTACGAATCAAATCCACAATCCAGTACGGTACCCGTGTCTCACACTTTAATTCCAAAATGACATTGGTTTCTGGCTCAAAGTAATTGGGATTATCATAAAACTGCATATCTTTGGAGCGATCGAACGTATAAGTGTCGCGAGCAACAAATCGCATATCGCGATCAAAAGTCACTCGGGCGTAATCATCAATCGTTGAAAAATAGGCCTTGCGACGGTATTGCGTAAAAACCACTGGACGTGCCTGATTGATCAAGGCCTGATAGGCAAAATCGTAAGCATAATCCTTTTTAACCAGCTCATCTTTTGCTGGTAATAAAATATTATTCTCTAACGCCTCCAGCCACTCAGTGGTCGTTATTTTGGCACGCGTTTTTTTAACAAATCCTCCGGTCTTCTTTTTTATCTCTAAAAAATAGAGCGGGTTTTCTTCATCGCCATAAGTGCGTACGCGCATATTAAAACGGCCATCATGGCCAACTAAGGCGTTCTGAAAAAACTGATAATGGGGAGTATCAAGATAGAGGTTATTGATGGAATAAAAATTATCAGGAGAGATTTTTGAGTAGTGATCCATCTCACAGAAGCCAGAGATATAATCTGAAATCTCAGCGACCATCGCCCAAGGAATATGGTACTTGAGTTCGTAGCGCTCATAAAGCAGGGCCGTCTTAAGAGTCATAAAGTATTGGTGAGTAGATTTTTATAATTAAAGATCTCACCGCTCTCTTTCGCGATTGAAAAGAAATTGGCGTACACTTCCTTCAGCATACTCACCTGCTCTTCATTACGCTTAAACTCAAAGCTCATCACCTCAGAATAATCATCAAGGGCCAAGTTCTTGATCGCCTGCTCTTTCATTTTATTGACTTCCATCCGTTGCCCACGCGAGCGAGACGCGAGCAACTCAATATTACGTAGAGTTTGACTCACGATCATCTGATGCTCTTGGCGATGATCTTTGATTTCTTTCATCAGCTTGAATTTCTTCTCAGTAAAGTCATTCATCTTCATGAGTTTGGCCGTATCATCACCCAAGAAGGGTAACGTCACCCCTACGGTAACCGCATGGTCTACTTCGCGATCACCATCTGATATCCGGCGCTGGTATTCAACATGTCCTAAAATGGCATTTTCTGAATTAAGGCGGATGTCTTTATCATATTGATTGACCAAGAGTTGCTGTTCTAGGACTTTTTCAGTCAGAGTTTTGCGACGCTCCTGTGAGATGCGCTTCAACATTTTACTCATCTGGGCCAAATCAATCATCCCAGCAAAGCTTATTTTCTTCATATCAAGTTTGTACTCAGTTGCGAGTGACTCACTTAAGATGGAAAGCGTTTCATTGGATTCATCTAAGTTAGAGCGCACAATTTTGCGTTCATCTTCCATCTTCACAAAACGTATAAGAGAATTGTCTCGACGCTTAAGCGTCTGAAGGGTCTTTTCTAGCTTCGCCAAATGAGTAATCAGGCCTTGACGACGATCATTTTCTAATTTGTAGCTTACGATCTTTAAATAGAAGTCAGCGATTCGCTCGCCTTGGTAATACTTAAGAAAAAGTCGGTTTGACTTTTGAATCTCCGAAAAGCCCTTTTTCTTCGTGCCATACTGCCAAACATTATCAAAATTTACTCTTACTCGTAGCGAGTCTGCCCCAATATCTGACTCGCGCCAACCTAGCTCGGTGCTTTTTATGATGCTCGGACGATAGTTTTCCGTCCCTTGCATCTCAACTTTAAGTTGATGAGGAAGCTCTATCTCCTTCAAGCTTTGAGCACTTACCAACAACGGCAAGCATATAGCGATCAGGAAACTAGTTTTGCTGCTCATAGATCACTCCGTAGGAAGGATCATCCCCATGATCAAATGTGACTATGAGCTTTTGACCAGCATCATGACAGTGAACTCCCTCTGGCTTCTCTTTTTTGTATTCGATTAATTTCTCAATCTTTTGCTGGCGCAAACGATAGATTCCACCCGTTTGCTCATCTTTACTGGCGGGCGCAGCGGCAATAATAAGCTCTTTTCCACAGAGAGAGAGATCAGAAATACCTAACGCTCTCCCCTGGCCGTTTAATAATTTAATCTGGTGAGCGAGTTTAATGTCGGTAATTTCATTTTTTTCAAATAATTGATTCAGGCCTTCCAGACGGAAAATGAGCGCCTCACTTTTTTCATTTAAGCGTGTACGCAAGCCGAGCAGGAGGGAGTTGCCTTCCACCGCCATCCCTTCGATATCGATTTCCAACTCACCATTTTTTTGAAGATAACTCAACTCAGAGCGAGTTGCGTTCTTTTTCAAAAAATCTTTCAGCAAATTATAAAGAGAAACACTGCCGGTCTTCTCAAAATTGATTCCATCACGTTTGAGTCGAACGAGCTGCTGACGATCCCCTTTCCCAGAACTCTTCTTGCTGCCTACACTTAAAGAAGACACCACATAGATCGTCTCGTCAGCGCCAAGCGAGATGGCCTCGAAATCAGCAAGACCTTTGAGCTCTTTGATTTTTGTATCAGAGACATCCTCGCCATTGGCATTCACCAACACCACTTGAGTTTTCTTTTTAGTCGTTCTTCCGTCACTCACAACCAGGTATTTATTGATTTTGGGCAAGAATGTTACACCTGAGCCTTCAAATTTCTTTTGGCCCGGAGCTTTCAGCAGGAATCTTTTTGTTTCTAAGTAGCTGCCTAGGCCCGAAAGACCAAGTTTCTGGCCTTTTTTCTTGTCATCACTGGCATAGGCCTGATTAAAAAAACCACGGCTCGCTTCGTATTTAGCGATATAGACTTTCTCACCTAAGATCAGGTTATTGGTTTCAGGGATTTCAATCATGACCTCTCGCCCCCAGACTGGACGAGTGGGATCTTTCAGCAGTCTTTCTGGGAAAGGCACGATGCTTGAGCCAAAGCTGATCACTTTACCAATGACTGAGCGCTCTTTGCCCGAAGCTGGATGGCTTACCAAAACTTCAGTTCCTATGCTCACTTCTCCCACTACGCTCTCATGTAAATAACCGCGAATAGTGGTGGGAGTCGACTCCAAGAGAGTCATAATGGGTAAGTGTGGTTGAGCGTTTTCTCCCTCTTTCTTTAGGATCGACTCGACTTTTCCATCAAATTTAGAAAAAATGAACAGTTCACTCTTTTCTTTTTCTAAAATGGCGAGCTGCTTTTTGAGTCCTTCGATATTAGAATGCTCTACTTTGTCGGTATTTACGATCGTTGAGAATATTTCTTTCTGCTCAAGCAAATAATCTAATTCAGCGGCAATTCGGTTAAGCTCTAGCTCCATCTGCGGGTTCTCTAGTTCTAAAAGAAGATCGCCCGTTTTTACTGTTTGCCCAGAAATGACATGGATCTTTTTAACTCTCGCCGAAGTACTCGAAGTTATTTCTTGTGAACGTAATCCAACAATCCCAACAAAGTCGAGACGCTCTTTCTGAGTTAATTGCAATGTCACAAGAACAAGAGCACAAAGGCCCCAAACTAATGCAAAAATTTTATTTCTACCGATTCGTTTCATATAACACCTTAGATTTCGACGGTGGCTTCCTGTAGCAAGAAAGTCACTCCCGTTACATCATTAAGACCTTTGAGCGATTCGATAAACACTTGGTAGTTCTTGTCGTCTTTGAGTTTTACTTGGTAGGCAAAGTCTAAGCGCTGTCCCTGCGATGTTTCACGCAATGTAACGAGGGCAAAATGTCGGCAATGATCCATCAAAACAGAGCGCAAAGTGCTCTCTACATTTTTGTCGGCCGAACTCACTGAAAAACGCAAGAGTCCATCGAAACGATTTTCACTTGTCGTGGGAAAGTAATACAAGAAAAGCGCCACTGAACAAAAGGCCAATGAACCAACAGCAGCTATTTTAAATTGGTAAACACCACAGGCAATTCCTAAAGTGAGTGCCGCGAAAATAAAAATAATATCTTTAGGGTCTTTGATTGATGATCGGAAACGAATGATGGCGAGAGCGCCCATCATACCAAAACCACGAGCGACATTATCGCCAATCGCTTGCATAGCAATACAAGTGACTAAGCTTCCGAGTATCAGTGCTTGAATAAAGCTGCGTGAATATGAAAGTCCTTGAAAACTTTTTTGATAAGTCTTAGCGATGAGAACTGACAGTACAAAAGTGAGCACCACCGAATAGAGAATGGAGAGCAGCGTAGGATCCTTGACGTTGGCCTGAATTTGCAGAATATCGAGCATATAGCTGCGCCTAATTGTTAGCGTTCTGTTAAGAGCATGGTTATGGCCCAAGCCTTGGTTGGGGGCAATCGCCCTAATTCTTACTTCTTAATAGATTTGGTGACTTAAAGCGCAGGCACTGGATATCATAGGCCAATGCAAATAATTACCCGCTTATTTACTCGCCTTTGTGAGCGCTTCTTACCGGATGCTTTAGGCTTTTGCGTACTCCTCACCTTCACGGTGTATTTTCTTGCACTTATCATCACTCCCCACGCTCCCTTGGCGCTTATTCGTTTCTGGGGAGATGGCCTTTGGAATCTCAACGGATTTGCCTTCCAAATGATCACCGTTTTGGTGACCGGCCATATGTTGGCGACCAGTCCTTTCATAAAGCGACAGTTAGATAAATTGGCGCAACTCCCACGCTCTCCCGGGACAGCGCTGGTTCAACTCTCAGTCATTTCTCTTTTGGCCTGTTGGATAAACTGGGGTTTTGGTCTGATTGTTTCGGCGGTGATGGCGATGAAGCTTGCTCGCCGTTTTCCGCAAACCTCAGTGGGAGTATTTCTCTCAACCGGTTATGCCGGTTTTGTCGTTTGGCATGGAGGTCTTTCGGGCTCTATACCTTTGAGTATTGCCGGGGCGGACAAAGTGTTAGTGGCACTCAATCAACCGGCCATTCCGCTCACGCAAACCCTTTTTTCCATCACAAATCTCACTATCGTAGCTGCTCTTTTTATCGCTTTTCCTATCCTCGCCTATCTCTTGCGGGCGGTTCCCGGAACTCCCCTTCCCGTCTCGAGTGAAACTCCGATTGAACCACCATCTCAAATCAGTAATTTCCGCGAATGGGCAGAGCAATCCCGTATCCCACTTTTGCTTTTGGCGATCATGAGCACGACCTATCTTGTGCAAAAGATGGTGGCAAAACCCACTCCTGATATAAACGACGTTAATCTCATTTTTTTCACATTGTGCTGCTATTTGCTCAAGAACATTTCCACGCTGCTTAATTCCCTGAAAGAGGCAGTTAAAAGTGTCGGTGGAGTCATCATTCAATATCCACTTTATGCCGGGATTATGGGCTTGATGCAGTTTTCAGGTCTGGGTGATATTTTATCGCAACAATTCGTGCAATGGTCTTCTCCCACGCTCTTCCCTATTTTTAGTTTTTTAAGTGCGGGCCTCTTAAATTTCTTTGTCCCTTCAGGCGGAGGCCAATGGGTCGTACAGGGTCCAATTCTCATAAAGGCCGGACTTGAATTGGGCGTACCGGCCAGCAAGACAGCGCTGGCGATTGCTTGGGGTGATGCTTGGACTAATCTTGTTCAACCCTTTTGGGCGCTCCCAATGCTCGCGATGGCAGGACTCCAGCTCAAAGATATCATGGGAGCTTGCGTGAGCTTCTTACTCTTGTCGGGAGTGATTATCGGATTGGGATTCTTACTATTTTAGTTATTCGCCAGGCCAAAGACAGGCAGCGCCACGACACCTAAAACAAAGGCCCACCACAAAAGAAGTTGAAAGAAACCAACTGTTTTCATCCACAGGCGCGGGGACATGCAGGACTCCAGAAAAATTAAATTTGCGCATCTTTAGCGCATTTTTAAAATCTCCGCAAAACCTCTGCATGCCCTTTGAAGTTTTTACTTAAACTTTTCGGCAATCCAAAATCATAAAAGTGGGAATTCGGCTGTAGCGCTCGTACTTCATGGAGTCGACATCTTTAAGCGCTTCGATTGGTTTGGTATCTACGATCTGGCAGACATTAAATCCCGCAGCGACTAAGGGATTAAGCATTTCGGCAAATGAGCGGTAGTAGTCCGGCATCATCACCGGCTCCCCACCAAAGCCTTTCCACAAGGCCTCGACATACTGAACCCCATAAGCATTCTCTGGTCGATACCATTGATAGGCACCCACGGGATGCTGAACCGACATGACGAGACGGCCTTGTGGCCTAAGGACACGCGCAAACTCGGCCAGTGGCACACTCCAGTCAAAAACATAATCGATCGCTAAAGACGAAACGATGAGATCAAAACTTTGGGTACCTAGTTTGGGAAGAGGTTTGGCCATGTCGGCGATAAATAACTCCGCCATGCCACCGGTGCGGGTTTTGGCGATCTCCACCATCTTGGGTGAAATATCAAAGCCGACAACCTTGGCCTCATGCTCAAGTAACCAGTGTGAAAGAAAACCTGGACCGCAACCGGCATCGAGTACTTTTAATCCTGCAACTGGGCCTATCTGCTTACGCATCGCTGGATGCTCAATATAGCCATTCTCCGCTTTGGTTTCTGCCACCTTGGCGTAGCGCTCAGCTAGCTTTTCATACGCACTTAAAGCAATAGGTTTTGAATTATTCATGAAAATCCTTAAAAGCGAAGACGACGCACCTTATAGCCTTCTCTCATCAGCATTTTCAAGACTGTTTCCCCGGAATGTTCCAAATGGTAGAGCCCAACAGCAATAAAGGGGCGCTTATACTGACGAAGGCTGAATTTGATCTTATTCATCCACTGTTCGTTTCGCCCTTCCAGCAAGCAGCCTCGCGCGGTTTGCTCACGTCTAAAGAAGTTTTCATTGCCGCTGCGATAGGCATTCATTAAACGAATAAAAGGATCTCGATCTATTTTGTGAGGAGAATCGCTGAGTAAAGTGAGTATGTTCTTCTCGTAATCTTGGGCGGCACCATAACGATGATAGATAGAACAAGAAATAAAGCTCTCAGATTCCAATTCATCCAACGTTAAAATTGATTTTTTTTGAATGATAGCTCGCTCGGTCAGCTCTTGGTCAAGGCTCCCCAATTGAATCCGTCCACCCTCAAAACTTTCTAACTCATTTTTTATATGAACTTCTTTCTGATGAGTCGCTAACAAAAAAGCATACACTCCCATCAGAGTAAATCTATCAAGCATCTCCTGAGCTTTTTTAGGATATCTCTCGTATAAATACTTTTCCAGAAGTTGATAAGTCTTGGGTCTCACACCATCTCGCAAAGGAGTATCTTCGCCGCTTCTAAACATGCGTTGCTGAAGCCCACGCTCGATTAATGGAATCTGCTTTGTCATATCGACTTCTGCGACAAAAGCATCACTTAGATTGAAATAGCGCCAAAAATTCGCTGGTAAGTCTCTCGCCGCGACATTCACATGAACGGTGCCAAAGAAGTAGCCGCGCTCACTTCCCTTAGAAACTTCATAGAGAAAAGGTCGATCAATGCTCTTGTCTGTCGTTGCGCAACTTATCAGCGTAAGAAAAGTGAGCCAGAATAATCTCATGATTTCTTGCAGGCCAAGGCTTCTTCCATTTTCATTCTCTTTACTTCGCGAGGCAAAGTCGTCAGCACTTTACCAAGACGGGAACGAGTGGAGATCGTTTTCTGTTTACCATCAAGGCGGTAAGTCATCATGTCTCTTTCATCAGAGCGCTGATGATTGAGTTTATTAAAATTATGATATTGCTTTAAAAACCGATCAAGAATGTGAGCATTACAACTCGATCGCTTCATGGAGAAATTCATTCGATGAGATGTTAAATACAAACTTTGCTCATCCCAAGTCACTTGGTAATTGATGCGAGTCGATTGAACTTTAAGGCTAATCGCCCATACCGGAGTGGTCATTAAACACAGAACAACAATTTTTATAAACATAGATGAAACCTAACTGTGGGTTCTGTTTGTATCAGTTCTTCGCAAGCCGTGGAGAGAGGCAGTCCTTTATGGATGGCTTCTCGCAATGAGCGAGTGAGCCCTGAAGAATGAGAGTCAATGCTGATCGGATTTACAATAGAGGCCCCTTCGTACTCAAGTCCATCAACTGACTTATCTAGCAGGGCACATGAAAAAATACCGCTTGGATTGCTCGAGGCCCTAAACGCTAAGAGGTCGGCCATGTCTTCTTCGCTTCTCAACTGATCACCCGGGTGAACCCAAGGATACTCGCCTTCTGGTAAAGGTTCAGCTTCTTCCCAACGATTAATGCACGCTCGATCTTTTTGAAACTGCTTCATCGACTCACCACTTAGAGGATCTTTGGCGGCGGTAATACTGAATGCATGACCTAATTCATGCGCCAAAATATCCATTCCCAAGGCGGGGTGAGTGCATGAAAAATGCGACACCATAATATTATCTTTATCGGCAACAGCATCACTTGGCATTTCTTCTGCATCAAAGTGCTTCTGCTCTACAAAGGCATCCCAAATGGTATAACTCATCGTCGATGGACAAACGTTGCCACTAAAAGCATCTGCCGACATATCGTAAATACTTAACTTGTCAGTTGTATATACTAACAATGAATAAACATCACTCAAGTCGTTGATTGATTCTTCTTTTGTCGCTTCTTCGTCAATCTCTTCTAAAAAATCATCAATGCCGGTAGCACCTTTCGGTGGCGACTTGAGAACCACATTCAATTGCTCATCAAAATACTTCTGCACTTTTTGACGAGAAGTTTCACTGTACTTACCAAGGGCCCGACTAATAAATGCATCTTTTACTTTGGGGATATTTTCACGAATAAAGCTGGCATCCGCATCGAGTAATGTGAGTTCGGCCATCATGGAGCGACAGTAGCTGAGTTGTTTCTCGACCAGCCTAGGCTCGTTAAGACTTTTCTCCATCGAATCCATCAGCTTTGACCAATTGAGCTCATTTACATATCGCCCTAAGGCCTCTCGGCATGTATCAGAAGCACAGCTTTTAAGATTCTTGTCCGGAAATATCCGCTCACGGCTTTCAACCGATGCTAGCGTGTAATCAATCGTGCTTAATGACATGCTAATTTCACAGGCAAGGACTTCATTCATTTCGCCACTCATCGCAAGTGCTAGATGCTCTTTAACTTGGGTGAGACTATCTGCAAGAAGAGTCGGGAATTTGATCAGCGCCTGATCAAAATCAGCTTTAATTAATTCCGCTCTGCGCTTGAGTTCAACTTTTAATTCATCCAGAGTATAAACATCCATATAGCAAGCGGTAGTGAAGTGGGCGGTAGGCTTCTTGCTATATTCGGGTATCATCGCCTGAAGCAGCGACTTAGTTTCTGCTGACAAAAAATCTGTTTCAGAAAGTGTCACTTTCACACGCTCATCCAGAGGACGCTCTTTATCAATATCAACCGTTAAATGTTGTGAAAGAGTATAGCCAAAAATGGTCTCGAGCTTATCCTCATCAAGTCCTTCGAGGCTCAGCTTCTCTCCCTTCGCTAAGCGCTCACGCCAGGCCTTAAGAATCAGATTCCCTTCCTTGCTACGTCGCTCAATAATTTTTTTGAGTTTGTCTTCATACGGGAGAATCTTTGCGTATTGCTCCTGATCAACGATGCCGACGATCGTTTCATCATTGAGTTCAGCAGTCGGAGTTGTCTTGGGATCACCACATAAATCCCGGGCGCAAATAAGGGCAAGCTTCTCTTTACTGCCTAGCTCATCACAAGACACTGGCACCTTGGTTTCAATCCCTCGCTCATTAAATGAATTGAGTAGATTTACTAGGTGATTTCCTGAGGCCAGGGCAGGAGTCATAAAAAACAAAAGAGGCCATAAATGTAAGGCGAATTTCATCTCAAAATTATAGCGCCATTATACTATTCCTCTCTAGCGGAAGAATCTGCAAAATTATCAACCAAGACACATTCCGACCAATCAACTCCCCTAATCCTGCTATTCAACTGATTTTGCGACTCATGGCCCTTTACGACTGTCACTATTCCACGTAAATAATTCGTTTAAAATGAATTATTACAAAGCAACTCTACAATACGACGGCACTGATTATGCTGGCTTTCAGTGGCAAAAAGATGCGCCCACTGTTCAAAATGATTTGAATGTTGCTTTTAAAAAGATCACATCAGGAAAAGTCACAACGATGGGGGCCTCGCGAACTGATTCTGGAGTTCATGCCTTTGAGCAAGTCGTGAAGATTACCACCGAGAACAAATTCGATTGTCATCAGATCTTGCCTCAACTCAATAGTGAACTCCCATCGACAATTCGTGTTTTAGCCCTCAGCGATACCACCAGCGACTTCAGGCCCGCGAGCGACGGCCGTTCAAAAGAGTATCGCTATCTGTTCACCAACAAATCTGCTTTCTCAAAACAAGAGCGTAAATACATTGCCAATATTGCCAAGCCTTTGAATATCGCTGCCATGATAAAATGCGCCCAGGCCATCAATGGCACGCACGATTTCTGTAATTTTGTCTCGACAGGAAGTAATGTCAAAACGACTATCCGAACAGTCAGCATAAGTGAACTTTCAGAAATAGACCCACATCAATTTTTTGCTCAATCGTCTCTGTTTCACATCCCCAGCGAACTTCAAACTTGTTATCAGTTTAAAATTGAGGCCAACGGTTTTCTCAAACAAATGATTCGTCATCTGATACGTGGGCTGTGGATGGTAGGAAGCGGGAAGATCACAGAAGAAGAATTTCTCACTCTACTGGATGGCCCAAAAATAGATAAGCAGATGTGGCGAGTGGCACCGGCGAGTGGGCTTTATCTTTATCGAATTTATTATTAGTTTAAATCGCTCTTTTTAAATCAATATCTCTCAACGAATAAAAAATATAAAAAGAAAATTTTTCATTAACACTCAATTTAAAATATTCGTCCCAACTTCTCATGTTAGCAGATCTTTATTGATAACTAATTCTTCCAAAGGACTCCACATGACGAAAACTATTTTAGGAATTTCTTTGCTGCTCACTTCACAGGTATTTGCCGGTGAAAAACTATATATCAACGGCGAAGACTTAAGAGGGCAACTTATCGAGATGTATGAAAGCAGCACGACCCCCTACCCCATTGAGGAAGAAGCACGCTCAGATGCCGATGCGCCATCCTTCAAAGCATGTGCATTCATCAAAAAAAATGGTCAAATTATTGTAGAAGACTCAGAACATTACATCTTAAAATATCGCACTCTTGTAAGTTCAGCAGCTGGTCCACTTCTGCCTGCAGTCTACAAATATCAAACGCAACTCAGTGAGCGTGGCCTTCTAGATTCATTTATCGAAAATGGTGCCAAATTCAAGGATGGTGTTCTTGATTTTACTAATTTCTCCCTCTCAAGAAGCAGCAAATCCCCTGATTGCAAAGACGGGACTAGCGTAAAGCAACACTGGCTTAATACTGAAACAGCAATTAATCCAGAGGGCACCGATTTCGTTTACCGAGTTACATGTAACGACGGGACAGTTACTCATGAAATGCTTAAGCGTAAGTCTGGCGAATACTTAGTGTTTAAAATTCTTGGCGATACCTACGGTTATTGCTGGCGATAATCGTCATCAATGTAGAATGAGACCAATGATGGCCTCATTCTACCTTGAACGTTTAAAGATCTTCTCAACTGCTGCATCTGCCCATGCTTTAGCGATGGGAATACCGGCCGGAAACCAATAGTGAATTCCATCGCCGCCAGCAGCAGGATATTGAGTCACTAAATGACTTTCAAATACTTCACAATAATCTGAGACCGCCTCATGCACCAAAGAGACTAAGCGTGAAATCCGTTCTGGATAGAGACGCGTATGGGGAGTTGTAATCCAAAAACATTGGGCACCGCTTTCTCGAATCTGTTCCACCATTGCTCGCATATCGTCTTTGCTAAATTGATCGGAGCGCTGTTGATAATTGCCTGAAAGTTCAACCACCACGATATCGGGTTGATGCTTTTTTAAAAGCTCGCCAAAAATAGGTGTCGAGGCCGTCGGTTGACTTACTTCAACTCCGGCTTCCGAGCGCTCCCAATATCCGCAAGGAGTCTTGTGGCCCGTCACCCACCACTGGGCAATCGATCCGCAGGAAGCATAAGTGGCAACTCGCGAGATGCCCCCTTGTTGGCGCACCAGGCGATCAAACTCCCATCCAAAGGGTCCTACGGCATGGGAATCCCCTATCACCAAGACACTTTTGGCATGGGCGATAGAGAGACTAAGGCACAGAAGGACAATGAATTTAAGCATTTGCAAGCTATAGCATGAACACCTACAACTGGCGACACTGTAAGTACTATAGGCTTTCTCTCCCAAGCGCGACTTGCCCTAAAATGAGTCTATGAAATCATTATTTTTTTGCTCTGAAGATCTAGTTTAGCTTTAGATTCTCTGCCAAATCTTCCTGACTGATCGATTCGCCAGACATGCGACTTAAGATTGTCGTGATCTTAGTGACGTCAAAAGTCTCGCGCTCATTTTTCTTGATGATGATTTCCACTTTAGCTCCATCAACCGGACGATCATCGCGCACACAGCTCACGAGATCGACTTGTGAGTTCTCACCAGTGACAACACACTCCATACCGCGCTGATCGAAATCCACTCGATGAACAACACCACCCACCATACGACTCACCCATTCCGAGCGAAGCTTTACACGGGCACCTTTAGCGAAATCTTTTTTCTTAATAGTAAGTTCCGTCAAGGCCCCATCAAAAGGACGATCGTCACGGCTAAATTTTAATTCACAGGCGATGGCCGGAACTGTGCTCATAAGAGTGATAGCAAGCAAGAGAGACTTCATTTGCGCTCCAAGGGAGAGATGTATTTTTTCGATGGCCAACCATAGCCCCTGCCCACTTAAGACGTCCTTAAATTGAAAATTTTACGAGTAGGCACAGACATCTGAACACTTAGGATCCTAACCTCTTGGTTTTCCTATGGGAAAAGCTTGCTTTGTTTCCACAAGAGCGACTCAAGCTATAATCGATGGATGAATAATCTTAAAATTACCCTTACGACACTCCTCTTTTCCGCAACTGCTTTTGCCATGGAAAACTGTACTGACCCCACCTTGTCTTCATCAGCGACTGCTGAAGAATTAGTAGAACAAAACTGTGAAGTCATCGACCAGATGAGATCTTGTGCTGAAAAACCCATTGATCCAGATGCCGCCAAAAAACGCATTGAATATCTCTTGGGAAAAGTTGAAGCGGGTGAGCCAACCAAATATTGGCAAAGCGCTAAAAAAATCTATCCACCCTACAATCAGTTTTATGACCTCGATCAAAGCCCCGGGCAGAATCCTCCAAAAGATATTTTGGATTGGTTGAGTGATGCTAAATACTCTGGCGCAGAAGTAGATCAAGCAGCGCTCAAAGAATCCATTATTAAAAAATATGTCGAATATGCCAAAGAGTACGATTGCACACCCGTGCTGAAGCACGGCTACACTCATATTTCATATCCACAAAAAGTGAAGGCCAACAGCTACCAAGAGCTGCAACGTCAGGTTGATAAACCCGATATCAAAGCGGCTAAAGATGAGTACTTCAAAAATTATAATGCTAAATCGAGTGAAACGTTAACCACCTGCAATCCTGCTCGCTATAGTAATAGCGCTTGGCAAGATGTGGCACAGATTTATCCTCCTTGCTCTGGAAATGTATCGGGACTTTTTAAAGACAACGTCTCTGACGTCTCTACACTGGATCAAGAAATAGTGGGATCAGAAACCAACGAAGTCTCTCAATGTATCCAAAGCGCTCTCGCCAAAGGGGCAAAGATTCATCACGTCTCAATTAGTAGCTCGGCTTCTGCTCTCAATAATACTGGTGAAGCAGCTAAAAAGTTTTGTCGTAAAGGCTTTCTGGCGCTCTCTCAGGCCAGAGCTGAAAGTGCCCGCGATAAAATCCTTCCCACCATTTTCCTCAAGGCCGGCCAAGAAAATTATGACTACACTTCAAAAATTCAAATGGACTTCAAAGGCAGTAATGGCGACGGCACTTCAGGCGCCTGTCCCTATACGATCGTAGACGGTAAAGAGGTGCTCAAAGAACAGTACCGCACTCCTAAGGGTAAAAAAGAGCTTGATGCTTATAAATACATCAACGTTCACGTGACCTTTGAAGACAGCATGAAGCGTATTGATACCAAAAAGAGCTACTACGCGCCTTTCTATAGCTGTAAAAGAATTTATTTTGAATGTGCTCCGAAATAAAAAAAGCCACCCGAAGGCGGCTTTCTTTAAAAATTGGTGGAGACCACCGAAAATACAATAATTTGAGCTAGATGAGGGGAATCAAGGAGACTTACAGCGGGGTCCGGTCAATTCGATTAATTTCCGTTTCGATTAATAAATGAATATTTATCTAAAATCTCGGAGCAAATATTATGCTCAAATTCTAATTCATCTGCACGAGTCATAAGCTCACTATGGTCTTTGGCATTGAAGCGAATACAATAATCATCAAGCTGCGCCTTGTATGCTTTTAGCGCATCATCCATCGAAATAACTGGCGTGTTTTCAAACTTCGTCAACGCCGCTTCTCTTGCAGCTGCTGAGACTTCAATTTTTTCTGTACTGATTCGCTTCATTTTAAATTACGCCTGCTTCTTCTCTTGAACTCGCTCAACATTGTTAAGTCTTTTGTTTAATTCTTCAATCTGTTTACTAAGCTCTCTTATCTCAATTTGCGAATCTTTTCTCAAATAGGGAGCGTCACCAAGTAAATACATTTCAAGCAGCCTGTCATTAATGATCTTTTGATAACCTACGCCCAACTCTTCAGCTTCACGTTTAGCGGCATCAAGCACCCTTAGGTCAAGCCTAATAGTGATTTTCTCTCTATCTTCTAAACGCCCAACCTTATCTGCCAAATCATAAGACAAAATGTCTTCATCACCGATTTGGTCTTTTGGAATGCGTTCAAGTGCTGCTTTAAATTTCGCTCTTTTCGGATTAACCATGCAAAGCCTCCCATACTTTTAGCAGATATTCATCGTTGGATTCCTGTCCTTCCGACGGCTCATTAAAAATGACCTCTCCAATCATCTCTATATCTTTATTCGAAAAACCTTCAGTGATAACTATCACATCAGATCCATCTAAAAAAACCTTCAACTCTGGAAACACCTCCGCCTTACGGTTTTTAACTTTGCGACTCTTTTTTGATGTCACGTGGCAGTGGGGCTTTCCATGTTCTCGCGGTGGAGGGAAGACTGAGATTGCGATCTCATCGCAATCAATAATCACCCCGACATCTCTTTCCTCATTTCTACGTGGATTTTGCTCTTTTTGAGTTTCTTAACCAAAATTCACCTCGCCTTCATTATAGCACAGATCGCCATCTTTTGCCATACAGTGCCATCCATTTGTAATTATTGCTAACAATGGCTCTTAAATGGTCTTTAAGCCATCTAAGGGCCTAAAATCACAACTATCTAATCTTCACCACATTCTCTTCATCAAACACCTTCGGCATCACCTTGAAGTTATCCGTGACGCCTTTCACGTCTACGCCAGCCATGCGGACGTAGATTTGGAAGGTTTTGAAGTCGGCCCAGCCGCCCATTTTCATCACCTGAGTAGGCTCTGCACCTGATGCCAGAACGTTGGTCGCAAAACAAGCTCTGAGGGTATGAATGTTCACATATTTTTCAATAGTGATATTTTCTTATGCAAACACGACACTGGTGTTTTTGATGACTTCGAATTTCCTGCTGCTTCTGTTTTAGCGCCTGGAGATGAGCATTATTTTCTTTAACCAAAAGTTGACCTGATAGAAGCTCAGCAGGTGTAGAACCTTTTAAAGATGAATGAGGTATTACGAAATTATGTTCTTGAGCATACTTTTGAATCGCTATCTGAAACATATTTAGCGAACGAGGATTTCTAATCTCCGGAATTCTCTTCATCTGCCTAAAAACGGCTTCCACAATTGAGTTTGAAAAATTCACATCTGAGTTTGCAACTAAATGTGTAACTCCCTTGCCGATAAGAATTTTTGCTACACTGGAGTTAACATTCTCTTTGCCCCCATCAGTCAAAACATATTTAGGTCGTAATATTCGCGAATCATCTAAACATTTTAATGTCTTGAGCGAGAGTTTTAGATCCTTTCGATAACCCGTTTTAAAAGAAATGATTGAACGTGAAAAATTATCAACAATAAGTTGCAGATATAATTTCTGAAAGCTTTGAGTCTTCACTTCTGTGATATCGATATGCCAAAGCTCATTCGGTTTAGTCGCTCTAATCCCTTGACCATAATGTTTTCTTTTTTCTGCGACCAACCGAGGCCTTACGACTTGATTCATCTTGAGATATTTATACCAAGAATCTATA
>JBKHVI010000031.1:0-31842 GCA_046570105.1 Bacteriovoracia bacterium
CAACTTTGTTGAACTGGTGCATGCGGATAAGGCCCTTTACGTCACGGCCATGTGACCCGGCTTCAGAGCGAAAACATGGGCTGTAAGCCGTATATTTATACGGAAGCTCTTTTTCCTCCATGACCATATCACGCTTAATATTGGTTACCGTGACTTCAGAAGTTGGAATCAAGTACCAGTCGGTATCTTCAAGTTTGAAAAGTTGGTCCTTAAACTTAGGTAAATTTCCGGTGCCAACAAGGCTGCGTTCATGAGCTATGAACGGAGGCATGATTTCTTGAAAGCCTTGGCCTAAGTGATAATCAAGCATAAAGTTGATTAGCGCCCGCTCAAGGCGAGCAAGATCACCTTTTAAAAACACAAAGCGTGCACCCGTAACTCGAGCACCTGCTTCAAAATCAATCATCCCCAGCTTCTCACCTACATCAGCATGATCCATAGGCGTGAAATCAAATACACGAGGTGTACCCCATTTGCGGTATTCAACGTTGTCATTTTCATCCTTACCCTTTGGCACTGAAGCATCTAGTAGGTTTGGAATCGTGAGAAGAATTTGAGTTTGCTCGTCTTGAACGGTAGCAAGGTTGGCTTCATCTTGAGCCATTTCTGCTTTTAGTTTTGCCACTTGATCCATCAGGCCCTGGGCATCTTGTTTATTTTTTTTGAGCTCACCAATTTCGCGAGAAAGTTTGTTCGCTTCTGCTTTTCGACTTTCAACAGAAGTCGTAAGTGATTTACGCTTTTGATTCAAGGCCAATACTTGATCCACAACTGCAGGGTCTGAGTTGCGAGAAAGGAGGCATTCTTTAACTAATTGATGAGATTCTTCGAGGCGCTTAATGTCGAGCATTGCTTACTCCAGCAGACGAATTTTTTGTTCGATGGCGCCTCTATTTGGGGCGTCCGGAACGAGCTTAAGATACACTTGGTAGCTTTCAATGGCCATAGAGCCCTGCCCCAAGGAGTCATAGACATCACCCATTTTACGATGCACTTCTGGGTCTGAGAAATTACGCATTTCACTAATTGCGCGCTTATATAAATCGAGCGCTGTTTCAAATTGTCCGCGCTTGTAAGCAACATCGGCTAAGCCACGAATCGCCCCATATGAGCGAGTGTTGATTCGAAGGCACTTTTTATATTCACTTTCAGCAGCGTTATATTCTTCTTTTTTGAAAAGGATATCACCCACCAGGTTTACACCATCTTCATATTCACCATTCATTTTCATGTCTTCGCGCACATCCAAAAGGGCCTGGTCAGGATTGGCAACATACAGCTCGATCAAGGCCTTGTAATAGCCCACGCGTGGATATGTAGGTAGTTTCTCGCGAATTTTTACAAACCAAAGAGCAGCTTCTTTATAACGTTTAAGCTGCATCAACATCTTCCCAAGATCCATCATCGCGCTTAGTTCACCGGGCTCTAACTTAACTAGTTCTTCAGTGTATTTAATCGCATCATCCCAACGTTCATCTAGCATCGATGATTTAACCAAGAAACGATACACACGTGGATCCCTAACAGGTAATGCTTCAATGTCTTTTTTAGTATCCAAGAACTGTTGGTTTTTCCCAGCTCGATGATAATAAATAGCAATTTCACCTAAGATTGAAGGGTTTTTTGGGAATTGCTTTAGCAAACCGAATAAATAATCAATGGCCTTGTCTGCACCATCAACCTCATAGATTATTGCAGCATATGCAAGCTTGTACTCAATATGAGTTGGATTAAGCTCCATCGCCTTGAACAAATTGTTTTTTGCCTGTCCGAATCTTTTTGCCCTAGTAAATAATTTCGCCAATGAAAAGAGATTTTCATCCTCAAGAGGGTTTTGATTAATGGCTTTTTGTAACCATAGAATTGATTGGTTTAGATCTCCTAGCTTTTCAAACATTCGAGCATTGAGAGATGAGTAACGCCAATCTTCTCTCATTTCTGTCGATGCTAATTGAGCAAAGAGTCTTTTCGCATCATTGAATTTGTAGTTTTGAATATAGCCATTAAGTAATGCGAAATTTACCACAGGATCCGTGGCATAAGACTTCTGTAGATTTTCCAAAGTCTCCATGGCTTCTTTCGTCATGCCAAGCCGCATTTGAATTTCTGCTAAGCCAAGATCAGCTTTAATGTAACCAGACCCAAGACCGTGCGCTGACAATGCTTTCAGAAGGGCGGTTTCAAAATCAAAGACCTTGGCTGCCTCTAACGATGCCTTATAGAGCTCACGGGCCTGTACCTGCTTAATTAATTTAGAGGCTTCGTCATTTGCACCAGCATCAACATCTTTAATATTGATTAATTTATCGCGAAGGGTATCCGAGTCGTTAAACTTCAAGGATTCCGTAAATTTTTTAGTCGCCTCTATTGTTTTATTTTGAGACGCAAGAACAAATCCTTCAAATTCAAGCATCTTTCCGTAGTAAATTTTTGATTTCTCCGCCTCAAGCTCTTTAATTTGCTTTATAACTTCTGCAACGCACTTCATGTCTAGTGATTCGAAACAGAACTCACCCTTGGTAATTATTAATGGCACAGATTTGGGTTGTTCTTTTAGTGCCAACTGAAGAACTTCGCGTGCCTTCTCGGGATAATTCTTAAATCGATAGTAGTGTATTAAAGCAAGATTCACATCTACGCCACGATCTGTCGTTTTTAATAATGAACTTGCAACTTCGTCAGCTTTCTTTTCAATGTTTTTATCTGTCAGACTAATCAAGTATGTCGCAAACAACTCCCTCGTCGGATTGTTAGAGCCGGACTTCACGAATCGATCAATCACCTCGTGACCAGCATCCAACTTTCCAATTGCTCGGTAAAATAATCCCGCACCCAGCGCAACATCAGGATCAACATCTTGTAACAAACGATTTGATTGCAACAACTTGAATACTACGCCCCCATCTCGCTCAAACCGAGATGAGTGAGGCAATAATTCGCCATACAAGCGGATTATGCGTGAAAGGGGCGCCTTCTTTTCGATGTCATTTTCATAAGCTTTTCGATAATTAACAGCCGCTTCTATTTTTTTATAATAGACGCCATCTTTTAAGAGCTCTTTTCCCGCTGAAATAAGTTGCTCTGACTTCAAGGGGTCTTTCACATTAAATGGAACGGGAAACTCGATAATAGGATCGATGGGAACAATTACATCAGGCTTCTTTTTTGTATCTTCTTCTGGAAATAGCGCAGCCACAATCACTAACGCTACCAGGGCGCCTATAATTGTCTTTTTCTTTTTGGCTTTTTTCTCTTCCTCTTCTTTTTCCTCTAGCTCTTGCCGGTCGGTCTCATCTTCTTCATTCTTCTTTTTTTTCTCTTTGTCTTTTTTTGTATCTAGAGCAATTTTTTCAATCTGATGAAACTCCGCTTCAGATTGTTTGGCTTCGGTTGCAACCAATGAACGAATGTCCTCTAGTTTTGCAACCTGAGTAGCATCTTCGTTGTAGTCAATTTTTTCCTTGGCCTGAGCTTCTTTTAGTAAACGCGACTCTTCTTCAAACTTTCTTCGGAAAGCTTCTTGTCTTATGCGTTGATCTTCTTGTTGTTTGCGCCATTTAATAGCATCAGGAGTGACCGTCGTTTTGTCCTCAGACATTTCTTCTGTAACTTTTGTCGTGTTTTTTTGAATGACCCGTACAACCGTCTTCTCATTTTCTTCTTCAGCAACCTCTGGTTCTTTTGCTGGAACGATTTTTTTTGGTGCCGGCGCAGGCACCTCAGTCGGATCGTGTGATTTATAGTCAAATTCACGAAATTTCTCGGGATCCATTTCTTCGGCAGGCAGAGTCACCGATCTCTCTATGCGAGGATGAACTTGATCTAACTCTAGGTCAGGAAGATTAGGCGTAAGTTCTTTTTCGTTTTTTAAAGTTGTAAGGTCTACAACAAAAGTTCCCTCGCCGGCCGATAGCCCTGAATTTTCATTAGACCAAAATTCAAATGTACCAATATTTAGCCAGTCACCAGTCGGAAAGATTTGGCAGTCTTCACTTCCATCAATATGACTCTTTGTCCTCATTTCGAGGATTTGATTTGCTAAAAATGGTCCGACGACTCGCCCAGTTTTAAGGCGAACCCTATATTTCTCCATACCTAACCATTATAAGCTTTTTCAATTTCGCGGGGAGAAAATCACCGGACAAACCAAAACACTCAGATTATTTTGCGAACGCATCTAGTAGAATTTTGTCGAACATCATTGTTCCATACTGCAAATAAGCTACCAAAAAGAGCCAATTGATAGCACTGGATGAAAAAAGTTTCTTAGAGATTTTCACCAAGCCCATCAGGTAGAGAAGAATTAACAGAATGGCCAAAATTTCTCCGGCCCAAGCAGGTCTTGCTTGTAGAAAAAGATGCTCAAAGACAAAGAATTGAAAAATGACCATTAGGCGAAGTAATCCATACTTGTGATAGTCGGAGCCCGGGCTTATTTCTTGGTAAGCAAAAAGTAGGAGAAACTCAGCGGTGATAACGGCCAACCACATACCTAAATTGTCGTGAGTATAAATCAGTGGCAACAATGTCCATAGAAGGGCTATCGACCACCAGTTCTCCCATTTTGGAAACTTCCAAACTAGAATGACACACGATAGTGCCAAGCTAAAATGGTAAAAATAGTTTCTCCACGCCAGACCAAAATCATTTGTTATGTACGTTGCCAGTAAGGGTAAAAGCAATAAAACCATACTGCCTAAACCACTGAAAAATATTTTTGATTTTCTACCAGTCAATAAAGTTTGCGTTCGAATGAGTGTCGCCAAGACAACACACAAAACAAGGGCCGATGACGTCATTGTGTCCGCCGTCTTTTTCTAAGCATAAATGAGAGAACGATTGCGAAACACAATACCGCCATAAACAAGCAAACAAACGTTATTCTTTGCCTTTCGACATTAGCAAACATCGGTCGATGGGCGGCAGTAACAATCACACTTTGTAGCCAAACCATAATTGCTAAATACATACAAAAGATGTTTCTTCGCGTGAACAAACAAATCATGGCAAACAATGTCGGTACAAAAAGAAATAAGTCAGCGTCTATCATATAAATTCTTCCCTACGAACCATAGCACCACGACTGCTAACAACATAAAGGCCTCACCATTTTGAAGCCCTTCTGATATCTGTCGAACTGAACTAACGGCGACATTTCCTTTGTGGAGTGCCAGCAACCAATGTCCAAAAAAGAACGCTAGAATCAATGACCAAATTAATAAGTGAAAGCTTGCCCGCTTTTTTTGATGAGTCAGAGTTTGATCTCTACTATGCGCACTTAAGGCTGCATACACCGCGAGAGAGCTTAAGGTCATAATCGCAAAAAAAACCGGATCCAGATCGGTTGGATTGGCCTGAAATAAGAAAAACAAATTGAGGGCGGAGTAACACAAAAAACACACCATCGCGGCTAGTCGATGGTTCGAGAAGAGTGCTCCAAGAGCTAATAAATTAAGAATTAAAAGCAGTCCAAACATTCATAACCGCCAACGATTTAATTATTAGAGATGTCATAAGACAAAACTGGGCCACCCACCAAAAGCGTCTGCGAAGCCAAGCGCGCCCCGCCATTACTCGTACAATACCCCTAAGAGAAACAAGCGCACCAAGTGAAAAAGCAAACGTTTCAAAATCTGCCAAGGGGAAACCTGCAAAAAAGCTGATGGCAATCAGTGCCCAACAGCATGAAGTGACATCCTCTAGCGCCGCCAGAATTGACGGCTTGGACTCACCAGCAAACATTACATAAAATACTGTTAAGGACATTATTCCCCAAGGTCTACTGCTCGCAATTTGTAATTCTGCAGAACCAAGCAGTACAAGATGTATCAACCAAAAATGTTCGCTGTCTAACTTCAAAGAAACACTTTCCCATTTCGTTGGGATATAAAATTGGGCCGTTTTTTTCATTACTTCAAGAACGAGAAGAACAACCCAAAACAAGACCCAGAACAATAACGAGAGATCTTCCGAGTGTCGGAGTGTCCATCCCGCTACGCCATACTTAACCAACAGAACAGACAGCTTTGCTAGTCGGGCCAAAAATGATTCGCGCTCCACACCCCATCGCAATTGAATTTGCTCTGCAAACCAATGACGCCAACTACTTACAGAGAGTCCTCCACGACCCGAAGTCCACGGTGAAGTTCTCATGAGATGAATCACAGTTGTGATGACCATCACTACGAGACATAGAAGTAGTGAAAAAATATGAAGCTCACTCATCGCCGAGCTTCTTGAAGCGGAATAGTAGAGAGACAAGAATAATAAAGAGGATGATGAGAGCTATCGGTTGTCCCCAATCGCCAGCAATCTTTCCACCAATGGGAACAAGCATGAGAACAAAATAAATGACGAAATGGAGTGTGAGTTGATCTAGCGCCTCCGAAGAGATGAGTGGCCCCTGACGAGCACTCACCAAATCAGACGTCCGCTTAAGGCGCATAAACGCGGCAGGAATTACCAGCAAAAAGAGCGGAAGAATGAGAACGAAAATTTCGTTTCCCATTCAGCCACCTATTGTAAAAAAAGTTTTGCGCTACCTGAGAGATTCATTAGACCTTCCCAGAAAATTCCTAAGAACAAAACTGGGATCGTTAATACGACAATCAAAGCGGTTGTTCCTTCAGTGAAACCAGCCACTTTTTCTTGTGACTCAGCTTTGCCAAACACCATCTCTTTGACGAGTTTCATGTAGTAATAAAGGGCAATGACAGAGTTTATGGCCGCAATGAAAGCAAGGCTCATATAACCTTTCTCAATTGCAACAGAGAGAATATTAAACTTTGCTACAAAACCACTAAATGGTGGCATGCCTGCCAAAGAGAAAAGCACTACCGACATGGCAATTGCCATAAGCGGGTGACGATGAATGAGTCCGCGGAAAACAGATTGGCTGTCCGTTCCGTAAGCGTCGTTTAAAACGGATGTAATCCAGAAGGCCACCAGAGTCATAAACATATAAGTAACGCCATAGAACAAAATGGCACGTGTGCCAACTTCGTTCAAGACGACGATACCCATAATCATCATTCCAACGTGACCAATAGACGAGAAGGCCAGTAGTCGCTTAACCGAGTCTTGTCCAATCGCTGAAACGTTACCCACCGTCATAGTGAGAGCCGCAACCACATGAAGTAATCCAACCCAAGCAATTGCTACGCCACTGTCTCCGCCAAAGAAAAGATGAGAGACACGAATTAAGACTGCAAGCCCTGCCATCTTGGGAACAATCGCAAAAAACGCTGTAACCGGTATAGGAGAGCCTTGATAAACATCTGGGCTCCACATATGGAAAGGGAATGCGCTGATTTTGTATCCAAGACCTGCAAAAAATAACAGAAATGAGGCCATCAAATAAACTTGGTCTGCACCCTGAAGTGCGGCGACCTTAGGCACGAGTTCAACGAATTGAATTGAGCCGAGCATTCCGTAAATATGGCTCATCCCAAACAGCATGATACCAGCAGTGAGTCCACCATAGAGCGCGTACTTCATACCTGCTTCTGTTGAAGTCGAATCTTCGCGTTTCAGTGAGCTCATCACGTAACTAAGAATTGAGAGTGTTTCTATTCCCAAATAAAGCGTGAGCATGTTGTTGGCACTTGCGAGCAGCATTCCACCAATAAGTGTCCCCACGGCCATGATCGCAAATTCAGATTTCAAATTTGGATAGATGTCATTTGATGAACGGGCCAACCAAATTGTTCCAATCGTTCCGCCCACCATGATGAGCTTCATGAAAGTACCAAATGAATCGATAACGACTGCTTGATAAAAAGCAGGTGCTCCAGGAATTCCCAAATTGTGTACCAAAAATGCAGCAGCCAATACGAGACCAACTGTTGCTAAAACAAATACCGACTTACGATCAGTTCCCTCTTCCTTGTGCATTGATTCTGCAATCAACAAAAGACACATCAGAACGACGCAAACGACCTCGGGAAGGTATACAAGCAAAGAGGTTTTTAAAATCTCGAGCACAAGGCCCCCTTCTAATATTTAGACAACAAATCAACTAGCTGACCGACCGATGCTTTCATAATGTTCAGGATCGGAGACGGGAAAATACCAAACACGATAACCGCAATACATAGCGGAAGCATGTAAAGAATCTCGCGAGTATTCATGTCTTCGTAATCTTTTACTTCAGGATTTACGTCACCGAAGAACATACGTTTAAACATCCAAAGTAGATAAGCGGCACCAATTAAAAGACCGATGATCGCAAGAACGGTCATCGTCGTGAATTTTTGGTAAATGCCCAAGAAAATCAAAGCTTCAGAAATGAACCCAGAAAGTCCTGGAAGGCCCAAAGAAGCGAACATACCGATGATGAAAACAATCGTGTAGCGCGGGAGTTGAGTATAAAGACCGCCGAAACCCTTTGAACCATCAGGCTTAACAATCCAGCGATGGTGTGAACGCTCGTAAAGAATACCGATCAACAAGAACATCATAGCGGTCGAAGTTCCGTGGTTGAACATTTGCAACACAGCTCCGTTCATTCCCTGAACCGTCATGGCCGCAAGGCCCATCATAACAAAGCCCATGTGTGAAACCGAAGAGTAAGCAACGAGCTTCTTAACATCATCCTGGGCCATCGCACAGAATGCTCCGTAGATAACCGAGATCAAACCAAGCGCTCCAATAATAGTTGAATATTCAACTGAAGCCGCAGGGAAGATTGGGAATGCAATACGTAGGAAACCGTAGGTACCCATTTTCAAGAGTACTCCGGCGAGGATAACTGATACCGCAGTTGGCGCTTGAACGTGAGCGTGTGGCAACCAAGTATGGAATGGGAAAACGGGAACCTTGATTGCGAAGCCAAGGAACATGGCCCAGAAGAACAAACGTTCAAAGTTAAATTCACTACCAAAAATTTGAACAGTGAGGTCGGAGAATTTTCCACCATGCATCGCCAAGATATTGAAGGAATCAACGCCTTTGCCGGTTGCGTAGTAGAGCGCAATGATACCCACCAACATCACGATCGAGCCGAAGAATGTATAAAGGAAGAACTTAACTGCTGCGTATTCGCGATTCTCTCCACCCCAAATACCGATCAAGAAGAACATCGGAAGGAGCATAACTTCCCAGTAAACGTAGAAGAGGAAGAAATCGAGTGAGAAGAAAACACCGAAAACAGTTGATTGCAACATCAAGAGAAGAGCGAAGTAACCCTTGAGGTTTTTCTCAACTGTCCATGAAGACATAATACAGAGGAAGAACAACAAGCCGTTAAGCAATGTCATTGGCAAAGAAATGCCATCGATACCTAGGCTATAAAAAATATGAAATTGCTCAATCCAAGGAACCTTCACGAGGAAGTCTGGTTGCATGCCACCGATACTCTCATCGAAGTTCGCATAAAGAACTAAGGTTAAGATAAAGGTGATGGCCGTCGACACCAATGATGTCCAACGAATGATGTTGTCGTTACCTTTTGGGATAAGCAACACTGCGGCCATGCCAAAAACGGGTGACCAAAGAATCCAGTTAAGAAGACCGTTCACGTTATTCTCCTCGCGCTAATAAGCAAAAATCAAAATTTTAAAGTCCAAACGTAGCCGGCCAAAGTAATGATCAAAACTACAAAGTAGAACTGAATTTTACCTGACTGAACAATACGAAGGACGAGATTAAATAAATTAACAGCAACACCAGTACCGTCTACTCCGATGGAATCAACGATTACATCATCAAACCATTTCGAGGCGCGATACATTTGGCGGTTTACCCAGGCCCAACCATCTACGGCGAAACGATCATAAACACCCATATCAACCCAAGCGAGGAAGCGATTAAACGGCACCAGGCCCCTTTGAATCGCAACGCCAATATAGAGTTCATCGAAGAAGTATTTGTTTTGAAGAATCTTGGTGTAGCCCTTAAATGTATCGGCCCATGGCTTAATTGAGCCGCGAATATACATTAAGAATGCGAGGAGAATTCCACCAAAGGCGATAAAGATAGAGGCAATAGCACCATAAGTGTGTGCGTGGTGAATCCCGTGCTCATCATCAGCCTTAGGACCAACATAACCGGTTTGGTGCTCATAAACAGCTTTTGGTAACTCTGCCTTAACTCTTGTATCAGTAGATGAGAGTGTTTCACGAGTGCGACCAACAAACTTAGAAGTTACAGGAGCTTCCACTAAAACCTTAAACCATTCCGTTTTAGATCCGAAGACTTTACCAAACGATTGGCCAGTCAGGGTTCCGCAATACCAGAAGCCAAGTGTAAACACGGTGAGAATCAAAAGCGGAATATTGCTATTAAAGCCGATGTGTTCTTCGTGGCAATGATCGTAAATATGATGATCACGCGGTTTTCCAAAGAAAGTTAAGAACATCATGCGGAACATATAGAACGCCGTAAGGAATGCTCCACCAAAGCCCAGAATTGGCACAATCATCCAGAATTTATTCTGACCAGCAAATGTTCCCCAGAAGAGGGCATCCCCAAGGATACGATCTTTAGAAACAAATCCCGCAAAGAATGGAACACCGGCAATAGCAAGAGTACAGCACATCATGGCGATGAATGTGTAAGGTAGTTTTTTGCGAAGTCCGCCAAGCTTGGGCATCTCTTGTTCATGAACAGAGTGAATAACCGAACCGGCAGATAGGAACAAACATGCCTTAAACACAGCGTGCGTGATCAAGTGCATGAAAGCGGCATTATAAGATCCAACGCCTACACCCATCACCATATAACCAAGTTGCGAAATAGTAGAGAAGGCGAGCACGGCTTTAAGATCTGTCTGAACAAGAGCAATCGTGGCTGCACCAAAAGCGGTGATGGCACCAATCAAGGCAATAAAGTGAGTAAGCTCACCCGCTTCCATTAGTGGATAAGTACGAAGAGAAAGATAAACACCAGCCGCAACCATGGTGGCAGCATGGATCAAAGCAGAACATGGTGTCGGTCCCATCATCGCATCTGGGAGCCAGACCTGCAGCGGGAACTGAGCCGACTTTCCAATTGTGCCCATAAAGACGCAGAAAGCAGCGAAAGTTGCGAGAGAAATTCCCCAGATTTGCAGACCTGCAAACTTGCCTTCGGCAATAGCAGCATAAATATCAACGAAATTAACTGAACCCACTACATGCCAAACCATCACAATACCAAGAAGGAGAAAAACGTCCCCCACTCGGGTTGTCATGAAGGCTTTAAGCGAAGCATTTCCAGCTTTTTCTTTTTCGTAATAGAAACCGATCAAAGAATACGAACAGAAACCCATGATCTCCCAGAAGATAAAGAGAGAGAGCAAGTTGTCAGAGAGAACAAGACCCAGCATCGCGCTTGTGAACAATGAAACATAAACAAAGAAACGACCATAGCGCGGGTCATCGTGCATGTACCAGGTAGAGAAGAGGTGAATGAGTGTCGCGACACCCGTCACCATCAACAACATAATGGCGCCCATATTATCAATATAGATACCCATATCGATTTTAAACGATTGGCCACCGGCAGAAAGGTCGAACCAGTTAAATACTTTATGAATGTAGTAGTCCGTTGCGAATGTTCCGGTGAAGTCTAAGAAGATTCTAAGAGCAAAAAGGAACGAAACAAAAATCGCCAACACGGCCAACCAATCGCCGTGACGAGGAAGTTTGTGACCAAAGAACGCATTAATTACAAATGCGAGAAATGGGCAAAGGAAAATCGGAGCGATAGTGCCAATTGTGTATTCCATGACGTTAATTCCTCAACTGTGTCGCTTCATCAATGTGGATCGTCTCTTTAAGCTGGAAGAAACGAATAACAATCGCCAACCCAACGGCTGCTTCAGCGGCAGCAATAACGATAATAAAGAGACTAAAGATATGACCATCCAGGTTATTGGTCACAAATTTTGAATAAGCGACGAAGTTTAGCGCTGCTGCATTCAAAATAAGTTCAATACCCAAAAGAATTGCCACGATATTTTTTCGCGACAACATCACCATAATTCCCACTAAAAAGAGAATCATCGAAATAACTAGATATGACGCCAAAGTAATCACGGCGCGCTCCTTATTGCTTACGTGGACGAGCAATGATCGCTGCACCCACCAAGGCTCCGAGCAAAAGCACGGAAGAAAGTTCAAAGGCCAAGACATGGTCTTTCACCAAGAGATGACCAATTTTATTAACTGTTGATTCAAAAGAACCGTCGTTCTTCTTTTCGGCCATGGCACCCAAGCGAGACAAGAGTTGAATATTGGTGAGCAAAAAGACCACCGCCACCAAACCGCCAACCGCATAGCTCCAAGCGTTGCCCATTGTGGGCATTAGTCCCAACAAACTTTGAGCCTTTGAAATGAAGTCCTTACCGCCCGTAAGCATCACTGCGAACAACATGAGAATTACGATGCCACCGACATAAACCATAACCTGGGTTACAGCGACAAAGTCAGCGCCCAACGTAGCGTAGAGGCCTGCGATTCCGATTAAAGAACCGAGAAGGAAAATACATGAATGCATAATGTTTTTAGTTGTAAGGACAAGAATTGCGCTTACAACCGTCAACAAAGCAGAGCCAAGGAATAGGATGTCTAAAAACATATTAGTGCCCCATCAAGAGTTGTGCCATCGACTGGCCTTTAAACACCACCATCCAAACTGCACAACCAACTAAATTAAAGATGGCAATTGGAGTGAGGTATTTCCAGCAGATCGACATAAGTTGATCGACGCGAAGGCGAGGGAAGGTCCAGCGCACCCAAATAACAACATAGTAAAGAGCAAGTGACTTACCCACGATGATGCTAATTTGAATCAGCTGAATCGGAATCATGTCGATTTCGAGTTTTACTGGAAGATTGTAGCCTCCCAAGAAGAGGGCAGCCGCTACACCACTCACGACAAATACTTCAATGTATTCTGCCAAAGCAAAGAAACCAAAGCGCATTCCGGTATATTCTGTGTGGTAACCAGAAACGAGTTCCGATTCTGCTTCAGGAAGATCGAAGGGAGCACGGTTTGTTTCAGCAAGCGCACCAACGAAATAAACAAAGAAAGCAATAAATGCGAATGGATTATGAAAAATAAACCAATTTGTTAGGAAACCTTCTTGTTTCGCAACAATATTACCAAATGACATTGAGCCGGCAAGTAGCGTGATAGTGAGAACTGAAATGGTGACTGGAATTTCATAAGAAATGATCTGCGAGGCTCCACGCATACCACCCAACATTGACCATTTTGAGTTTGAAGCATATCCACCCAAGAAAACGCCCACACCCACCAAGGATGAAATGGCGATTAAATAGAACACGCCAACATTGAGATCAACCAAAGTGAAGCCACTTGAAACGGGAAAAACTGCTAGGGTTGCAAACACACCAACAAGACACATCAGTGGTGCTAAATAGAATAAGAATTTGTCAGCCGTACGAGGCATAACATCTTCCTTAGTCATCATTTTTACGCCGTCGGCGAGAAATTGCAAAATACCGAACGGGCCAACACGGTTAGGCCCCATACGCATTTGAATATCGGCAGAAATTTTTCTTTCTGCATATGTTCCAAGACCGCCAATGGTCGCTGCTACTGCAACGAAAATACCCGCGAAGACAAAAAAGATAATTGTTGTGAGTAGCAATGAGTTCTCACCAAAAAAAGCGGTGAGATAATCAAAAAATTCATATTGAGCAAGATAAGTAACGACTGTTTCATTCATACTGAAACCTTCTTCGACTGAGTAACGGTAGATTTACGAGCAGAGACTTGGTAACTCTTCACCCAATCCAAATCGCCTTTTTTCCAACAGTAGGCGATGCCCTCAATCAACACAGAAATAAAGCTTAAGAAAACTAAAAGGATGTAAACACCTTCACCCATGGCGTTCATTTCGTTAAAAATTGTGGCCACAGGGAACATAAGAACCGATTCGACGTCGAAAATAATAAAAATTAATCCTACGACGTAGAAACGAATGTTGAACGCTGACCAAGCCGAACCAACGGGTATTTCACCGCACTCATAGGCAGTTTGTTTAAGCTGAGTAGGTTTCTTGCGGCTGAGTAAAACGGAAGCAAAATGGCCACCGAGAAACAGCAACACCGCTAGTCCCATCATGATAACAACGGGCATCAATCCATCGATTTGGGTGGATGTCATGGGGTCTCCAGGGAGAATAAACTTTAATGAAAAAACACCTTTACGATACAAAAGTTGTTGAAAAGAGCAAAGATGTTATTTTGATGTGCTTAAGGTAGATTGCCTCGAAAATAAGTGAACAGTACTTGAGCAATCTTGGTCCCAACAGAGCTTCACCATGAATCCGTTTAGTAGTTTGAGTAATCGCATTAATCTTTGGCGCAACAGTGACCAAGGAGAAATGTTTATCCGCGGTGTGTCTCCGAGTGCATGGGGATTCATCTATGAGGCATCGCTTCATTCGCTTTTTAGCTCTCAACACCAATTGATTATTACGGCAAATCCCGAAGAGGCTGAACAGGTTTGGGAAAATTTTAAACATAGGCCTCGTGCATTATTTTATCCAGGTCTCGGCCATTCACCATACACCAGCATCATTTCGTCTGAGTCTTCGCTGATTCAGCGCTTTCGCGTCTTGTCACAATTGGTGCAAGACCCAAGGCCGTGTTTAATTATTACCTCGCTTGAAGCAGCTTCTCTTTATGTGCCCCCACCGAGTTTTTTTGAGAAATTTTCTTTAATCTTAAAGGTAGACGACATTGTCTCGCCGCATGATCTTGCAGAAAAACTCGTTTCTCTTGGTTATAGAGCTACACCATCAGTTGAAGAGCCAGGAACATTTACACGCAAGGGTGAAGTTTTTGATATTTTTCCCCTAAGAGAGCGACCTATTCGTTTGCATTACTTTGACGATTTGATCGAGAGTATCGTTGAAGTTGATACTGAGACTCAAAAATCCATCTCAGATGCTAAACTTAACGAAATCATACTCGCTCCGGCACCCGGAATTTTTGCGCGTGAAGAATTTCATTCCGTGTTGAGAGAAAATCTTCCGCAGGCCCAACCTCAATTTAAAAATCGTTACGACATTCGAAAAAGTGTTTTTCAACAACTGGGTCAAGGTCAGCTTTTTGAAAACTACCCCGTGTTTACACCACTTTTTTTTAACGAACCAGCGACGCTCACTTCTTTCTTAAAATCCGATGCACTCATAACTGAAATTAATCGAACTAACGCCAGACAAGAATGGGATTTAACCTTCACGCAGTGGCAAGATGAATTTCAACAAGAAGCTGAACGCAACGATTCGCAAGTTATCTTGCCCGCTCCACATAAACTTGCGGCTGAATCTATTCTGAATAAAGCCAAATTCCGTCTTGTCGTGGAAACGCTCGATATTGCCATTGATCTCGAAGAGGGTATGAGAAACGAAATTCATCTCGGAATCACCAGTCTTCGCAATCAAATCATGCAGAAAATTCAGGCGAAACTAGGCAGTGTACCCGATAATAAATTCGCCTACATCAAGGCCATGCTCAACACACTGAAAGATGAACTTCGTTTGGGTGCCAAGCTTCTGGTTGTTCCTAGAAACGATTCATCGAAACAAGAATTTGAATTTTTACTAAAAGAAAACGATCTTCCACTTCAGGGTGATCAAGTCGGCTGGCTGCAATTTCCTCTTGCTGAAGGTTTCTACTATAAAGCAGAAAATCTTTGGGTATTGGGTGAGTCGGATTTATTTTCAGCCAAACAAAAGAAAGCCAAAAAAACAGCCGCAACCAATCCGGATCTATTTGCCGAGCAGCTCGCGACTCTAAAGGCCGGAGACTTTGTTGTTCACAGAGATTTTGGTATTGGAAAATATCTTGGTCTTGAGAGTTTGAAAGTCGCTGACCAAGAATCGGATTTTCTTGTTATTGAATATGAAAATCGCGACAAGGTATATGTCCCGGTTTATCGACTTAATCTTGTACAAAAGCACGCCGATGCAAATGCGGGCGTAAAAGTTGCCAACCTTCAATCTAAGAAGTTCTCTGAGCAGAAGGCAAAAGCGCGACTATCAGTTAAGAAATTAGCATTCGATCTTTTAAGAATGCAGGCAGAGCGAAAACTCGCTGGAGGATTTCCTTTTTCTGCACCGGAACATATGTTCCGCGAATTTGAGATGTCGTTTCCATTTGAAGAAACACCCGATCAACTAAAAGCCATCAATGATGTGCTTGATGATATGCAGGCACAATTTCCAATGGATCGCTTGGTTTGTGGTGATGTCGGTTTCGGTAAAACGGAAGTCGCCATTCGTGCAGCCTTCAAGGCCGTGCTGGATAAAAAACAAGTTGTTGTTCTGGTCCCAACCACCGTTTTGGCACTCCAACATTTCCATTCATTCAAAAGACGCTTCCAAAATTTCCCTGTGACTATCGAAATGCTTTCTCGTTTCAAAACAGCCAAAGAATCAAAAGAAGTGGTTGAAAAACTTAAAGAGGGGAAAGTTGATATCGTCATTGGTACCCATGCTGTTCTTTCGGACAAAGTTGAATTTCAAGACTTAGGACTCGTAGTGATTGATGAAGAGCATCGCTTTGGGGTGAATCACAAAGAAAAGCTAAAAGTTCTTAAGCAAGGTGTTGATGTTCTCACAATGACTGCGACACCTATTCCGCGAACCATGCAGATGGCGTTTATTGGTGTGAGAGATATGTCGATCATTCAAACCGCACCACCAAGACGTCAGGCCATTAAATCTTATATTATCAAAGAAGATGATGTGACCCTAAAGTCTGCCATCGACAAAGAGCTTGGAAGGGGTGGCCAAGTATTCTATGTTCACAATCGCGTGCATGATATTGAAGAACACGAACTTTATTTAAAGAAGCTTGTTCCTAAAGCGCGTATCACTGTCACGCATGGCCAGATGCCTGAGCGAGAACTCGAAAAACGCATTAATGATTTTATTGAACACAAAAGCGACATCTTGCTTTCGACTACAATCATTGAATCAGGCATTGATATTCCCAATGCGAATACCATGATCATTGATCGTGCGGACACATATGGCCTAGCCCAACTTCACCAATTACGTGGTCGTATTGGCCGCTCTGACCGTAAGGCCTATGCCTACTTTATGGTGCCCGATAATCGCATACTCACTGAAGTGGCCACTCGTCGTTTGCAAGCACTGCAAACTTACGCCGATATGGGCTCAGGCTTTTCTTTAGCCTCTGCTGATTTAGAAATTCGTGGAGCCGGTGATATTTTGGGAGCCGAACAACACGGACACGTTGATCAAATTGGCCTTGAACTTTATATGGATTTGTTACAAGAAGCGGTGTTGGAATTGAAAGGTGAGCGCAAAATGTCAGCGCGAAATATTGAAATCCAAGCACCTTACAACGCTTTCATCCCAAACAATTACATTATTGATCATGCTACTCGATTAAAATATTACAAACGCCTCTCAAATGCTGACCGCCTAGAGAGACTTGAAGAGCTCAACTCTGAGATGGCCGACGTTTTTGGTCTCATTCCAAAAGAGTTGGAATCACTTTTTGCAATTCTGAGAACAAGACTATGGTTTAGACCTTTGGGTGTTCGACTTGCGAAAGTGTCAGGTAACACTGTGACATTGTTCTTCGATCAAGAAGTGATTGAAGGTAATGATGGTCTGCGTGACAAAATTCTTAACGTGTTTATGGGTAAACCTAAACTGTACAAAATTAATCCAGATGCATCGATTCAGTGTTTCTTCAAAGAGAACATCAATCAGCATATGCTTCTAGAATTCGCGAAACATGTTGCGGGGCAAATCGGGGCATGATAGCGTTTTTACTAGCACTAAAACCCTCGAGGACGATTATGAAAGCTGTTTATCTTGCCTTGGCCATCACTGTCGCTACTAGCCTAAGTGCTCAGGCCCCCGTCGATGCGGTTGCCACCGTAAACGGTAAGAAAATTACCAAAGCTCAATTTGAGGAGTATCACCAAAACAATCTTCGTTTTGTGTCGCAACGAAAAATTACCCGCGAAGTTTCACTTGATGATTTAGTTAACCGCGAACTAGGGATTCAACGTGCACGCAAAAACGGGCTTGATAAAGATCCTGTTGTGATGGCGAAGATGGAAGAAATTCTTTACCACGCCCAAATTTCAAAAGATCTTGAAGGCGAGTTGAAGAAAATCACGGTATCTGACGACGAAGTTCGTAAGTATTACAGTGATAACAAAGAATATCGCACGGCTCACATTCTTTACCGCTTACGCGTTCAACCTTCTGAACAAGACGTAAAGAAAGCACTAGACCAGTCGCTTTCAATTTACGAAGAAGTGAAAAAGAATCCAGACAGCTTTGCCACCATGGCAAACAAATACTCACAAACGACAGCGGCTCCTGTGGGTGGCGATCTTGGTTTCCAACCTCCGACGCGCCTAGCTCCTGAGTACTATGCAGAAATTAAAGGCCAAAAAGTGGGTTACATCACGCGTCCATTCAGAACGCAGATGGGCATTCACATCGTGAAAGTTCTTGGAATTAAAGATTATGACCAAATCGACAAGAATCTTTATAAGAAAATCATTTACGACCAAAAGCGTGATGGTATTCTTGCCACGTATTTTAAGGGGCTCCAAAAAGGTGCCGACATTAAAATTAATAAGAGCCAATTATAATTAATGTTTTCTCTATTATTCGCACTGATCCTGGGCTCGACTCCGGTCGCGGCCCAGGAAAAGTTACTTGATAAGATCGTTGCAGTTGTAAACGGAAGAGTATTCTCCCTTTCTGAACTCACACGCGTTGAAGCCACTCTTCCAGCTCGCCGAGAAATTTCACCATTCCTTTACGCCAAACAAACCTACAAACAGCCAGAAATTCTCAACATGATGGTGAACACCTTCATCATTCGCGATAAACTGGGCGCCCAAGGTTACGTCATTGGTGACGATGCAGTCGAATCGCGCATCCGTATGACAGAAGAAAAGCTTGGCCTCAATCGCGACAGCCTTCTCGAGTTTTTGCGCATGAAAGGCATTACTTACGAAGAGTATTTTGAAGTTATCCGCGAAGCGATGGAATACAACCTCTTCTCAACACGGATCATTGGACCACTTGTCAGTGTCACCGAACAAGAACTCAAGAATGAGTTCTACAAACGCTATAGCGACAACAAAGCACTAAGCTTTACCTACAACCTCGTCGATTTTTCTGTACCAGAAGCCCAAGCAGGCAAAGACACCGCACTTTTTGTACAGGCGCTTAAAGATTATCAAATCACCGGTCGTCTTGGTTTTGGATTTTCAGATCTTGAAGCCAGCCCGCTCGATGGTATGAAGGAAGATGGCTTAACACCTGCCATTGCAAAGGCGCTTAGCCAAACCCCAGAAGGGAGTTTCACTCCTGCCGTTGTTCTTGGCGGAAGACTTCATAGTTTTTTCGTCAAAAATAAAGATCTGGTTGAATCACAAGCTTTTCTACAAAACAAAGCTCGCCTTGAAGATGAATTGTTCTCGCAAAAAAGCTCATCTCTGATGAGCAATTGGTTTGATCGCGAATACGCGAACTACTACATCAAAAAAACTTTATGATTGTTGTGACACAAGGGCATGAAAAGGGCATCGGTCTCGAGGTGTTCTTTAAGGCACTGGCGTTATCTCCCGCTAAATGGACGCAGCACTGTCATCTCTTGGCCTACAAAAGTACAGTACAAAAACATTTAAAAGCACTCCGCATCGACGGTGCCATCACTTCCGAAGGAATTGATCTCCCGACGGGTCACCTTCAATGTAGCTGGCTCTCAACAAGTAAACTTCCTCAATCTACCGTTGCGCTAGAACTCGGGATTGAGCACACCGAAGAGAACGACAGCGATATTCTTTTCACACTACCTACAACTAAAGATGCGCTTAGAAATCCCAAGAAACCTTCACAGCGTTTTTTAGGACACACTGAGTACTTACGTGCTCGCAGCAAAACCCCTGAACTAGGTATGTTTTTTAGTTCAAATCACTTAAAAGCGCTCTTGATCACTGATCACTTACCGCTTAAAGATGTTCCCAAGATTTTAACTTCTGCACTTCTCCACAAAAAACTCACATTATCGTTGGAGTCTCTGAGAAAAATTGAGCCACAACTTAATCATGCAATCGTTGCTGGAATGAATCCCCATGCGGGTGAAGAGGGGTTGCTTGGCAATGAAGAAAAGAAACTTCTTGTTGGTCTTAAGAAAGTTAAAGTTCGGGGTTTTAAGATTTCAGGATTTTACCCTGGCGATACTCTTTTGAATCAGAAGCAGAGCAACAAAGATTTGCTTGTTTATCTTCACCATGATCAAGGCCTTGCTCCTTTTAAATCAATGATGGGGACAATAGGGGCCAATATTACTCTGGGGCTTCCGTACATTCGTCTGAGTGTTGATCATGGGACGGCCTTCGCACTCTATGGTAAAAATAGTGCGGATCCACGTGGAGCATTTTTCTGTCTCCGCAAGGCGATCGGCTACCAGGAGCGAGTTCGTGGAAAAGATACAAATCACCAAAGCACGCGTTCATAATCTAAAGTCGATAGATGTATCGATTCCTCGCCATACGCTCACGGTTGTAACTGGACCCTCAGGTTCTGGTAAATCATCACTCGCATTTGATACCATCTATGCTGAAGGCCAGCGTCGCTACATAGAATCACTCTCATCCTACGCACGACAATTTATCGGTCAGATTGAACCACCTGATGTTGAAAGCATCACAGGCCTCTCTCCTGCGATTGCGATTGATCAAAAAAGCACAACTAAAAATCCACGCTCAACCGTTGGAACAATTACAGAGATCTACGATTACATGCGACTCTTATGGGCGCGCCTAGGTGTGCCTCATTGCCCAGAGACAGGCGATGCGGTTCAGCGCCAAACACCGCAACAAATTATTGAACGCCTTCTCACAATGAAAGAAGGAACAAAACTTCAATTGCTCTCTCCGGTAGTTCGTCAAAAAAAGGGCGAGCACAAAGAGGAGATGGCCAAGTATCAAGTTTTGGGATTTTCTAAAGTAAGAGTAAATGGTGAACAAAAAGCCCTTGATGATTCTTTGGTTATTCCGAAAGCAAAATTTAACGATGTAGAACTTATCGTCGATCGAATTGTACTTAAAGACGGCGTTCGATCACGTCTGGCTGATTCTGTAGAATATGCCCTTAAACTCTCTGACGGATATTTGATTGTCATAGCTGACGATAAAGAAATTTTCTTCTCTGAGAAGAACTTCAGCTTTAGAACGAATAAATCCTATCCTGATTTAGAGCCACGCCTTTTCTCATTCAACTCACCCTTGGGTGCCTGTCAGCTATGTAATGGTCTCGGGCTCACCAAGACATTTGATATGGATTCTATCATCACAGATGAGAATCTCTCGATCAATGATGGTGCCATCGCTCCGCTTAAGAAGAGCTCATTTCTCATGCAGATGATTAAGAGTATCGCTGCTGCTGAAAACACCGACCTCGATAAGCCACTAAAAAAACACTCCGAGAAGTTTAAATCGATACTCTTTGATGGCTCGGATAAAATTTATACCTATAAATTTGAATCCGAAAACTCGACCTTTAACTTCAAAAAAGAATTCCCGGGCATCAAGGCCTGGCTTGAAAAGAAGTATAACGAGTCTGATTCTGAAAAAGTGAAGCTTGATCTTGAAGAATTCATGATCATCAAAAAGTGTGCCGGCTGTAAGGGCAAAAAACTCAATCCTTTCGCTCTTGCGGCAACAGTCAAAGACAAAAACATCATGGAGATCTGTGATCTTCCGGTGAATGAGTCCTTTGAATTTTTTGATTCACTTCAATTTAAAGGCAACGAAGCCGTTATCGCTCAAAAGCTTTTAAAAGAGATTCGTGATCGACTCAATTTCCTTCTCAACGTAGGCCTTGATTATCTCACGCTTAACCGAGATGCCATGACACTCTCTGGCGGTGAATCACAACGAATTCGATTGGCGACACAAATCGGCTCAGCTCTCTCAGGCGTTCTCTATGTGCTCGATGAGCCCAGTATTGGTCTTCATCAACGGGATAACGAGAAACTTATTCAAACCTTGATTCATTTGCGTGATATCGGTAACACCGTCATTGTGGTTGAACATGACGAAGATACTATGCGTGCTGCTGACTGGTTAATTGATATGGGACCAGCTGCTGGTATTCACGGTGGGGAGATTGTCTCTGCAGGAACTCCTAAAGACGTCGCGAAAGACCCTAAGTCGATCACAGGGAAATTTCTCGCTGGAAAAGAAAAAATTGAAGTCCCTAAAGTTCGTCGTAAGTGGACTGATAAGCTAGTTCTCCAAGAAGCCAAAGAGCATAACTTGAACGGTGTAACCCTAGAGATCCCAGTAGGGACGATGACGTGTCTCACGGGAGTATCTGGTTCGGGTAAATCAACTCTCGTTCATCGCATTCTTATACCAGCAGTAAAAACTTATCTCTCAAAAGGGCGCAAGCCCAGTTCCGCTAATTACCGTGCCATTAGTGGAGTTGATAAATTCCAAAGCGTGATTGAACTCGATCAAGCACCGATTGGCCGCACACCGCACTCAAACCCAGCCACTTATACAGGTTTGTTTGATGACATTAGAAACATCTACTCACAGACCAATGAATCAAAAGTGCGCGGGTATAAGCCCGGACGCTTTAGCTTCAACGTAAAGGGTGGTCGTTGTGAGACATGTGAAGGGAACGGAAGTCTCAAAATCGAGATGCACTTTCTGCCCGATGTTTATGTTCAATGCCAAGACTGTGGTGGCAAGCGCTACAATCCAGAGACCCTCTCAATTCTTTATCGCGGCAAAAATATCGCCGACGTTCTTGAGATGTCGATTGAAGAAGCCGTCACCTTCTTTGAAAACCACACCAAGGTGGCACGCACACTTCGCGTCTTAAATGATGTAGGTCTTGGCTATATTAAACTCGGCCAGCCAGCGACGACACTTTCTGGCGGTGAAGCTCAGCGTATGAAGCTTTCACGCGAACTTTCTAAAGCCGTTAAGGGCAACACACTTTATGTTCTCGATGAACCCACAACCGGTCTTCACTTCAACGATATTCGTATTCTCCTGAAGGCGCTCAATCGTTTAGTGGATCTCGGCCACACACTGCTTGTGATCGAGCACAACCTAGATGTGATTAAGACTGCCGACTGGGTAGTTGATCTGGGTCCTGAGGGCGGCAAGGGCGGGGGAGAGATCGTGGCATTTGGCACACCTGAGCAGGTGGCGAAGTCGAAGCGGTCGCATACCGGAAAATTCTTAGCGAAGATGCTCTAAAATAAAGAAGGCCCCTTTCGGGGCCTTCTTATTTAACTTTTGCCAGGGGCAAAAAAATTAAAGCGTTGGCTTGATCAAGAACGCGATAACGAACGCGTAAATTACCAAAGATTCGATAAGAGCAAGAGCGATAATCATCGGAGTGAAAAGCTTGTCAGCAGCAGCTGGGTTACGAGCGATACCTTCTAGAGCTACAGAAGCAGCTTTAGATTGAGCGATTGCGCCACCGATAGAAGCTGAAGTAATTGTTAAACCAGCAGCAATTGCAAGCCATGCATTCAATTCCATTGTCGTATCCTTTTTTTGACCCGTAGGTCGGTTTATTAAAAAATCTTCTTCAATGCTCTACTTAGTGGTGCGCGTGCTCTTCATGATCGTGATGAGCGGTTGCAAGACTAATGTAAACCATAGTCAGAAGTGTAAAGACGAAAGCCTGCATGAAACACACGAACAATCCAATCACGTAGAATGGAATAGGAACGATGTACGGCACAAGGTTCGAGAAAATCGAAAGAACCAAGTGGTCACCTTCCATATTTCCTTTGAGGCGAAGGCCCAAAGAAAGCGGACGGACTGCGTGTGAGATAAGTTCGATAGGGAAGATCAGAATCGCTAAGTACCAAACCGGGCCCATAAAGTGCTTAATATGGCCGACGATGCCTTGCTCTTTAATACCTTGGTAGTTGTAGTACAAGAACACAAACAAGCCGAGAGCGAGTGTTGTGTTGAAGTTATCAGTAGGTGGCAAAAAGCCTGGAATCAAACCGATGACGTTATTGATGAAAATGAATGAGAAGAGTAACACGATAACGGTGTAGTACTTCTTCGCTTGTTCTTCGCCCATGATGTTGCGAGCAAGGTTGTAAACAAACTGACCCAAAGCTTCCACCAAGTTACGGAATGAAATTCCGCGATCAGGAATGGCGATGTTTTTTACGTTTGAACTTTTAGAACGGTATAGAACTCCGATCATTAAAAACAAAAGAGTTGTTAATCCAAAAGTTAAAACGTGCTGGTGCGGATAATGAAACTTATCAGCGAGTTGGCTAATAAATGTATATCCACTCGCAAAAGCGTGAGTTGGAATAAGCGCAAGAAGGCACAAAGCTAAACGTGTCATTCTGATGAACCTTTATTGATGAAATCGCCTATGTTTTTAATACTCAGAATGAGGATAATCAATTGAAATGTGTAGAGAAGAAGGCCTTGCGCCACAATGTGTCGAGCGTATAAAATGAGGTAATAAAATATCGCACCCAAAACTGAGAATTTTAGTGCGACCTGAATCCATAAGGTGAGCTTCTCGGTAAGGGACAATTCACGTGCCTCAGCACTCATTCGACCCAGTAATTTGCCAAGAATAACAAACATAAGCCATTGATTTAAAACAGAACCACCAATAACAGCGAGCAAGATCACTGCATCGAGCAAGTTCCATTTCGAAGCAAAAAGGCCGATGACAATGGCTGCAACTGTTCCCAGCCAATATTTTTTATTGTCTATTTTTTCCGACCAATCCATAACGCACCATAAGAAAAAGTGTGTTCACAATTACTAAAAGCATCACCACTAAAAGTGTCGTCCAACCAATAAGACCTTTTTGCACAAGAATATAAAGCCCAAAAAACACTCCCACAATCAAAGAAGGGAGTCCCATGGCCAGTGCGAGCACTTTCCACCAGGCCTGGGGTTGTGAATCTTCTTTCATCTTTTTCTCGCCACTCGACGTGCATACAACGCTTTCAAGCGATCTTTGATAATTTGTGGATTCGGATAATCGTCAAGCAATGAGTAGTAGATGTTATAGGCTTCTTTGAGCTTATCGCCAGATTCGTAGGCGTTTGCGATTAAAAATTTGGTTTTGATAATGAGATCTTTGCGCTTTTCACGCTTAATATACTCAAGCCATCTCTCAACCGCTGGATCCCAACGTTGTTGATAATAACGAACAAGACCTTGATAATAGAAACTTTCAATATGGTGAGCGTGGTTCGTGTTAAGTGCTAATCGCGCGAAACGAACATCGGCCACATCAAGCTGACCATCTTCAAAAAGAGATTCCGCTACACGAAAATCGTAAAAATCTGCGTTTTGTAATCGCGGCTGAAAATCGAGCAGCATTTGATAGGCACGAACAGCTTCTTTAAATTTCCGAGCGAAAGAAAAGTTAATATCGGCGATTTTCTCGAGTGAGCGGACCTGATTTCTCGGATCGTCATCATTATCTACAATATATTTATAGTGTGTCAGTGCGCGTGTTTGCTGGTTGAGATAGAGGTAATAAATCTCAGCTAATTGATAGTGAATCTTAGTTTGAATTAGTTTTACAGGGCTTTGCTTAAGCAAACGTTCGTAAGCTTCGGCAGCTTTTTCGTATTCTTGTCGCTCGACATAATCTTGGGCAGTCAGAATCTCGCGATTCAACCCAGAGGTGAAATCACAGCTACCTAAAAGAATGAGCCCCGCTAAAAGCGGGGCCCAGATAAATTTACTGTAACTCAGGCGTGCCTTCCGGAGTCCCATCTGTTCCCTCTGGTACTTCATCAGGATCAACAATCTTCTCAACAGCTACAACTTTCTCATCAGGCTTAACATTGATGAGGCGAACGCCTTGTGTATTTCTGCCGAGGAGTGAAATTCCTGAAATCTTCGTTCTGATAACTTGGCCCTTATCCGTAATAATCATCAAATCATCACGTTCAGTGACAGGCTTAATCGAAACTATAGTTCCGGTTTTATCAGTTAACTTCATCGCCAAAATACCCTTCCCACCACGAGATTGTGAGCGATATTCAGACTCTTCCGAGCGTTTACCATAGCCACGATCAGTGACAGTTAGAATTTCTGTTCCCGGTTCGAGAATTTCCATTCCGATAACTTTTTCACCTTCCTCAAGTGCCATTCCTTTCACACCTTGAGAAACGCGGCCCATCGCGCGAGCATCATCTTCATTGAAGCGAATAGTTTTACCGCCAGAAGAGCAGAGCAATACGTCTTTCTTACCATCGGTAATACGAACTGCGTTTACTGCATCACCGTCGACGACTTTGATCGCTTTAATACCGCTCGACTTCACGTTGTTGTACTCGGTGAGTTCAGAGCGCTTAACAATACCGTGCTCAGTTGAAATGATAAGGAATTTACCTTCACGCTCTTTTGGAACAGTGATGATCTGCTGAACTTTTTCGCCAGCCGGGATATTCATTAAGTTTACAACGTTACGGCCCTTACTGGTGCGTTGACCTTCAGGGATTTGATAAACTTTAAGAGTAAAGACTGTACCCTTATCGGTGAATATCATGAGTGTGTCGTGGGTCTCAGCTGTAAAGATCGTAGTGTAGAAGTCTTCTTCTAGATCCGCTCCTTTAACACCCTTACCGCCACGTTTTTGAGAACGGTAAGTGTCGATTGCCATACGCTTCAGATAGCCCTTGTGCGTAATAGTAACAATCACTTCCTCGTTTGCGATGAGATCTTCCATTTGGAATTCGTCAGCTTGCGCTACGATTTCAGTTTTTCTTTCATCGCCATAATTCTCTTTAATCATATCGAATTCAGTGCGAATAATTCCTGCAATGAGTTTTTCGCTGCCAAGAATTTCTTCCAAGCGAGCAATCTCTTTCATAACAGCTTGGTAGTCAGCAACGATCTTGTCACGTTCAAGGCCGGTTAAGCGCTGGAGGCGCATATCCAAGACAGCTTGGGCCTGGATAGCTGAAAGCGTGAACTTGTTCATCAACTGGTCTTTCGCCTGTTGAGGACCTTCCGCCTTCTTAATTAATTCTACAATTGCGTCGATGTTTTCAACGGCAATCTTTAAACCTTCTAAAATATGAGCACGCTCTTTGGCTTTTTTGAGCTCATAAGTTGTACGGCGGATAACAACTTCACGTCGGTGTTCAATGAAGCATTGGAGCATCTCTTTCAAATTCATTACTTTCGGCTGACCATTTGAAATGGAGAGGAAAATAATACCGAAAGAAACCTGCATCTGTGTTTGCTTATAAAGACGGTTCAAGAGAACCGAAGCATTTTCACCACGTTTAACATCGATAACAACACGGATACCTTCACGCGAAGATTCATCGCGGATATCTGAAATGCCTTCGAGAGCTTTTTCATGTACCAATTCAGCAATTCTCTCAATGAGTTTTGCTTTGTTAACTTGATAAGGAATTTCAGAAATAACGATTTTTTCACGATCATTCTTTCCAACTTCAATTTCGGCTTTGGCACGAATTTGAATTACGCCTTTGCCCGTCATGAAGGCCTGCATAATGCCTGAAGTTCCGTGGATCGATCCACCCGTAGGGAAGTCTGGCCCAGGAATAATCTTGATAAGTTCATGCAGTGAAATTTGTGGATTTTCGATGAGGGCAATCAATCCATTCGCGACCTCAGTCATATTATGAGGTGGAATATTGGTCGCCATACCAACGGCAATACCAGCTGAACCATTAATCAATAAGTTTGGAATTTTTGTTGGAAGAACTGTTGGTTCTTGTAAAGAACCGTCATAGTTTTCCTGCCAATCGACTGTTTCCTTGTCGATGTCATCCATCATTTCGTTCGCCATCTTCTGCATACGAACTTCGGTGTATCGCATAGCTGCGGCGTTATCACCGTCGATAGATCCGAAATTACCTTGGCCATCAATAATGGTGTAGCGCATAGAGAAATCTTGCGCCAAACGAACCATGGCTCCATACACAGCAGAGTCACCATGTGGATGATATTTACCGATAACATCACCGACCACACGAGCTGATTTCAAATACGGACGACCAGCGTAGTTATTCAGCATGTGCATAGCGAATAGAATACGACGGTGTACGGGCTTGAAACCATCACGTACGTCAGGAAGGGCACGGCCAACAATGACCGACATGGCGTAGTCGAGATAACAGCTCTTCATCTCGTCTTGAATGAGGAGCGGAGCTATGTTTCCGTGATTAGGTGTCGAATTATTATCATTACTCATAATTAAATATCCAAGTTACGCACATTCAAGGCGTTTTGTTCCACAAACTCACGACGTGGTTCTACACTATCGCCCATCAAAACTGAGAACACTTGATCGGCATCAATGGTGTCTTCGATCTTAACTTGCAACAATGTACGGTTATTGTGAGACATGGTGGTTTCCCACAATTGCTCAGGGTTCATTTCTCCAAGACCCTTATAGCGCTGAATATAAGCACCATGACGGCCTTCTTCTGAAACGAAATTGGCAAAATCTTTTAATCCGGTGAATTGATTTTTGTCCCCATTGCGAGTGAAATCGATTTTCGAATTCACTACACTTTGAACACCTTCAAAATGGTTCACCAAATCTTCATATTCGCTCGAATCAATGAAATTCAAACCAATACGGAAATTCTTCGTTTTAAGAGCGGAAAGAACTTGAATCGAAATTTGCCAAGCAACATTTTTGGCATCTTCCGTAACACTCAAATTGTAACGCTTCAATCCGCTTGGATCGACGGCCGCAAGGCGTTTTTTAAGACCTTCAACATAAGCTTCTAATTTATTTTTATCACGCAGAAGATCAGGAGCAATTCTTCCACCTTCCATAATTGTGCGCAGGAAAGCTGCATCATAATGGCGATCGTAAGAATCAAGTGTCATGTTGTAATTTCTGAACTTGTTCACATACGCTTTCGCCTGCTCAAGCTCAACACGCTTGCCATCCATGTCAACTTCACAATCTGTCAGTGAACTTGAAACGAGGAAGGCCTCTAATTCTTTTTCATCCTTCAAATAACGTTCATTTTTGTTCTTCTTGTATTTGAACAAAGGTGGCTGAGCGATATAGAGGTGACCACGTTCAACAATTTCAGGGAACTGACGGTAGAACAGTGTCAGAAGCAGTGTACGAATGTGTGCACCATCGACGTCCGCATCGGTCATAATGACAATTTTATGATAGCGAAGTTTAGTTATATCAAAGCTATCTTTACCAATACTGGTACCGATGGCTTGCACCAACATCTTAATCTCTTCATTACCCAACATTTTGTCGTAACGAGCTTTTTCTACGTTTAGAATTTTACCCTTAAGCGGAAGTACAGCTTGGGTACGACGATCACGACCTTGCTTAGCTGATCCACCCGCAGAGTCACCCTCGACGATGTAAATTTCGCAAAGTTCAGGGTTCTTTTCTTGGCAGTCAGCCATTTTCCCTGGCAAACCAGAGAAATCGAGTGCTGTTTTACGGCGAGTAAGTTCACGGGCTTTTCGTGCGGCTTCGCGAGCTGCTGCTGCATCAATAGATTTTTTAAGAATTGTTTTACCGACGTTTGGATTTTCTTCGAGATAAATCTTCACGCGCTCACCAACCAGTGAGTTCACAATACCTTCAACCTCTGAATTACCAAGTTTTGACTTGGTTTGACCTTCGAATTGAGGATTTTTGAGCTTAACTGAAATGATCGCTGTCAAACCCTCGCGCATATCATCGCCCGTCAAAGTAATTTTGACGTTTTTCATGATGTTGTTATCTTTAGCGTAGTTATTCAGCGCACGTGTGAGTGCTGTCTTAAAACCAGAAACGTGTGTTCCACCTTCTGGAGTGTTAATGTTGTTGGCGTAGGAGGTTAGTACTTCCGAGTACGAATCAGTCCACTGCATGGCCAATTCAATTTCATAATCATCACGAGTTTGTGTGAGATAGATCGGTTCTTTGTGAAGTGCGCTCTTCGCGCGATTCAAATAAGTAACGAACTCTGCAATACCGCCCTCGTAGTGAAACGTTTCTTTCTTTTCAGCACGCTCATCAATCAAGTTTATCCGTAAACCCTTATTGAGAAACGCCATTTCACGGAAACGATTCGCAAGAGTATCGTAGTTATACTCATGAACTTCAAAGATTTCGTTGTCAGCTTTGAAGGTTACACTTGTTCCTGTTTCTGTCGGGTCACAGTCACCAATAACCTTTAGAGGTTCTTTGGTCACACCTTTCACAAATTCTACTTTGTGAAGTTTGCCTTTCTTTTTGATTTCAATTTTAACCCATTTTGAGAGTGCATTAACAACTGAAGCACCCACTCCGTGTAGACCGCCGGAAACTTTATATGCGCCACCTTCTTCATTAAATTTTCCGCCCGCATGAAGCTTGGTATAAACCAATTCAGCAGCTGAAACTTTTTCCGTAGGATGCATATCGACTGGAATTCCGCGACCGTTGTCAGTCACAGTAATAGAATTATCAACGTGAATAATTACGTTAATGTCTGTGCAGTAACCTGCCAAAGCTTCATCAACAGAGTTATCTACAATTTCATATACACAGTGATGGAAACCGCGAAAGCCAGTATCACCAATGTACATACCTGGGCGTTTACGAACAGCTTCAAGTCCTTCAAGAACTTTAATCTGATCGGCACCGTACTCTGTGTTGACCTTAGAAATACTTTCGGTCGTTGGTTGCGTCATGCGAGAGCTCCTATCCTTGGGAAACGGGACGCCCATGCTCTACAAATATTCGGCGAGCATGAGGTATTTTTTCTAACTCCACCCTGAAATTTTCGTTGGCGGTTGTTATCAGAACTTGAAAAGATTTTTGGCACAAATATTGGATTAAATTTTTCCAACGAAGGCCATCTAATTCACCTGAAACATCATCAATTAAAACAATAGGATAGAATGTAAATTTGTACCTAAAAAGCTCTATAAAGGCAAATAACAGAGAGAGAAAACTCATCTTTTGCTGACCCAAAGAACAGAACTCAAAAGAGTTCAATCCATCAAAGAAAAACAAGCAATCATCGCGGTGCACACCAGTAGAAGTGTGACGCGATTCAAAGTCTTGTTCTTCAGTTTTTCGATAATGTTCAAATATTCGCTGAGAATCCCATCCGCGAAACTTTGTATCGAGATCAATACGCAAATCATGCGACTCAGCAAAAATCTCTTTAAAGGTTGGCGTCACGAAATCTGTCAGCTTAATCAGCCATTCCAGTCTTCTTTGCGTCAGAAACGCGCTTAATTGGGCGAAATTTTCATCCAAAGCGAGGAGTTGGAGCTTTGTATTGGAATTGGGCCCCTGAGCTAACAGAGAGTTTCTGAAGCGCAAAGACTTTTGGAACCTCGAAAGCGTTGATTTGTATTCACTATCAAGTTGGGACAAGTGGGAATCTAGCCACTGACGCCGAAAACTTGCGCTGGTATGAAATGAGTACGAATCAAAGGGATTAATGAAAACTGATTCAACTACCATCTTTGGTTTTTCTGGGCGGTTATTAAGCCACCATTCATCACCCTCAGAATGAATTTTTCCAGAGAGCGAATGAAGAGTATCTTCCGCATCCTGAAAAACAGCAGACAACTGGAGCTCTTGCTGGGCCCCTTCAATATTTAATAACTGAGAGAAACCTGTATTTTTCCGAAATGATTTGCGGTTGGTGATTAAGTAAACAGCTTCTAGAAGATTAGTTTTACCGTTTCCATTTGGACCGAAGACACAATTTATTCCGCCAATAAATTCGACGACGTCATTAGTTAAATTGCGAAAATTATCTACCTTAAGGCGCAGAAGTTTCACGCCACTCATATGTGTGAATTACACTTTAAGTGGCATGATAATGCCGAGAAAATCTGGAA
>JBKHVI010000032.1:0-31384 GCA_046570105.1 Bacteriovoracia bacterium
CGCCTTATCGGCAGTTTAGGGCCAAAAGCTATCCTAAAGTAGGGTCTAAATTCGTCCAGTTACAGGGGCGCAGTCCAGTTTTACTTAAGTATTCTTGAGAATACTCATGATGCTATTGCCGTGATTGAAGACCACAAGACGCTTGTTTTCTCCAATCAGAAATTAAAACGTTTTTTTCCTCAAGGCCTACCTTACGATCTATTAATTAATACTGATAAATCATTTTTCGAATGGAAGCATTCAGCTAATGGTGGCGAATCCATTTATCTTTGCACCAGCAACAAGCTGGGCACCCAATCTTCTTTTTCTGTCCTCGCTCTAACTGATATAACCGCATTGCGCGAATCTGAGCGAGAGATCTTAGAAAAAAATCGTCAGCTCCAAGAAAACTCACACCTCATCAATCTCGGTGAAATGGCGGCTGGCATTGCTCATGAAATCAACAATCCATTGGGAATTATTCGCGGCTCAGTTGAACTCATACGCGCCGATAAAACGCATTCTCCCGAAATATTGAACAAACATCTTGTTTCAATTGATCGAATGATTGATCGCATGGTCAGCATTATACGATCAATGAGAAACCTTTCACGTCGTACGACAGGTGAAAAGCTAGAGGCCATCAACATAAGGCAGCTGCTTCAGGACGTTCACAACTTGAGCTTGATAAATTTAAAAAACCTAGAAGTTGAAGCTAGATTCAACGTTGATGAACTACCAATGGACAGCACTGTCGAAGGCCAAGCGGTTCAACTCTCACAAGTTTTTCTCAATCTTATAAATAATTCAGCGCAGGCCGTGAGTGGAAAATATGATGCCTGGGTTGAACTTAAGGCTTTTCTAAAAAATGATCATTATGTCTTCTGGATTACTGATTCAGGCAAAGGCATTCCGCCAGAGCATCAAGGCAAAATTTTTATGCCATTCTTTACCACTAAAGAAGTAGGAAAAGGCACAGGGATTGGACTCTCACTTTCAAAGAGTATTGTCGAAGTTCACAATGGAACGCTCGCTCTAGATAGCAAATGTGAAAATACACGTTTTGTAATCGAGCTTCCCGCTATCGTCAATCAATGGGAAGAATCAGATCTTTCTTAGACTGTGTGAGTTCCTTAGGAAGATTCGTCACTAAAACTTCTTTTAACGCCTTTGCGATTGAGTTTTTTAAAGCAAAAGGTCCTGAAATAATACTGATCTCTCTCACCGGTCGCTTACCCTTAAAAGGACGGAGTCTTTTTTGAATCTCTGGGCTGAGATGCCTAATGGCCAACTCAGGAACGACGGTGAAGCCTGTCATACTTTGTAGTAGATTGACTAAAGTCTCAATCGATCCACCTTCAAAAAAGACCGCACGCTCTTGATTCGAAAGTCTCGTTCCACAAAGATGTAACACTTGAGCACGTAAGCAGTGACCCTCTTTTAACAACCACGCTTCTTCAATTTTTAAATCTTGCTCACGTATTTCTTTTTCCTTGAGCAAGGGGTGTCCAGGAGAGAACAGTAACTGAAAGCCTTCATGAAAGAGAACATCTTCTTTAATGTCCTTGATATCAAGCGGAGTAGCGAGAATGCCAGCATCTAACTTGTCTTCTTTCAGCATGGCGATGATTTCATCTGTTTGATACTCAAACAGGCGCAATTGGACTTTTGGCCACTGAGTGCGAAATTTTTCGACGAACAAGGGTAATAAATAAGGTGCCAGTGTGGGAATAACGGCTAGATTAAATTCTCCAGACACTTCTTGGCGAGTACTGCGGGCCAACTCCTCCAGCGCATCTGAGCGATGAATCACCTCACGGGCCATGACAAGAACTTTTTTTCCCAAAGCGGTAGGACGAACTGGCGTGACACCACGATCAAAAATAGTCACCTGCAAATAGTCTTCAAGCTTTTGAATCTGCATACTCAAAGTGGGCTGAGTGACAAAGCACTCACGGGCGGCCTGGGCAAAATTATGGCAGCGTTCAACAGCTAAAATGTATTTGAGTTGCGTCAGCGTCATAGACTTTCCTTTCACGTCTTTGTCTTGCTAGCATTGAAGCACGTTTGATTTCGGAGGTCGATATGTTGGCGCTTTTTCTCATCACAGCTTTTCTGGTCGGTTGCATGTTGCCCTGGCAGCCCGTCGTAAATGCACGATTGGGAATTGAAATGGCATCGCCACTATGGGCCGGCTTTATTAGTTTTCTAGGGGGAGCGCTTCTCTTAGGTGCGCTGGCACTGTTGCAAGGCCAGTTCTCAGATAAGATCACACGACTCTCGACTGCTCCTTGGTGGTCGATGACAGGGGGGCTGCTAGGTGCCATTTTTGTTATTGCAGCGCTAATTCTCATTCCACGAATTGGAGCGACTTCTCTCGGAGTAGCATTTATTTGCGGTCAGCTTTTGATGGCGGTGGTTATGGATCACTATGGTCTTGCGGGACTCAGCGTGCGTCCCATCGATTCCATGCGCTTTGTTGGGATTGTCTTAGTGCTCGTCGGAGTTTTTATGGTCATGAGGCCTAGTCATGCGTCTTGAAAATGTCACAGTCAGTTTTGATCAGCGCGGGATCGCGGGCCTTCATCAAATTTCACTGGGCCTTAAACCAGGTGAAATTTTTGTTATTATGGGCGCTAATGGGGCCGGAAAAACCACACTACTGCGTCTCTTAAGCGGTGAACTCCATCCGCAATCAGGTTCAGTGACTCCTGCCGTACGAGTTGCTCAAATGGATGTCCGTTCGCATTTAACGACTCAAGGAAATATTCAAGAGTGGCTCATGAGCGGTGTAAAGCGCTCCCTCAACGACGAACAAAAGTTACAACTCGCTCGCGATCTGGCCGATGCTTTTGAATTTCCCATGCAACTCAAAAAACGCTTAAACGAAGTTTCAGAAGGACAACGGCAACGAGCACGCTTGGCCTATGCGCTGGTTGATTCCCCTGAGTTGTTATTACTCGATGAACCCTTTGCGCATCTTGATCAACCACTGCGCTTCGATCTCATGCGTTTGTTAAAATCTTATGTTCAATCACGTGAAATAACTGTCGCCTGGGTCACTCATCATCGTGAAGAAGCACTCTCCATGGCGACTCGCTTGGGCGTTTTAAGTTTTGGTCGCTGGGAACAAATTGGATCACCTGAAGAAGTTTATTGGCGTCCAAAAAGCCTTGTGGTGGCCCAACTGATGGGTCACAGAAATCTGGTCACTGTGACTCGTACAAACCCACAAGAAGCCTTTCAAACCCCCTTCGGTACTTGGTCCCCCCAAGGTGTGGCCTATGGAAAAACCCATACCGTTCTCTCTTTGCCACCGGAAGCTTTTGAGCTTCACCCCCAAGGTGTTTTTACTGGCAGCGTTACTGAGACACGATTTATGGGGCACTTAAGTGAGGTCATCCTTGAAAATGCAGGTCAACAATGGACGGTTCGCTTTAAAGGGCCACAATTAGACCTAGTTAAGCCTGGAGAAATGCGTCGCTTTAATGTCCATCTTTCTCAAGGTGTTGGCATCGACTGCCTGTGACAAAAATGGTACTCAATTCGTCATGGCCGTCACCTATTTTGACCGCGAAACCTATCAGCGTAAACCGGAATGGTTAAAGGTTCCCCTACCTTCGGGCGAGGACTTTAAAGATATCCGCGACAACCTTCGTAAGAATGGTCTCTCCACCGTTTGCGAAGAGGCTAAGTGCCCAAATATTTCCGAATGCTGGAGTGCTCGTACCGCCACCATCATGATCTTGGGTGATACCTGCACACGAGCCTGTAAATTCTGTAATGTGAAAACCGGTAACCCGAAAGGTGTTATCAATGCTGATGAGATTCCTAATTCTGCCAAGATGGTGGGAATCATGTCGCTTAAGTACGTCGTGATTACTAGCGTTGACCGAGATGATGTCGCCGATCATGGTGCAGGTCACTTTGCCGCTGTCGTCAACGAAGTTCACAAAGTTCATCCGGAAACAAAAGTTGAAGTTCTGATTCCAGATTTTGCTGTCATTGAAGAGCACATGCACACGCTTGCAATGAGTAATCCATTTGTGATTGCGCAAAATATTGAAACCGTTCGCCGACTCACTCATCCCGTGCGCGATCCACGGGCGGGTTATGATAAGACTCTCGCGTGCCTGGATTTTTACAAAAAGAACTATCCCCACATCCAAACCAAAACTTCTCTGCAAGTTGGTCACGGTGAAAGTTGGGAAGAGATTCAAGAGACACTCGAAGATCTTCGTCGTATCGATTGTGACATCGTCACTTTCGGTCAATATTTGCAGCCATCGAAGCGTCACCTTGATGTGAAGAAATTTTATACGCCCGATGATTTTGTAGAGATGAAACGGATGGCCGAGAAATTAGGCTTTAAGTTTGTCGCTTCAGGGCCATTGGTTAGATCAAGTTACAAAGCAGCGGACTTCCTTGAGTACGCTGGCACACCATGAAGACGCCAGAAATTATTCAAACACAAGGCTGGCACTTGGCCACTTGTTGGAACTGGGATTATCAAGATGCGTGGAATTTTCAAAAACATACTGTCGAGCGAGTGCGCGAATCTGGTGAGCGCTGGCTTATTGCATGTTCTCATCCGGATACTCTCACGCATGGCCGTGGTCTACAGAAAGCAAAAAAAGGTCAAAGCTTCGAACTCGAAGACTTTAAGCCACAAAGCTTCCCCTCGCTTCCTGTCCCCTTCTTTCAAATCGAGCGCGGCGGTGGCCTAACTTTCCATCATCCAGGCCAATTGATTCTCTATCCGATCGTGAGACTTCATCCTCAGCGTTTAGGTCTCTCAGCACTGGTCGATCAACTCTTACTCTCTACTCAAGGTGCTCTTGAAGAAAGAGGCATCGCAGGTTTGACTCATGAACGTGAACTTTTAGGTTTGTGGCTTGGAGCTAAAAAATTGGCCAGCGTGGGCATCGCCATTGATAAAATGATTACACTCCATGGTCTAGCACTCAATGTATCGCGCTTCGATGAGCTCAAACAAAAACTCGCCTTCCTTGCTCCTTGCGGAATGGGTTTTGAAACTTACACATCAGTGGAAGAGTTAACGGGAAGAAAAACATCTCCGCAGGATCTACTGCCGGAAGTAACACGGAGATTTTTCCATGCGTGGGAATAGTTTTGGAAAAATGTTTTCACTCACTAGCTTTGGCGAGAGTCATGGAACTGCTCTCGGTGTGGTCCTTGATGGTGTTCCACCTGGACTATTGGTAAATCTTGATGATCTACAAGCAGAACTGGCCCGTCGAGCTCCAGGACAAAGTGCTTTTACCACCGCCAGAAAAGAAGCTGATACGGCAGAAATTTTATCAGGTGTATTTGAAGGTAAAACTCTAGGAACTCCTATTGCCGTCATTGTTCGTAATACGGATCAGCGCTCAGCTGATTATGACAAACTAAAAACTGAACATCGTCCCGGCCATGCCGATCGTACGACTGAGATTAAATACGGAATTAGAGATCATCGTGGCGGTGGCCGCTCTTCAGGGCGTGAAACAGTCTCACGAGTGATCGCCGGCTATTTTGCAGGCCTGACCCTTCCTTCCATGAAAGCTTTCGCGTGGAGTGATTCCATTGGCACATTTCGAAATGGTGAAGCCAAAACGACGGAGCGCTCAGTACTAGGTTTCACCAATCTTGAAGTCTCAAAACAAGTCGAAACTTTTCTTTTAAACTGTAAGTCTCATGGTGAATCAGCAGGCGGCGTTGTAGGTCTTAAAGTATCAGGCGTCCCTGCGGGCCTAGGTGAGCCAGCTTTTGATAAACTCAAAGCAGATCTGGCCAAAGCCATGCTCTCACTTCCTGGGTGCCTTGGAATTGAAATCGGTTCGGGCTTTGCGGCGACAGAAATTCCTGGCAGTGAGCTTTCCAAAGATCCAAGTCATTTTGGTGGAATGGAGGGTGGCATCACAAACGGAAGTGATCTCACTTTACGAGTGGCTTTTAAAGCGCCATCGACATTAGGAGAGAAGGCCAAAGAAGGCCGTCACGATCCTTGTCTTCTCCCTCGAGTTCTACCTGTGGTAGAAGCGATGGCAAAAATTGTTATCGCTGATCATTTCCTAAGGCAAAAGGCCTATTTGACCTGAGGCCTGTGAACGTAAAAATTCATCCGTTAATCCGATGGCCGCCTTCTTAAATTGTCTGAGAGTTAAAAGTGCTTCTGAGGGCTGACAGCGTTCGAGAGTTTTCGACTGTGCATCTTTCCAACAATAGGGATTCTCCCCTACCCACGCCCCTTCATTATTCATTACGATATTATGAGCATTCAAGGCCGCACCACGAGGCCTAAACATGCTCTGGCCAAAACCCCAATAACTCGACTCAGATAAAGTGAGCTCATATAGAGTAGGCATCACATCGACATGTGAACCCCAATTATCCTTATCCCATTCTTTGGGGCGTAAAGCTTCCGGCAGATGGAGATAGAATGGCACACCGAGCTTTTGTGCTAAATTTTCTCGCCCTTTGCTACGGCCAACCCAAAATGAATGGTCACCTGTAACTGCAATAACTGAATTTTTTGTCTGCTCATTGGACTTAACTTGTGTCAGAAAAGCTGAAAGCTTTTGCGTTGAATACTGCAAACTTTTAGCAAGACCTAAGACTTCACTTGTAGAGCGACCAAACTTCTTTTGATCTCCTTGTCCTAAGCGATTGAGTCCTTTGGGCTTAAAACTAGTGGGCAAATCAAATGGTGGTTGAGAGGTTGTCGTGATGATGAAAAAGAATTGTGGAGTGGTTGCTCGACTTAATTCTTTTTGTACATATTCAAAGAGATGTTCATCATAAACCCCTAGATCACTTTCGCGATCACTTTCTTTTACTTGATAAAGGTCCAGCTCTCTTGAGATTTGATCAGCACCCTCAAGACGATCCCAACCCTGTACTTGTAAATAGCCTCCCAATTGTCTCCACCCAAGCTTTCCGCCATATACAAAACGAGTGGTATAGCCTGCATTCTTGTAAGGCAAATGACTTCCACTCGCGATCTGTGTGCGCATATATTGGCTTTCAGAAAGAAAGCGAGCTCCCGGCCTAAGTGGTAAGCCACTTGTAAGAGCATCGATGCTACCAATTGTTCCACTTTCACTTGCTAAGAAATTGGAAAAGAAAAAATCCTCAGTCGTATGAACCTTAAAATCTTCCACCACAGGAAGATTAAAGTCCCACCACATGGTTGCGAGATTTCTTACTACCATCACAATCACATGGGGAGGTGCAGATTTAACTGTTTCATTTAAGGCCGTGGTCATTTTTAAATTTTCAAGGCCAGTCCAGCCTTCTGAGGGCGGAGTTCGACCGCGGTATGACATCAGATCTGTTACCGCAGGCGTGAGTTGCTGATAGCCCTCAAGTGAAAGATAGCGCTGGTCTTCACTTCGAGTGGTTCGTTTTATTCTTACCGAACGATTAAGAGCAATAACACCATTCACACTTAATTCATTAATGGATTCTAAATCACTTATATAAGAGTCTTCAATTGAGAGCGGCATGCGAGCTAGGTTACCTCTGCCTAAGAAAACGAGAATCACGACTCCAGCAGTCAGAACTAAACTCAATTCCTCTTTTGCCAAAGGCTGAGCATAGAACAAATCAATCCTCTCGCGTTTAAACCATCGACAAAGAATCCATCCGATGAAACCGAGGAAAACCATCAGGCCCGGAATCCAAACGAAGAGATTATTTTTTTTATGAATTGAACTCAAGAGCGTTTGCGTATCGCTTTCAAGAAGAGTTAAGAAGATGACATTGAGATGATCCTGGAAATAGGAATAAAAACTCAAATCAGCCAGAGATATAAGTAGAAGGATACAAATGAAAAAGAATATCCAGATGCGATGAAACCAGGGAATGAATCTTAGGTAACCATCACGAGGAAAGATAAAGCCAACACACGTCACGATATAAGGAATCGCCAGAATATAAGCAGCACAGATGAGATCGTAGCGTAGACCTAACAAGAATGAACGAAAAGTAAGATCGAGATTTTTTTTCAGGACCACAAGTTCACTATACTGACTGACAAAAATCAAACGACTCACCATTAATATGAATGCAATAAGAAGCATTGTTTTAAACAATTGCATGACTTGATGGAATAAATAAGGCTGAGCCTTTTCCGGAGCGTAACGCATGAAAGGAAATCCTTGGGGATTGTTTCCTTTATGTTAACGCGACTGAAGCGAATACAGTGATAAGAATGTTATGCCTGACTATTTTGCTTACTCTTCGGCAAACATCAAGTTTCGCTCGAAATCATCTGGCTTGGATGCATTTGAGCGCGCCTCTTCCAGAGTCACCATCCCCTTCTTATAGAGATCGGTAAGGTGCTGGTCAAAGGTCTGCATTCCATTGGAGCGCTTCTCGATATAGGTATAAATTTCGACTGTTTTATCTGCCACCTGAATGGCTTCACGAATCCCTGGATTGTTTACCATGATTTCTTGAACAGCAATCCTACCCTTTCCATCTGATTTTTTAACTAGTCGCTGACTGACAGTGGCATGGAGGTTATCAGCAATACGCTGACGAACGGCATGCTGCTCTTCAGGTGGAAACATCGAGATTAAGCGACCAATGGTAGAAAGAGCATCTGTAGTATGAACCGTACCAAAGACCAAGTGACCCGTTTCGGCTGCCTTGATGGCAATCCCAATTGTTTCAGCATCACGCATCTCACCAATCAGAATGATGTCTGGATCCTGTCGAAGGGCCGCCCTCAAAGCTGAAGCAAAGTCTTCAGTGTCCTGACCAACTTCGCGCTGAGTGATGCGTGCCTTAATAGTCTGGTGCACGAACTCAACAGGATCTTCCAGCGTAAGAATATGCACTGGCTGAGTGCGGTTAATATAATTAATCATGGCGGCGAGAGTTGAACTTTTGCCAGAGCCAGTTGCACCTGTTACCAGAACTAGTCCCTGACCAGCGGAAGCAATTTTATTAATCGCCTCAGGCAGTCCAAGTTCATCAGAAGTAGGAATTTTGTCGGAAATAATCCGCAAAATAAGACCCATTTTTCCTTGATAGCGCATGAAATTTATTCGCACACGACAGACACCAGGAATCGCATAGGATCCGTCATATTCTTTGAGTTTATCTTTGGCGAGTTTGGCGAGTATGTCCTCGTCCTTAATGATGACTTGGCATATGGCCCTCATATCAGCATCAGTCAGTGGCTCCATCTTCACTGTCACCAAATCACCACGTAAACGGAAAGATGGTTTTTCATCCTGACGTAAATGAATATCACTCACTTCATTTGAAACAGCGTTTCTCACAAGACCAACAAAGATCTCTTTATTCATCGGCATAGCATAAGTCCTTTTGCTTACTTATCGGCATCGCCTGAAATGGCCCAAGCTCAACCTAATGACAGAGCGTTTAACTCAGAAAACTGCAAAAGACACTGAAAGTGCTAGAATATGTGGCTATGGCCGAACTTCCACCCTACGTCTTTCGTCGTGCAGGCTTGCCGCCTTTATGGACAACAGAACAGTTGTACTTCGATGGTGATGAATTCTATGCAGATATCTTGCGAGATATCGATAAAGCACAATCGCTAGTGACGGTTGAAGTGTTTATCTTTGCAGATGACCCATTGGGAGAGCGTTTTTTTCAATCTCTGAACCGTGCGGCCGAAAGAGGCGTTCGGGTTTATTTGATGGTGGATGGAGTTGGGTCTCACCGCTTTACCCAAAAAGTTCAACTTCGTGAGTACCATCCCAACATTAAGATCAAAATTTATAATCCTCACCCCTGGACATTCTCGTACGATCACTTAAGTGATGTCTTTCGTGTGGGGGAAGTCTTTCTTAAGCGCTTAGTTGGTATCAATCGAAGAAATCACCGCAAAATTATTACGATTGATGAACGCACGGCCTACACAGGTAGCTTTAACATCACCACCGATCATTCTAAGGAATATAGCCAGGACGAAGCATGGCACGACATTGGTCTGCGCCTGACGGGTTGGATTGCACCACTCTTTATCCTTTCGCTAATGAAGAACTGGGGCATTCAGGCCTTTTTTAGATACCGTCGCAAAATGCCTAAGAAACGCTTCATTCGATTCAATCATCCTGACATAAGACTTAATCAAGATTTTCGCTTAAGACGGTCTCTCTACAAAGACTTTCTTAAACGCATCAAGAAATCCCGACGTCGTATCTGGCTTTCAACTGGCTACTTCCAACCCAAGCGGCGAATTATTCGTCTGCTTAAAGAAGCGGCCAAACGTGGTGTAGATGTTCGCATCCTGCTTTCTACCAAAAGTGATGTATTTTACTACGCACTCTTGCAAACCTATTATCACCATGAGCTCGTAAAAGCAGGGGTCAAGATTTTTGAATATGACCCAACCGTGATTCACGCTAAAAATTATTTCATTGATGACTGGGTGACGGTCGGTTCCACCAATCTCAATTATCGCAGTTTCATGCATGACCTCGAAGTTGATATACGTATTCAACATCCAGATAATAAAAAGCTGCTAGAAAAAAACTTTGAAGATCAGCAACATCACTCTCGAGCTGTCACCCAACACACCTTAGACGCGCGTCCTTGGTGGATAAAACTTTTCTGTCGATTCGTTTTTCTTTTTAGATATTGGAATTAATATGCGCCTAAAAATCCTCACCTATAACATCCATAAAGGCTTCGATATTTTTAATCGTCGCTTCGTACTCGGACTCATCAAACAATCCATCAGAATGCTTGAACCAGATATTGTTTGCTTGCAAGAGGTGCAAGGTGAACATGAAAAACTAAAAAAGAAAGTCACTGATTGGCCACTCGAGGCTCAGTTTGAATTTTTAGCTGACACTATGTGGCCACACCACGCCTACGGAAAAAATGCAGTCTACCCGCTTGGTCACCATGGCAATGCTCTCCTCTCAAAATATCCTATTAAGTATTGGCATAATCTCAATCTCTCACTAGATAAATCAGAGATGCGCGGCATGCTCCATGCTGAGATTTATCTACCAGAAGAGAATCGTACATTTCATATGATGAATACCCATATCAATCTTTTCCATGGCGCTCGTGTGAAACAGGCCAAGCTCATGCAGAACTATATCAACGAAAAAATTCCTCATGATTCGCCATCAATTTTAGTGGGCGACTTCAATGACTGGCTTTTGCGTCTTGACCCCATCATGCGTGAAGGCCTAGGAGCGACCGAACTCTTTCACCACCTCTATGGTAAACATGCTCGGACATTCCCCTGCTTTATGCCCAAGCTGCCACTAGATCGAGTTTATTTAAAAAATGCCATTCCCGTTCAGGGAATGGTGCTAAAAGATGGGCCTTGGAAAGATCTATCTGATCATCTGCCTATCTACGCTGAAGTTGACGTATAACGCTCTCGCCAGCTTAGAACTTTTGGATCCATAACTCTAAACCAAACAGGTGGTAGGAGTGCCAAGAGAATCATTCCTGGGTAGCCCGAAGGAAGCTGAGGTGCATCTTCGTGATGCTTCAAAATAGTATAGGGAAGATGCGCGAGTGCATGATGATCGCTGTGACGTTGAAGATTAAATAACAAAAGATTTGAGAACTTATGTGCCGAATTCCATGAATGAATCGGTGTCACTTTTTCATAACGACCATTACCTAATGGCTTCCGAGATAGACCATAATGTTCGAGATAGTTCACCATTTCAAGCAGGACAAATGCCACGATGGCCTGACTTAAGAAAAAGATAAGAACTTTTATTCCTAGAAGGCCTGCTCCTAAAGTAAATAGCATCGCCAGTCCCACACCGTACAAAACTTTATTTCTATCAATTTTGAGAGCATGAACAAAACTACCCACAACTGAACGAATAATGAATGAATAGACGTTTTCACCTGAACGCGCGCTGGCAGGATCCTCAGGTGTAGACACCATCAAGTGGTGTCCCCGGACGTGCTCAACTGCGAAATGCTGATACCAAACAGATGCTAAAAGAAAATCAGCGACAGTTCGCGGTAGAAATTCTTTTTTATGGCAAAGTTCATGGGCAACAGTGATTCCCATTCCGCCCGTGTAGAGTCCGACCACCAAGGCAGTGCCTAAGATGTTTATCCAGCTATTCATATCAAGAACGGCCATCACGGCGACACCGAGCAAAGCAAAATGAGTGAGAGCGTAAAAATAAAGCGCCGGCCCCCACACTTTCTCGCGCTTCCAACTTTTTTCTTCTTCTGTGTTTGGATTGCGCTTATCTGCCCCAATCAAAAAATCGATGAGCGGGATTCCGACAAAGACAAAGAGCACTGGCACTAATAAAGCCGCACCTGACTGGATCACACCCCAGAAAGCGATAACGGTAAAAATCAAAAAAGCAAAAAATTGAATTGGGTGCATGAGGTGATTTTAGACTGATTGTTTCAGGGTTGGAAATTCAGATCATTTAGACAAACAGTACGACGCATAATTAGGGCAAGACAGGTAATAAACCACCTCGCCGGGAGGTTGGTTTGACAAATAATGACAATGTATATACAATGAAATACAGACAGCTGTTTGAGTGGGATGAGTCAAAAGAATGGGCTAATCGCATGAAGCATGGTCTGAGATTTGAATCAGTTTTAGGTCTCTGGGAAGATAAGCTCGCTAGTGAGTTTGTCGATGAAAACTCAACAAAAGAAATTCGCTACATTCGTCGAGGTTTCAATGAGCTGAATCAATTTCTCGTTGTTGTATTTACCGAAAGAAACGACACCATAAGAATAATTAGCGCAAGACTTGGAACACTAAGAGAGAGGAGGCTACATGAGGGACGAATATGATTTCACAAAGATGAAAAAGAGACCTGGAAAAGTTAAAGTCATTCCTGAAGCTAGCAAGATTCCTATTAGCTTACGACTAGAAGCCGCCACAATTGTTGCTTTAAAGGACGAGGCTGAAAGATTAGGAATCCCCTATCAAACACTTATTGGCAGTGTGCTGCATCGTTATGTAACAGGTGAGATGTTGGATCGAGAACAAATGGAAAAGGTTATGGAGATTATAAAAAAACCTTAATTCAGAGCCAATTTCTTTCCATCTTGAAAAAGCCAAGTAGGCCCTACAAAAGTTTTACGTTCACCATCGATAATAATTCCCGCCCCATCTGGGCATGCGTAAAGCATGCGCTTAGACTTTCGGGTTAGTTTTCTAAACTCAGTATCGTAGCGAGGAGAATTTTTGTAATGAGGAAAGAAATCGAACTCCAAGAGACCCAAGGAATCGAGATTCTTAATATTGTCATGATTTTCATCACGATCAAATGAAGGCATCGCAGCTGTTGTAATATCGGGAGTCATCATAATGGCTCCGGCCGAAAGCCCAGTAAGAATCCCACCATGATGAACATAGTCACGAAGGGCTTCCAGCATCTTCGTTTTTCTCAGCCACAATAAGAAATGAAATGTGTTACCGCCACCTAAGTGAATTATATCCGCTTTGAGGACTTCTCGAAAAAGCGTGCGGTCAAACGGCACATCAACAGGGAAATGCAAAAAACGTTTCACGCGAAAACGACGGTATTGATCGACAAAATGTTGGAATTCTATTTCAGAAAGATAGGAGGATGCAGGTATGTACGCCATGAGTGGGTTTTTTACTTCCACCATACGCATCAACTCATCATCTAAGACTCGATTCGCTCGGGCATCTCCACCCGAGTACAGCACCAACTTCACTTATAATCCTTCTCGGCACTCCCGCACGATTCCTGCCATATCACGAAGGATATTCTTCTGACGTGAAGGTGAATTGTCTCCAGGGTCAATCTCAGTTGTTTTTGCACGAAGATCGGGATCCAGTGTTTGATAGTGAGCAAATTCACTCATGATCTGGAAAACTTCTTCGGCTTTTAAACGCGGACGACACTTCGAAACCTTTTCAACCACATACGTAATCGAGTCACCTGTAACACGATCATACTTATTTATGACTGATGAGCGCATAGTGATATCAAGCAATAGTTGGTGACGCTCTTTCTTTTGATCTTTTGCACAAAGATCAACAAGATTGAGATAAGCCACTTGGAAACGCTTAATCTGCTTCAACATCATTGGTGTAAGCTGCAAGTCTTGCTTCTTGGCATAACTCGAACGAATAATTTCGATGAATTCATCCGGCTTAAGTAACTCTCCACGAGTTAAATAAAGCTGAGGAAGCTCACGCAGAATATCGCGCATACAAAATACCGCATCACGGGTAATACCATCGGCGACTTTATAAGTTCCACGGACACTTTTAGCGCGCTCAAACCAAGTGAAGACACGGCGGAAGACGCGCACATCATTTAAATGAGCTTTAAAAAGTTCTTGGGCATACTTTTCTTTAAAGCCCACTTTATAAAGAACGTTTTGATATTTGGTTTTCTCAAATGTTTCTTCAAAACGCTTCAGTGCCGGATGGTTTTTAAAATCGGCGAGAGGACGTTTTTTCTTTTTAATTAAGAAGTCAGTGATTTGAGCGAAACATTGCACAATGTATTTAGCTTTTTGCTTCTGCTCCAAAATTGTCGTTGAGAAGCGCTGAACATCATCGTAACGATATTCACTATGGAACAAACCGAACTGACGAATTGAACCATAATCAATGATTCCGCCATCCATCAAAATATTATCCCCATCCCAATCGAGCCAGCAGAAAATGTATTCATCTTCAAAGCGAGCCGCAGTTTCTGCAAACGTTTTTGAAACCTGGTCGAGTAAATAATTATAGCGCTCAGTAGGCGTCTTCGAACGAACATCAGGCCAGTTACCATTCGCCACTTCACGTTCAGTGTAACAATCAGCCACTTGCTTGAGAGCTTTGTAGTTACCTTGCTTCAAATGACTAAAGAAGTGCGAAGGACGTAATAGATTTTGGTAAGCCCGAACATTAATAGCTAAACCTTTGTCGTACTCAACAGTTGCTAGGAGTCGCTCCGTTTTCACGCGATTCTTTTTGAATACTTCTGAGAAGAATAACGTCTCTAAACCTTCACCAGTTTCACTACATCCGCAACCGTATGAAACAGAAGGGTCGCCTGTCTGAAAATATTTCTTTTGAATATTCACTGCTGGTGACAAACGTGTTCCACCCGTTCCACAACTTGAGATGTCCCAAGTTGTTCCTTGATGACGGATATTTCCATTCCAAATCGTGCGGCCATCTCCCGATGTACGGCCCGACTTATCAGGATGCTGAAGTTGCAAATAGCGAGTCGCCATATAAGTATTCGGACGAATCTCGTCTTCAGGGAATTTGATATTATTTTCAACATCCCATTCGTTAATAATTTGCAGACTAAATGTTTCGAGGATTTGTTTTTCTAATTCTGGATTAAGTACTGCTGGATGATCTTTCGGGATGAGTCCCATTTCCTTGGCGAGGTCAAAATGAAAGAAAACGACCTTGCCACCCTTCTTAGTACGAACCTTATACTCCACGCGTCCATCAGGAACCTGCGTCTTAAAAGGGTGCTCGCCATTAATTTTTTGGAACATCGGGTAAGACTTACGAGCTTCGTCTTCCGTCACCTGCGGCTTCTTTACTGAACCTACCATTAACCATCCTTGGTTACAGACGTATCTAAATAAAATTATAGGACCAGTCGTACGGTATCCCAAACTAAAACTGTCAGCGGGAGCTTTTTTCCCCTCTATAACTGATCAACTAGCTCAAGAAACTTCTTACGATAGCGCCCTTCACGATGGTGAAACACGTCCGTGTGTTGCCCATGTGGAAGTCGCCACCACCATTTTTTTGCAACTATTTTTCCATAGTTCTTTACCCCAAGCTCATAGGGCACAACCTCATCTTTAGTGGCATGAATACCCAATACGGGCACCTTGATTTGTGCCATGGTTTTCTCGGAAGCGAACTCATCTGAGACCGCCAAATAGGCCAAAGGGTAAAACGGCCACAACAAGATCCGCGAGCCCAGCTTTTGTGCGGCAATACCTTGATAACTCCCAAAAGTTGAGTCCTGTACTAGGAGATTAACTTGGGTTTGATGAGGAAAATCCACCAAGGCCCGGGCGGAAATCTGACCTCCTAAACTTTGTCCGTAAACGATGAAGTATTTTGTCTTTCGTTTTTCATGATCATGAAACGCCCAATCAAGTGCTGCTAATGAATCCATGTGGACTCCTGCTTGAGTTGGGCTTCCTTCTGAGAAACCATAGCCTCGATAGTCAAAAACCAATAAATCAAAACCTTCTTTGATGATCCAGGCCAGATTCAAAAAGTGCGACGACATATTCTCGGCATTTCCGTGGAAATGCAGAATTGTGCCCTTGGGATTTTTTGCTCGAAACGCCCAAGCATAAATTTTTGTTCCATCAGCAGACTTAAGCCATACCTCTTCAGGGGCAAGCCCAACTCGTTCCGGCGCAAACAATGCACCTTTGATCGGTTGGTAAAAAACATGACTGCAGCTCACTAGGGACAACAATACAAGGATCTTAACCACGTCTTGACTGAGCTTTGACCAAGACCTGATTTCCCCAAAACGATTTTTTCGAGGAGCATGAAGAGAATGGAGGAAAGTATGATTCATTTATTCACTCGTCTATTTTTCATGCTCGCCTCACCGGTACTTTTAGTGATTTATTGGCGCAACAATCTTAAAAAGATAGATTTGGATGAATTGCACCAACTCCTATCTTACAAAGATTTAGGCAGCTTCTTTTCCGAAAACTAATTAATCGATATTAAAATCAAAACTTTTCCCAGGAAAAGCTTCTTTAACGAGTGAGAAGTGCCACCATTCTTGAGAATAATTTTTAAAGCCATGGCGCTTCATCACATCTAACAATAATTCGCGATTGCTTTTCTGTTCTTCTGTTAGTCCCGCAGTATGCGTGTGAGAGCGTTCATGGAAAAAATCAAAAATCGTTCCCATGTCGAGTTCAATCCCATTTTCATTAACAATCGTTAAATCAACGGCACTTCCTCGTGAATGACTTGATTCAGTGGCGATATATCCTAGCTTAAAAAGATCGAGCTTAGTATGCGTAGGATAGTAGCGTTCTTTAATAGAAGGAATATCACCTGGTATCTTTGCCCAAGTCTGAAAATATTTAACAGCTTTAAGCGGTCGATAGGCATCAAAAATTTTGAGTCCCAGCCCTCGCCCTTGTAATTCATCTTGAACTGCGCACAGAGCTTCTGCTCCTGCCTTACTAAAGTAGGCATCGACGGTGTGATATCCATCAACAACTGTTCCTGTAAAATTCTCAGGAGTTGCATAGCTGGCTGCAATGATTAAGCTTGGGCATTCTTTCGAGAGAGAAACAAAACCTTCCGGCAACATGCTAGTCCCTTCTTTATCATCAAAATGATGGGCACAACTTGAGAAAATACTAAAAGAAGCGATAGAAACCCAAATGCACTGTTTCACCATTCTTCTCATAACCCTCACCCGTGAGTGCTAACGACCAATCTTTATTAGCATGATAGCGAACCTCAAGGGAGCGCGTAAAGATTTGATCGACAAAGAACGGGGATTCAAAGTGATTTGACCACTTATAACCAACTTTACCCAGCAAACTAAAACGTCGAGAGGGCACTAGTCGTGCCCAAATCTCAGGCCCCACCGCTACCCGAGCGTTATTCTTCAAGCGATCACTATAATCGGCCTCAAGCTTTGTCAGAAACGCCACAAAATGCTCTGTACCACGAGGCCCCACACTGGCACCGCCCCCTACATCAATATTGGCAGCAAGACATTGATCGCACGCATTGTCCTGAATCGTGCGAGCACCAAACTTCGCAGTCCATGAGAGAGAGTTCTGCCAAGCTGTGACTGGCTGAAAACTTGAAACGCGGAAAAAGTCGAGATTATCTAAGTAGAGCTTATGGCCTTCACCGTGGCCTGTTTGTTGAACGCGGGCGGTAAGTCCTGCGAAATGAATTTCAGAGAATGTCGGCTGACCAGGCAATGGATCAAGTAAATCATGAAGCGCGAAACGCATGGAGAAAGTCTCAAACGTCCCTACACTATCGCGATAACCAAAACCAGCTCCAATACGCTGAGAGCGGTGGCCATTCTCAGGATGCTCTTCACTTGGTGGGGTCATCTCAAGCGGACTTGAGATATGATCTGTGATCGCTCTTTGAGTCAGAATATGGTGACGGCGAGCATTGGTTTCTTTGGGCTTATAAACCAAGTCTTGAGCGTAGAGAAAATCAAACGCATCGACAGCAGCATCCAACCTCTCAGCTTTTTTTACCACATCAGTCAGATCTGCTACTTGTTCAGCAGCACTCAGCGGATTTTCCACTAAATTTCGAATAGCGTTTAATTCTGCTTGAGAGCTTTTTTCAGTTCTCTTCTCTAAGCGAGATAGCACCGAAGGACGATAACGACTACCGAGAGTCAATCCTTTCTCTTCGGCAACAATACGGACAGTATCAATGGGAATAACATAAAGTGAGGGAAGCTTGTCTGTGAGTTTTAGCTTGGGATTACCCACCTCCATCAAACTTAAAACATGATAACTGCAGTTCTCAGTAAAGAACTTGTAATCAAAATGCGTAGGCCCCAATTCCCATAAATGCTCCACCATGCGATCAATCTGAGGTTGAGTGAAGCTCAGTTTGTATTCCCACAAATCGCGTGATTCAAAATCATTGTACTCGCGGACTTTGTAATAATATGGAATCGCGGTAAAGGTTCCTGGGAACAAACCCAACATAGACTTCGCAGCATAGACTAAAGCATTGTCCGTATCCATAACGGCAGCATAGTTAATGCCGTAATCCAAAAGCTCCGCTTGGTCTTGATCGTCTTGGCGATGGAGGGCCGAATTAAAACGCAAAAATGTGTGCCCGAATGCTGATGCGGGAGAATTTATAAAATAAGAAGAGAAAATTAGACTGACCGATTTGGCGTTCACTTTCGTAACAAATTCACGATAGTCCGCACACTCTACTAAGGGATCAAATTTGAGTTCTGTCACTTTCGTTTTAAGCCAATTATAGCGAGCAGGAAATAAGCAAAGAGCTGATTGCTTTTCGAGGGGTGCTTTCAGAGCCAGGAACTGCTTGAGTGTTTCCCGTAATTCACTCTCGGGATTCTTTTTTCCATCAACAGCTAAGTAACTGGCCACACCATCGGCCTGTCCCTCGGTGCCCCACAATGTTTTCTTATAATGAACGAGATTCAGCCATTGAGGATCCTGGGCCCACTTCTCAACCGAAGCATGGCCAGCAAGACAAGAGAACCAAAAAAAAGCGCCCAGGATAAACCCGGGCGCCAAGCGTTTTAACTTTGTCTTCAAATTAGATTGAAGTACCGCAAGCCATAGCAGCTACGCCATTGATCTTAGTTGCAACTTCGTTAGTTGCTACGTCAGATGAAGTGTAGATCGTGCTGTAGTTTGTCTTCAAAGCTTTGCCGAATGCAGCTGAATCAGCGCAGCCGTAAACTTTTGAAAGGCCAGAGATAGTTTCGCCATTGCCTTTCGCAATGTCGTTAGCAAGCGCCATCTTGTTAGCTTCGATATAAGCTTCAACTTGAGCTGTTTTTCCTGCAGTTGGAGAATCACAGTTCAAAGTACCTGAAGAGATAGCGAAAGTTTGGTTACCAGAAGTACCGTTAGTTGTAGCGGCAAGAACTTGCTTCCACCATGTGTTGTCTTTTTCAAAAATCATTGAACCCAAGCCGCAGCCTGAAGAACCGTACTGAGCAGCAGAGGCAGACACAGAAACAAGAGCGATAGCAAGAACGAGAAGCTTTTTCATGAAGACTCCAAAGGTTAACGAAACACAGACTGTCTGAGTTTCAAACTGGTATGCAAACCATCGTGCAAGCATTGGGTGTTTAAAACAAGAGGAAAAATGAAGTGCGCGTCGCATACATGACACAAACGCTCGTGAAACAACGCACTAATTTATGCCGAGACTCTTAAACGTGAGATAAGTGAGCCTTAATCGCTTTTCGGTACTCTCATCCATAGAGAGAAGCAATTGCTCTAATTCATCGGCCAGCCCCATATCACAAACAAATTTGTCGGCTTCTACTTCGGCCATTAATGGATCTTTATCTACTGGATTCTCAAGTTCATAAAGCACTAAGGCCAATTCATGGGCAACAAACGCAACCGCTTCGACAGCACCGCGCTTAAACATTTTTTGAAATTCTGGAAAAATCACTACGGTGTTATTCATTTGAAAACGAGCAGCACCTTCAGACTTAAAAACTTGTGACGGAATAAATAGCAAAGGTTGGCGCAGAAGGGTGGCAAGAAGAGCGCTCGGAAGTCTTTCAAAGCAGGCCTTGAATACACCATAGGTGTTGGCGTCTTCATTCATCCAAGCATGCTCTGGAAGTGAGAAAAAATATTGGCAGAAATCTTCGCGCTGAATGCGAGCAGATGTGGCACCTAGACGACGATATTTTTGAAATAGATTAAGCATTTACACCTCAGCTACCTTCCTTTTCGGCGTGTGCAGAAAAAACTGAGGGTGTTATAATAAATTCTATGCGTTGCCTGATAATTCTACTTTTATTCCCCATCGCTCATGCCCAAGAAACGAGCTTTCTTTGGTACCCCAATAAAACGCGTTTTCCAGAGGGAGAATGTGTGCAAAAACACACTCCATCTAATGGAGATTCCTTTGTGGGCAAGGCCCGTCCCGAGGACTGCCGGCCTGAAAAAACTAGTTACCTTTGGCTCAAAGACAATTGCTATGAAGTTGACCAAGAGACTCAGGGACAGCTTTTTGGTGTCCGTGTTCGCGATATCCACAAATGTGCGCCCGCCGATGCCCTCTATGCCTTCAATCAAGAGAAGCGAGAGTGTTGGCTGGTTGATCCCTCGGGTGGCCAAAAATTTCGTGCCAAGCTTAATCCCCAAGAATGTCGCCCACCCGAAGATGAAATAAAAAAAGAATTCAAACTCAATCAAAATGGCCTGGGTGGTGAGTGTGTTGAAATACACAAAACTCAAGGTAGTGCTCGCTGGGAAAAACGCATCTTGGTTTATGAATGCAAACCAAAAAACGTAACTGCTCTTTGGCGCAAGACAGGTGAACTCAAAGGTGAATGTTGGTTAACGGGCGATACTGAGAGCTATAGTGAGAAAGTCGCCTTCTCATCCTGTCGACCAAAGAATGTCAGTTATCGTTTTGTGAGAACATCGGAAAAAACCGGTGATTGTTTTGAAGTGGATAGTGAAACGCAAGGGGATCAGTACGCTTCAAAAGTAAAACCCGAGCTGTGTATCAATCAGAATTAATTTTTATCACTTAGGTAACGAACTAACTTTTCTCTGAGATCTTGTATATTGCGATAAGGATTGTAGTCTGCCGGAGCGTCCGGTCGAATTTTTGAATAAATATCTACATCAAAAAGCACGGGCGTTCCATCCTGCTTAATAAATACCTGAAAATCACCTGGATCAATTTTAGCTGCTTTTAACTTTTTTTCCATATCCAGTAATGCATCCACGGTGTGCTGGCCTAAAGCATAGTCCTTGATCTGTTTTCCTGAATTAGGGAAAAACTTATATCCACCAATTGAACTTTTAAATACTCCACCTTCCACATACTCAGATACAATAGCACGTTTTCCATTCGGAAGAACGGTGATTCCTTGATAAGGTGTTTTGATTCCGGCGGCTTCAACCATTTCATACATTGCCGCTTCATCAAGAAGAGCTTCTTCGCGATAATGAGACTTAATCATGACTCTTTTACCATTGCGATTGGCCAGCTGAAGATCTGCAATATTGCTTACGAAATGGCGGCCATTGGCATTTTGGCCATTATCGGCCACCAGATTCAATTCAGTACCAGGAACCTGTTGGAGACTTTCAGGTTTTACAGGAACAACTTTTTCTGTGCGAGCAAGTGTTCCGAACTTCTTGGTGAAGCTAAACACTTTCGCCGTTGGAGCAACCGTCTTGAGAACACTCCCTGCACCAAAACCTGCCAAAGGGGCCATGACAAGTTCGAGGGCATAGTCTTGCTCAGCTGCAGAAAGCGCATCAAAATCTGTCACGAGTTGGCTATCAAGAGTTGCAGTGAATGTTCGCATCTGCTCTTGCTCTCTGTTCTGATGAGCAAGGGCCACATTCGTTCCGGTCATGATAGCACCCGAAGCAAAACATAAAGAAAGACCAACTCCCGTCCAAGCACTCGCCAGGCAGCCCACCCCAAGCGCTCCAGCTGCACCCACTTGCATCCATCGCTTGGATTTGTCGTCAGCGAGTTTTTCAGAGATCAAATGCTCGGCTATCGTACAGTAGTTGGGATTTTCTAAAACTAAATCAGAGATTAATGGATAGAAGCCCGCTAGATCTTTGGCATCAAAATTTTTCTGCAAAAGATCCTGATTATTTTCCAGCATTTTGTCGATCGCTTCAATCACAGCTTCTGAACTTGGGTTAGCAGAATCAACTAACGCCATAATCGGTGCTCTTTTCAGAGTTTCTGTATAACGAGATTTGTATGTCTCTTGTAGGTGATCACGAAGACCTGAGTCGAGATGATTTCCAAATTTCTTAAGAGACTCTTCGAAAACTTGTTTGGCCTCTTGTTTCACTTCATTTGAAATTTTAACTTTTCCACCGAATGGATGTTGCGTTTTAGGAAATTGAAAAAGATCTGGCTGAGTTGCACCAAACTGATAGCGAACAGCGGAGTTTTGCTGAAACCCCAGCACCAGAGATAGGTTCATCTCATGCCAATTCTTGCTGATGCCATCTAGGATTTGTTTTCGGACGGCCGCACACCCTGGGTAATTGGGTTCAACAAAACATCGCTTTTGCAGTTCTAATTTTTTTATATTCGCACGAGTTACAAATTTCACTCGCTGCTCGGCCTGCGACAAAAGCGAGAGGCGAAATTTTTGCCCGTCGGTATGCTTTGAAAAGTCTTCGATGAAATCATCCATCTCACCCAGCTTTGGGAGCGGCGAACGATACTCACACTGAAAATCAGTTTGAATTTGATTTCCGTTCGAATTCTGTAATTGATTACACTGAGGAAAATGTTGAAACTCACTTTTTTTTGCAAAAGCGAGAAGCGGAAATAAAAGCATCAATAGGGCAAAGATTCTCATCGAATTCCTGTGCGGAACTCATCGGAATTTAAGGGAAAAACTTTAATTATGACTACTGAGGAAAGACCTCATCGCCATCAAGATTCATATTAATGGCCGTGGCGTACTGTTCGCCGATAGTGGCCAAGAGATCTTGTGGGATTTTGACGGCTTTATATTTTTTGCCGTTAGTGGTTCTGATCCAAAAGCCGTTGATCAAACGATCAGGGCTCGCAATGCGAATAGGCTTCACTGAAATGATATGATCCAAGTTGATCAACATCTCGACTTCCGTCTCGCGTGAAGTGACTTGGTCTTTAGGATTCAAAATAGTAAATTTCGCAAATTTCATATAAGCCTCGCTGGCCTATATTCTATGAGACTTTGCCGTCCTATAGACCGAATCAGGGAGAATTTACACGACTAGGATTTCGTCCCTTTCACACTCCTCAGAAATCAGCCACTTAGATCGCCTTAACCGGTCGTCAGCATCCCGCTAGAGATTCCCGTCACCGTCAGGCGCAGCAGATCGGCATCTTGTTTTTCAAGAGCGATCTTCTGCAAGACGTTCAATGGATGAATCATACTTGAACGGAAGACAATACTCTCTTTAAGCCAGCGCCTAAACCAAGTGAAGTCTCGCTCTCCGGTAACTGCGAAAAAGAATTCCTGCGCTAAAGTCATCTCTTCCACAAAGCGCGCGCGCCAATAGTTTTTTTCCTCAGCGCTCAAATTCGAGCGCTCCAATAGAAACAACCAGACACCAAATTCCATCTTCTCGAAAGTAAAACCTAAGTGCTTCACGAAAGAGGCCAAGAGAGCTGATGATTTGAAATCTTTAATGATCATCAAGCGATCTTCTGGAGTTGTTTTCTTCCACGCCTCTCCTACTCCCCACCACATGGGAAGGAGAAGTCGAGTTTGCGTCCAGCACAGAATCCAGGGAATCGCCCGCAGAGAGAACTCTCCACTCTTATTTCTTTTGCTGGGCCGTGAACCGAGTTTCAGATGATTCAGAAAGCTATAAGGAGTGGTGTGAGAAACGAGATGGTGAAAGGCCGGCTCTGAAGTTAATTTTCGATAGGCCTCTTGCACATTTTCGGCCATAGCATGAACGGCCTTCGAGGGACGAGCTTCCCTAGGAGTAAAATGCTTAAACTCATCGACAATTTTTTTCACTTGCGAGCGCACGATGAGAGGATGTGAGAAGTGCCGTTGGATCGACTCCCCTTGCACTGTCATTTTGAAAATACTCAAACTCGATTTAGGCCACCAAGCGATTTGCTCTTTGGTTGAGCCACCACCGCGACTGATGCTCCCGCCTGAACCGTGGAAGAACACGGGCTGCAGGCCTTGGCCTTTGAGATAAGAATCCAATTGATGAATCGCCGACTCCAGCATCAAGCGACCAGACAACACACCATTCTCTTTGCTGGAATCTGAATAGCCCAACATCACTTCAAATTTCCCATGCCACTTCTGTTGATGAGCGCGGATAAGGGATCCGCCCTTAAAAACATAAGTCAGAATTTCGATTGAGCGCTCAAGACCTTGAGCATTTTCAAACAAAGGAACAGTCGGAATTTGATTCTTACCAAGATACTTAGTAACAAGATCAAGACCTGCTTTCAAATCTTCTGGTGCTTGGCACATACTCACGATTAAGCCGCGAGCATACCATTTAGGATCATGCCCCTTAGAAAGCTTCTTAATCCATGAAAGCATTTGGCAAATATTGTTCTTGGGCTTTTTTAAACTTTGATGAATGAGTTCGCTATCCTCTCGCAATTCGAGTGGCATCACGAGAGCTGGATAGAGCCACATAAGACTCTCGATATTGAGCACTTCTTTGCCCATCAATCCGGCACTTTTCAATTTCCTTTTAAAACTGAGACAATTTTTTCTGAAACGAACAACTTTCGCCCCATCTCCTGGGGCAAGTTTTTTTAATGCGAGGAGATCTTTAACTAGTTTTTCAACTTCACGCAAATAGAGCGGATTCTCGGTCATCTCCATATCCTGGACGACCACTTCCATTTGAGTCAAAAGATAATCCACAAGTGCCACTCGCGAGAGCTGCAAACTTTCTTTCATCTCTTTGGGACCAACTCCTGGATGACCGTCCTTATCGCCTCCACTCCAAGTGCGAAATCCAACCTCAACTCCATTTTGATGAAGCTTCACTTGCTCACCTAATACGTCTGGATTGAGTACTAAGTGATAAATTTGCATCGCCTCATCTTTCACTGTCGGACTTTTGTGTTTGGCGATCTCACCGGCCAAAGCGATTCGTAGATAATATGCGAGCTCCAAACGAACGGCATCAAAGCCTTCAGTCAAAGCACGCTCAAGAAGTTTATTCACTTTGCCCATGATCGAGAGAAAATTTTTGCTACGAGCTTCCGTTGGGTGACTGGTGAAAACAAAGATGAGTTTTTGATCGGTAGCCTCAATCGGACCAAGACGTTTTTTTAGTAAATGCGCGCGATAGGCCGCTTCACAGCTATTGATGAGTTCCAGCATCAAGGAAAAAGATTTCCCTAAAGCATAGAGCTCTTTTTTGTTTCTGCTTTTTAAATTCTGATAAGAGAGATTGAGCTTTTCTCGAACAAACTCAAAATTTTGATGACGTGTTTCTTTGAACGAGAGGCGTGTTTCTTCGATCAGTTGGTAAATCGCCTCGCCTTCTTTTTCCCGCAAAGCTTCCCCAAAGCACTTCACCGCTTCATACACCAACGCTTTCAATTCTTCAGAAATTCCCACGCGCACCTCAATAGTTGGTTTCTATTATTCAGTGTGGTGGACGCGTTAACAATATATGATTGGAGAGAATTTTTCTGGTGAGGCCCAATGCATGCACATTGGGGTTAAACCCTCACCAGTTTTTTTATTTTATAAGGGGACTGGATTTCTTGCAACCTGGGACGAATTAGCTAAAAACAAAGCCCACATTCAGGACATTCGGTCTTCTGAGTCGAGAACTGGGTGCCGCAGGCGGGACAGGTGGCAGAATCTTTAGAGGGGTCAAAAACTTGGCCCAATAAATTCCAGTCAACCGAGAGGCCTTGCGCCAAGTTTTGATACTGCGCCTGAAGGGTGTCCTGCACGACTGGAATGCTATTTTCCGGTACGAGAACCTCGACTGTCACCGCGCAGCCTCGACGACAAGTCTGCTCATCATGGTTCATAACCGCTTCAACGCCTTTAGTCGCAAGGACGCGTTGCAGGGACTTAGCTTCATCTAGGGACATGGTGCCGAGTTTGATTAAATTCATGTCAGTAATTGTATCGCGAATTTGGCTTCAACTCCTGTTTTTTCCTCTGCTATAGTCGTTTCTTCACAGCTTCTAGGGGTTTCCATGAGTTTCGCGATAGCAAAGTTTGGTGGCACCAGCATGGCGGACGCCTCCGTGGCGCGGAAATCGGCATCAGTTTTGAAGTCGCGCCCCGAAATCCGCATGTGTGTTATCTCAGCGACCTCCGGTTCAACCAATATTTTAATGACCATGGCCCGCGAAGCTTCGGGTGGTGTTTTTCCTGAGGCCGGTTTCAAAACCTTTCATGAACGCCATCTGAGCTTCATGAAAAACCTGGGTGGTGAATTAGTTTTAGTGGAAGAGTACTGCTCGCGTGTTCATCAAATCCTGCAAGGGATGATGCTCTTGCGTGAAACCTCTCCTTCAGCTCTTGATGATCTCGTGAGCTACGGGGAGTTAATCAGCTCACTTTTATTTGCTGAAGCACTTAAGGCGGAAGGTTTAAAATCAACCTGGCTTGATGCTCGCCATTTAATGAAAACCAGCTCTGACCACGGACGCGCTCAACCGATTCTCGAACTATTGCGCCAGCATGCCGAAAATGAAATCAAACCTCATCTCGCCAATTCAATTGTCGTGACTCAAGGTTATATCGGTTCTGATCTCCATGGCCGCACCACAACTCTAGGTAAAGAAGGCTCTGACTACTCTACTGCCCTTTTTGCCGAAGCTCTGGATGCCTCAGAGATTCAAATCTGGAAAGACGTCGCTGGAGTCATGACCACTGATCCACGACTTGTTCCCCATGCCCGCACACTTTCTGAAATTTCATTTACTGAAATTAGTGAACTCACTCGTTTTGGTGCCAAAGTGATTCACCCTGATACTTTTCTCCCAGCGATTCGCGCACAGATTCCAGTTTATGTCGGCTACTCACAAGACCCCACGGTGAAAGGTACACGCGTAGTCGTTGCACCAAGTGAAAATCCAGCTGTGCGTGCCATCGCTCTCAAACGTGATCAAAAATGGCTCTCGGTAAAAGAAGCTGAAGGCCAGAATCATCCCTGGTTCTTGGGCCAAGTGATTCAAGTGCTCCAGCAATATCGCGTGACTCCTACCATGCTCACCACGAGTGAGAATCGCGTGGGTGTGGTGATTGATAAACTCTATCCCCTCACTCCGGATCTCTTGCGAGATATGACAACGTTAGGTTTAGTGGAAGTCACTGAAGGTGAAGTCATTGCCGTGGTGGGAAAAAATATTCGCTCTGAATCTCCAATTCAGTCGCGCATTTTGTCGCATCTAAAAAATGTGAAGCCACTCATGATGTCTTGCGGCGCTAGTGATCACGCCTTCTGTGTCATGATCACTCCCGGCCACTCAGAAGAAATCATCCGCACTCTCCACGCCGAACTCTTGGAGCAGAAATGAAAGTCGCAGTCATCGGCAGCGGAAAAACTGGCGGACATGTTCTGAATCTGATCAGCAAAGAAAATATCGTGGGGCCTTTTGGGCGCTCAAATCCTGTGAGTGCAGAAAAACTTAAGGCCGCAGATGTGGGAATTATTTTTGTTCCAGGTGATGCCTTCCTTGAAATGATTCCAGAACTGCTTGAAAGTAAAAAACCGATGGTCATTGGCGCCACCGGCATGGAGTGGCCTAAAAATTTAGACCAGAAACTTAAAGCTCAAGGTGTCACTTGGGTGCATGCCACCAACTTCTCTTTAGGAGTGCAGCTCTTTCGCCAACTCATCAAGACTGTGAACAAACTGCAAAAATCGCTGCCAAGTTTTAAAGCGGAGCTCTTAGATATTCATCACACAAAAAAACTTGATGCTCCTTCTGGCACCGCTAAGTCACTTGCCGCCTGGAGTGATTTTCCCGTCGAGATCAAAGCACTGCGCGAAGGTGATGTGGTGGGCTTTCATGAGATGACGCTGACTTTTCCGCAAGAAACAGTAAAAATCTCTCACAACGCTCATGACCGCGCGCTGTTTGCCCAAGGGGCCCTTGATATCGCTCAAATACTTTTAAAAAATCCTCTGGGTGCGGGATTGCACCCTCTAGAAAAACTCATGGATCATTTGGAGCAACAATGAAAAGCCAAACCGAACTTAACAAACACGTTGTCTGGACTGCAGTCGTTACGCCGCTGTTAAATGATGGCAAAGTCGACTACACCTCGCTTGAAGGTCTTTTGAAAAAACAGGCCGACGCAGGAAACGGTATTGTGCTCTTAGGCTCAACGGCAGAGGCCTTGAATCTTTCCAACACCGACAAACAAGAGATCGTAAAATTTGCCACCAAGCTCAATCTTAAAACCAGCATGATCTTAGGGATTGGCGGTCATCAGCTTGATGAGCAGATGGAGTGGATGAAGTTTGGTGCGGATCACGCCTTTGATGGCTATCTCCTTGTCACTCCGCTTTACGCCAAACCAGGCCTTGTCGGTCAAACCAAGTGGTTCGAAACTTTGATGAATCTCTCCACTCGTCCCTGCATGCTCTATAACGTTCCAGGACGCTCGGCCGTGGCCATGCACCCGGATGTTTTAAAAAATCTTAAAGGTCACAAAAATCTTTGGTCTTTAAAAGAAGCTTCTGGCTCGATTGAGAAATACTCACAATTTCGTCAGGCGAATCCATCTCTCACCATTTATTCAGGTGACGATGCTCTTCTTCCGTTCTTTGTGCCGATGGGCTGCACTGGTGTTGTTTCAGTCGCAGGAAACGTTTGGCCCACAGAAACTCGTCGTTATGCCGAACTTTCACTGGCGCAAAAATTCGATAAAGTTTTCCCACTTTGGGAGAAAGCTTCTAACTCACTTTTCTTGGCCTCTAACCCCTTGCCAGTCAAAGCTCTGCTTCATCACAAAGGCTGGATTAAAACTCCCGTCATGCAAGCGCCACTTCACCATGACGACTTTAAACAAGTCGCTGTGCTGGCAGAAATCGATAAAGAAGTTCAATCTTGGATGAAGGAGAACGCATGAGCTGGGAGCAACTCTTAACAGATCTTGAAACCGGAAAAGTTCGCTCAGCCGAAAAACGCGGCAACGAGTGGCACGCCAATACTGCCGTTAAAGAAGGCATCTTGGCGGCGTTTAAGGCCGGCCAATTAAAAGCCGAAGGCGGCTTTGTGGATAAACACAATCTCTTCCCGCAAGAATTCACCGTTGATCGCGGTGTTCGTCTCGTACCTGGTGGCTCATCAGTTCGTCGCGGCTCTTATGTCGCTCGCGGAGTTGTTATCATGCCTCCGGCCTATATCAACGTCGGCGCTTATGTGGATGAAGGCACCATGGTGGATTCTCACGCGCTCGTGGGCTCATGTGCTCAGATTGGCAAACGTGTGCATCTCTCTGCTGGTGTACAAATTGGCGGCGTGCTTGAACCAGTGGGCATGCGTCCTGTCGTGATTGAAGATGATGTGTTCGTTGGTGCTGGCTCAATTATCGTTGAAGGCATTCTCGTGCGCACCCGCGCCGTGATTGCTCCAGGTGTGATTCTCTCTAAAGCAGTTGAAGTTTACGATGTTGTGAACCAACGTGTGATCCCTCGTGGTGAAGGTATTCCTGAAGGAGCGGTCGTTGTTCCTGGGACTCGTGCCTTCTCTACAACGAACGACTTCATCAAAAACAAAGGCCTTATGCTTCAGTGTCCGATCATCATCAAGTACCGCGATGACAAGACGGATACTTCCCTCGTGCTTGAAGAGGCTTTGCGCTAATGGAAAAAACCGAATGGCAGGGAAAATTCGTCAAGGTAACTACAGAGGTTATGCACGGCCAAGTTTGGGAGCGTGCTTATATCCCTGAGGGCCTCGTCATTTTTCCTGTCACCGACGATGGCAAAATTCTTTTTATTCGCGAGAAGCGTCCGCACGAAAATCCACCGGTGCGCTTAAAGCCTGTCTCCGGCATGCTCGATGAGGGCGAAGCACCACTTGAAACTGCGCAAAGAGAGCTGCAAGAAGAGATCGGTTTCATTGCAGGATCGATGGAAGAGTTCTGGGTTTATACCACTAATGGAACAGTGAACTCGAAAACCTATTTTTATCTCGCCAAAAATCTCACGCCCTCAAAGCTTCCTAACCCAGATGGCGAAGATGCTATTGAAGAGATCATTGCCTTCACCCCTGAAGAGGTCTCAGCAAAGATCCAATCTGAAGAAGTACGCTGGGGAGTCTCAGTGATGGGCTGGTTCAAACTTCAGCAGATCTTAGGGTCCCAGAAAACTAGTCTGTGACCGTAAATCGTGGCATTTCCAGCAAGATTAATTGATATTTATTAGGACTTTCTTAGTAGTTTTCGAGCTTTCCAGGGCTTATCCCTTAGGTCCCTGGACCCAAATTCTTGGGCCGTAGAATCAATCCTTATGAAGAACCAAAGAATGGCGCCCTATATTGATCTCCAACAAACCATGCGCTTCTACGAGCGCCTAGGTTTCACCACTCATGCGGAAGAGAAAGGCGATGACCTTTATCTCGTTTTAGAATGCCAAGATCTCACACTCACGATGAACCAAGAGAAGGAGCTCAATCCTTTTAAGAATGGCCATATCTTTATTATGAATACAGATAATGTCGGTCACTTAAGTGAGCAATTCGTACAGCAGTACGCTCCGGAACAGACTGAATGTGCAGGATGGGTGCAGAAACTAAAAACCGGTGAAGTCCACATCGTGGACCCCAACGGTAATTTGCTGATGATTTCTAAGAAGCTTAAAGGTTAATGATACATTCGCGAGCATCTTCGGCGATGTCACGATTCTCAGTCTTGATCTTGGCGACCACCACATACTGACGATCTTCAGTCACAGCAATTGTGCGGACGACGTCTTCTAGCTCTGTTCCGTTGCTCAAGACAGTCTTAGCCGTTGAAAGAAACTCTCTCTTGCCTGGCTTCCACATAAATACTGAATTGAAAGGCACAACACGATTCAAAGATTCGCCTTCGCTCTTCACTGTCACCTTAACTCCATTGGCCACATCGGCAACGATAACAGAACAGGCCGCATCGTCTTCAGTTACACCAGCGTAAGAACCGACTGGCAAAACTTCTTTAAGAGCGACTGTTGCATCAAGGTAGTTGGCCTGGGCCAAAGTAGCTGAAAGAACTAA
>JBKHVI010000033.1:0-31105 GCA_046570105.1 Bacteriovoracia bacterium
AGGGACCAAGAATAAAAGGCCCCAGAATAATACCGGCGAGGATTTCTCCAATCAGTTTAGGTTGTTTGATTTTTTCAAATGCAAAACCTAATGCATGAACAGCTAGTAACAAAAGGCAAACAGTGAAAACGAAGGAGCCCGTTTCTTGTCCTGTCATGCTGTGGGTGCTTCGCTGGAAGAATTTGATTTAATCTCAACTAATGCAATGGCCACTGATGAAACTAAAATGGATAAAAAGACGACGGCATAGGTAATGGATTCGATCATCTCATATCCTGGCATTTTGACTGACGCCGGAAGACTCGCAAGAACTGCAGCGGCAAGTCCTTTAGGGATAAGGAGCGACATGATGCGAGCTTCTCGAGCGGCAAGGTCGGGTTGCATCACTTTAGTGAAGAGGAAACGCAGCAGGTAAGCTCCCATAATAATCAACGCCGCGATCACAAAAGGAACGATGTGTGTGATTTTCATACTCACACCCAAGAAGATAAAAAAGAAAGTCTTAAGGATAAAAACCAGTTCTTCATAAAAGTTTTTATCGCGATCGGTGATCGTTTGGTACTTATCGATTTTATCAATGAATTTGTAAAAACCAATTTGGCGATGATTAGAAAGCGTTAGACCTAAGGCCAAAGAAGCAATGGCGCCACTAAAACCTAAAAATTCAGTCAGTCCATAAACAGAGAATACAAAAGCGACCGTTGGAAAAACAGTTCGGTTAATACGAGTGATGAATTCACTGAAATAAAGCCAAATACCACCAGCGCCTAGACCGATAGCAATCGCAAAAACGAAACTCGCCAGAGTGCTCCCAATCACTTGCCCAGGATGAACACCGCCACTGGTAGCAATTTGAATCATGGCAACAGTACCAATAATACAGGTTACGTCCGTGATCGCTGATTCCAGGATCAACATATTGGTGGTTTTGTCAGTTAGGCCCAAAATTTTGGCCATCGGGATAACAACTGCCGACGATGTACCAGAAATAATAATACCTAAAGTGAGTGCTGAGACGATACTTAGGTCAGCGAGATAAACTCCTGCCAGTGCTCCTAGCACCACGGTCATTAAAGCTGTGGCGAGTGTGAGTTTGTAACCTGAGCTAAGCGCCTCGATTGTTCCTTTAAGATCCATCAAAAGCCCTGACTCAAACATGATCAGCACGAGGGCCATGGTTGAGATAACACCACCGACTGCGCCAAATTGTTCGATGTTAATGATCCCTAAAACAGGGCCCACCACAATTCCCATTGCCATGAGTACAAGTACGTCGGGAATTTTGGTGCGAGTGAAAGTGAGCGATAAATACTTGGCCAAGAAGTACATCAGTCCAATCGTAAAGATGATGAGTGCCATCTAAAAGTCTCCTTGAGCGTTATTTAAGAATGATCTTAGGAGTGAGACAATTGGGCAAGTTCTCTCGATGGGAGAGAGCGTTAATACTAACGTTCGCCAGCAAAAAGGGTCTCAAGTTGGAAGAGAATAGAGGGGGCCCGGCGAAAACTTTCACGCTTTGGAAAGTCGAGCGTAGGACCAACTTCAGCAAAGAGCCATTGGCCTTTAAGATTTCTGCGGTAAGCGACACCGACAGAGTAGTTATTAACGTACCAAGCTTCATCAACTCGTGTACTCATTCTGAGGTTATATGAGATTGCGTCGTTGTCGGTAATATCTTGAATGATACTCGGACCGTGATTGGTACTAAAGTTTTTGTCGGTAATAAGCCAGTTCTGTTCATTACTAAGTCGAAAGAGTAAATCATCTGCCAGCGCGTGATCATGAAACAAAGTTATTTCTTGGGTGACGCCTTGGTCGCTGAACCATGCAAGTTCAGTTTCAAAACGTTGCACCAACCATGACCACCGCCAGTTTTTACGTAATCGTGAACGGGCGAATACGATGGGCGGGTAAGCAACATTAAGACCCACATCTGAGCGAAAGCGCCAAGGTTCCTTCTCTTCTTGTTCCTCTTTTTTTTCCCGAGCTATTTTTTCTTTAGGAGTGGTACTTGTCTCAGTGGGCTCGTTCTTTCGAACAGAAAAACGAAACATTTTCTCTAAATTGGGTAAACGCAGATTGAAACGTACTTGCGAATCGCTTAATGGTTTTTTCTCCATGCGTACTCGATAGTCATAAGTCAAACGAATCGAAGAACGGTTGAGTTCGTCATCGGCTCGTTGTTCACCAAACAAAGAATCGAGTCGGTTAGCAAGGCCGATGAGGTTATTAGTAATCGTGTTACGTGTTGAATCAATGAGGTCTGGTCGAGTAGTCGACGTTTCAGCTTTGACAACAGAATTTGCCAAACAGCAAAAAATTAAAACTGTGCCAAAAAGGGAATACATACCAATAGTTAAGCACGAAATAGGAAACTTGGTAGAGTAAAAGCTCAAAAAAGCTGATTTAGCTCATCCCGCGGAATCAGCAGGACATCGATACTGTCTCAACCAAAGGAGACACTCATGTCAGCACGGCCGCAAAGTATTCAAGATAAGGAAGTCAATGTTCTCAATTCAACGGATGAATTACTGGGGCTATTAGAAAACTCCCCGAGTAACATTATGTATTGCGATCGTGATTTGATTATTCGCTACATGACTCCTCAGAGTCTTAAAACTCTTAAAGAACTGGAACAGTACCTACCTATTAAAGTGGATCAAGTGGTAGGCAGTAAGATTGATGTGTTTCACAAATCACCTGCGCATCAGCAGAAAATTTTGAGCAACGTAAATAACTTGCCCATCAAATCAATTATTGAGTTGGGGCCAGAAAAGTTAGAGTTGTTTGTGACAGCAATCTTTGACAAGAATCGCCAATACGTGGGGGCGATGGTGAATTGGGAAGTGGTGACGGAAAAAATTCGCAATCAAGATGAGATGGCGCGCATCTATTCTATGGTTGAAAACGCACCGATGAATATTATGTGCTGTGATTTAACCGGTGTGATCACTTATCTTAATCCGAAATCAATTACGACTCTCAAAAGTCTTGAGCGCTTCATTCCCATGAAAGCGGATCAAATTAAAGGCATGAGTTTTGATGCTTTTCACAAGAATCCTGCTCATCAGAGGAAATTCATATCAAATGTGAAGAATCTCCCACATCGCACGATGATTAGTATTGGTGACCAAAAACTCGATCTTTATATCTCGGCCATGAAAGATTCAAAGGGCAATTACATCGGCCCGATGGTGGTGTGGGATATCGTTACAAAAAAAGTAAATCTCCTTGATACCCTAACGACGCAATTGGGGCGCTCAGCAGAAGAGCTCTCTAAAACGGCTCAAATTATGTCGGATAGTACTTTAAAAACGACCGAAGATTCTAAGCATGCCACTAAAGATGCTGAAAATGTTGCTGATGGTGTGCGCACGATGACAGTGAGTACTGAAGAGATGGTGGCATCGATTAAAGAGATCGCGCGCTCATCAAGTGAAGCGGCACGCATGAGTCGCGAAGCGCTTCAGCAAACGACAGACGCCAATATTACTGTCTCTGAACTGGGTAAGGCTTCGGCAGAGATTGGTAATGTTATCAAAGTCATTAGTTCGATTGCTCAACAAACAAATCTTTTGGCCTTGAATGCGACCATTGAGGCGGCTCGTGCTGGAGATGCTGGCAAAGGCTTCTCTGTTGTAGCGAACGAAGTAAAAGAATTGGCAAAACAAACGGCGAAAGCCACGGAAGATATCGCTCAAAAAATCACGGCGATTCAGTCTTCTACGACCAGTGCGATTCATGTGATCGATCAAATTCAAGGTAAGGTTAATGAGATCAGTGGCATCGCAGGGAGTATCGCTACGGCAGTTGAAGAGCAAACGGCAGTCACCAACGAAGTTGCTCGTGTCGTTCAGACATCAGATAAATCAGTCAGTAGCGTAGTGGAGACTTTCCGAGGAATTACTCATGCGGCCGAACAGAATTACAAAGGTTCACAAGAAGTGCTGAGTAATTCGAATTCGATGTTGGAATTAGTAGAAAACGTGAAAGAGCTCGCCAAAGAAATTTAAGAGCAAAAAAAAAGCCCCGCTTTTCAGCGGGGCTTTTTATATACTTGGTAGTCCCATGGGGATTCGAACCCCAGTTACCGCCGTGAAAAGGCGATGTCCTAGACCGGGCTAGACGATGGGACCAAAACGTAACAAATTCAAGATTTTAAGTGGTGATCTCGGGGTGACTCGAACACCCGACCCTCTCATTAAAAGTGAGATGCTCTAACCAACTGAGCTACGAGACCATTCTTAAAAAACAGAGACCCTAAGTTAAGTGGACAGGAATTCTTCGTCAAGGGCATTTTGCCAAAGTTTTAAGCCTAATTTACATATGGCCTTTGGACAAAATCCCGCCTGTGCCATAGATTCCCCTCACAATGAATACAATCCAACAATCCTCTACAAAACGTGTTGTATTGCACACGCTAGGATGCCGGCTCAATTTCTCTGAGACGGGTTCAATTGCCCAGGGCTTTGTTGATCGTGGCTATGAAATTGTTGAGATGGGCCAGCCGGCCGACTTAGTTTTTCTCAACACCTGTACAGTCACAGATGGTGCCGATAGCACCTGTCGTAATCTTATTCGTAAAGCGCGCTCGAGCTCTCCTGACGCCAAGATAGTCGTGGCTGGCTGCTACGCTCAGATGGAAGCCGAAAAGATCCGCAAAATGGAAGGAGTCGATCTTATTCTGGGTACTTCTGAGAAATACCGTGTGTTTGATCACCTCGATCGACTGGACGATGATTCAGAGGAAGAAACCCAGGTTCATATTGATAAATCCGATGAGTTTTGGGGCGCTTCTACTTCGTTGGCCGATACACACACACGTGCTTTTTTGAAAATTCAGGATGGCTGCAACTACGTTTGTAGTTTCTGTATCATTCCATTCGCTCGTGGCCGCTCACGGACTCAGCCAATTAAAGACGTGATCGCAGAGGCCAAAAAACTCCTCGAGCAGGGCTTTAAAGAAGTTGTGCTTACAGGAGTTAATGTTGGTGAGTATGAATCGACGTCTGGCGAGAAGCTCTCTGAGCTTTGCCGCGAGCTAACAGAGCTCAAGGGCCTCGAGCGCTTGCGACTTTCGTCAGTCGAGCCCAATACCATCACTAAAGAACTGCTAGAGGTCTTAAAAGCTTCCGGTAAATATATGGATCATTTCCATATCCCGCTGCAAAGTGGCAGTGATGCAGTGTTGAAAAATATGCGTCGTAAGTATGACTCGTCTCGTTACAAAGAAGTTCTCGCCATGGTGAAGGACTTTTTCCCAAAAGCTGCCATTGGCGCCGATATAATAGCCGGCTTTCCGGGTGAAACCGAAGAGCAGTTCTTGTCGACCTTTAACCTGCTTCGTGAAGGGCCTGTGACTCACTTTCACGTTTTCCCGTTTTCTAAGCGACAAAACACCACGGCCGCCAAGCTTCCTGATCAAATTTCGAGTGCTGAGAAAAAACGCCGGGTGCGCGATCTGATTATGTTGGGTGAGGCGAAGCTGGATAACTTTGCCCGCGAGTTAAGTGGTGAACGTATCAACGTACTGTTTGAAAGCCAGAAAGATGGTTGGTGGGAAGGGCACGCTCCGCACTTTATAAAGGTGCGCGTGCGTTCAAGTGCAGATTTAAGTAATCAAATCATGCCAGTCACAGTGATGAGTTGGAATGGACTTCACCTCGAAGGCATTCTCTCTCACTAAGCCGCTTTAATAAATGTTCTCATTCGTTGATAAGAATTAAGTAAGCGCTTGTGCTGACCTTGGATCATTTTTTGAAACCACTCAGGCTTTCCTTCAATTTCTTTAAGGAGTGCGCCTTGGGGATAAACAGTCACTTCTACCGGGCCTATCGCTTTGGCGGTGAAATAGCGAAACTGAGATTCAAGTGGAGCGATCTCACCTAAGAATTCACCTTCCTCAAGAGTATCGATTAATACTTCCTGAGCATTCGAAAATTCTTTGTAGATACCGATCTGGCCTTTCAGAATGACCATGGCGTCTGCACCTGCATCTCCTTCTCTAAAAATAAATGAACCGGGTTCAAAACTTTTGTAAAAAGGATTGGCCGCGACTGGTGCTACTTTTGTGGTGGCATCTTTAGTCACCACCACTTCTGCCAAACTACGTACTCGTTGAACGAGTTCATAACCTTGTGATGGTTTTGAGAGGCGATAAAGTGATTTAATATTTTTGAGAGGCAGTGGTAGCTCGTCGAGATGAGCACTATAAATCAACACGGGAGTTTCGTGCTTAATCAAACGTCGATACTCTTGAATAAAACGAATGCCATCCATCTTAGGCATTTTGATATCGGATACGACGACATCAAATTTTTGATTTTGTGCTTTTAACAAACCCTCTGATCCATCTTTTGCCGTGACGAGGAGAAACTCTTTGGGATCAAAAAGCATCTTCACCATTTCTAAGAGATCAATATTATCATCAACCATTAATACAGACTTGCGCGTGAGCATTATGCCTCCATGGAATCCTCCTATTTTATCGAACTTCTGTGCAGCAACTTAACAAAAGTGAAATAAATTATGATTGGTAAGAGAAGGATAAATTATTAAGGCGTAGAAAATAATTACATCGCTAAGTCTGTGAGTTCTGATGGGACAAAACGAAGATTATTGGGAGAGAAAAAGATGATTAAAATGACTGCCAAATAAAAGGCGCAAGATCAGAGCTTAATCTTGCGCCTTTTCAGTTTAGAAATAGTCTTTTCTGAATTTGATCTGTTCACGGTCAGGGCCAAAGGCGGCGATACCCACTGGGATTTTGAGCTCTTTTTCAATCAGCTCCATATAGGCATTAAGTTCTGGAGAGAGAGTCTCGCCCTTGAAATCATCAGTGAATGGTTTGAGATCGCGGTAAATTGGTTTTACTTTCGCAAGATCCATTCCAGGACGAGCGGTCGTGAATTTTTGGCCTTCATATTCATAGGCTTCGCAAACTTTTAAAACAGTCATGCCTGAAAGGATATCGAGTTTTGTGAGGGCCAAGGATGTGAGTGATGAACATTGAATGGCATAACGAAGAAGTGGCAGATCAAGCCAGCCGCAACGACGAACTCGGCCAGTCGTGGCGCCAAATTCGCTACCGGTTTTTTGAATATAGGCGCCGACTTCATCGAAGAGTTCAGTCGGGAAGGGGCCTTCGCCAACGCGTGTGGTGTAGGCCTTACAGATGCCCAACACTTCGTTCACCACACCTTTGTTGGTTCCGGCACCGGTGTGAACACCAGCGACTGTCGTTGAAGAGGAAGTCACGTAGGGATAAGTTCCATAGTCCACATCCAAGAGCGCACCTTGCGCGCCTTCATAGAGAACTTTTTTACCTTTGGCGAGAGCGTCTTGGAGGATTCCAAAAGCATCACCAATAAATTCTTTCATCTCTTGTCCCAAAGCATAGAGACGCTCGGTCTCAGCTTCGACTGTGGGAGCTGTGATGCCGTATTTTTTCTCGAGTAGGAAAATCTTCTCGTCAGAAGTTTCTTTGAGGCGTTTATGAAGTTGGTCTTTATTTAAAAGATCTTTTACGCGCACACCACGACGACCGATCTTATCTTCGTAAGAGGGACCAATCCCTTTTCCAGTAGTTCCGATTTTAACTGGCCCCTGGCCTTCGCGAGCAGCATCAATCAATTTGTGCCACGAAGTGATGACAGCAGTGTTTTCTGAAACTAAAAGATTTTTTCCGGTGACCGGAATATGAGCGCGGACATTTTGAATTTCTTTTAGGAAGGCTTCGGGCTCAAGCACCACACCGTGACCGACAACAGATAAACAGTGAGGATGAAGAATGCCTGATGGTACCAAGTGCAGAACAATCTTGGTGCCGTTGACCCAAATGGTGTGACCGGCGTTGTTGCCACCTTGGTAGCGCACAACCAAATCGGCTTTTTTCGACAGTAGATCCGTGATTTTCCCCTTACCCTCATCACCCCATTGCGCGCCGATAATCGCCAGTGTCTGCATAACTCACCTTTGTTTGAGAATGATTGGAGAAAAACAGCACGATTATAGGGGCGGGGTTAAATGAAGTGAAGGGAGTGTTAGAAAAAAAGATTTCTCCAGTTATTCATTGTTGTATTCGAATATTCGAGTGAAGTCCGAAGCGCATCATTGAGAGCAATAAATAAAATTCTCTTGAGGACGTCTCGAGCTTTCTATGCAGAAATTTAATTCATCCTGGCTTTAGCTTTATTGTTTTAACAAGACCTTGCGCCAGGATGAGACTCGAATATTCGAAAACTTGAATGTTTGAAATGTTTTTAAGTGCACCAAAAAAAAACCGGAGAAGTGCTGTGCGCAAATCTCCGGTCTAAAGGCCCACATCTTCTGGGAGGAAAGATGGTGGCTTAGGCGATACTGCGAATCTCGAGTTGACCGTGGAGTGCGTCAAGAACTCCCTGGAATTCACTCAAGGTCGGAAGATTACCGAAGTGGGTATTTTCATGCATGTTCATGCAGATGAAATCCGCCACCTCGATAGGTCGTGAGCGTTCGGAGTCCTTACAGAAGGCTCTCCAATTACTCTGACCGGTTTGACGATAGGACTGGAAAAGACTCTCGATGAGTTCCGCGCGGGTCTTAACTCCCAGACCGATCACTTGTCCCGCGCCACCTAACTCGAGATACCACACTCGGTAGTCTTGGCGGTGCTGCGGATGCTGTTTCGTTTCCACGGCGATTGCAAGATACATAGGGGCCTCCTTCTCTCGTGGGAAAATCCATTTTCCCGGATGTGTGTGTAAAAGGAGTGCTGTGAGGTTTCCATCCTAGAAGCCGAGCACTCCTTTGCTCGCATCCTGCTTATAGAAATCATACGCCTCAAAAGCCGCTTTCAGAGGGCCTTTTCACTTTTTTCTTCTGACGTGCAGGTGAGGGGAAGTCAGATTGTGCGGGGCCAAAAAAGCAGCCTGGTCCTCTACTTGAGTTATTTAGGTCACTTGCTTGGATGCGTTATAGGGGCGTTTTGCCCCTGCCAAAATAATGTCCCCCCAAGGTACTACGAGTTATTTTTCTCTGACGTAATGACTCTTCGTTCTTACAATGAAGCTTATGTCGACCAAGAATGTTTTGAAGTCTTCTTTTGTGATGGCGATCGCCACTTTTTGCTCACGCATCCTAGGATTGGTGCGCGAACAAATTATGGCCGCGTATTTCGGTGCGAGTGGACTCACTGATGCATTCTTAGTGGCGTACCGTATTCCCAATTTGCTGCGCGATCTTTTGGCAGAGGGGGCTTTCTCTTCAGCGTTTGTTCCGACTTTTACTGAAGCTAATCAAGAGTCACAAAGTGCGGGTCGAAAACTTTTGTGGGAACTCTTTATTATTCTCGGCACGCTTACCAGTGTGATTAGTGTTTTGATTTTTGCATTCGCTCCTGAATTGATTTCAGTTTTTGCTCCCAGTTTTAAATTAGAACCAGAAAAGTTTGAACTCACTGTGACGCTGACTCGAATCATGTGTCCGTTTTTATTTTTTATTTCTCTGGCCGCTCTATTTATGGGTGCGCTCAATTCATTGCGCGTCTTCTTTGTTCCTGCTCTTGCTCCGGCATCTTACAATGTCATGAGTATCCTCTCGATGTTGCTATTGGCAGCATGGCTTGATCGGCAAGGTTACTCACCGGTTTTGAGTCTGGGCTGGGGAGCGATGCTAGGTGGATTCATGCAAGCGATTGTACAACTTCCACTTCTTATTAAGCGTGGTTATGGACCGATTCGTCCGACAGAAATCGGCAGTAAGCGGGCCAAAAAAATTGTCGCACTCTTGGGACCAGGGCTGATTGGATTTGCTGCCGCTCAAATTAATCTTTTGGTGAATACGGTGTTGGCGACATCTTCTGCCGTCGGTGCCACCTCATGGCTTAATTATGCTTTTCGTTTATTCCAACTTCCGGTGGGAATACTTTCGGTTTCAATTGGAAATTCCAATCTTGTGCATTTTTCTGCCGCTTGGAAAAAAGGCGACAAAGAAGAGGCCTTAAGTTCTTTGTCTTCCAGTTATTATTTAAGTTTTCTCTCGGTCCTTCCGGCGATGGCGCTGTTGTTTACTTTGAGTGATGAAACAGTACGTGTGATTTTTGAGCGCGGCCGTTTTACCTCGGAGAGTACTTACATGACTGCCATGGCGCTCAAAATGTATGTGCTGGGTTTACCTCTTTATAGTTTGTATAAAATTTGGGTGCCGACATTTTATGCCATTGATCGCCAGCGAGTGCCGGTGATTTCATCCATCATTTCAATCGCTGTGAATATGGCCTTTTGTTGGTGGATGACTCCGCGCTTTGGGTTTGCCATGCTCGCATTGGGGACGACGGTCTCGATGTTTCTTAACTGCGCTATTTTGGCGGTTATGCTGAAACGTGATCTGGCCTTGAAATGGAATTTCTTTTTTACGCTGCGGTTGGCAAAACTTTTTGTGGCGACAATATTGATGGGGATAACTGGAGAAAAATTATCAACCGCCTGGGTGTTAGAAAATGCAAACGTGGTGCAGCAGTTAACTCACTTAAGTCTGATTAGTGCCGCCAGTTTAATGGTTTTTGCGACTGTGTTAATTGTTACTGGGGAGCGTGAAGCGGTTTTAAATATTGTTCGACGTGTTCAAGGTCGCTTCAAAAAGCGCTAATTTTTCGCTGGTTTATGTTGTAGCGACCTTTGAATTCCGGTATCCTGAACCTGATTTATCTATTTGAAGGATCGCCTATGAAGACTGATTTCGAAACCCTGAAGGGGCTTTCTGCACATACAATCAATCACTTGAAGCAAGCTGAGCTTATTGATTTCGCTGCTGATACCCGTGCTGATTTGATTGAAGCTCTTGCCACTGAGTACGGTGTAAGCTTTGCCACTGATGAAAACATCAAAGAGCAGGCCATTGAAGAAGTGGAAGAAAAGTTTGGAGCGGACAATCTTCCTGAAAATATCACTGAAACAGAAATGTTCAACCATGCGCGCAAAGAGATCATCAAGTCGTTCAATGGTGAGAACATCGGTGGACTCTATTTGATGGAGTCTCTCCATAATATCGCTATTCGCGTGAAGAACTTCATGTTGAATTCGGATCTAGTAGAAGACGTCTACTGCTCAGATGAAGACTTGATCGAGTTCTTGGTCGAGAAGATTCGCGAATTCGCACCCAAGCGTGACATTCGTAACTAAGCTTTAATTTTCATCAGCGATAAGCACTCTTCGAAGAATGGACCCTCAACCAGTCCATTCAAGACAGAGCTGCGACTTTCGCACAAGTAATAACCATTCTCGGCCTTGTGGCGAAACAGATACATATCAAAGTAGACACGATCTTCAATGCGCTGACTGGCCTTGCCTTCTACGCGGATCACTTCAGTAAAATATTTTTGAGTGTCAGCATCTTTAAAGAGGTGCTGTGAGTTGGTTTCAATCACCACGTCGTCTTTGTCGTAATCCAATTCCTCGCTCTCGATTTTATTGTGAAGAATATCGGGCAGCGAGATTTCATTGCCACCTGGAAAAAATTCAAAACGTGCATACCAGTCGTAGCGAGTGTCGGTGCGCTCAAATTGAATCAGATTATTTTCTTGGCGAGAAATACTCCACCAACGCGGGATAGGGAGATTGAGTTTACCGAATTCCACCTCGAAGCTCTCATCGATAAAGTCTGTCGATTCTTGTCGGACAATCTTCAAAGTATAGATTGCCGCTCCTAATATAAGGAGCAAAATGACCCAATCAAAGAGGTGGTTCAAGACATTTTCCATAGAATTCCTGCATCTTACGCAATTTCAAAGCATCGTGGAACCCCGATCTTTCTTGTGAAATTAAAGTCTTGGCCCAAGTCTTCCGACAGGTATCCGAAGCCGTCGGGATTTTTTTGCCTCATCCCAAACGGTCGATTGCTTGATGCTAGAATAAAAACTGGGTTAGTGGACCATCGTCCACGTTAAATCGGGTAGGACATATGAAAAAAATGTTGTTCACACTTCTCTTTCTCTCGTTTGGTGCTCACGCCAACGAGCAGCTAGCGAATAAGATTTACGATTTTTGTAAATCGAATGGAGGGAAGGTTCAATACGAGCCAACTGCTTCAGTGGATCCTGCCTCTGGGCAAGTGTGCGTGAAGAGCGCCTGTGCCATTGATTCGCGCGAAGGCGATAATCAGTGTGACATTAATATTGATTCGCAAACTATTCCTTCTGGATGTGCTCGCGCCGTACTTAAAACATGCGGAACGGTTGTCACTTCAGCGGGCTCACAATCTGGATCGCAGTCTGGTTCACAATCTGGATCGCAGTCTGGTTCACAATCGGGCTCTCAGTCAGGCTCACAAAGTGGATCACAATCTGGTTCACAAGGTGGCTCACAGTCAGGCTCTGGTTCAGGTTCTGGTGAACGTCAAGAAGTCGGCTCTGATCGTGATGGTGGATTCTATTGCGAAGATTTGGGCGGCTACATGTATGACGATCATCCATGTTACAGCAAATGTAAAAAAACCTGGGGCTTCTTCGGTCTATTCTCGAAAGAGGGTGCAGAACGCAAAGAGTGTCGTCAGTGTTTAGGTATTCGCTCTGCTGAAGATGCAGTCTATGTTCGTGGTGCTTCTGTTGGAAGTGGTCGCGGCGGCGGCAGTGTCTATGTTGCTGGTGGCTCAGTCGGCGGTGGTTCAGTTCGCGTTGCGGGCGGAGTAGCTGGCGGTGGACGCGTAGTGATTGGTGATGGCGACGGTGGCGATTGGGTCACAGTTGTTGTTGATGGTGTGACTTACAGAATTCCATCTCACTGTGTGAACAGTGATGGCAGTGTGAAATCAAGTTGTCGCGGTTACCTCACGGCGGAATACCGTGTCGGCGGCGGCGGTAGTTCACGTTGTGAATACAGCTCTGATATGCGCGGCTGTATCGGTGATGATGACTACACTCGAATTGTTTCTCGTCACCAGACCGGTGTCGATTGTGTGAACTGTGCGGCCGGTAGTCGTGGCGGTCAACACTGGCTTTCAGGTGTTGCCGAAATCGTCGGTGCGATTGCTCCACCACTTGCTCAATTCGGTGTCGCTTACATGGGCTACAAAGGTGTCAAAGCTTCTTCAGAAGCATGGGCCGGAGCCGCGACAGCAGGATTTGAACAGTGTCGTTTGTCTCAGCAAGATTATTTGAACTATCTACAAAACAATGAACTTCCAGGAATGACACCTGAGCAACAAGCGGCCATGCGCTGTAACGGTTACTCTCTCGGCGGTTACGCTGGTATGGGTGGACAGTTCGGTAATGGTTATGGTGGTGCCGGCAATCCATGGATCGGCGGTGGTTATTCACCAGGCTTCATGGGCGGCATGATTGGACCTTACGGAAATATTAATCCATACGGCGGCGGTTATGCGGTTGGCGGAATGCCAGGCGGCGGCCTTGTCGGTGGAATTTACGCGGTCGGCGGAATGGCCGGCGGTGGAATGGTGGCCGGCGGATATGCTGGTGGCTACGCTGGCGGATATGCTGGTGGCTACGCTGGCGGTTATGCCGGTGGATACGCTGGTGGTTATGCCGGTGGATACGCTGGTGGCGGATATGCCGGTGGCTACAACGGTGGCATGATGTATCCAGCAGGCGGCGCAGTCGGTGGACTCTATGTTGTCGCAGGAGCAGGCGGCGGTGCTTATCCAGGTTACCCAGGTGGTGGTGGCGGTTGGGGCTCAGGAACTCTTCCATACCCTGGTGGTAATGGTGGTTACTGGGGTGCAACGGGCGGCTACGGTTTACAACAGTCGTATATGCAAAACCAAATGGCGTCTAACCAAGATGCGATGTTCCAGCAGCAAGGTCTTGCGAGTCAGTTCGGTCAAGCGGCCAACAACTCACAGATGTATGCGGGCGGTTATGGTGCTGGCTACGGCGGCTACGGTTCAGCAGGCTTTTCACCTATGAACATGGGAGCATCGATCGGCTTCGGTGTGGGTGTAGGCTTCTAAAAGAAATTGAAATTAGAAAAGCGAAGGGCCTCGAAAGAGGCCCTTTTTTTATGGTAAGTAGTTCGTGACGATATCTGAGCCGTTAAGTTCTCCTGGTCTCAACCAAGTTATTTGCAGAGTCGCAAATAAGTGGGCGTTGGCCTTAAGCCACTCATCATTCACACCATTTTTGCGCAAATCACGTTGGGCCATACCTGGAATCCGGAGTGCTCCTGGTATAACCGCAGCTTGATGAAAACCAAAATTGGCATAACGGCCTGCTTGGCGAATATCACCGACCATAAACAAAGGGATACAAGCAGAAGCACACATAGTGGTGACTTCAGTGGTAATTTCACATTGCTTACTTTCCTCACCATGGGGGTAGCAGGCTTTTTTGATGGCTTTTGAAAGCTGATTGAATTTTACTTGAAAGCCACCGCCACTATTGAGTTTCAGTAAGATGTCTTTACCCGGTTTTATCATCTTCTTAACTTCGTTTAGCCCAGTGAGGTCTTCAACGATGCCACTCAAAATTTGACCACGTAAGCTGATGATTTGCTCATCTTGAGTTTCTTTGTAAGTCAGCGAATAGTTTTTGCCACTGAATTGGTAATCAGCAAAAGCTGGTGCGCTTCCTATTAACAACAGACTAATGATAAGTAGATAAGGTCGACGCATAGGATTCTCCATAAGGGGGTGAATCATAAACGTGGGATAAATTAAGTGAGAGTTTTTGAAAAGATTATAGGATTTAGGCAAAAAAAAAGCCCCTTGCGGGGCTTTGATTACATTTGCTTGTTGTGAACGAGCATTTTGATTTCGTGGCGGAACACCACTTCAATCGTGCTGGCGTTAACCGCTTGAACGATACCCGGGCCGAACTTCGAGTGATCGATCACGTCACCTGTTTTATATTTTTGATCAATACCGTAAGGCTGGCTCTTCGCTGTAGTCTTGTTCAACTTTTCCATCCAAAGATCAGAAATCGAAACGACTTTTGAGCTGGCCTTAGAAGTTGAAGTCGCGCTCTTGCGAGTGCGTGTTTTGTTAGCAGTCGAGACAGAGGGATCTTTGTAAGACTGGATAGTCGTACAGGTGTTGCATTTTACCTTGGCGATACTCTTAGTATCTTTCATGGCCACGATAGTGTGCGAGAGATTCAATTTGCATTTAGTGCAAAACGAGAGGACGTCTTTTCCGACGGTAATAGCTGAAGCCATGATGTTTCCTTTTTGGCCCTTTCAAGCGACAATGACGGTCTATACTACATCAACATGCCCCCTCCCGTAAAGGAAGGTGAGCTTCGTGGATAAACTCACGACTCTTCTCGATAAAGCACGCACTCTGCCGCAGGAATCAGGTTGCTACCTGATGAAGGATCTTCATGGCCGAGTTATCTACGTAGGTAAGGCCAAACGTCTTCGTTCACGCGTCACGTCGTACTTTGATGCTTCTGCCAAGAGTGTAAAGACGCAATTTCTTGTGACTCATGCACAGGATTTCGACTTCATTTTAACGCGATCTGATGCAGAGTCTTATGTGCTCGAGAACAACCTCATTAAGAAGCACAACCCCAAATACAATATCCGACTTAAAGACGATAAGAGCTATCCCTGGGTTTTAGTCGATCATGAAGAACCGTTTCCGCGTTTGGAGTATGTGCGTCGACCCAAAAAAGGGAAGGGTAAAGAACTCTACGGGCCGTTTCCGGTTGGTTCAAATATCTCTGCCGTCATGCGCGTGATTACGAAATCATTTATGTTACGGGATTGTAGTTTGAGTGAATTTAAATCCCGCAAAACCCCCTGCTTGCTACATCAAATGCAGCAGTGCTCTGCTCCCTGTGTGAAGCTGATTAGTGCCGAGGATTACGCCAAAGACTTAAGCCTTGCGACGGGTTTTTTTCAAAGTGAAACCAAGGCGCGCAGAGCACTCAAAGAACTCACCACTCGGATGGAGAGTTACGCTGAGGCCGAACAGTTTGAGCGGGCCGCGAACGTACGCGACCATTTGGATGTGCTGAAAGCCTTCTTAGAACAATCTTATGAGCAGCATGTGGAATCACTCAAAGATGAAAATGATGTGGATGTGTGGGCAGCCTACCAAGGTACAGACGAATTTGATTTCAGTCTCTATCTCATTCGCGGAGGCATGCTGATCGGCCAGAAGAATTTCCATTTCCCGATTGGTGATTTGTCGGAAGATCTCTCCGAAGAGATGCGCGTGTTCTTATTGCAGTATTATGGTGACCCAGAACAAATTGCACCCGCACTGATTATTCTAGATCACGAAGAAGAAGATGTGACGGATTGGAGTTCGGCATTAAAAGAAATTGCGGGAACAGTGAAGCCGCCGCAAGTTTATGGAAGACGCAAAAAATATTTGCCAGTAATTGAGATGTGCCGCCGTCACGCAGAAGAGTCGCAGCGCGTGCGCATTGCTAATCAAGATTCACCCTTTGTGGGACTTAAAAAACTTAAAGAGCTGCTCAATATGCGCGAGCTGCCACGCCATTTAGAATGCTACGATGTGGCTATTTGGCAGGGTAAATCACCGACTGCTTCGCAAGTGGTCTCGAATGACGGCAAGCTCGATAAGCGTTTATATCGTCACTATCATTTACAAGAATTACCGGAAGGAAATAACGACTTTGCCATGATGAGAGAAGTGATCTCACGACGCTTACAGCATGGTGAGCTTCCGGATGTGTTGGTGATTGATGGAGGAACGGCTCAAGTGAATACGGTGTGTGCCGTTTTGCGCGAAATGAAAATTGAATTGCCAGTGGTGGGTATAGCGAAAGCGCGTGATCTGACGGGGGACTTTACCAAGTCGGAGAGTGTGCGCTCAGAAGAGCGCTTGGTTATTCCAGGTCGCAAAGATCCCTATGTACTTCAAAAAACTCCCGCACTCATGCGTATTATTGTCACGCTTCGTGATGAAGCTCACCGCTTCTCACGTCGCCTTCATCACAAAGCAGAATCAAAACGCGTGCTCAGCACATGGATTGATGAAGTCAAAGGTCTCTCAGCGGCGACTCGTCAGACTGTACTGCAAAATCTCACCGTCTCGAAGAGTGAACTGGCAGAAATGAATGCGGATGAGATCAAAAGATTGTTAGGGATTAAACCCAAAGAGGCCTTGGTGCTCGCCCAGTTTTTAAACCAGGCGATTGACGAGGATGACTAAAGCTAATCTCAGTTCTAGAATCGCTTCAAAATAGAAAAAATTCCTCTCCAGTAAACACATTTCATTCTCTAATTCATGATCTTTGAGCGACATATGCCCCAATCAATCGGGAGGGTAGCATGCGTCGACAATTAGCTTTAAATTTATATCGAGGTCAGCGAGGAGGCATTCGTCCGGGAGCTGGCAGAAAACGTCTCCACTCAAGAGGAGTCGCTCACAGAATAAGAGAAAAGGTCAGTTCTCGGACGGCTCTTCATGTAAATTTCAAAGTCACCACAGCTATTAGGAACAAGCACTGCTTAAAAATCTTAAAACGAGCGATTAAAAACAGTCGAATTCATGGTCTCTCAATTATTCATTTCTCCCTTCAGTCAAATCACGTTCATCTTGTGATCGAAGCTGTTAATAACGAAATTCTGACTAGGGGCATGCGCTCTCTCACCATTACTTTTGCCAAGGGTATCAACAAGGGCAGAATCCAAATTGAGCGCTATCACCTTCATGTTTTAAAAAGCTTAAGAGAAACTAAAAACGCCCTTAACTATGTGTTGTTTAATCAGCAAAAGCATTCGGGAATGAAAAGGGCATATGTCGACAGCTTCTCTTCATTGGGAGCAGTTAAAGACCTCAAGGATCTAGCAAGATCGGCCAAAATGACGGTGATTTTGAGTAAGATTCAAGAGATTAACTTCTTAGATGCAGCTAAAGGATGGATGATAAGGCAGGTGCTAGGCAACGAATCCAAATTTTAAATTCATCCTGGCACGGATTCGGTGGTTTTAACCAACCGTTGCGCCAGGATGAGACTGCACAATTTGGAAACTTAGTTCAAAACGTGAATAACCTTACGATTACCGCAGCCGCAGTCCATGCAGCGAGCGGTCTCTTGAACCAAGAGGTTTTTGTAGTCAGGCATATGAGAGAGCAGTAGTTTCGCTCCGCATACTTTGCACTCATCAATGGTGCGCTTCACATCGTCTGTGGTGCCGAAATACTCTTCAAATTGCTCAAATTTAAAATCAACGTCTGACATGCAGGAACCTCCTTAAGGTCTTGCATGCTCTTCGGCACCCTTGGCAGAACCTAAAAAGAGAGATTCTTTTTTTCTGGAGTGGGAAATTTGCTCCTCAGAGGGTAAAACTTCCCCCATGTCGCTATTTGATAAAAAGCCCAAAACCCCTGAAACCTTTGCTGAGGCCCTGTTGGGGGATCTCGACTTGAGTCATTTGAGTGGGACAATCTCCACCTCAACACCCGAAAATCTTACTGAAAAAGCGGTTTTGCTGGAGTCATTTACTCAGTTCGCTGAAGAACAATTAAGTGAATCTCCCGAGGGAGTCATGAGTTTTCCTGGTGGTGAGCTCGCCTTGAAACCAACGACCAAAGAAGGCCCGTTTAAGCCTCGTTTTACCAGTCTTGGGGATTGGTCTAGCTCTCAAGAGGTGCGCTTGGGTCAGGCGACCTGGAGTGCTCTGAGAGCCGATAAAGAGCAAGTAAGCGTCTTGTTTATCGGAGAAGCCCTGCTAGGTAACGAGGCGCTTGAAACGGAAATTAAAACCATTCGTCCGGAATTTCTCCTCTCGTTCTCGCCTCCGGTGGCAGATCTTTTTCAAAAGATGGTGCAGGCGATGAAGTTAAGTGTCTCTGAGTATGCTTTGACTGCGCTACAAGACGTGCACGGAGAGCGCGAGACTAAAGACTTACTCGAAGAGATCCACTGGTTGCGTCCTCGTTATGTCGTGCCACTGGGAGCACGCGCCACTCAGTCGCTCTTGGGTGCTCGTGAGCGCTTGGCGAGTGTGCATGGAAAATTCTTTCCTCTCACTCAGATGGAAGGCAGTGAGATTCAGGTTGTTCCGCTGTTTCATCCCAGCGTGATTGCCAGCAATATCAATATGAAAAAGTCGACTTGGGCGGATATGCAGAAAATCATGCAAGCGCTCGGGAAAGTCTGAGGAAACTTGTCAGCGAGAAATGAATTCTCGCGGGCTTGAGTGTGCCCCCCCTTTATGGGTAGAATGGTGGGGCAGTAGCGTTTTACCAAGGATAGGTGCGCGTGCATTGGACAGGAAGTCTATTAACCCTCGCTCTTTTTACGGGCCAAGTCTTTGCCAGCGTTCCGCAGGTTAAAGTTTTGATTGGAAAATCGCTGAAAGACGTCGTGGTTCACGGAATGGATTTGCGCCAAACTATCCCCGCTAAAAAACTCTACCGTCAATTCCAAGGCTCAAAGACAGTTAACTTTAATTGTCGTGTTGGTTCACGAGTGAACCTTCCGCAAAAATCTCAATTGATCGCTTCTGTGACTTCTCCTACAGGCCTCGTTGGTTGGGAGAAAAAACGTTTCCGTGGAGAGTTGCAATTGGTCGCGGGCCCGGAAGTCGCTCGCAGAGGGTGTGATCTGGTTAATCTTATTCCGATGGATGATTATATCAGCTCACTTTTAGCCAAAGAGATGCGAGCTGATTGGCCACTGGAAGCCTTGAAAGCTCAAGCTGTCGTTGCGCGCTCATACGCACTTTCAAAAATGCATCCCAGTCCTGGCGGTGGTCCTTGGCATTTGGAAAGTTCTGAGAAGAATCAAGTCTCGGGAGATTTTCACGACACCACCACGCATACCGATCGCGCCGCTCGTGAAACAGAAGGTGAAGTTCTCGCTGACAAGGCCCTTCGCCCGGTAGAGGGATTCTTTCATTCGAAGTGTGGTGGCCACACCGTTCGTCCGGATCAAGTCTGGAGCGGAAGTGTTGATGGCTACAAAGGTGTCGAGTGTCCGTTTTGTCACAAGCATGGTATGAAGAGTTGGGAAGAAAATATTCCTAAGACAAACTTTGTTGCTCTTCTTAATCGTGCGATTAATCGATATGGGCCAAAACCGGTTCAACTCAAAGCCGATCAACTCACTGTCGTGACAGATTCCCCTCGCAAGACGGAACTCAGAATTTATCAAGGTAATGACTTGCATGTTATTCGCAAAAGTTGGTTAAGAAATTTGGCGGGACGTGAAACATTTCCTTCTCATCATTTTCGTGTCAGTGATGTCGGTGGCAAACTTAAAGTCCAGGGTGATGGTTTTGGCCATGGCGTGGGACTTTGTCAGCTAGGTGCGCTTGAGCTGGCCAAACGTGGTTATGGTTACCGCGCTATTCTTCAGCATTATTTTCCAGAATTGAAGGTGAGAAGGCTTTGGTAAGGTTAAGTTTATTTTTTCTCTTATTCTCATTGAGTGTCTCAGCGAAAGTGGTACTGCTTGATCCCGGTCACGGTGGTGAAGAAACTGGGGCCGTGGGAAAACTCAATCGTTCACGCCAAGTCCATGAAAAAGATTTGGCGCTTCGACTGGCCCATAAAATAAAAAAACATTTAGAAAAAGATGCCACCGTTTTTCTTACTCGCAGTATTGATCGCACAGTCACGCTTCAAGAGCGCGCCGATATGGCCGACAAAGTAAAAGCCGATCTATTTATCTCCATCCACTTCAATTCATCGACTGACAGGAAAGCGCATGGCTTTGAAACATATTATTTGGATAACAATAAAGATGCGGCGGTAAAAAAAGTCGAGCGACAAGAAAACTTTTCTCTAAAAGGCGAAGATTTGGTTGTCCATCAGATCTTAATTGATCTCACCATTCAACAAACAGTCAAAGCATCTCGTGCACTCGCGAATGCTGTCCACGGTCGATTGCGTGGTCATATGAAACCAGTTGGGATTACCGATCGGGGAGTTAAGGCCGGATTATTTTATGTGCTCGCACTGTCAAAGCGACCAGGTCTTTTGTTAGAGGCTGGTTTTATGTCGAATCAAAAAGAATTAAAATCGGTGCAGCAGGAAGAATTTTTAGAGCGCTATGCTCAAGGTGTGGCGCAGGGAATTCGCGATCATCTCAGAAAGTAAATCTAAACTCTATAAAACATTAGGTTTTGGCGAGTTGATCTGTACATACATTATATGTATAATAAACTATGGAATTTATTTGGGATCCCAAAAAAGCTGATGTGAACTTAAAAAAACACAAAGTTTCTTTTGAAGAAGCAGTTACGGTTTTTTACGATCCATTGGCCCAAACGGCTCACGATCCCGATCATTCAGACGATGAAGAACGTTTTATTATTATCGGGCATAGTTCAAAAAACCATCTATTGTTTGTTATTCATATTTATAAAGAAGACGCCAAAACGATTAGATTAATTAGTGCGAGAAAAGCCACGAAGAAAGAGCAAAGAGACTTTGAAGAATTATAGGAGAATCCATATGCGCAAAGAATATGATTTAAAAAAGATGAAACTAAAATCTAACCCCTATATCAGTAAACTAAAAAAGAGTGTGACGATTAGGCTTGATACAGATGTCATTGATTATTTCAAAGAGCTTAGTGAGAAGCTTAGTATTCCTTATCAAACACTGGTAAATGATTTTTTAAGAAATTGTAAGGACAATAAATTGCTTCCAAAAACAACTTGGAAAAAAGCTGTTTGAGTAGAGAAAAAAAAGCCCCGTTTCCGGGGCTTCATGTTAGCGACAAATTTGCGGTAAAATCGTATTGAGCGAACCCGGCCCGCCAAAGTGAATGGCGCGGAATTTCATTAAGTAGGGTGGATATCCAGGTGCTCCTGGAAGTTGCATGTCAGCTGCGGTAATCTCATCAACAAGACATCGCAGTGATCTGTTGAGTGCCGGGCGACTTAATGAACCTGATCCTTGCCCAAGTGAAGGTCGCGCACAAATAAAGGCACTAAATAGTGCTTGGCCACCATTGTTTGTAACTACGGCAACATCACCTTCGCTGGTAATACCGATATAAGTGGCATTAGCGGCGACAGTCATATCAGTTAAATTGAATGCTACACCAATACGTTGACCACCAGTTGTACACGTCGTGCTTTGAAAGACTTGCTGAGCATATGAGTTCGTGATGTTGGGTGGAACTTGGCCAGGGGCAAGTGTTCCTAGTGAACCAAAGTAGGTACCGCCACTTTTTTTCCCTGACTCATTGTCTTTACCGCAGGCACCTGCAAGTAATGCAAGAGCAAGGATAGCGGGGGTGAACCATGTATTTTTCATATCGGCCTCTCCATAATAGACGGCATATCTTGAATGTCTTATCGGAGGACTTGGTTAGAACTTGAGGGCCGATAGATTTACTCGGATGTTTTAATCGGCAAATCTGCCCACTTTTAAGGAATTCCAAGACTTAAAGTACAATAGAGGCATAAGTATCTATATATAGAGGGCATATTTGCGTGAAGCTTCCACCCATCTCAGAGATTAAAAAACTTTTTCAAACTGATGAGAGTCGATTTCTCTTGGGAACAGCTTTTAAGATGTGGTTCATCTCGCTCGTAGTGGAGCTACTGGTTGGCTATATTCTCTTTTGCAATGTTCGCTTGAACTATCATTTCTTTCATTCTCATGGTTACCGCGGCATTGATGAATTAAGTGATGCATATTTCTATCATGTGACTGGCGACATTATTGATGCTCTCCCTTTCATCTTAGGTTTCCACGTAATTATTTTTTTCATGGGCCTTTATATGGGCCATCTCATGCTGAGACCTTTCAAACGAATTGGTAATTACTGTAATGAAATTGTGCAAAATCCTAATGCTGTTTATCGAGTAGAGGAATTTTCGGCATACCGACTACTGACTCGCTTCTCAGAGATCTTCTTTGACCATCTGAGTGCCGGAAGAAAGAAAGGTGTGGTTGAAAAAAGAGAAATTCCTCCTCAGTTTATGGGCGTCCATAAGCCGGTGCTAGACGGTCAGTTCCTTTTTCATTTTAGTTTCTTCTTGATGATCATTATGATCGTATCGATCGCTGGTATCATGGGGTTCGTTTCAAATATCCAAGAGAACACCACTCAGATTGCCTTGAAGATGTTAAAAGCCGATCCAAAAATCATTTCGGCGTATTTTCATGATCAATCGTTTCTGATCGATGAGATGTGGATTCTAACCGCACTGCTCATCGTCGGTTTGCATGTCGTTTTAGGTTTTCATCTTTACTCACAAGTTTCTGGCGCATCATTTGCTATCTTTGCCACCATGCGCTCTTTCATGAAAGGCAGCTGGCAAAACCGAGTACATTTAGTCGGATATTCTTATTTGCGCGACTCGACTAGACCACTCAACAAGTATCTCGATTGGGTTGAGAAAAACCTAATACAAAACCCTCCAAACAGTTGAACCCAAAGTCATACCCAGCTAACATAAAGAACAGTTAACGCTGACAAAAAAGGAATCCCAATGTTGAATAAAATTTTACTGGTCGCAATGATTGTTTTTGTTGCCGCCTGTACGAACAAAGACTCTTTGAAAAAAATCCTCAAAGAAAATCCAGATATCATGACTGAAGCTATCGAAGCGAATCCAGATAAGTTTATCGATGCGCTTAATAACGCTGTAAAGAAGAGCCAAGAAGTTATTGCTAAACGTCGTGAAGAAGAAGAGTCAAAGGCACTTGAAGATAGCTTCAACAAGCCACTTACTCCAAATATTCGTGCTGACGAGTCTTTCCGTGGCCCGAAAGATGCTCCTATCACATTGGTTGAATACTCAGACTTTGAATGTCCGTTCTGTTCACGTGGATTCAATACTGTGATGGAACTTATGCAAAAGTACGAAGGTAAAATCCGCTTTGTGTACAAGCACCTTCCACTTTCTTTCCACCCACAGGCGATGCCAGCTTCTGCTTACTACGAAGCTATTCGTCTTCAGAGTGCTGAGAAAGCTTTCAAATTCCACGATGAGATCTACAAAGATCAACGCGGTCTTCAGAGTGGGGAGAAGTTTCTTCAGGCGAAAGCAAAGTCTGTTGGTGCTGACATGAATCGCTTGGCAAAAGACGTGAAGAGTGAAGCCGTTCAAAAGCGCATTCAAGAAGATATCGAAGAAGCTGGTAAGTTTGGCTTTCAAGGTACACCAGGTTTCTTGCTCAATGGCGTGCCAGTGAAAGGTGCATACCCAACTTCACACTTTGTTGATTTGATCGAAAAGCTTAAGGCTAAAGGCAATTTGAAAATCTAAGCTCGGCCTACAAAATTTATTGTGACGAAGGGCCCCATGTGGGCCCTTCTTTTTTTTCATCAACGCAGGGCCCAAGGCCTTGCCAAAGTATTTTAAATGGCCGAGTCTAAAGCCATGAATAAAAAAGAATTGATCGAAGCAACTCTTCAGCGCGCCGGCCAACAACTCAACGACATCGCCAAGAAAGATGCTGAGTTTCTACTCAACACTCTGATTGAAGTGATTAAAGAGAACGTTGCAGGCGGCGGTGAAGTCACCTTAAAAGACTTTGGAACCTTCACTTTGGTTCATCATCGCGAACGCCGCGGATTTAATCCGGTAACTGGCGAAGAAATGATGATCGGTGGACGTACCTTCCCGAAATTTCGTCCGGGTAAAGGTTGGGTTTCCATGGTGGGCGAGAGTCGAGCCGCTTCCTGAGCGGATTACCCCGTCATAGGGCCGACAGGCAATTGAGTGCTTTTTACACAAAAGCGGCAAACATTGCCCTTCAAACCCTGCCAATCTTGCCCCGATCTCGATAGACCGCTATACTTTTGACATAAGGGTCAGGATCGACCCAAAGTCATAACGCTCAGGAAGGGTAGCCTCCATGGCAGAAAATAACGAAGCCGGCTCATCAAGCGCACCTGCTTCAGGAAAAAATCCTCTCGTCGCTCTATTACTTGTATTAAACATGATCGCTATGGGTGTCGTTGCGTTCTTCCAATATCGTTTTATGCAAATGGAAGCGGCACGCCCAGATCTTACACAACTTCTCAGAGAGAAAGATGCTCCTCTAAATCCTGAAGCAGAGGGTGAGCAAAAAACGAATGATGTTGTGAAGAAAGAAAATCTTCTTCCACTTGAAACGTTCACAGTGAATCTATTGCAAGGAGATGGCCCGCGCCGTTTCGCTCGTATGGATGCTGTTTTGAAAATGAGCGATGAAGCCAAGCCAGCTGAATTTGAAGCGAGAAAGCCGCAAATTCGTGACACCATTATTAGTGTCTTGAATACCAAGCGCCCAGAAGACCTTCTTAAAAAAGAAGGAAAGCAGTTTTTAAAGGAAGAGATTAAAGCCGCGATCAATGCCTTCTTAGTTGATGGTAAGGTCGAGGATGTTTACTACATAGGTTTTCAGATCAATTGATAGAAATCGCTGCACAGGATGTGCTGCGAGCGTAGGAAAATGACCGCGCATTCCCAGGAGGGGAGTCCATGGCCCAAGTACTTAGCCAAGATGAAGTAGATGCGTTGCTGAGTGCCGTTAATGATGACGGTGAAACGGAGTCAGCTCCGAGCGGCGAAGGTGGCGATTTTGCCACTGATGACGAAAATCAAGAAAATATTCAGCCCTATGATCTCACCAATCAAGACCGAGTTATTCGCGGTCGAATGCCGATTCTTGAGATCATCTATGAGCGCTTTATTCGTCAGTTCCGCGTATCGCTCTCAAACTCGCTAAGAAAAATTTCAACCATCTCAATGATTTCTACCGATCTTTTGAAGTTCGGTGAATTCGTTAACACTCTTCCGATCCCAAGTTGCATGTGTATCATGCGCTTCAACGAACTTCGTGGTCCAGCTTTGATCGTATTCGAATCAAAACTCGCTTACGCCATTATCGATTCATATTTCGGTGGAACTGATCGCCCTTTCACCAAGATTGAAGGCAAAGAATTTACCTCGATTGAACTTTCATTCATGCGCCGAGTGATGGATATGGCGATCAATGATTTGGAAGAAGCATGGGCACCGGTTCATCGCATTGATGCCCAGTATGTCCGTACAGAAATTAACCCACAGTTCGTCGGTGTGGTTCCTCCATCTGACGTAATCATCACGACAACATTTGAAGTTGAATTCGAGAGTGCCTCGGGAACCATCATGGTGGTTATTCCGTACTCAACAATTGAACCGATTAAACAAAAACTCTCGTCTAGCTTCCAGTCTGAAAACGATGTGGTCGATACTCTTTGGACACGCTCACTTCAAGAGCACGTCCAAAATGCTGAAGCCACCGCCATTGTGAAGTTAGGTGAAACTGATATGTCGATTGGCGACCTTGTAAGCCTGCAGATCGGCGACATCATTCCTTTATCTCAAGAGGTCAGCGGTGAGCTTGATCTAGAGATTGAAGGGGCCAATAAAATGAAATGTCTAATTGGAACATATAAAGGTAACCGCGCAGTGCAAGTCACTCGCCGGATTAACGATTGAACGGGGGCGAAATGAACGAAACTAACCGCGAAGCGATTGGCCAACTGGCCGACCAAATTAAGGCCGGGGACGATGCACTTAATAAACTTAAAGTGCAAAACCTCGATTTCATCCTCGATATCCCACTCAAAGTGAGTGTGGAGCTTGGCCGTGCCAAGGTCGTTATCAAAGACCTGCTGCAACTGGGTCAAGGTTCGGTTTTGGAGCTTGATAAGCTCGCCGGTGAGCCTCTTGAGGTACTGGTGAATGGCAAGCTCGTTGCAAGAGGTGAGGTTGTGGTGGTGAACGAGAAGTTCGGGATCCGCTTAACAGATATTATTAGCCCGCTCGAACGTATTGAATCCCTGAAGTAATGAGGTGAAGTTGTGAGAATCATTCTATCAGCCGCTCTCGCCCTAATTGCTACTGCTGTCGCCCATGCCGGGGTCAAAGTGACTTCTTTGGACTGGACTGAAAATGCCGGCCGGGGTCGTTTTGTCGTGACTCTTTCGGCACCAGCTACAGAAGTTCCTGAATGGGATGTAAATGGTGGCCGCTTTGCCATGACTCTCGCGGGAGCAGAGGTTGAAAAAAATACTGTAAAAAAAGTAGCAGGCATCAGACTAGCTGCTGCGAATACAGCTCGTGGTGTTTTGACCACTTTGACTTTCCCACAAGGTCAAATCAATGCGGATGATATCGCTCTTACATTGAAAGACGGCAAGATTGAAATTTCTACCAAGCTTCCAACAATTACGAATGTTACAACTAAGCCGGTCAACACTCGCGCCCCCGCGATTGTCACTAAACCACAGATTGATAAAAAATCTTTGGGTGAGGACTTCTTAAAGAAAATTGAAGCTGAAGTTGAGGCCAAAGAGACTGTTGCCAAGGCAGTGAAAAAGCCTGTTTCAATGGATTTTAAAGACGAGATCAAAGCGCAACAAGCTGCTCCCAAACGTGAAAGCAGTTTTTCAATTGTGGGATACGCAGGAAAGTTCATCGCTTTCTTGGGTTTTGTGCTTTTGTTCTTCTGGGGTGTCATTCAGTTAATGAAAAAAGGTGTGCTCTCAAAAGGCAAACTTGGTTTCTTAAACAATACCCAACTCGTGAGTGTTATCTCAACAACCTACGTAGCACCAAAGCGTTCTATCTTAATGGTGAAAGCCCACAATCAAGTTTTCTTGGTGAGTTCTTCTGAATCAGGCATGAGCTTTATTGCGGAAGTGAAAGATGTTCCAGGCATCGTCAAAGAGAGCGAGAAAGTGATGACTGGGATGAATTTCGATGACAACGTTGAAGATGCGACCAATGCTCCGAAACAAGATTTGCAAGAAAAAGTAGATATCTATCAATCGGTAGCAGCAGAAGAGAAGGGAAGTGTACAAAAGGATATTGTACGTTTTTCTGATGAACTCAAAAAGAAAGTAAAGAACCTCAAGTCTCTGCAGTAAAAGGCTAAATCATGCTTCCAGGATGGATGCTACGAATTTTAACTCTCTTGCTCACCGGTTTGCCGGCGGTGGCTTTTGCCCAAAGTAATACTCAACTGCCAGGTGTAAATATCAACTTCGGACAGGGTGCTAACTTTGTAGACACCATCGAAGTATTGATCCTCTTCACCGTTCTCAGTATGGCCCCTGCCATCATCGTTCTTTGTACTTCATTCACTCGTATCATTATCGTTCTCTCTTTCATGCGCCAAGCGCTGGGAACTCAGAACTTACCACCGAACCAACTTTTGATTGGTTTTGCCATGTTCCTCTCAGTCTTCGTAATGATGCCAACGGGAAAGGCGATTTATGAGGGTGGCGTAAAACCATATATGGAAAAACAGATCGACACCACTCAAGCGCTGGTTGTTGTAGAAACAGAACTCAGAGGCTTTATGGAAAAGCATGTTCGTAAAACAGATATCGGTCTGTTTTATGAAGTATCTGGCGAAGCCGCACCTGCGGGCATCAAAGATGTGCCGATTCACTATCTCGTTCCAGCTTTCATTATTTCAGAATTAAAGACCGCCTTCCAAATTGGCTTTTTGCTCTACATCCCATTCCTTGTTTTAGATATGGTGGTGGCGAGTGTTTTGATGGCGATGGGTATGATGATGTTACCACCCATGCTTGTGTCACTTCCTTTCAAATTATTGCTGTTTGTTCTAGTGGATGGTTGGCAGCTGGTAACCGGTTCTATTCTACGTTCGTTCACCACTTAAGGAGACTCTCGTGGGAAATGAAGCTGTTATTGAGATTACTAACGAAGCCATGAAAGTGGCCTTGATGCTGGCCGCTCCCATGTTGATGGGCGCACTCATCATCGGTATTTTAGTTTCATTGTTTCAAGCAGTGACACAAATTAACGAGCAAACTCTTTCATTCATTCCAAAGATTCTTATCATTGTGGCAGCGATGGTGTTCTTTAGCCCATGGATGCTTGAAACTCTGACTGAATTTACCCGTGAAACCTTCCTTCGCATTCCGGAAATGGTGAATAGCCAATGATGAATGTCACGATCGTCGATCATGTGGCGTTCGTTGCTTTCTGGCTTGGCTTTAGTCGCTGGCTTGCAATTCTCATGCAGCTTCCGCTCTTTGATAACACCGCTGTTCCAGGCATCGTTAAAGTTTTAGCTTCTTTTGTTATCGCTTGGGCATTTCATCCTCTAGTTGCACCCGCTATCATAACTGAAGTTCAAACGGTGGGAGTGCAGTACCTTTGGCTTTTGACGGCGGTGCATGTTGGATGTGGTTTGGTCATCGGATTTTTTGTCAAAAGTTTCATGGCGCTCTTTTCATCGGCGGGCACTATCCTCACGCAACAAATTGGTTTTGCTTCGGTCAGTTACTTTGATCCTACACAAGCTCAGCAAACCGGTCCTTTTGAGAAAATTATCCAGTGGACGCTGATTGTTCTCATTCTAACTTCTGGTGCACTCGTTCCGATGCTAAAGGGTGTAACGGAGAGTTTTTACACCGTGAACTCACTCAATTTAGAAAAGATGGCGACTTCACATGTCTTCTTTGGTGAAGTTTTTAAAGGCATCTTTACCTCGGCGATCATGTTGGCGGCTCCATTATTATTCGCCAACATTCTTATGAATCTGGTTTTTGGAATTGTCTCTCGAACTGTTCCGCAGATGAACGTTTTGATGGTTTCGTTTGTGGTGAATATCGGTTTGGGATTGATTCTGTTTATTGCTATTTCAGATGAGTTCTTTAAGGTGAGCTTCGACATTTATACAGAAAGACTGGGCCAGTGGTTTCAGTTTTTCTCACGATGAGGGAACATGGCCGAAGAGAAAGATAGCGGCGAAAAATCCGAAGAACCCAGTCAGTATAGGTTAGATGAATCTCGCAAGAAAGGTGAGGTCGCAGCCTCGCGTGAACTTAATAGCGTTATCCTTTTGGCGGGTACACTGCTTACGACCGTGCTATGCTCAGCCTATGTTTATGAAGAATTTTCTGAGTATCTCAGCTGGCTTTTGCGCCTAGATTTTCAACGAGTTTATGAGAAGAAAGAATTTGTAGAAGTTATTGAGAAAACCGCCTGGTTATCTTTAAAGTGTGTCGCACCGGTTTTTGGTGCTTCTTTGTGTTTGGGTTTTCTTTCACAATTTGCCCAAATTGGTTTTCTTTATTCTCCCGATGTTTTAACTGCCAAGCTTGAACGCATTAACCCGATCAATGGTTTTCAGCGTTTATTTTCTAAGAAATCGCTGGTTGAAGCTCTCAAGGGTATTTTTAAATTTAGCGTCGTTCTCAGCATTACCTACATGGTAATGAAAGATAATCTCGATTTGTTTACCGGCTTCATGCATGCCGAAGTAGGCGCCGGATTAGTCTTTGGGAAAACCCTGATTTTTAAGCTCGGGTATTCGGTTTTGTTGGGGCTGGCAGTGGTCGCTCTAGGCGATTTTACCTGGGAAAAGTGGTCTTATCGTCAAAAAATGATGATGACCAAGCAAGAGGCCAAGGATGAACACAAGGATAAAGATGGTAACCCTGAAATAAAGCAAAAGATCAGGGCCATCCAGCGCCAAATGGCCACCAAACGCATGATGGATGGTGTGAAAAAAGCGGACGTTATAGTCACAAATCCGACCCATATTAGTGTAGCATTGAAGTACGACGGCCAGAATATGGTCGCCCCGGAAGTCATGGCCAAAGGAGCAGATCATTTGGCCTTGCGGATCAGGGAAATTGCGAAAGAGCACGACATTCCAATTGTGGAAAATGTTCTCCTTGCAAGAACCTTGTACAAAACGGTGAAGGTTGGGCATGGAGTGCCTCGCAATCTTTACCGCGCTGTCGCTGAAGTTCTCGCGTTTGTTTATAAACTCAAACGTAAGAAGAAGGCCCTCCGGTAAGACTTAAAGCCCAAGGAAGGGATTTAACGTATGGATAGCCTATTTAATCGCCTTAAAATGTTCTCGCAAAATTCTGATTTGGCAGTCGCCATCGGCATTTTGATTATCATGTTTGTCATGGTGGTACCTGTTCCACCGATGGCGCTCGATGCTTTCCTCGCTCTCTCATTAGCTCTTTCAGTAATCATTTTGCTGATGAGTGTTTATGCTAAGAAGCCCTTGGATTTTTCGACCTTTCCATCAGTGCTTCTCGTCACAACACTGTTGCGTCTCTCATTGAACGTTGCTTCTACACGTAACATTTTGTTGGATGGTGCTGATGAAGGTACAGCAGCAGCTGGATCTATCATCCAAGCGTTTGGTGATTTCGTCGTAGGCGGTAACTACGCCGTCGGTATCATCATCTTTATGATTTTGG
>JBKHVI010000034.1:0-30806 GCA_046570105.1 Bacteriovoracia bacterium
GTACGACGATCCTGATGGATCCCTTCTCGGCGGTTTATACCCAGCAGTGTTCGCTCGATTATAAGCTTGAAGCTGAAACAGGTGATGAGGGCTTTATCGTTGAGAATTTCGCGGGCGATAAATACAAAGGTAAATTCTTTAAGGACACAAGCCTTGTGCCTCAACTGGAGAAGCCATGAGAGAAGTTGATCTCGACTATCGCTATTTGCGCGCCTTTATCGTGACTGCTCGCCATCTCAATTTTTCTCGAGCAGCCGAGGAACTTAATATTGCTCAAAGTGCTGTTAGCCGCCAGATCAAACTTTTAGAAGATTCGGTCGGTCATCAATTAATCATTCGATCTTCAAAAAAAGTTATTCTGACTGAGAAGGGCCAAGCACTCCTCAATACGCTTGAGAAGTTCGAAAAAGACATCGCTCATGTGTTCTTGGGGCAGATGAATCGCACTTTGCGCGTGGGAATTCTTCACGGTCTATTAGAGAACTGGTTTAACGATATTATTACCGATTATTGCAAAAACAAAAATCTCTCTATCGTGGTGGAAGTTCAACCCATGGAGAAACTCAAAGAGAAGCTTCTGAATGGTCTCTATGATTTGGTATTCTCTAATGAAAACATTCAAAATGAGCTCTTGAGTTCATTGCGATTATTTGATGAAAAACTCGTCTTGATTTCTAAAGCTGAAATCAATCCTAAAGATGCCCCTGAATATCCTTGGGTGATGTATAACGAGAATGACAATCTGATGCATCTTTATAAAAAACATTCGCACCAAATAGTTGCCGTAAACTCAATTACTGCGGTGGTGAGTCTGGTGAAGAAAGGTGTGGGAATTGCGGTTGTGCCCGATCATCTTTTAAAGAGCGCCGACAATCTAAAAATCTATGAGCTTAAAGGTGTGCCGAAGGCCGGTGTTTTTATCAGTACACTTAACTTTCAAGTCTTGCCTGAACCATTGAAAGGTCTGGTTGAGTTGATTAAAAAGAAAGCTCTTAATTAGCGCAGCTGAATCTTCCTGGGCGCACTTGTCCACCCTCACAAAGAGTCATAACTTGATGAGGGGCTTTTGGATCATCATTCAATTTATAGAGTCGCTCCAAGACTTTGCCTTTTTTCATGCTGGTCTTGATCGGAGTGGGCCAACGTACTTTTACTCCCATGACTTTGGCACCGACATCGAGTCCAAAATGCACACCTGGAGCAAGCTGCGAAGGAATCCCGCCTTGCACACGTTCATACCAGCGACGTTGCACTGATCTTTTGCCATCTTTTTCCACATACAACATCACCATCGCCCCGAGGCCTTCGTGATTACTCTCCTTACCTTCGAGATGGAAAACAATCGCGCGGCGATTGGTGAGCGTAAGTTGATTTTCTAAAAGATAAACTCGATTGGTGATGCTCGCCTTTCTGATATTCGCTTGGGCAGTTAAAACATCCAATTTTCCATCTTGATTAAAATCGGCGACGACAGTACCGGTGGGATTAACAATATCGAGTCCCCACTGATGGGCGACATTTAAGAACGCGCGCGTTTCATCTTGCGCAAAAGTCACTAATCTTGAAGCGGGAGGAAAACCAGAGTTATCGACCACCAGATCAACCAGTCCATCTAGATTGAGGTCGGCCCACTGAGCTCGTTTATCTCCTTGACTCCAATTATCTGCAGCAGCATCAGACATATATTCTGTACGCAGGAAATAAGGAGGATAAGTGGGACGACTTCCAGTTAAAACGCTTGAGCGATCAGAGCCCAAATTATCCCAGCCGTGACTGAGTTCACCTAAGAAAACATCCATCAAACCATCGTCGTTATAATCTGCGCAAACGGTTGAGAAGGTTCTGCCTCCCCCGGTGGGAACCAAAAGACCGTTGGGGTCAGCAGCGTAACTCGCATCTTTTCCGATATCTTCAAAAAACCGGGTATCGTTGCTATTTCGAAAACGATTCATCCATAGTTTGTTATAATGTCCCGCCGATGAAGCCGTTAAAATATCAGGCCATCCATCTTGATCAATATCACAACTAGAGGCCGCATAAGTGGGTTTGGCCTGAGGTGGATAGATATCATCGGCACTTTTATTTCGCTCGCCAGTCAGTAAATCGGATTGATCGACCCATTTATCTTTTTGGTTTATTAATAAACGATCAGCGGTGGGTAAAAGATTTTTTTTATATTCTTGATACCAATTGCCAACAAAGAGATCGAGTCTTCCATCAAGATTGACGTCCACTATCACGAGGGTACTTGTCGGCTCGGCGGGAAGATTAAGAAATTTGTCGTCTTTTTTGAAAACCAGACGCTGCTCTTTATCCCATGAACCCAGCCAAAGAGTGACAGGAACTTTACTGAACTCGCCTCTTTGATTCAGCACTCCTACGACAACGTCCTTTACTCCATCATTATTAAAGTCAGCAAATGCCAAATAGCTCGCTTGCAACACTTCCGGAAAAGGGTTGTAAGTCGATTCAATAAATTTTTTCTTTTCGGGATCAAATAAAAAAAAGCGCGGCTGAGAAAAATAATGGGGCATGACGACTAGGTCAGGCAACAAATCACGGTTCAAATCGACTAACGCAAAATTGATAGCTTCAACCCCGGCCAAACCATAGTCTTCAGTTTTATCAATAAACCGACTCTCCCCTTCATTAAGTGTGGGGCCATAATTGGCAGGTTTTAAGACTTCTTTTGAAAGACTAGCGAGAGATTCTTCGACTTCACGCTCGGAGGGAAGCGCTACATTCTTCTTTGAAGAAGAACAGGAAGCAATGAGCAGGATCAGCACAAAGCTGATCCTGCGAGAAGCTTTAGAAATTAATGATATCAAGTCCGTACCCATCACGCTCGGCGACTGCATTCGAAACGATTGGAATGAGTGTGTCATAGGTTTCACCCAAACGCTTATGGTTCTGAGTAAACTTTTGACGAGCATCACGACAGATCATTTCTGTCATGGTGAGGACGTATTTCTTATCACTGCCACTGACTTCAGCTTTGTTAAGAATAGATGTGGTACGTGAAAGCACACACAGCATTCCGTAAAGCTCCATACTCATGTTGGCGATGCGCATTTGTGCTAATTCATTGCCGATAATGTTTTTGCCTAATTTGAAAATGATATTTTCAACGGCGATGGAGAAATCATTGAGCATACGTGAGAAGTTTTCAGCATGACCTAAAAGATCTGGATGTACTTTTGTTAGCGTTTTTGTGCCAATCATCTTGCCGACACGTTTTCTCGCAAAATCGGCCAAGACTCCTACTGACTTAATCGGATCTTGCAGAACTTTAGAAACATCAGCGACTTTACCAAGCTCCTTCAATTGATCCGATGGACCCTTGATACCTGAGAGGGCCAAGAAGATACGCAGAATTTCGTTAGTTCCTTCGAAGATCAAATTGATACGAGCATCGCGCATGATACGCTCATAAGGATACTCGCGCATATAACCGTTACCGGCAGCAATTTGCATCGCTTTATCAACGGTATCCCACAATCTTTCCGAGCAATAAACCTTACAAACGGCAGATTCCATGGAGAAATCTTCCAGGCCTGAATTCATTTTGCCAGTCGACATATAGACCACTGACTCACAGGCATAGATCGCACAGGCCATCGAGGTGATCTTTTCTTGAATCAAACCGTAGTTAACGATGTAGTCGCCAAACTGTTTGCGCGTTTTCGCCTGAGCGACCGCAAGCTTCAAGATGGCCTTCATTCCGCCCACAGAACCTGAACCCAAAGACAAGCGTCCGGTGTTCAAAACGTTCATGGCAATTTTGAAACCTTTGCCCGGCTCACCGATCATGTTGCTGGCCGGAACTTTGACGTTATCAAAGTAGACCGCGCGAGTTTCCGAGGCACGGATTCCCATTTTGTCTTCTTTTTCACCAAAAGAGACACCTGGCATATCTTTTTCAACGATAAAGCAGCTGATCTTTTCTACTTTATTACCGTTTTCTTCGTGTTCGGTTTTAGCAAACACTGAATAAAAGCCGGCCATTCCGCCGTTGGTAATCCAGAGTTTTTGGCCATTGATCGTATAAGTGCCGTCGTTATTATTAACAGCTTTGGTTTTAATTGAATAAGCATCCGAACCTGAGCCTGGCTCCGTTAAGCAGAAAGCTGCAAACACTTCGCCGCTAGCGAGTTTTGGAAGCCACTTTTTCTTTTGCTCATCATTGCCTTCGTTGATTAGTGCTTTGTAACCAATCGATTGGTGAGCGCCCAAAGTTGTGGCGATGGCACCATCAATACCGGCAATTTCAGAAAACACGCGAGCATATAAGGTATAATCTAGTGCCATCCCGCCAAATTCTTCCGGAACACCCAAACCACAAAGTCCCAAGGCCGCAAGGCCTTCGAGCATTTCCTGGGGAATCTTAGCGTCGCGATCAAGCTTTTCAGAATTAATATTCTGTTGAGCAAACTTCTCAACTGCATTGATCATTTCTTTTGCCATCTCTACCTGAGCATCGCTCAGCTCGGGAAAAGGAAAAACATCATCTTCATGAATCTCACCGAAGAACATTCCCTTAACGATTGATGGAATTTCTTTTTGATTATCCTGGGCCATAAACCAATCCTTTTGAGCAGTGGAAAAACAATTCATTATAGAACGCTCAAGCCTCGCAAGCCTACTGCAAACTAAGAGAGATTTCTGATTGATTAACCGATGCTTTTTGTCGAGTTTGCGCGCCCGACCATTTCCCTTGCTAGTGGCGTTGAAGATGAGTCACAATAAGTTGATGCTAAATAAATTCAAAGACTTCCTTGAAAAAATGCGCGGCAAGTTCCGACGCTCATCCCCTCGTGCTGATCAAACTGGCGACATCGAAGTCCCACTTGAAGAGTTAGAAGAGTCGGAGCCAGAAGAGAGCGCTCCTCCGCGCATCAAAATGCAAAAGATCAATCGCTTCAGTCCTTATATTCACAAAATTAAAGAATCGTTTGCTCCGCTCAAACTAAAAATGAAAACTGCGCTCTCGTCGATGCTCAATCGCAGTGGCGTAGGTCAAAAGCTTCAGCAAACCGATTGGGGTGCACTGGCCGATCGCCTACTCTCGCGCGACTCATTTAATTCACATCACCGTGCATTTTTGCTCGCCTTTCTACTGATCACCACTTATTCGCTCGGTAAAATTACTGCTCTTGTTCTACGCGGTCGCCCCACCTTCGCGCCTATCACAACAGTCGCCGAAATGAGAGTGGAAGAAGGCTTTCGTGTGAGTGATCTGAATCAAGTAAAGGCTTCTGATCCTTTCCGCACCAAAGGTGGCACCGGACCAAAGAAACAAGTAGCTGATTCGAACTGTGAGAAAGCAGATTCTAGAACGAGTCTTCCTCTCAAATTAGTGAATACGGTGGTCTTGCAAGACAGTGTAAAAAGCATCGCTGCGGTTCAAGTTCGATCGGGCCGTGACCTTAAGCAGTTTCGCGAAGGTGATACCGTTGAAGGAATGGCGAAAATTTTTAAGATTGAGCGCCTCGAGCTGATTATTAAAAATCTTCAAACCGGCGAGTGTGAATCTGTCGCGAGTGATAAGAGTCAAGAGTTGCGCAAAAACCTCACCGTTATGAGCAGCGCTAAAGGCGACGAATTCAAAAAACAGCAGAAGATTAAAGGCATTGAGAATCAAGGCAATAAGTACGTTATTGCCAAGGATCTTTTGGACGACAAACTCAAAGATATTCAAAGTGTTCTGACGGAAGCTCGTGCCATTAAAATTCAGCAGCCTGATGGAACACTCGCTTTCAAAATCACAGAAATCGAAGCCGGCGGAATATTCTCATATTTAGGTATTCAAAACGAAGACATCATTACTTCGATCAACGGAAAACCTATTTCTGATTTGAATGAAGTGATGGCCCTATTCGGTAGAATTAAAAACTTAGACCAGCTCCAGTTGGGTGTACGCCGGGATGGCGAAGAAACTCAAATGGAATATGTAATGAAAAAATAGCGTTTCCAAGGATGAGAAACATGCGTTTACTAGCACCACCACGTATTCTAATCACGACGTTTGTCGCACTCTTACTCGTGGGGGATGCTGAAGCACAGTTTAACAAGTATCGCTCTCGCTCGCGCTTTGCCGCGCCTGAAAACAATAATGCAGCTGCCAACGATCAGCTCAATGCCGCTAACAATGCTCCACCTGAAGAAAACTCACCACAAAAGCCCATTGATCTGCAAGGCCAAGATGAGTTGGACATGATGGATCCAAGTGATGCAGCGATGGTAGAAGCTGCCAACAAAGCTGACAAAGACGAAATTGAAGTCGCTCCGTTTGATGACGAAGATTCAGGTGAAGAAGATGAAGCCAACGTCACCACCTTTGGTAGCCGCGTTTCTGGCGGAACTATGACCAAAGACGCCAAGTCAAAAGCCAAGTACGTTAACCTAAATCCAGAAACAGCTTTTGGTCCAGAAGTTGTTGAGAGCTTTGACTTTCCTGATACCGATATCATGGAACTCACTAAGCACATGCAAAAGCTCACTGGGATCAACTTGATCTTGGATAAAGATGTTAAAGGCAAGGTCAGTATCATTGCTCCTACTCCAATTACTGTCGGTGATGCATGGAAGGCTTATCTTACGGCCTTAAATATGGCAGGCTACACGCTCGTTAAGTCTGGAGCTTTCTACAAAGTTATCAACGCCCGTGATATTCGCTACACTCCCACTAAGATTTATACCGGTAACTACACACCAGACACAGAAAACTATGTGATGCGTGTGATTGCCTTGAAAAATGTTTCAGCCGCTGAGATTGCTCGTAACTTCCGCCCATTCATGAGCCGCTACGGTCGAATTATCGACATCAAACAAACCAATACCGTCATCATGGCGGATACCGGAACCAACATTAACCGTCTCGTAAAGATGGTGAAGTTTTTGGATATTCCAGGTTATGAAGAGACACTGCAAATTGTGCGTGTGAAAAACTCTTCAGCACAAGAGATTGCTAAGCTTCTCGACAGTATTTTAAAAGGCGGCGGCTCGGGTGCAGCTGGTCGACCGACTGGAACAGCGTCACCACGCTTCGCTGGCGCCAGCGAATCAGGCTCAAACTCTTCAGTTATTAGTCGAATTATCGCTGAGCCACGTACCAACAGCATTATTGCCATGGCCAATGCTGAAGGCGCTAAACAATTGCGTGAATTGATTCTTAAACTCGACGTGAAACTTGTATCAAGCGGTTCAGGTCGCGTGCATGTTTATTACTTGAACTACGGTGACTCGGAAGAGCTCGCTAAGACTCTTTCCAGTATTGTTTCAGGCAACGTGACTCAAGGTGCAGCTGGCGGAGCGGCCCCCCCACGCTTTTCAACTTCAGGCGGTGTCGCTGATAACGCCATCTTCTCTGCAGAAGTTAAAATCACTTCTGACAAAAACAACAACGCTCTCGTCGTAACAGCTTCTCCTACTGATTGGCTGACTCTGAAAGATGTGGTCTCTCGCCTCGATATTCCTCGCGACCAAGTTTATGTAGAAGGTATGATTCTTGAGGCCAACGTTACAAAAGACAAGGCCTTCGGTGTGAACTTCGTAGGAGCTTATGGTCAAGGTAGTGCTCAACGAGCAGGCCTAGGTGGAACAGATCTATTTAATCTTTTGGGCGGCAACCCCACTAGCATCGGCGGCTTCTTCGCAGGCGCTGGCTTCGGTGGGACACGTGAAGTGACTCTTCCTGGTTCAACCACTCCGACGAAACTTAATAGTGTGAACGCTCTTATTAAAGCGGTCGCCAGTCATGAAAACTCAAACGTTCTCGCTACTCCACAGATTTTGGCGCTCGATAATACGGAAGCCACCTTTGAAGTCGGTGAAACTGTGCCAATACGTGAGCAAACAGTGAACAATAACGGTGGTACCGTTGGTTTCAACGTTCGCCAACAGGAAGCCAAGCTTTCTTTGAAGATCACTCCTCAGATCAACAAAGTAACTCGTTTCGTAAAACTTAAAATCAATCAGCGCATTGATGACTTCCGTGCCACCGATCCTTCGGTCTCTGCGGCCGGTAACGGTGTACCTACCAACACTCGTAGTGCCATTACGGAAGTGATGGTTCGCGACCGTGACACCATCGCCATGGGCGGACTCTTGCGCGACAAAGAAACTGTTTCATTCAACAAAGTTCCTCTTTTGGGAGATATCCCGGTACTGGGCTGGTTGTTCAAAAATAAAGCGCGCAAGTTAGAGAAAGTGAATCTCTTGTTCTTTATGACGCCAAAGATTTTGGCGCCTTATTCCAAGACCGCTTCTCAAAACACTCTTGATGTCATGAAAGCACGTGAAAAAGGCAACAAGGGCATTTTTGAGGGTGATGATCGTGATCCGAATCAAAAACGTATTAAAGGCATTCAAGACAAAGTTTCTAAGCAGATTGCAGCTCCTTTATATGACGAAGAAGATGCCGCTCATTATCGTAACTTGAATGAAGCGAACAATCGCCCTACTGAGATGCCAGAAATTGATGAGTCGGAAACGCCAGATTACATGGGTATTAAAAATAGTATTGAGTGAGGCACTATGGGCCTGTCGGAAGAACTGTTAGAGAAAGTTGAGAATCAAAAAGAAAAGATTGGTGAGCTTTTAGTTAAGCACACCTCGTTGACTCGTCAACAGCTCGATGAAGCACTAGAAGTTCAGCGCATTGAAGGTGGCCTTTTGGGCGAAATCCTTCTGCGCAAAAACTATATCCATCCTCACGATATTATCAAAGTGATCTGTCATCAAATCGATATCCCTTATCTCACAGAGATCAAAGTCGATGAGATTGATCCCAATATCGTGAAAGACCTCTCGATCAACTATGCCAAGCACCATGAAATTTTGCCCATATTAGAAACTGAGTACACAGTTACAGTGGCGATTTCAAATCCGTTCAACTTTAATGCCGTCAATGATTTACACGCGACATTTAAAAAAGAAATTCGCACCGTCGTAACCACTCCCCTACGTATTCAGGACGCTATCAACCGCGTTTACGAGAAGGCCAACCGAAATCTGGTAAACGATATTGGTGATGAAGAATTCGAAGAGAATCTTGATCTCGATGGCCCCATTGATATCTTGGACGCCACCGCAGATGAAGCTCCGGTTATTCGTTTCGTGAACTCAATTATCTTCCGTGCGGTTAAAGAGCGTGCCTCAGATATTCATATTGAGCCCTATGACAAAGAAACGGTGTATCGCTTCCGCGTCAACGGAGTGATGCAAGAAATTCTTCGTCAGCCTAAGCGAACGCACGCTGCCGTCTCTTCCCGTATTAAAGTTATGGCAAAGCTTGATATTGCCGAGAAACGTCTTCCGCAAGATGGACGTATTAAAATCAAAATCGCTGGTAAAGATATCGATATTCGTCTCTCGACCATTCCGATTCAGGCGGGCGAACGTATCGTTATGCGTATTCTTGAGAAGACCAACACCGTTCTGCGCCTAGAGAACTTAGGTTTTCGCGGACGTGTACTCGACGGCCTAATCGAACTCTCAGGCCACAAGCACGGTGTTCTTTATGTGACGGGTCCAACCGGTCACGGTAAAACGACAACTCTCTTTGCGGTTTTAGAACGCATTAATACTCCCGACAAAATGATTATCACGGTAGAAGACCCGGTCGAATATGAGTTGGCCGGTATTTCGCAAATCCAAGTGAATCATAAAATTGATCTCTCGTTTGCGATTGCACTACGCTCGATTCTTCGTCAAAACCCAGACGTGGTGATGGTGGGTGAAACGCGCGATAAAGAAACCGCTGAAATGGCGATTAACGCCTCCCTTACCGGTCACTTCGTGCTTTCCACTCTTCACACCAATGATGCCTCATCAGCACCGACTCGTTTGATTGATATGGGTGTGCAGCCCTTCTTGATCTCATCATCACTGGTGGGAATTCTCGCGCAACGACTTGTACGCACACTTTGCTCAAGCTGTAAGCAGCCAGCGGTCTTGGGTGAATACGAAAAAGTCGCTCTCGAATTAGATAAAACTCCTCGCGATGCCACCATCTACAAAGCGGTTGGCTGTCCGAAATGTCATGGCTCAGGTTATGCGGGACGAACTGTCGTTTCGGAATTGTTGCTGATCAATGATGAAATCCGCGCGCTCATTATTCAAAAGACTGATGCGGCCACTATTAAAAAAGCGGCTATTCGCTCAGGTATGCGCACGCTACGCCAAGATGCGCTGGATAAAGTGTTTGAAGGAATGACTTCAGTCGAAGAAATTTTAAGAGCGATTAACTCAGAGGAGACTGAGTAAGATGCCCATTTATAATTACAAGGGCCTCGATCGTACCGGCAAGGAAGTCAAAGGTACTCTCAACATTGACTCGATCATCTCCGCCAAACAAAAGATTCGCTCATCAGGCGTGATGCTCGTAGATATTCGTGAGCAACGCTCACAAGCTGCCGGCGGTGGTGGCTCAATGATGGCGCGCTTTCAAGGGCGTGTGACAGTAGAAGATCTCGCACTCATGACTCGCCAGTTTGCCACTCTGATTAAAGCGAAAATTCCCGTTGCTGAGGCACTCTCCGCCCTGGTTGAGCAAGTTGATAATGAAACGCTTCGAATCGTCATGTCAGAAGTTCGCCAAAAAGTGAACGAAGGTGCCTCTCTCGCAGATGCCCTTGGCGGTCATCCCAAAATTTTCACTAGTGTCTATGCCAATATGGTGAGTGCTGGTGAAGCCTCAGGTACTTTAGAAATTGTACTTCTACGTTTGGCGGATTTTACTGAAGGCCAAATGAAGCTTAGAAATAAAATCAAAGGCGCCATGACCTATCCGGTGATTATGGGCTTTTTTGGTTTTCTGATGATGAACGTTATTTTTATTTTTGTTATTCCCAAAATCGCCAAGATTTTCGTTTCCATGAAAAAAGAGCTCCCCCTCCAAACCAAGATCACCATTTGGATTTCTGATTTTATGCAGAATTACTGGTGGGCGGTCATTATGGCGATGATTGGGACTTGGTACTTAGTGAAGCGTTATATTGCAACGCCAAAGGGCGAAGCTCAATGGCATGCGCTGCAACTCAAGCTTCCTATCGTGGGTCTGTTGATAAAAATGATCAACGTAAGTCGTTTTTGCAGCACCCTTGCCACACTGCTTAACTCGGGTGTTCCCATTCTCACAGCGATGACGATTGTTAAAAATCTCGTGCCTAACGTTCACATGAAAGATGCTATCGAGAAGGCCCGTATTTCCGTCTCAGAGGGTGCTACGCTGACTGGTCCACTGATTGCATCAGGTCATTTCCCAGCTCTCGTGACCCATATGATTCGCCTAGGAGAAAAGTCAGGTGAACTCGAACCGATGCTTAAAATCGTTTCAGAAAACTACGAGGACCAGGTAGAATCCAAAATCGGTGGATTGACCTCAGTTCTAGAACCCATCATGATGATTATGCTGGGTCTAGGGGTGGCTTTCATCGTATTTGCCGTTGTTGTTCCGATGATGAGCCTCAACAGCGTCCGCTAATTTTTTCAGTCTCAGAATAAGGAGAATGTTGTGAGAAATAATCAAGCTGGTATGAGTATTCTAGAGATTTTGATTGCCCTAACTCTTTTGGGCCTAGCTGGTACATTTGTCGCCGGTAAAGTTTTTGAAAACCTTCAAGAAGGTAAAGTTCAAACGACAAAAATCCAAATCAAAAGCTTAGGCGATCGTCTCAAAGAATTCCGTCGTGATTGCGGCTTTTTCCCTACTACTGACCAAGGTTTTGATGCCCTCATCACTAAACCTGAAGGCGGCGGCCGTGAATGTAAGAAGTATTCACCATCTGGTTACATCGATGGCGGAAAAATTCCTACTGATCCATGGGATGCAGAATATATCTATGAGTCTGACGGCAAAGCTTTTACCATTATCTCATACGGTGCAGATAATGCTGAAGGCGGCGAAGATTTTGATGCAGATATCAACTCGAAAGATCTCTAAACTCTCAAACGACCAAGGTTTCTCTTTAATAGAAATCTTGGTCGCGCTATTTCTAGCGGCCCTCATTTTTTTGGCGATCCCCTCTTCTGAAGACTCTCGCCGACACCAAGACCTTCAATCAGCAGTAGACGATCTTGATCGCGCTGTCCGCTTTTCATCCCAAGAAGCGATTCTTCGCAACACCGTGGTGCGCTTGCGCGTAGATATGGATAAAAGTCCAGTGGAGTATACCGTTGAGTACGGCCCAAGTGAAAATCTGGTGCTCCCTACGCTGATGGATCCAGAAAAACTGGATTTAGAAGAAGCTGAAAAAGAGAAAAAGAAGATGGGCCAGTTAGATGGTCAATTTACTACGGTCGAAGAGTTTGAAGAGATCACTCGGGAGTTCTCCGCCGAAGTTGAGTTAATGGGAGTGGCCTCCCAGTTTCAAAAAAAACTTATTCGTGATCAAAGAGCTGCCATTTATTTTTACCCTACTGGTGAGCGTGATGGGGCCCTGCTCTTTTTTGGAACGCAAGATGAGCTCGCAGTACTGGAAATTGAGCCCTTTCAAGATAAAACACGCGCCTCCTACTATCCTGCCCCCACGCAGGAAGGTGAGATTGCGAAAGCCGACAATTTCCGAGAGACTAAGATGGAGGAAATCGTCAAAACGTGGCTGGATAAATGATGTCTCCGCAAGGCCCGCGAAATACCCAAGGCTTCTCACTTTTAGAAGTCATGATTGCGCTTACTATGTTTGCGGTGTTTATCAGCGCCTTTCTGGTTTCTCAAGGCTACAACATCTCTGACTCAGCGATTAGTGAAGAACAACTTAAGCTCCACATGCTGTGTGAGCAGAAAGTAAATGAGATCATGATCAATCCGCCCAAATTTACGAATGCCATGATTGATCTTAAAGAAACGAAAACCTTTGAAGAAAAAGAATACGCTAATTACAGCTGGACCATTGAATGGAAGAAACTCAAGGTTCCAGACTTTGGAAAGATCTTTGCCGCCAACGCCAAAGAAGGGGCCGCTGGTGAAGATAATAAGTATTTTAACGAAGATAATAATGCCGAAAGAAATCAGTCTCTCGAAACCATGGTCTTTGATAAATTAAAGGAAAATATCGAACGCGTCATTTGGCAATTGCGTTTAACTGTTACAAACAAAGAAACAAATTACTCTTACACCCTCTCACGTTGGGTGACCAATCATGATGAACCGATCCAACTCAATCTTGCGCTCTGAAGCTGGTCTCACGCTTCTCGAGATCATGATTTCGATCGTGCTGTTGTCCTTTGTCATGTTGGGTGTCGTGGCGATTATTGATAATTCACAAAACACGAAAGATCGCACCGTTCAATCGGATCGCGATAATTTGCAAATTGAAACAGCGATGGCACGCATGGAGTGGGACTTTTCACAAATCTGGTCGCCGCTTTACTACACTCGCAAATTCCAAGGAAATCTCGATCCGCAAAACAATCCTGGCATTGAAGAGGTCAGCTATCTTTATGACAACCATCCCCGCTTTAGAGGCCCAAGTCAGGAAGGTCTCCCTATCCCACGTTTTTTATTGCGTGAAAAATCAGATTTAGTTTTTCTCACTACTTCAAATCGCAGAAAGTTAGAAGACCAACGTCAGTCGCATTTTATGTGGGTGCGCTACTATCTCGATGACATCACCATTGAAGCAGATGGTGCCGGTGAAGAAAGAACCACCAAAGCGCTCCTAAGACAAACTTTCTCCGATGATCCCTGGGCCAAAGAAGAACTCGCTTTTGAAAACACACGATCGTCTACTCTCTTAGAAAATGTTGAATCCCTCGAATTTGCCTTCTGGAGTCCCTCGACTCGTAAATGGGAAACAAATATTTTATCAGTGGTGGATGGTGAATCACTTTTGCGTGGAGTTCAGATCTCACTTAAGTGGAAAGATACCAATGGCAATGAGCGAGAAACGATTCGCTGGTTGCGCCCTTATTGGCCATCTGTTGTTCCACAAGACCCTATCCCTAATGTGAATGCGGGCGCTCAAGGTGGTGCTGGTGCTCAAGGTGGCGTCAACGGTGGAACCAATGCCGGGACTCAAGGCGGTGAAGATGAGGATGAAGAATGAAATATCCTCATAAGAATGAATCGGGCGTAGCTCTTATTATGGTTATGACAGCACTCTTAGTGCTGATGGCCCTATGGGGAGAATTTACTTTTGAAAGTAAGCTGTCGCGTATCAAGACCACTAATATGCTGGATAAAAGTCAGTCACGCTTGTTGGCCGAATCAGGTATCGAATTGGCGATGACCCGCTTAAAGCTCTACAAAGAGGCCTACAATATTTGGAGTAAAAACGAATCGGCCCGCAACAGTGTCTCGATCCAAATGATCAATCAAATCTGGGAAATTCCTTTCGTCTACCCGATTCCTCAGTTGCCCAATGTGGGTGCTCAAGTCAAAGCGGCGATTGATGAGTTTCAAAAAGAGTCACTGCTTGAAGGTGAGATGAAGATCAGCGTGCAAAATATTTCTAATAAACTGAATCTCAATATGATTCGTCTTTCGAGTCTCAAAAACCAAACTACAGGTGGCAGCTTAGGTGGCGCACAAGGTGGAGGCGGAGGCGGCGAAGACGGAGAAGATGGTGGTGCTGGTGGTGGCGGAAATGACCAAGATGCCAACTTCAGTATGGAGCAACAACTCGTCAATCATCTTATTTTACGTATTCGTGAAAAAGGTGAAGAGGAAGAGAGCTTTAGAGATCGCTTTGGAAGTGTTGATCCCCAGCAGCTAGTGGCGAATTTAAAATTCTATATCTCTGATCGAAATCCACGCCGTCAGAACTCCACCGCCATTGACATGCTGATGGATAATTCTGAGCAGCTATTTCAAGAGGCCAAGATCACTCCTAAGCATGGGCCACTCTCCTCTTTTAGTGAAATCTATCTCATTCCAGGCTGGGATGATGCCATTGTCGATTTGATGAAAAATGAATTTGATGTTTTCCCAGTGGTCATGATCGATCTCAATAAAATTACTGAAAACATGCTGAGACTCCTGATCCCCACAATTAATCTTGATGAGGTGAAAGAGTTTTTTACTTGGCGAGACAATCCAGAAGAGCCGCAATTTTTTAACACCCTCGATGACTTCAAACGCTACGTTGTAGAGATCGGTAATATTTTAAGTGAGCCGGCCTTTGATGAGCAGTTTGGTAAATACAAAGCGCAAGGAATTCAATTCGGCGCTGCCCCTACACTCTTTCGCATTCTCTCAGAGGGCACGCTAAATCGCTCGAAGACAACTCTAGTGGCCACTGTTTCTATGCCGGTGCAGCCCACCAATACACAAGGTGGTCAGACTGCCGGACAGCAAGCGGGTCAACAAGCAGGACAACAAGGTGGCCAGACTGCCGGACAAACGGCTGGCCAGCAAGGCGGCCAAACAGCAGGGCAAACCGCCGGACAACAAGGCGGTCAGGCCGGAGGCGCCAACCAATCTACTCAACTTCTTGATCCACGCATTATCGAACTACAAGTGAATTAAGCGGAAATATCTTTCAACACGCACAGTCGCTTTGTTACAATAATTCCATGCATGTATTAGCCATTGACGCCGGTTCCTACTCGATCAAACACATCTCCACTATTTTGGATAAGCGAAAAGCTATTCATGTCGAGATGCGTGAGCACAATATTCTGCAAATGTTGGAAGAGAATCCCAACTGGGGAACGGTGGAAGAAACCACCCGGCAAATTATTTTACGTATCGTGGAAGACACCGCTCGCCCAGACACGCGAATCGTAATTCATGTTCCACCTGAATCAGTTACCACCCGCTTTCTTACTCTGCCGGTAAAAAATCGCAAGAAAGCTGAGATGATGCTTCCTTTCCAATTGGAAGAAGATATCCCTTTTGGTTTGAATGAAGCGCACTTTGCTTGGTGCTTAGAAGTTAATCGTACTCAATCCATCGCACTTGTTGCTCTGATGCGCGATCATGAGTTTGCTCCCTTCTATGCCCAGCTGGAATACTGGTCATCACCAGCTTCCGTCATTACTTCTGAAGCCTCAGTGATGGATTCATTTTATTACGTCAATCGTATGGGGGGACCATTCTGCGTACTTGATGTTGGCCATCGCGCTACCAAAGCCTACTTCTTCTATAATTCAAAATTGATTGCCTCTCACGTGAGCTACGTGGGTGGTCGCCATATTGATGAAATGATTGCTCTCACTTATGGAATCGAACCCACTGAAGCCGTCATCTACAAACATCAAAACGCTTTCGTGCTGACTTCTGGTCAGATGAATGAAGTGGACGATAATCAAAAAGAGTTTGCTCGCTTAATGGAGCAAGTCTTCAAGCCACTCGTAAACGACTTCCATCGCTGGGAATTAGGTTTCCGTGTATCTCACGGTCTAAAAATTTCCCAAGTCTTCTTGTGTGGTGGAACCAGCAATATTAAAAATATGGCAAACTTTCTGACTGAAAAGTTTGCCGTGAAATGCACCATGCTGGAGTCCTTTGAAGGCGTTGATACCCACAAAGTAGATCTCAATGCTAAAAGTCGCAGTCGTTTTACACTTGTAAACATGATGGCGCTTTCGCTTCGTGCGAAAGGTCGCTTGATTAATCTATTAACTGGTAAATACGCCCAGGCCGCTCGTGGAGAATTCCCTCTTCACACGCTTAGCTTCTTGGCCGTTCGTGCTACCGCAGTCACACTGGTCTTGTTGATAGCTTTGGTTACAAAGCGTGTCTTTATGACCATGGACCTTCAAGCAGTGAATGCCAAAGTAACCAACACAGCAAGAAATCCTGCCTTGGGTCTTACAGCTCGCGAGAAGCGCTTGATCGCTACTCAGCCTGAACTAGTGGAAGCATCCCTGACTCGTAAACACCGGGCCGTGAGTCAACAGATCTCGACGCTTCAAGCAGCTGCCGACATCAAAGCACTCTCACCACTGGTGATGATTTCAGCTGCCGCTGCCGGTGTTGAAGCCACTCTTGAGAGCATTACTGTCTCTGATACTGGGGATGTGAATGCGAGCTTTAGCGCTGAAAAACTTGAAAACCTCACTCTCTTACAAACTAAGCTCAACAGCCTGAGCCTGCGTGATCTCCAGATCAATGTGAATAATGAAAAGAAAGAGCTCACTCTTTCTGGAGTTGAATAATGGAAGAAAAAATTCCACTCATCAAACGACTTGATACTTATATCTTCACTCAGCTTGATGAGTTCAGAAAGACACCAGGACACGCCAAGATTCTCGATTTTTATGGCAGCCTAGAAGATGAGAGCCAAAAACTCTTTAAGTGGGTATTGCTGATCTCGACCTTTCTGATTCCTTTCATGCTTGTCGTGGTGATGTGGTGGCAAAATAGCGCCATTGAAAATGAGCTCAATAGCCGCATTGCCCTCGTCGAGCGTATGCAACAAATTATCACGCAAAATAGTGAAGTCGGTGGACTCTCCAGCAGTATTGCCGCTCCGACTGCTTTTACTTCGCAAGATGAGTTAAGTGGCCGCCTCTCTTCGGCCCTCTCCTCAATCGGTGTTGACCTTGCCAAAATTCGCATCAACGGTTTCACGACAGACGTGGTCTCACCTCTCTTGACTCGCTCCGAGGCTGATTTTAAGTTCGACGGAGTCTCCACTGAGCAATTGATGGGTCTTCTCACGACACTTTTACAACGTGAACGTTTTCGTATCTCTGCTGTCCAAATCAAGCGCAATAATGAAACTAATCTTTTAGATGGCAGCTTTCACGGAGTCCACTTTGGTGAAACTCAGTTAGCCGACGAGGAATAATGGCGATCTCAAGTGATATTCGCAGTCTTGATCAAGTCAATTATGCGACTGGTATCCACAAGCTGCTGCTAACGGCCGCGCTTATCTTCGCTTTCATCTTTGCTTTCCTTGCCAACTTTCCCTTAGAAAAACAAATAGAGTCCCTGGTTCGTGCGCAAATTGCCAAAGTTCCTGGCTGCCGCATGAATTTTGAGAGTCTTCATTTTGAACTCTTTCTTCCGAAAGTTGTCCTCACTGACGTGAATCTGCCCGGCAGCTGTTTTGGTGGTTCAAAACCACTTAAGATGCGCCAGATGGCACTGCACTTCCAAGGCCCAAGCTTTGCTCCCTTAGGTGTGGCACTCAAGATGTCGATGGAACTCAAAGGGACACCACTGGCGGTGAAATACGCAGCGGGCGTGAACTCACAAGTTTTTAATATTCAGGAAGAGAACTTCCCGATTCAGGCCTTCTCTGAAGTTTTGGGATCAATTCCTAAAATGGAAGGAAATGTGAGCTTGAATGCTAAAGTCGCTATGGGCGGCCAGCAGATTCAAGAAATGAAAGTACTAGTCGAGTCGCAAAACATGGAAGTACTGCCGCAAACCTTGAGCGACATTAAAATTCCTCGTCTCGCCATTGGTAATCTTCTGTTAAAACTTGAATCCGAAGGGCCACGTAAGTTAATGCTGCGTGAATTCGTGATCGGCAAAATGGACGCTCCTATTCGCGGTAAATTTTCCGGCACCATCGATCTGGCTTCAGGTGCCGTCGCTTTCTCACCGATCAATATTAAAGGCGAAGCGGCGCTTTCTCCTGAATTCATGAATGCCTTTCCTATTTTGAACCTTATGCTGCCGCAGTTTCCGCAAAAAGATGGCTTCTATCAGATCAAGCTCGGAGGGACGCTCGGGAATCCACGTCCACAGCCGTAATGCTTAATTTCGAAGCTCATCTCACGCAAACACTTAAAAAACATGTGCAACATCCCGGCATCTATATGGCGATGGACTATGCCGTCATGCCTCCGGGAAAACTCTTTCGCCCCAGACTTCTTGAAGCCGTGTGCGCGGATCTTAAAGTTAAATCAGACAAAGATATTCTCACCTTGGGATGTGCTCTTGAGATTCATCATGCCTACACTCTCGTACATGATGATATGCCGTGCATGGATAACGACCTCACTCGTCGTGGTAAGCCCACTACTCATGTCGCATTTGGTGAGTGGCAAGCGCTACTCACAGGTGATGTACTCCTCGCACTCTCCTACGCTGAATTAGAAAAACTCCAAACTCCAGCAGCGACATTTATTCGCAGGCTTTTTCATTGGAGCACCGGAGCGAAAGGTTTAATTTTGGGCCAGTGGATTGATCTGGGACATGAGGGAGAAAAGAGTGCTCATCTTTTGATGCGCATGCATGAACTTAAAACCGCACGCCTGATGCAAATTGCCACCACGGGCGCACTTGCTCTTTCGAACCCCAAATTTAATCTTAAAGATTTGAAGCGCTTTCTTTCCTTGGGAAATTCCATAGGCCTCGCCTTTCAATTGCTCGATGATCTCGATGATCTTTGTATCGCTAAACTTTCAGAACATGAAAAAGCGGTGAATCCATTTTTACAAGCACCTCATGAAGTGCGACTTCGTCTCACCCATGTACTGGAAATTCTCGAACAAGAAAAACTCCCTCAGACACGCAAGTTTTTAACGGCGTTCTTACAGAAATCTGCCCAAGGGTTAATTGAGAATCAAAATAAATGGAGTATGCATTTGCCGACTGAAAAAGCGGCCTTAGTGAAACTTCTTACCAGCGGTATTTGTGCTTAACTGATTTAACGAAAGTTAAAGCTTCCATCAACGTTTCAATCGCCATAGCACCACTCACCATCGGCTCAGCTTCAATCACTTTACCGAAATGAGGATCTTTGATCGCACTTTTCGCTTCTAAGAGTGAAAGTTTATTTTCAAAAAGAAGAGCTTTAATTTTAAGAATGGTTTCGACATCAACTCGTGAATAGACTTTCTGCCCGTCCTCACCGAGGACCGGGCGGATGTCATCAAACTCTGTTTCCCAAAATCTCAACACATAGGGCTTAACCCCTGTGATGCTTGGTAATTCGCCAAACTTGAACGCCGACTTATGCGGAATGGACATGGAGGCTTCCATTCCAGTCATTACTCGTCGTCCTCAAAATCATCATCGTCATCCGAATCTGGCTCTTCAATGCCAGCAAGGAATGAACTCAAGGCACGCGGCTTACCTTCCTTAGCAGGAAGATTGGCATTCTCATTACCTTTGTCATCAAGACGATGCGAGTAGCGATCGGTGATGTCCTCTTTGAGAATTTGCGAGGGCTTGAATGTGAGCACACGACGAGCAGAAATCGTCATGGCTTCACCGGTTTGTGGGTTACGTCCCACGCGTGTCGCTTTGTCGCGAATAGAGAAATTTCCGAAACCAGAAATTTTCACCTTCTCGCCTTTGGCCAAAGTCTCTTTGATGACTTTGAAAACCAAATCGACTAACTCCGCTGCTTCCTTCTTCGAGAAACCAGCTTCTTTGTAAATGCGCTCGACAATGTCGGCCTTGGTCATGCTCATTGAAAGTCCTCCATGAGATTTCAAAAGCTTGCTTTAAAAAAGCACTAATATTAACAGGTTAGCAGACAACCTTCTTGCGCACCAGCAAAAAAAAAACCCCAACCCTGCGTTTTCACGAGGATTGGGGCTCTTTTTTTAAAGAATTTCGACTATTTAACTGAATCGACCACTGCTTTGAAAGCGTTGAAATCACGGATCGCAAGCTCAGAGAGCATTTTGCGATTGATAACAACATTCTTCGTCTTAAGAGCGCCAATCAAGCGCGAGTAAGACATTCCTAGAGGGCGAACAGCAGCATTGATACGCACAACCCACAAGCGGCGCATATCGCGCTTCAAGAGGCGGCGAGCCTTGTAAGCATAGTGAAGCGCGCGACGAACTGTCTCTGAAGCGTGCTTATATTTTGTACGACGGTCAAAGTGAAAACCTTTGGCCAATTTGAGAATCTTATTGCGGCGTTGGCGCGCTTTAAAACCTCTTTTTACACGTGACATACATAACTCCTTCTTCACTCGTAGGGGGACTCTCGTCACTTAACCCTATTTCGCTACTCTTGATGGTTAATACTTACGACTAGCGTAGGTATGGAATACAGCTGATAGCGTTGTGATAATCGGCAGGATTCACATATCCTGGCTCGTTCTTATCTTTCTTTGCCGACTTCGATTTGTTGCTCAAAAGGTGACGAAGGTGCGACTTCTTATACTTAATTTTACCAGTCGCAGTGACCTTGAAGCGTTTCGCAGCCGCGCGCTTAGTTTTCATTTTTTTAGACATAAAACTCAACTCCTCAAACGGGAAAAATTCTAAAACACTCAAATTCAGAGTGCGCCAATCTAACATGTCAAAAACGGGAGGGAAAGATTATTTTCCCTTCTTTCCTGGGGCCACCATCGCATGGCAACGGTTGCCAAGCATTTTGGGAGTCGCCTCAACCAAAGCATCAGTTTTTTCCTGGATCAACTTGATGATTTCATCAAATTTACCAAGACCGATCTCTTTGTGGGCCATCTCACGACCGCGGAATTGCATCAGCAACTTAACTTTGTCGCCATGCTCCAAAAACTTCACTATTTGATTCATTTTCACTTCAAGATCGTGTTTATCGATACCTGGGCGAAACTTCATTTCTTTAACTTCAATAACAACTTGTTTCTTTTTGGCCTCAGAGGCCTTCTTTTGGATTTGGTATTTGTACTTACCGTAGTCCATCAACTTTACGACCGGTGGAGCTGCCGTGGGTGCAATTTCGATCAAGTCGAGCTGCTCGTTCTCAGCTATTAGTCGAGCTTGGGCCAACGTCACTACTCCGTACTGTTTTCCATCGTCACCAATTAGACGAATTTCATGGGCACGGATCTTCTCATTGACGCGTGGCTCTTGGATCTTTTCGCTTATAACCCACCTCCATAATCGGGGCTAAAATTAATACTTAGACGTGCTAACTTACCTTCTTCTTCAGATGGTCGGCAAGTACTGAGATATAGACTTAAAGCTCAGTTTGGCCTGGCGTTGATCGATTAAACTTTAAATTAATCGCCACCTGGTCATTCAAATCCCGCAGGAATTTCTCAATCAGTGCGTCGACCTTGGCAGCATCCGTGACGCGGAACTTACCACCATCAATTCGCTGCAGGACCTGCTCACTTTGCATGTAATCCAAAGTGTCTTTAATGATCGGCACGGAATAGGACTCGGGATACTTCACCACGCGGCCATGTTCGAGCTCTAAGCCAAATAACTCGTGGGTGACTTGCAGGAAGCGCTCCATATTGAACGTTTCATTAGCGAGGTATTTAAGGCCTATCGACGAGAGATAATAGGCTTCGTAAAGATAACTGAACGCCGTTGAGAAATGACGAACTTTGCTCGCCAATAAATAAAGATCATTAGGGCTAAACGCCAGCGCTTCATCCAGCGCGTGCAGCGGACGGCCGACGGCATACCCCACCACATCACGGGCATGGAGAATCATTTCTTTCACGCTCGGAAGATAGAAGTCATACTTCAATTCATTACGCTGTTGTTGCAAAAAACGCGTCAGCTGCATGGATGTTTTAATCTCACCACTAAAGATCTTAAACCAAACGGCGTTAATAAAGCCCGGCACCAGGAAGTGATGCAGGATCATATTTTTATGAAACAGCACTTCCACCCGCGCTTCACTTTTAACAGCATAAAAAACCTGATTAAGTTTTTCGCGCTTAATGAGATCAATTTTTTTATTACCGATAAACATGTCGAGCGCTGAACGAAGGGAATCGTTTAATTTTCCATCACGCAAAGAAGGCGTCACCGGAATATTCAAGCGCACACAATAATCGATCACATCGTGGGCCTTCTCTTCAATCTGGCGCCAAGTGAGTGCACCACTGGGCTCATCGAGCATCACCATGGCGAGAAGCGACGATGGAGTGACCGGCATACCGCGACCAACCGCTTTGAAGCACTCAAACGCCAACTCTTGCGTAGCGCGCTTGATCTCACCGACGTAGCCAGGAACTTCAATCCCCTCGCCAAAGCGTACGTGAATAGTTCCGAGGCGCTTGTTAAAAAGTTTAAAAAGCTTAAAAAGTTGCGTGGTTTTTTCCGCTTCTTTTTTACCACCACCCAATTCACGGGCATGCGCTTTAGCTTCAGGAATATATTCATGAGCGAGCGCCACCGGAATAAACATCAAGGGCTTTGAATCCACCATCTGCCCATGCGCTTCTAAGAGCATTTGAAACAAACCGTAGCGCGGCTTCATGAGTTTGCCGGTTCGCGTGCGACCGCCTTCAAAGAAAAACTCTACGATGAAATTTTTCTTCAAGAGATAATAAACATAAGCTTCAAAAGTGGTTTTATAGAGGATATCGGCATTAAAAGAGCGGCGAATAAAAAACGCTCCGGCCTTTCTAAACATCGGCCCGATTGGGAAGATATTGAGATTAATTCCGCCCGCCACATAGACTGGCAGCTCAAAATTTTTCCACAGCGTATAGGTAAGTGCCACATAGTCGGCATGAGACTGGTGATTAGGAACCAACACGATGTGATGAGTCTCACGAAGTTTAGCGAGATCGGTGCCATTGGGTAGATCGAGATTAATACCGTCGTAGAGTTTTAAAAAAGTCGCTTCGATGACACTTGAAAGTGTTTTCACTACGGCGGGCGAGAAATCTCCGTTGATTTCAGCGACAATTTTCTCCATGCGCGCCCGCTCACTGGGGCGCTCCTGAAGTCTATGGGCCAATTTTGGATAAGACGCAACAATATCGAGGACGTCGCTTTGCAACGCTCCCTCCTTGGTGGAATCAGTTCATGCCGTGAGGCTTAGATTCCATCATACCCGAAGAACTCATCTCTATGAACCGGGCATTCTGCGTAATTTCTGCAATCGTTTGAGCATTCAAGTAAGTCATGCCTGAGCGTAAACCACCGGTGAGTTCATCAATAATGAATTCCACACTGCCTTTACAAGCAATCAAGCGACTCTCACCTTCCGGTGCCATACCCTTTGGAAGCTCACCGCGCCATGAAACTTGCGCGTCTTTTGATGCCATGCCGCGATATTTCTTTTTACCGCCAACAATTTCTCCCGGAGTTTCGTTACAGCCAGCAAGCATGCTTCCGAGCATGACCGTCTCAGCACCCGCAGCGAAAGCTTTCACAATATCGCCCGAAGTTTTAATACCACCATCCGCAATGACAGGAACATTATGGCGACGAGCTTCAGCGACACACAAAGCAATCGCCGTAAGCTGAGGAACACCACAACCGGTGATGATACGCGTGGTGCACATCGAACCCGGACCGATACCCACTTTCACCGCATCAGCACCGTGCTCGATCAATGTACGTGTGCCTTCAGGTGTGGCGACGTTACCGGCGATAATTTGAACGTGAGGAAAAGTTTTACGAACGAAATCGAGCGTCTCAAGCATCATGACTGAGTCACCATGCGCGATATCAAGTGTGAGAATATCAGCACCGGCGTCGACTAACATCTTAGCGCGCTCCATGCCTTCTTCTTTCACACCAATAGAAACGGCCACTGGCGCTGAGCCTCCGGCCGCTTTAATGCGCTTAAGTTGTGCTACTTGATCTTGGGGAGACATAAAACGGTGAAGAATTCCGATAGCACCCATCTGCGCCATTTTGATCGCCATTTCTTCGCCCGTCACAGTATCCATGTTGGCGGAAATGATCGGCGTCTTAATAGTGAATTTGCGTGTCAGGCGACTTTCAAGATTGGGGTGGCGACGTGAACTAATGGTTGAGTGACGTGGCATCAACAGCACATCATCAAATGTTAAACCACGATCACGTTCTAGAATCTCAGTTGCGCCAAATAGCAAACCCATGCTTTACCTCACTCCTGTTTGGTGTTTAAAACCAGCACAGAGTTATACATATGAAATGCGTGAGTGCGAATCTTGCGGAGCGCCACAACCATATCAGAGAAGGTTAACGCCGTAATAGGCTTATAGGTTCCCTTCGAGATGCGATCTAAGTGCTTGTCACGAATAGAGTCGGCCCAAATTTGCAGCTCTTCACTCTTAGATGTCAGGCGCGCTTTATCATTGGTCGATGACTTCTCAAGACCTGCGACGGCCATTTCAAAGAAGCCCTGCACTTCATCCATAAAGCTGAAAAACTCGTTACGGCTCTCACCTTCAAGTGTCTCACCACCGCGGAAGCGTTCACGATACATCGCCAAGCGCTCGAGATAATCGGCGCAACTTTCAAGTTCATCTGAAATTTTAATCAGTGCCTGCGTTTGCTCTGACTGATGGTGAGAAAGTGGACGCTCCATCACGTAACACAAGAAGACAGTGACTTCTTTGTGAATATTATCCGTGATGCGTTCATAATCGAGAATTTTGGCGAGTTTTTTAGGATCATCTTCCCCTTCATGCCAATACTCGCGCGTGAGTTTATACATACGAGAAACGATATCTGCCATTTTGCGAATTTCTGACTCGGCTTGAATCAAACTCGTCGCCGGCAACATATCGGCTGGATTTCCTAAGAGAAGTAATTGAGGCACTTCTTTCGTCGTGCTGTTATCTGGCGTTATTTTGGTCACAAACGCCGCCAGTGTATTCAAGAAAGGTAAAAATGCGAGAGTCGCCGTGATGTTAAAAATCGAGTGCGCCATAGCAATATGGGCGTTGATATTAGGCTGAGTTCCATCCGCTAATTTTAAATTCGGATCACCTGGCACCATCCAACTCACAAAATCAAAATAATACGGAAGAATAATAAACATCACCATCACGCCTAAAACGTTAAAGGTGGCATGCGCACGAGCGGCTCGTTTAGCGTTGATGCTGGCGCCTACTGAGGCCAGGAGTGCTGTAATCGTCGTTCCGATGTTCTCACCCAAAACAAGCGCCACAGCGGTGTGATAATTAATCACGCCCGTCGTAGCCAGCGCCATGGTAATACCGAGCATTGCTGAAGAAGATTGCACCACCATCGTGAGGGCACAGCCCATCAAGATAGAAGCGAAATAGGCTTGGTAGGTATCACCGGCAAAATAGGAAATAGAATTTAAGAATGCTTCACTTTCACGCAACGGAACAAAGGCATCACTCATGGTCTTAAGACCAATGAACACCATACCGACACCTAAGATAGCGCGACCAACGTGTTGCCACTTATTTGATTTAGAGAAAAGACCGGGAATAAAACCTAGGCCCACAAGAAGAAGGCCGTACTTATCGACTTTAATCGAAATAATCCAACCCGTGATGGTGGTTCCGATGTTCGCACCGAAGATCACACCAATCGCTTGCTTCAAAGTCATGAGGCCTGCATTCACCATACCAACTGTCATCACAGTAGTGATCGATGAACTCTGAACGAGCATCGTGACACCCAGACCAACTCCGACTGCCATCACTCGATTTCCAGTAATGGAATTGATGATTTTGCGAATGGCATCACCAGTCATGGCCTGCAATCCATCGGACATGAACTTCATACCGAAGAAGAAAATCCCGAGTCCTCCTAAGAGGGTGTAGATGATACTAAAGGTCTGCATGTCCTGACTCCCCAAAGTCCCTGACTAGTCCACCATTGTGGCAAACCAAATCGGGAGAATGATGTACAAGATGGTGTCTCGTACTAAGTAAAATAAGAAAAAATAGATGAAGGCTTTGGGGCCTTTGAGGAAGAGATTCTCGAGTCCCATGTATTGCGCTTTCTTAGACATGGCGACCATAAAACGGCTCTTGCCCCAGTGCTTGACGAAAAAACTCGCAGCACCATCCACCCGCCGATCAAAACGCAGGAAAGCCTCTTTTAAAAATCCCGGAATCATGGCCTTCCACCATGAGTTCTTTGGGACTTCTACGGACGTATCCTGGTGTAATGACATAGCGTGTTTAACCTTGGGGCAAGACTAACAAAGACGGTTAGAAGCTGGAATTAACCGTCTGTTAAGATTACGTCAAGAAAGGGCTGACAAAAATCATCCCCGTCTATGACATTTCTGTGACAAAAATTCGTAGCTAGCTGGATACACTGGCTTCATGGTGACTTCCCTCAATCTTTGGAACTTTCCGGCTGGCGTTGCGGTTAGCGTTAATAAGGCTCATATGAGTTTTATTTTACCTACCTGCCAGCGCACCATCGTCGTGAGTTACGAGCAAAGACCGTTCGAGCATCACCCACTTCCTCTCCATGAAAAAGCCGAAGGCCAGGACGCCTACCTCTATTTACTGGAAACCATCTGTGGTTTGAAATCGAAACTTGTCGGTGAAAACGAAATCGTAGGCCAATTTAAAGAGGCCTACCAAACTTTCACTCAGCACGAAGATCGTGACTCAAAATTGCTGCTCATTCTTGAGAAACTTTTCAAAGACGCTAAAGAAATCCGCACTGAACATTTGATTGGCATTGGTCAGAAGACTTACGCTCACCTCACCCGTCGTCATTTCTCGGGCAAAATGAAAAATGCACCCATTTTGATCACGGGATCTGGTCAATTAGCAGAAGATCTTATTAATCAATTTAAAAAACGCACTCCGATCGTGCTTTGTTCCCGCAACAAGGGACGCGCACAAGAATTGGCGCAAATCCATGGCTGCTCGCTCCTCGATTGGTCTGAGCGCGATGAATGGAAGAACTTTGCTTTTATTGCCAATACAATTGGCTTTGAAGGCGTTCTTCTCGACCATCCATTCTTTGTGGAATGGGCACAGACTCACCAGAATCGTTTAATGGTCGATCTTGGCTCACCGAGCTGCCTCCATACTTCACTGGGTCGCGACGAAGGTTTGTTGCGTCTGGAAGATATTTTCGCTGAAGGTGCGCTGATGGAAGATCAGAAGCGCGAAAAGATTCAAACCGCTCAAAAGGCCATGCTCGACATTGTTGAACGCCGTGCACGCTGGCTTGAAGAAAAGTCTCTCAAGTGGCAGACTGCCACCACGAATCTCTAATCGTTTTTGCGAGAGAAAATCATGTATAAAATCGGGACGCGTGGCTCACTCCTCGCCGTAACTCAATGTACGCTTGTGAAGATGCTGCTCGAACAGTTGAGTGGCCAATCTTTTGAGTTAGAACTGATCAAAACCCAAGGCGATCAAATTGTTGATCGCCCCTTGTGGCAACTTGAAGGCAAAGATTTTTTCACCAAAGAACTCGATGAAGCTTTGCTCAACAAAAAAGTCGATTTGGTGGTGCACTCCTATAAAGACTTGGGCTCTGATCGCCCCGAAGGAATTAAACTCGCGACGATCACAGAACGCAGATATGCTCACGATGTTTTGCTCATTAAAAAATCTACAGTAGAGAAACTCAAAAACTGGAGCGGTGATTTTATTGTGGGAACCAGTTCTCCCAGAAGAATCGTCAATCTCACGCGCGATCTGCCGGCCTTTTTACCTGGCTCACCCATTGTTAAATGCGAAACACTTCGTGGCAATATCAATACGCGAATCCAAAAACTCAAAGACGATAAGTATCACGCCATCACGCTGGCGCTCGCCGGTGTCGATCGCTTGGCACAGCTTGATAGTTCACTCAAGGAACTTAAAGATCTGCTCGATGGTCTTACTTTTGCGATCCTGCCTTTGAGTATTTTCCCCACGGCCGCTGCTCAAGGAGCACTCGCAATTGAAACGCGCGGAGATAATCCAGAACTTGAGGCCATCCTTAAAAAAATTCATCACGAAAGAACCGCTGAAGAAGTCCGTCGCGAACGCCTGGCCTTTAAATCATACGGCGGGGGCTGTCATCTCGCAGTTGGCATTCATGTCCGTGAGATGGATGGGGATTTCTTGCACTTTCATCGCGGCGAGACGGATGGCAAAGACATCCGTGTGAAAAAACGTGAAGGCGCCACAATTGCTATGGAACAAGTACGCCAGGTTTTCTTAGGACAAGGCAAACATGCCAAAGCTCTGTGTGATGAAAACTTTATTAAAACAGCTCTGCCCGTGAAGCTTGATCTAAAAAAATCTCACGTTTTTGTGACCACCGGACACACTCTTGATGCGGTGACAGAGCAGCCGGCCAGTCTATGGGCAGCAGGACCTGAGACTCGCAAAAAATTAGTCGCGAAAGGTTTCTGGGTTCATGGTGGTGCCGACAGTATGGGCCATGGCGAATTAGTAAAACTTAAAATCTCCAAAGCGCTGCAGTTGATGCTTGAGGGTGATGATTGGAAAGTTCTTACCCATAGCAATTCACAGTCACCGATTGGCGAGGTGATTACTGCTTATAAGCATGAAATGAAACCACTCACTCAAGAACAAATCGAAAACCTTGAGACAGTCACCCACGCTTGGTGGTCAAGCTATCCACAGTATGAAGCCTATGTGTCGGCCGTGCCTGCACTCAAACGAGCGCGCCACTTTTGTGGACTTGGTAAAACCATACAAAGTTTTAAACAAAACGAAATTGAGGCGACGGCCTTAACTGATTCAAATGAATTCCTTCAACTCACGGGACTTGTATGAACTCTAATGAGCTTTTCGAAAAATCAAAAAAATATGTACCCGGTGGCGTGCATTCGCCGGTTCGCTCTTTCAAAGGTCTTCACACCACACCTCGTTTTATCAACCGGGCCGACGGAGCGATGATCTGGGATGAAGACGGCAAAAACTACGTCGACTTCTGTATGAGCTTTGGTCCTTTGATTCATGGCCATAAAGATCCGGATGTAAAAAAAGCCATCGAAGGTGCTCTCGAGCGTGGTTGGAGTTATGGCGCTTGTGAGAAATATTCTCTTGAGCTGGCCGAATACATGGTCGAGCGTTTGGGTTTTGTGGATCAAGTGCGCTTCATGAATTCAGGTACGGAAGCTGTGATGACCGCGGTACGGCTCGCACGTGGAATCACTAATCGCGAAAAAATTATTAAATTTAACGGCTGCTATCACGGACATCTCGATGGCATGTTGATCAAGGCTGGCTCAGGACTTGCTGGCACCGCTGATGCTAGTTCAAAAGGTGTCACAGCAAAACAAGCCGCTGATACATTAATTGTTGAATTAGGTGATCTCGAGGCGATTGAAGAGTGCTTTAAAGCGCACCCCAATCAAATTGCTGCCATTTTTATTGAACCGCTGCCGGCGAATAATGGTCTTTTGGTGCAGACGACTGAGTATCTCCAGGGCCTGCGAAACTTGTGTGATAAATACGGCGCACTCTTAGTGTTTGATGAAGTTATTTCGGGCTTTCGCGTTCACTTCGGTGGCATGGCGCTTTTAACCGGAGTTATCCCCGATCTCGTGACCTATGGGAAAATTATCGGTGGTGGTATGCCAGTGGGAGCTGTCGCTGGAAAGCGCGCTCATATGGAATTCTTGGCACCAGTGGGTCCAGTTTATCAAGCGGGCACTCTCTCTGGAAATCCTGTCGCCATGGCAGCAGGTTTGGCCAACATGAAAAAGCTCACACCCGAAGCTTATCAGCGCCTCGATCAGCAAAGTGCAGCGGTAGTTGCTTTGTTGAATGAGTGGAGTGAAGGACATGGCTTTGCTGATTATAGCGTCCAGCGCTTTGGTTCACTCTTCTGGGCAGCTCCTACAAAGCAGAAACTCAATAACATCACCCAGATTCCAGAAACACTCATGCCACGTTTTTATGAACTCTTCAAAGTGCTGCTAGATAAAGGCATCTATCTGGCACCAAACGCTTGGGAAGTGGGATTCATCTCACTTGCTCATGATGAAAAAATTCTCGCGGAGATGCGCAAGCGCTTATGGTCTTAAGTAAAACACCGCGCTGGTTTTATCTGATCGTTGCTTTTCTAGGGCTCCTCGTCCTGGCCCTGGGTATTTGGTGGCTCTATTTATTGACCGTCTTTGCACAAATGATGGGGCCAGAAAAAAGTGGCGTTCTCAATATGCTGAAATGGGAAGGCACTACTTTTCTTTTGCTCTTAATGGCCGCTGCTATCAGTATCTCTGTGCTTTACTGGCGCGACTTAAAAAAAACACGCGTGCTACAAGCTCTCTTTGCTTCTCTCACTCATGAACTCAAAACACC
>JBKHVI010000035.1:0-30492 GCA_046570105.1 Bacteriovoracia bacterium
ATCGTTGTGGCGAAGGGCATAGAGCACCACTTGCACCACTTCCTTGGCACCATAGCTCGATGAGGGATGCGGGATACTCGTATCGATATCACCGATAACTTTCGCCGCTTCTTTATTGGCAGTCCCCACGTAAAAGCGCACCAGCAAAAACTGGACGATAAACACGGCCGCAAGTGTAGGCAGGAGAAGTTTTAAGTTCTTTTTCACTTGAATATGATGCCGATTTTCTGACCATAAAACAATCTAGTCTTTACCAAATAGTGCCAGGTTCAACCTCTACAACCCTATGACTCGTGTTTCAACTTAGGACTTTCAGCTAGTTTTGCCACCCTTTGAATCGACCAATGGGTATTACAAGAAGTTATAATAAGAACCATGTAGGTTGATTTAAACCTATGTCCAATGTATTGTAATGAGGAGTATGTGTGGGACGTGCTGAATTGACCTTCTATGAATGCCAAAAAGTTGAAGAAATTTATCTTTTGGAACTATGTATTTGGCATGTCGATGATAAAAGATACTCACATGGTGCTAAGTACTCGTTGATTTTGGTTAATACTCTCAATGGGGAACGAGTACTGATGGATAATCATTTCCCTAAGGGGGATCATTACCATCTAAATTCAGCAGAGTTTCCTTACGAGTATTCGAATGAAGCGAAGCTGATTGATGACTTTAAAGTATTAGTTCACAAGCATTTAGGGGTTAAGCTATGAAAAAACTAATTGTTTCGTTCAAGCCGACGAGTGATGTTCTGAACGATTTTAAGCATGCACTAAAGAAAGCGCATACTGGAAATTTTAAAAAACATTTTGAAGTCTCTTTCGATGATAGAAAGGACTTCAATAAATTTATTAAAAATATCGATGTTTTGATTTGTATTCAAACCATGAAGCCCGACTCAGTGTATCATCTAGCTAAGCTGATGAAAAAAGACCAATCAAACCTCAATAAAATTCTCAATCTCTTTGAGTCTTATGGTGTGATTCACTTTGATAAGACGACACGAGAGAATCGTAGTTTGAATCGGCCGATAGTGGGTTATGACAAAATAGAATTTGATTTAAAGGCTTCATGATTTCCAAAAAGTAACGGGTAATCTCTGGCTCATATTCGGATGTAAGCTGTCCGATTAGTGTGCAGGAGGTGATATGAAGAAAATTTTTTTATTAAAAAAAAATTCAAATCCGCTGCCAGATGAACCAACGAAAGAGGTTCATGTTCCGGGAAAGGATTTTTCAGTTGAAATGAGAGCGATGACGCAAAGGCTCACTATACGAGTTTGGGGAATTTTAGTAATTACAGATATAATACTCTACATTGCTCTTAGATTATCGGGTTACTAAACTTATAACTGATCTTAAGCGACTCTCGACTGATCGGAGCTAATCTGAAATCATAGCTTTATCGAAGGATTAGCTATGTCTCTGACCCATCCCCGCATGAGTACGATCGTCACTGTTGCAGTGATTTTTCTCCTAATTGGAACGTTCACCTCCGTGACGGTACAAGGAGGCTTTCAGGTTCTCTTCGCCATTCCACTTGCCTTTTATTTCTGGCGCGCCTTAGGTCGTGATTTTCAATTACCGGCCAGCAGCTGGTGGATGTTGGCCTTTGCCGTGGTGGCACTGATCTCTGTCTTGGCCAACTGGAGTGATATCCCAAAGCCAGGTAAAAACTTAGGCAAAGTGAAATATTTTATCTATGCCTCTCTGGGGATCTTTCCTATTGGCGTGTGGCTAAAGCGTGTCAGTGATCGAACCAAATCGCGCTTAGTGATTTTGTTTGCCTTGGTGGTTTTCGGCTTAGGTCTCTACTGCGCTTATCAAGTGGTCGTCACTGGCCGCTGGAAAGCGAAACCTTTAACTGAAACTATGCGATATAGTTATGGTTCCGCGCTCGTTCTTATTATTTGGATTAGTCTTATTTTCCAAAGTGAGAAATTTAAAAGCTGGCTAAATCTTAGATGGTCCATTCTTGGAGTCATTGGATTAATTCTAAGTTCTGTATTTGTACAGGCACGAGGGGCTCAAGGAGCAATCGTTTTGGCGCTTCCTTTTACATTATTTTATTGGAATAAAAAAATTGGGATTGTGGCTATTTTATGTGGTTTCTTGGCCATGAGTTTTTTGGGTTACAATTATTTCTTCAGAAGCAGTACTACTTCCACAATCAAAATTCTTAAAACTTCACAAAATAATTCAGACCAGATTCGCCGCTCACAGTGGCTTGCCGCGATCAAAGCGATCGAGGAGCGTCCGATTTTAGGTTGGGGACATGGTAATTTTCATACTCAAGTTGAGCGCATTAAGAATCAGTACGATCTTCCTCGCAAAGAGTACAAAAATAATCACTCTCATAATGTGCTCTTAGAAGTAGCAGCTGGTACGGGGATTATTGGGATGATTTTGTTTCTTATCGCGTTCTGCACTTGGGTGTGGGAGTGCTGGCGCGCTGGTGGTGTGATCAGAGCTGTCATGATGCCATTTTTTGTTGCAGTCGCCTTTGAGGCTCAGTTTGAAGTGATTTTGGATGCTAACAACGCCACTTGGATTGGTTTCTTGTATGCTGTCAGTCTCGCTGCTCAAAAGCGTTACCAATTAGTTTTTGCTTAAAGGTCTCGGGTCGGGTGGAAATAATTTCCATCCGAGAAAGAATTTTTTCCTCTGGTACAATTTCCAATCAAATCAATTCCTTCACTTAGATTTCATCCTAGTTGGCCTCTCTTTTGCTCTTGTGTGATCGATTAACTTAACCGATCAGGAGAAAAGTCATGCAAACATTGGTGTATACTCAAAGACTAGAGAAAGTGGGATTTGCACGAGCACAAGCGGAAGAAGTGGTGCAGACCATGGAGGATGCGATGAATGATAAATTGGCGACAAAAGTTGATCTCACACGCGAGACAACTTTTCTAAGACATGAGAACCAAGTTTTTCGCGAAGAAGTGAAAAGCGAGTTTCAACAAGTTCGAGCCGAAGCACAGATCTTCCGTGAGGAAGTGAAAAGCGAGTTTCAACAAGTTCGAGCCGAAGCGCAGATCTTTCGTGAGGAAGTGAAAGCTGAGTTTAAGCAGGTCAGAGCAGAAGCTCAGATCTTTCGTGAGGAAGTGAAGGCTGAGTTTAAGGATGTTCGCGCAGAAACTCAGCTATTACGCCAAGAGATGCACAGTGAATTCAAACTCGTTCGTCATGAAATGCGCTCAATTTCAAATGAGATCATCATTAAGCTCGCCAGCATCATGACGATCTTGATGGGATTCTGGACTGGTGTAATGACCTATCTACGATGACGCCAAAAGCTGCTTGGCCAGATCATCCAGTCGTTGAGAGCGTTTCTTGTGAGGAATAAATTTCTTAAGTCCCATCAGTTCTTGCGTGACGGCCTGTAATACTTTTAAGCGAGCATAAGGTTTATCATCGCTGGCAATCACGTACCATCCTGGGCACTTCTCAATCATTAGATCGCTGGCTTTAACATAATCATCCCAGCGCTTGCGGTTGCGTACATCTTCTTCGGTGATTTTCCAGCTTTTAAACGGATCTTCCAGACGGGCTTTAAAACGTGCCATTTGTTCTTTTTTAGAAACAACTAAAACAATCTTCACTAAGATGATGCCGTCATCAATGAGCATTTTTTCAAATTGATTGATCTCACGATAAGCATCTTTAACTCTTTTCGCAGTGGCATAGCCCTCGACCTTCTCAACCAGAACCCGGCCATACCAGCTGCGATCAAAAACTACTATGTGACCTCTATCCGGGAGCTTCTTCCAGAAGCGCTGTAGATAGTGTTGCCCAAGTTCTCGCTCGGAGGGCTTACCAATCGGAACAACCGTATGGCTGCGGGGATCGAGTGATTCTGTTAAGTGACGAATGCAGGTGCCTTTGCCGGCAGCATCGAAGCCTTCAAATAAAATCACCACGCGCTGACCTGTGGTAAAAGCCGCTTGTTGAAAACGCAGCATTTGCATCTTAAGAGATTCCATCTCGGCCGTTGCTCGTTTTTCGTCTTTAAGACGAGGGGCTTTTTTCTTAAGTGCTTTAGATACATTCATAATTTGAGCCTTCGTCTAATTTCACTCACCAGATCATCACCTTGGAGTGTGCGCATGCATTCCACGTTTATCGGACATTCTACGTTTTGATTACACGGACGACAGGGAAGATCTTTTTCGAAAAAACTCACCGAGGCATTTTTTGGGCCTGATCGTCGCGTGACGTTGGGTCCATAGATGCCAATAGCGGGAGTTTCGAGGGCAGCAGCAATATGCAATAGTCCGCTATCCGCACCAATAAAGAGCGAGAGACTGGCCAGCAAATCTTTCACTTCACCCAGTGAGCGTTTTTCATAGCGTGGGATATTGTTCGTTTCGCGCAGAATTTCCTGCGCCATCTCATTTTCTGTGCCCAAGAGATGAATGATAAAGCCTTGTTCGTGCAAAAAGCTAATCGCCGATTTAAGCAAATGAATCGGAATCACTCGTTTGGCATTATGCGCACCGAAATGAATTCCGACAGTCTTCTCTAGTCGCGGCGTTTTCGTTTTTAGTTGAGGTATGCGTGAGGATTCATCGCCCATCAAACGTATAACAGGATAATAATCATCGACGATATGATGATTTAGCATCTTAGGCACCATCTTGTGATAAGTTACCCAGTGGCGCAGCTTTTGCCAGAGATCTTTGACTCGACCGACTTTTTTTCTACCATTAAGCTTTCGCATGAGTTTGCGACTCTTGCTGTCGGAAGTCAGATCAAAGATCCAATCAAATTTCTGCGAAGGGATTTGATCAATGGTATAAATATTTTTAAGTCGTGAATCATTATGAAATAAGGGAGGGAGCGCCTTTGGCACCAACAGTGAGACCTCAAAACCCTGCTCGACTAATGAATCCAGCACGACTGAACCACAGATGATGTCGCCAATATCGGATATGTGAACAATCAAAGCGGTTTGTTTCATAGTTTTATCTTTTGATGGCATTCCATACTCGCCATTCTAGGCCCGGGCGGTAAAAGCGGTCTACCTTCATAGTTTGTTGAATGACTAAAATTCGCTCAACGATATAAATCAGAAAATGCAGACGCATCGTCACAGGCTTAATCTCACAGTTAAATTCCTGTGCTTGCCACGTCGTGAAACCTTTAAAGAAATGATGATAGCTGGGCGAAAAGATGCGACCCAACTTTAAGGCCATAAAGAGCAATCTCTTTTCAATCGTTAGCTTTTGTAGATGACGAGTATAGCGATCAAAGGCATCAAGCAGCACGAGGCCTTCAATGCGATTTTCCCAGTCAATGACCGCTAATCCTTGATGGTCGCACATAATATTATTTTCATTTAAGTCAGCATGAATCATCGATTGAACAAGTTTCATCTGTGGGTCGAACTGGCGATCCGCTTGAATAGCTTCGATCAATGTCTGGATTTTTGTTTTGCTTGGATGATTTAAAGAGCGCTCTTGTGCGGACTGTAACCAAGTCTCAAGTGTGATTTTACAATGGCCAGCTTGCTGATAAAAAGGAGTCATCAGCGGGTAAATATCTTTTTCTATAACTTGATAAATGGCTGCGGTGGGATTCTCTTCTAATTTAAAACTGACTTCATTAGGACAATATGTGCTCAAGAGCCATTGGCCCTGAGTGGAGGTCGTGCCGTGATTTATATAGTGAGATGTTTTGAGTTCAGGATTATTTTTAAAACCCATTAACGTTTGAGTTTCAACAGCGAGCAATTGATTGAATGTAGGATGAAAAAAAAGTTTCAGAACACGCTGCTCACTTGCCGAGAGTACGATGAGTCCGTTTTTCTGTGACCGTAAGTGTACGATGGCATCGGTCGGAAGTGGCAAATTGAGCGAGCGATCGGCCAGCATTACGCTGCGAAGAGGTGCTTCTTGCCAGAGGCCTTTTAATTCATCGAGACCACCTGCAATAAGGTCGATGGCTTGATCACTCATAGATGGATTCATGATGTCTGATGTTAACATTATGGCGTCTTAGCGCCTCGCCCTTTTTAATGACCCGGCGAGTCTTTTGGTGACGAATGCGAGCTTGAGGAGTAAAACCATAGGGAAATCTCAAGGAGAGCAGCATGAAAGTCACCATCATTGGCACCGGTTATGTCGGACTTGTTACCGGAACCTGTTTTGCGGAAATGGGCCACACCGTGACTTGTGTGGATATCGACGCCAAAAAAGTTGAGCGCATGCGTGCCGGTGAGTGTCCTATCTATGAGCCAGGCCTTGAGGCCTTGATGAAGTCGAACATTGAAGAAAAACGTCTGATGTTTTCCACTAAATACGAATCTGTCGCCCAGGCACAAACTATTTTTTTGGCGGTGGGAACACCTGCTTCTGATGATGGTCAAGCCGATCTTAAATATCTTTTCAGTGCCTGTGATGGGATTGCTTCTCATTTGCAAGATGGCAGTGTGGTGGTGGTTAAGTCGACAGTACCAGTGGGCACTGGACACAAAGTAAACGAGTACCTCAAAACTAAAACGGCTAAAAAATTCTCAGTGGTGAATAATCCTGAGTTCTTGAAAGAGGGCTCAGCTGTCGAAGATTTTATGAAGCCAGAGCGGATTATTATTGGGACGCAAAATGAGAGTGCTGCCGCCGTCGTGGAAGAATTGTACGAACCATTTAATCGTCAGATTAAGCGCACTATCCGTATGTCGAATATCAGTGCAGAAATGACGAAGTACGCTGCCAACTGTTTCTTGGCGACAAAGATTTCTTTTATGAACGAAATTGCACGTCTCTGTGATCTTATGGGCGCAGACGTGGAAGAAGTTCGCCAAGGTATTTCAACTGACTCACGTATTGGTAGTCAGTTTTTGTATCCAGGCCCAGGCTACGGCGGTTCTTGTTTTCCTAAAGATGTAAAGGCCTTGGTGTTTACTGCGAAAGAGCAAGGAATGAATCTTCAAATTGTCGAAGCCACCGAGCTGGTGAATGCGGAACAGAAAAAATACATGGTCGGTAAAGTACTCAAGCACTTTAAAGGTGATGTGAAAGGGAAGATCTTTGCTCTTTGGGGTGTCGCTTTCAAAGCAAACACAGATGATATTCGTGAAACTCCTGCGATTGAGACGGCCCGCGCCTTGGTTAAGGCCGGTGCTAAAGTGCGCTTCTACGATCCAGAAGCAGCGGAAAATTTTCAATCATATATGAATTCGATCGAAATCCCGGTGGATGGTTTCGAGAATAAATACGATGCGCTTTCAGGTGCTGACGGAGTGATTGTTCTTACCGAGTGGAAGCAATTCCGCGCTCCAGATTTTGAAGAAATGAAGTCGCGCTTAAAAGAAAAAGTAATCTTCGATGGTCGCAATCTTTACAACACTCATAAAGTGTTGGAGTTGGGCTTCAAGTACTATGCTGTAGGAAAAAGAATTCCTTGATAGATCTCAAGAGTCTTTTCACCAGTTCTTTTATAAGAGAATTCCTGGGCCAGCTTAAGGGCATTTTGGATGAGTTTTTCACGAAGTGTCCCACGAGCATAAACTAGATTTTCTACATGAGTCGCTAGCATAGTGTGATCTCCGACGGGAGCGAGTAGGCCTGTCTCTGAATGTTTCACGATTTCAGGAATTCCACCGGCCGCCGTAGCAATGACGGGTAACCCCACAGCAAAGGCATCTAAGATACTGGTGCCGAGTCCTTCTTCTTTTGAAGTAATGAGAAAGGCATCAGCGCTGCCTAAAAACTGAGGCAGATCTTTTCTAAATCCTAGAAAATGAACGGTTTTCTCCAGTCCCATCGAGAGGGCCTGGGTCTTAATTTGCTCCTCCATTGGGCCTTCGCCACAGATAACAAAATGCAAATCGGGGTGATGGAGTTTAAGTGTCTGAGCCACTTTTAGAAATGTTCCATAATCTTTTTGTGCAGAAATCGCAGCCGTTGAAACCACCACGGAAGCATCAAGAGGAAGCTTTGCCAGTGTGCGAATATTTTCTTTAGGAGTGGCAGGAAAGCGATCCATATCAATGCCGGAATAAACCGTCATCGCAAGGCCCGGATTTTTTAAATCGCGAGAAATGATTTCACGAATCTTATCGGAGACACAAAGAAAGCGAGCGATAGAGGGATGATTAAACTTCCAGCGCGAAAAAGAATTATTTTTGACAGGGTAATCAGTGCGCTTGCTGACGATGACGGGAACTTTAGCACCTAGATGTGCTGCGAGTACGCCAAGCGTATGACTGTGGCCAGAGTGAGTGTGGATGAGATCAATCTTTTGCTCTTTGACAATTTTTTTGATTTGAAGTGCTGTCCACAGATCCCATTCACCTCGAAAGGGCAGTTCGATTGATTCGGGATGACGACGAACCATCTCTGAGCCACTGCGAGCCGCAATAACATTTTCCACGCCACGAGATTTGAGTACACCCATCAAATAAGAAATCTGTTGTTCTCCACCGCGCCAGGTTCTTTCACTTGATAGATGTAATACTCGCATAACTCTTCCTAAAAATTTAAACGTGCGCCGAGAACGAAACCTTTGAAGTACTCGCGATCATCGTAGTAATAACGTGTGCCTGAAAATACACGATACTGGTGGGCGTAATTAAATTCCTGACGGAACAAGATATAAACTCGCAAAATCGACATCTCTCCAAAAAATCCCCAATGCTGGTCATATCCGCGAGAATAGTGGGAGTCGGTACGGATACTTTTTTTGTAACGATACTGACCTTCTACGCCGAAGTGACGAAAGATATAAAGATTGGCAAGTGCACCATAATAACTTTGCTCAAAATTGCCAATAAATGCATGCTCCGATTTTTGTTTACCAGTCAGTAGCGTGAGGTGAGTCGTCTGTGTCGATGAGCCTAGAATACGAAGATAGAAAGTTCCCTCATCACGCTCCCAGTATTGTTCTTTGGCACTGAATTTATATTGATCGCGTTGAATACCAAATCCCACCGGTCCAAAGTGAATCTGTAATCCGCCGCCGGCCGCTTTTGTAGGGCGTTTTTTTGGATCATAACCAGTGCGCATGAAATTCATCATGCCAAAGCGAGCATCGGCCATCAGTTCGAAATGTGGACCTTTCTTAAGGTTAAGTGGCATCCACTGCTCCATCGCCTTTGATTTGCGATTGGGAGCAATAATATTTTCTAGCGCCCAGCGAGTGCGTACTTTTTCTGTTAGTTTGCGGTTAACGGGATCATAGACGCTGTCCTGGGCCAGTGTATGTGCAGAGAGAAAAATAGTCAGGAGTAAGAGAATCATCCTAGATAGGATATGAGCTTTGAGGAATAGCTACAAGCATGTTTGTCTGGCTCTTGTCTCAGGCAAAAATGAGATCAACGTGTCATAGTCACCCCATGAAAAACTATTTAATTATTGGTGGTAGCCACGGCATCACTGAAACTCTGGTAGAAAATCTTAAAAATGAAGCAAAGCTCTATTGCCTTTGTCGCAGTGAGGTTCAAGGAGTGGAGCACATCTCCTTCGATGTTTTGAAAGACGAGCTTCCCATGGAGCAATTGCCTGAAATCATCGACGGTGTAGTTTATGCCCCAGGTTCAATTAACTTAAGGCCCTTTCATCTGCTTAAAGACGAAGATTGGGAGAATGATTGGAAGTTGAATGTGATGGGTGCAGTCAAAGTTCTCCGAGCTGTTTATCCCCGTCTTAAAAAGTCTGCTAATCCCAGCGTGGTTTTATATAGCACCGTGGCAGTTAAAAAAGGCATGGCCTATCATGCCTCGATCGCTGCCTCTAAGGCCGCCGTCGAAGGTCTGACGCGCTCCCTAGCTGCTGAATGGGCACCGCTGATTCGTGTCAATGCCATTGCTCCCTCGCTAGTTGAGACTCCTCTTGCAGCTAAGTTAACAGCGAATGCAAAAGTCAAAGAGCAGTCGATAGAAAAACATCCACTTAAACGTCTTGGAACAACAGAGGATCTCGCTCGAGCAACACAATATCTGCTAACACCAGAGTCGGCCTGGGTAACAGGTGTAGTGCTGGCCGTGGATGGGGGGATGTCGTTATAATCTAGCTATGCAAAATCTAGATTTGTTCAAAGGTATTCGTTTTTTCGAAGCTTTTCCTGAAGATCAGCTAGTCCAGATTCTCCCACTCACTGAGCGTAAAACGTTCAAAGAGGGAGAAGTGATACTGGAGCAAGGTCATCTCAATCTCTATTTTTTATTATCGGGCTCAGTCGATGTCAGTATCGACAAACAATTTGTGGTGACTGTTTCTTCCCATGGACAAGTCTTTGGAGAGATGTCGATCGCCAATCACACGACATGTACTGCAACGGTGAAGGCCAAAACCGATACTGTAATGTTGATTCTAAATTTTGAAGAACTTAAAAATTCTTTGAAGCTAGATAATCGTGATGGAGTCTTAAAGAATTTTTATCAGGCCTGTGCTGAAATCCTGGCTAAGAAACTCATCAGTACAAATCAAATCGCCAAAACTTTTCGGGCCGAGCATGGCACTTAAGAAAAAAGCCATTGTCGTTCATTCCGGTGGAATGGACTCGAGTCTCTGTCTGGCCGCTGCCGTCAACGAGTTTGGTGCTGATCAAGTTCTCTCACTTTCTTTTGATTACGGACAACGTCACCAAAATGAAGTGGCTCGTGCCAAAAAAATAGCCACTCACTTCAAAGTAGATCATGCGGTTTTAGAAATTAATTGTCTCAATGAGATTACCGAAAATGCTCTCACCAGAGATATTCCTATTCAGCATAAGGCCGGAGAAACACCCAATACTCTCGTGGTTGGTCGCAATGGTTTGATGGCCCGACTGGCTGGCATTCACGCTCATCAATTAGGAGCGCAGTGTATTTATCTCGGTGTAATGGAGCTGGAAGGCGCCAATTCTGGCTACCGTGATTGTTCACGCGCTTATATGGATCTGATTCAAAGTGCTCTGCGCTTAGATTTTGCCAACGATAAGTTTGAGATTCGCACACCCTTGGTCAAGATGACTAAATTACAAACCATGGAGTTGGGGCATCAGCTTAAAGTGTTGCCGTATCTTCTAGAGAACACTGTGACTTGTTACCAAGGCATTGAGCATCAAGGCTGTGGTATTTGTCCGGCATGTAAGTTGAGAAATGACGGGGTGAAGGCTTTTGTTGCTCTTCACCCAGAGATAGAATTTTCTTGGAAAACTAAGCTGTAAGAGCGTCTTGTAGCTCTTCCCACAACTCATTCAATTCGCGGCGATATTTTTTGCCTTCTTCCGTCCAAACATCTTGGTCTGTGCGAGAAGTTCCATCAGCAACCCATTCATCAATTAATAAAAGATGGTCTTCCATCTCATCAAGCAGTTCGCCGACTTCATCATCTTGATCATCCACTGACATGCCTGCCAGAGTAATGCCCATCAGAAAGAAATCTCCCAAACGGCCAACGGCGACTAATTCATCTTGAAGTTTTGGTAGCTCAAGACTCAAAAGTGATTTGCGACGTTTCTCAAGACTTTTTTCAATGTCTTTCCAGAGCTTCGTCAGCTCATCGGTAATCGTTTTTTTATCACCAGGAGTATTGAACTTTACGGGAACCTTAGTGTCTTCTAAGTAAAGCTCTTTGAGTGCTTTGGGTAGTGGCATGGGATCGTCAGCCGTCATGGCGCCAATAAAAAAAGCTTCCACTTCTTTGGCGTTCATCTCGATATCGCATCCGGCGAGACTGTCTTGTAGGGCCATCTTAAACCTCTTTAATAAATTGAGCTTCCGGGAACCTTAAGCGTGGGCCATAGACACCATTGGGAGCACGACGACCCACACTTATTACCATCACAATATCATCCTTACATCCGAGGCTTAAGAGTTTTTTCACTCGCTTTGAATCAAATCCTTCCATGGGGCAGGTATCAAAGCCCTGGGCAGAAATCCCGAGCATAAAGTTCTGACAAGCTAGGGCACAGCTCTTGTTGGCCCAAATGCGCATTTCACTCCAGCTGGTCGGCTCACGCGGCGTAATTTGGGTGAGGCCTCGAATAAAGAACAAAATTTTCTTTAAAAAGCCCAGTGTCCCTAGAAAGCCTTGGGTGTAAACAAAAGGGGCGAGTTTGGCGTAATAGGCGCGGGCACTTTTAGGGACGGGTGTTTTTGATTGATCAAAATGCTGCAACATTTGTTGAGCATGTTCGCGCCATTTTTGAGGTCGAGCGATGCAGACAATAAGTTCCTGGGCCGTCCGAGCCGCCGGTTGATTGAAACAAAACTTGGCCAACAAACGCTTTTTTTCCAGACTTTTGACCCACTGAAATTCCCAGCATTGCAGGTTAGATGAATTGGGCGCCAGGAGAGCTGCGCTTAGCGCATGACGGATAACTTCGGCGGGAACAGGCTCAGGGCCATAAACTCTCACACTTCTGCGAGCGGCCAATATTGCGTCAAACGCCTTCACATCAGTTGGTGGAGCGGTCTCGCTATAACCTAATTCTGGGATCTTAGAGAAGATATCGGCACCGTCACTCATCAAAAACTCCTAGAAATATTACAGAGCAGGGGCGAGTTAGCCCAATCTTCGCCTAGGATAGCCTGACATGAAAAACTTGGTCTCATTTTATTCTTTGATTTATTACGCCTGCAAAATATTGCTGATTATCTCCTTATTTAATTGGTGGATAGGCCATGCCGATGCAGCTGAAGCAGAGAAGATGGCCTTCGAAGCTCTTGAGGCTCTTGATAGCGATCAGAAAATGATCAACATGCTAGGCAATGGCATGTTTAAGTTCAAACAAACCATCGCATGTACTTCAAAATTTAATGGCACAGATCGTTTTATAAGCGGGCGGGAATCAGTTGTATATCGTCGCTGTCCGGATTTAACAGTAAGTTTTGATCAGCCCAATTCATCAGGAGCTGGCGGCTGGAACGGGTACTGCGGACAAACTGCGGTCAGCAATACTACGGCGATGTTCTGCACTCGTTTTTTGAATCCAACTTTCATTGATCAGTACGCAACTGACGTGACTCCAGGAAATCGTCCTGACACAAGCGTGCGTGCTCTTCGTAAAATATTTTCGGAAGCTCACCCCATTTTTAGAAGCCGCAACAATCCTTGTCCGGAAGGACGTTGGGTGAATGAGAGTCCTTGGACCGCCAAAGGCTATTTACAGGGATTGCGTGAAGCTTTGTGGGATGGACAAGGGAGAGTTCAGCGTAAACGTCCCGATGGTTCAATCATACACATCTCTCCCGTGATGCTTTTAATTGCTTCCGGAGTGCAGGCCTTGCATTGGGTTACGCTGGTCGATTTTCATCAGAATAGCGATGATAAGTATGGTTGCGATGCTGTGGTGAATACTTGGGGGTCGCAGCGACTTTTGACTTGTGAAAATCTAGTCAAATATGGGCAGACACCTATTTTTGGTTATCGTTATCTCAAATTTGAATAATTATTTTTTGAATGGATCAGTGAGTTTCTCTCCGGCCTGCAAACGCCAAATTTTAACCGCACGAATAAAGATATTGTGAGCACTCAAAAGTGAAACCACAAGCCCGTGCGTTCCATCTAAAAAACCCAAACGCCAAATATAGTGACGAACAAATCGACCTAAGGGACGAAAGAAAAGATACATCCAGCTAATTCGACGGCCTGTTTTCTGAAATTTCTCAAAGCGATCCATCGCTCCCCAGGTGGTATAGCGATCAGCTTTTTTGAGATAGCTCGCGAGATCAACATAGGTGTAGTGAATGATTTTATTTTTGAGTTTTGAAATACTACCACTCGATTCAATTTCGGCATGAACTTTGAGATCTTGGTACTTGCAAGTATCGCGCTTAAACAAGCGGACAACTTTATCTGACTGCCATCCTGAGTAATTAATTTTCTTACCCATGAAATGATTCACTCGATGAATCCAGTAAGCATCATGGGCCGGCTTAGCGACTACTGCTTTCATTTCTCGTTCAAGTTCAGGGGTGCAGCGCTCATCCGCATCGAGTAGGAAAATCCAGGGATGACTGGCCTGAGGAATCGCCCAGTTTTTCTGTGAAGCAGAGTAGCCGTACTCACGCTGAATGACTTTAGCTCCGTTCTCACGTGCGATTTCTACTGTGCGATCAGTACTGAATGAGTCCACCACTAAGACTTCATCGGCCCACTTAACAGAGGCGATAGCGTCCTTGATATGGCGCTCTTCATTAAAGGTAGGGATGATGGCCGTGACTTTTTCCATAAGCTCGCCTATCATCTTAACTGATGACACACTCTCTCGCCAAACCGATTCTGATCATCCAGACCGCCTTTATTGGCGATACCATCTTGGCATCCTCCTTTGCTCGCTCAGTCAAGGAACTCTATCCTGATAATGAGCTGCATTTCTTCTTGAGAAAGGGCAATGAAGCCGTCATTCAAGGACTGCCGTTTATTCAAAAAGTCTGGGTTTGGGATAAAGGCGAAGGCAAGGTCAGCTCACTTTTAAAGCTCATCGGCGAGATGAGAAAGTACCAATATGAGGCGGTCTTCAATCTGCATCGACACTTCAATTCTGGTTTTATTACTGCTCGCATGAAGGCCCAGCGAAAAATTGGCTTTAAAGAAAATCCTCTTTCCATTTTTTATACCGACAAGGTCACCCATCGAATTCCACATATGGAAAACCAAGTGGCGTGGCATGAGACGCAAAGAAATTTACAGCTTTTGAAAGCACTCAACCCCACTTTTCAGATATCTCAGGACAAAGCAAAACTGAGACCCGTGCTTCCGATTCAGATAAAGCATCGTGAGAAAGTACAAAATTACAAACAGAAGCCTTTCGTTGTAGTGGCCCCTGCCTCGGTCTGGTTCACCAAGCAATGGGAAGAGGCGAGCTACACTCAACTCGTCCAAGAACTCTCACCAAAGCTGCAAGTCCTTTTGATCGGTGGTCCAGGAGATAAGGAGCTCTGTGATCGAGTGAAAGGTCAAACCCAGGCGATCAATCTCTGTGGGCAACTCAATCTACTGGAGAGTGCAGCGCTGATGGAGGGAGCTGAGCGCGTTTTTGTGAATGATTCAGGGCCTCTCCATCTGGCCAGCAGTGTGAACGCCAAAACCACCACTATGTTCTGTGCTACTATCCCTGAGTTCGGTTATGGCCCTCTGGCCGATCAAGCGATTGTGCTTGAGTCTCCTGAGAAACTTAATTGCCGTCCCTGCGGTCTCCATGGCCATAAGGTCTGCCCTGAGGGGCATTTTAAGTGTGCAAAATCGATAACTGTCGAAAATGTCATCCGGACAATTTCACAAGCGTAAAATCCATTCTTACCGGCCTACACATTCTTAACATCAAACTCTTTGTTCAAATCCACTCCTCGCGCTATAAGTGCGCCAACTAACCCAGGAGTGCTTTATGAAAATGATTCTTGCTATCCTTATGCTCAGTATTGCAATGCCATCGTTTGCCAATATTATTGGCTCAGAACTCTCTTCACGCCACCAAGCAGTTATTGCTAAGGCCGTTGCTGAGAAGTGCTTCCTCACAAGAGGATTGACTGAAGTAAAAACAGAAGTGCGTGTTGATCGCGTTGATCAAGGTGTAATTGATTACTATTACACTTCTGAATTGACTGCTGTTGATTACATTGATCAAGGTGTGTTTGATACTTACAAAGTTATCGTAGAGTCAGCGATTTTCTCTGGTTACGACCATGAAGCTCAAGACTGGGGTTTGATCGACGTTCAATCAGTTAAATGTACTATGCTTTAATTTGTTTTTTGATAGGGGTGGGCAGTTCAACCCACCCCTTCTTGTCTCGGCGGGACTAGATTTTATCGATAGTTTCACGTTATCCTTAGTTCATGATTATTAGCCTAGAACCCTTCGAAAAAGCCCTAAAAACTCTTGAATCAGCCCTCAAAACAGATTCACCAAGTGATCTTGAGCGTGATGGCATTATTCAGCGCTTTGAGTACTGCATCGAGCTATCCTGGAAGACGGCTAAAAAGAAACTTGACCAGAACGCTATTGAGACGGACTCACCAAGAGAAGTTTATCGCCAGATGGCTAAACTGAGGTGGATCGCTGACGCGGCTATTTGGTTTGAGTTTTTGAATGCCAGAAATAAAACAAGTCATATGTATCGTGAGGATGTTGCTAAAGAAATTTTTGCAATTGTTCCATCCTTCCTAGTAGAAGCCCAATTACTGCTAAAAAAACTTAAAGCTCTGACCTGATGAAAGCATTCGGTATTGATCAGAAATACTTAGAGCTCCTCGCGAAACTATTCGAAAAGCATCTTGCTGATATTCCTTCGACAAAAGTGTGGATTTTTGGTTCTCGGGCCAAAGGCAAACAAAGACCCAATTCTGATATTGATTTACTGATCTCTGCTAAGACAAAAAAAGTTAAAGACAAGATTACTGGGCTTAGTGCGGATCTTAAGGATTCGGATCTTCCTTTTGTTGTCGATATTGTTTATCAGCCAGAATTAGCTGAAGAGTTCAAAGCAGATGTTCTTAGAACAAGAATGATGTTTTGGAATCCAGAGATGATTAGAAAGAGAACACCCTGGAGAGTTTGTCCACTAGGGCAGTACTGGGTATCACGACATGATAGACCCTATCCATCTGGCATTTCTGATGTTGATGGATACTGTCGATCATACAAAAAAAATAAAGATATTCTTTTTTTCGATGAGATTAGACTAATTGAAAAGACTAAATTGTTTAATGAAGCTTTGCAGCCTAATCCATTTAAATCTAAACCTGACTGGGGAAAAGAATATGATAAAAAAATTGCAGGCTGGGTTAGATACTGGAACGAAACGTTGGAATTAAAAAATAAAATAGATCCCAATTTGATAAAAGCTCTTATCGCTTCGGAGTCAAGTTTCAATCCAAGTGCTTATACTAAAAATACTCCCAAGTCGAAGCAAGCAAGAGGCTTAATACAAATCATTCCTGAGACAAGACGAATATTAGGTAATATTAATGGCGAACTTAAGGATCATTTTGTCGATGCAAAACCAGATGAGTTATTTGATCCTACTGTTTCAATCGCTGCCGGCGTAAGGTGGTTAGTTAGGAAACAGCAACTCGCTTCACGTAAATTGAAAAGAGAAGCTACTTGGAAGGAAGCAATACTTGAATACAAAGGGATATTAATGCAAAATCCAAAGAAAGGTAAGAATCCTGTGATCAGGCAGAGCTTAAATGATCTCTACAGTGATTTAGGTATTTAGTAAAAAATCTTTTCGATCTCATCCTCCTCTAACCACTGACCTTTAAGCGTTTTTAGTCGAGAAATATACCATAATTCAAAATCCCCAGTGTGTTTGTGGCGAGGAAGTTGTGCAGCAAAGACACACACATATTTTTCATTTTGAATTAAATCATACCATTCATTTATTATTTGGGTTGCGTCCCATTTAAAATAGGGTGTTAATTCGTAATATGCCTGTATATTAAATTTAAATATTCGTAATGAAGGGATATCTCTAGGGCCTTGATAATTCAATTGCGTAGTAGTGACTAGTATCCGCTCTACTGGAAAACAATTCCACTCATTAAAACTTGCCCAGAAGTCAAAGTCTGAAGTTGCTGAATTCATGGCCGGAAAATTACTTGCTTCTATTTCAAGTTCTAAATCCTCCTCATTGAGGATTTGATAAGCATCGATCTGATCTCGAACTGATTGCATCTCTAAAAAAAGTGATAAAAATATTTCACCCATATTTCCCCCCAAGGAAAGTATGGAATCGAGATTGCATAATAAATTAGATAAAAGAAAGCTCTAAGAGGTTGCGGGTTCTAAGTTAAGAGCATCGAGAAATCGTCTTTCGTCAATTTCCCACTAAAGTATTCATCATCATCCTCGGCCATCAAATCACGGAACAATTCGCGTTTGGCCTGCTGGAGAGTCAGAACTTTTTCTTCCACAGAATTTTTCATGAGTGGACGATAAACCGTCAGTTTATTTTCTTGTCCGATACGGTGAGCTCGGTCAACTGCTTGGCGTTCAACGGCTGGGTTCCACCATGGATCCATCAAGAAAATATAAGAAGCGGCGGTGAGGTTCAAACCGAAACCACCGGCCTTCAAGCTAATTAAGAATACTTGCGCATCACCTTCTTGGAACAGCTCCACTTGCTCAGTACGCTTCTTAATGGTTTGTGAACCATCAATACGGGCGTACTTCCAGCTGTTGGCGCGGATCTTGTCTTGGATGATGTCGAGATATGTGGTGAACTGCGAGAACACCAAAACCTTGTGACCTTCTTCCATCAACTGAGAAAGATTATCCATCAAGAAATCAACCTTGGTGGAATAGAGGCTTGGTCCTTGCTTCTGCCACAGACACATCTGACGAAGCTCTAAAAGTGATTTTAAGACTTCACCATAGCGCTTGGTAAATGTTGGATTCACCATCTGTGAGCGCACCAAATCGAGACGCTTCTGATAGTTCTCACGCTCAATATCCGTGAAATCGAGGAACACATGGTTTTCAATTTTTTCTGGCAACTCTTTTAGAACTTGCTCTTTAGTACGACGAAGAATGAATGGCTTAACTGTACGACGAGCGAGGAGACGATTTTTGGCTTTGGAGCTTGAGCGCACTAAAGACATATCACCCCAAACACCGGGAACACACAAATCCATAATATTGTAGAATTCGGCGAGATCGTTTTCTACTGGCGTACCTGTCAAACAGATACGGAATTTAGCTTTAAGTTGGCGAGCGGCATTGGCGCCAAGGCTTCGGATGTTTTTTAGATGCTGAACTTCATCAAAAATAATGATGTCGAAATCTTCACGCGCAAAAGCTCCCAGAGATTCTTTTTTCATTAGGCCGTAGCTGGTGAGCACGACTTGTGTTTCTTCCGGGATTTCACGCTCTTCGCCGTAGAAAATTCCCCACTTAAGATTAGAGAATTTTTCTAATTCGTTTTTCCAGTTATAAAGAATCGAAACCGGACAAATGATAATGGCGCGCTTAATTTTGCCTTCATCCATGAGGGATTGCAGCAGCATGATGGTCTGGAGTGTTTTACCTAGACCCATATCATCAGCTAGACACGCACCAAAACCGTGATCCCATAAGAAGCGCAGCCACTGGAAGCCAGTGGTTTGATAAGGACGAGCAATTTCTTGATAGCGTTTCGGCAGCTCAACTTGCGGCATCGATTCAAGATTCATGATCTGCTCACAGAAGGCTTCTTCTTCTTTGGTGAGTGCGCCATCGACACCGAGACGCTTGAGTTCAAATAACTCAAAGACGCGGGCGCGGTGGAGAGTCAGACCAAAGCGGCGCATGCCAGGGGCACCGCCTTCTTTTTTCTCACCCTCAAGTTTCGTATAGCGCTTCATAAAGCGCAGCAGATCTTTTTCTTGGTCGGTCAAAAGCACGAGACCGTTTTCAGTGAGAATATAGTTATCAGTGATCTCGGCACTACGAATGACTTCAAGATCCTCATCACTAATGACTAGATCAAGCTCAAACCAGTCGAGGCGTCTTTGATTGCGCTCGAAACGAATGGCGCTCTTCCAATTACGAACCGCCACATCGTTGTACATGAGAGGAATACTGAGAGCTAAGAGACGTGTATGTAGCGCTGAAACACCTTCGAGCAGAGTGTTCTTCGGAAGCTGCATTATGATCTTGCGCTCTTCTGGTGGAGAGAAAACTGTGCGCCAGACTTGCTCTGTTAAAGTATCTAAGAGCGCCAGCATGACTTTTTTAAACATGCTGGTTGAAAGCGTGTAGAAAGCGCGATGATGGGAATCCCAAAAAGGAACATCTGAATCATTGATGACGACATCAACCCAATCCTGGATACGCTGTTTTTGACTGGCGCCGTGCAGGTGCTTGCGATGGATGAGAGTTTCGCGGCCAAAGTCTTCTACCAGATGATGGTAGAAGGTACTTGAATCATTTTTAGTTCTGAAGCTTCCGCCCCAACCACCTTCCGTCACGAAAATCTTGAATGGCTCCGGTGGTTCAACTAAACGATTCAACTCATCAGTCAGCTCAATTTGCAGATTAAGAAAACTTTTGCGAGTCGAAGGCATGATACCAAAACGGATTTGCACCGGTTGTGGCACGATCTGTTTCCAGTCCATACCTTCCAAGCGCAAATCAAGAATATCTTTGTCGCGTGTTTCTTTAAAAATACGCAGCCATTCATTTACGCTGAGCCATGGATCGAGTTGTTTGACTCGTTTCATGGTTTCCATTAATTCATGAGGCAGATCAAGAGCGACGCCTGTGCGCCAGTTAAAAACAGTGAAAACGTCGAAGAGTGAAATGTCTTTTGACTCTACACCTTGCTCATCTTTCCAGCTAAAGCAGGCGATATGCTTACCTTGCGCGCTGGGTAGGTCTTTAAGATTTTCTTCTTCAGAAGTTGGAACTAAATCCACAACGAGAGTCCCGCTCCACTTAATAGGAGCAGGGTAGGTCACGACTTTGCGATTTAATAATTGATAGCTGACTGAACCAAAAGTTGAACTTGGTTTGGCACCTTGCAGATAAGAGGCCTGCTTAACCATCATACCCATGTGAACGGGTGTTACGCCCTCGCCAAAGAAACTAGGTCCTGAAGTTGTTTTGAGCTTTTTGTCTGCTCCAGCGGCAGAGAATTGTTGCCAGCGAAACCACAGAGCGGCGCCATGAACACAGGTGCCTTCTTGCGGCCAGAGTGGACAGTTGCATTTCGCTTGAAAGACTTGTCCTTCTTTGCGCCAAGTGAATTTAGTCTCGTAAGTGGTATTGTTGTCGCCCACGATGCCAGAGACGACTAAGTGAACGTCGAGCTGGCCTTTGATGAAGGAGAGTGACACTCGACCCAGCTCAACCAGCTTGCGCGCTTGAAAGCGCACACTGTCGCTATAGCCCGCTTCAACCAGGGCCGAGACTTCGCTCATAATGTCGGGTGTATCACTCAAAAGTTTAATCCTGCGCTGCGTTTAAAAGAATTAAGCATACAGGAAAAAGCTCGATCTGGCGTTAGAAAAAGCCGGGAAGTTATCAAATTCAACCATCTCATCCTGGCGCAGAGATTCGTTAATACCCAATAGTAGGTGCCAGGATGAATTCATGTTTCTAGTAGAAAGCTTGAGGCGTCCTCAAGTCATATTTTGAATTTAAAAATAAGCTTTGAGCTTCGGACTTTATGGTTGAATTTGAGATTACTTAAATTGAAAAATGAGCAAAAAAAAGGGAGCCGAAGCTCCCTTTTAAAAGACTAGTTATCGAGATAACTCTTCAAAAGTTTCGCACGACTTGGGTGGCGAAGCTTTCTAAGCGCCTTGGCTTCGATCTGACGGATACGTTCGCGAGTAACGAAGAAGTCCTGACCCACTTCTTCCAAAGTGTGGTCTGATTTTTCGCCGATACCAAAACGCATGCGAAGGACTTTTTCTTCACGTGGAGTGAGTGTCGAGAGAACAGAGCGAGTCTGTTCAGACAAGGTGATCGACATGACAGCTTCTGCTGGGCTGATGATCTTTTTGTCTTCGATAAAATCACCCAATGAAGAATCTTCTTCTTCACCGATCGGAGTCTCAAGAGAGATAGGTTCTTTCGAGATCTTGAAGACCTTCTTCACCTTATCAACCGAGAGTTCCATACGATCTGCAATCTCTTCCGGAGTTGGTTCGCGACCAAGCTCTTGAACGAGTTGACGTGAGGTACGAGCAAGCTTGTTGATGGTTTCGATCATGTGAACTGGGATACGGATCGTGCGGCCCTGGTCAGCAATCGCACGTGTGATTGCCTGACGAATCCACCATGTCGCATAAGTTGAGAACTTATAACCACGACGGTATTCGAACTTATCAACGGCTTTCATCAAACCGATGTTTCCTTCCTGGATCAAGTCCAAGAACTGAAGACCACGGTTGGTGTATTTCTTCGAGATTGAAACCACGAGACGAAGGTTAGCTTCCACCAATTGAGCTTTGGCTTTATCGGCTTTCTCTTCACCTGTGATGATAATGTTGTACACGCGCTCGATATCTTCAAACGCCATACCGGCATCAATCACTAAGCGGCGAAGCTTACGAAGGATATCTTCCTGCGTACGGATCATCTGCTCGATCTTCGCGTCTGTAGTGTAGAGCTTACGAGCGAGTTCACGCTTGAAAGCATCGTCTTCCAAAAGACGCTCGAACATCACACGGTATTCTTCGTCGTTTGGTACTTCGAGGAATTTGTAGATACGTTCTTGTTGCTCATAGAGTTCACGGAACTGAAGGTAGTAGCTCTTTACCGGTTCAGTGAAGCTGTTGATGATCTTACGGTTGAAGGTAAGGTCAACGAGTTCGTTACCGACTTTATCCATTGTGCCAGTTTCATCAGCTGATAACTTTTTAAGTGTTCCGTCTTCGTTAACGATAACACCCAAGAGGTCACGGACGTGATCAACGACTTTGTAGATACGCTCGCGAACATCGTGAATATCTTTTTCAGGTGATTCGTCATCCAAACCACGCACGAGATCTTTCACGTATTCGTTTTGCTCTTCAGCTTGCTGAATCTTCGGCTTCATCTTCACGATCTCTTCAAGAGCGTGTTTAGACTTCAAGCACGAGAGAACGATTTCTTTTTCGCCCTCTTCGATTTCTTTAGCAATTTTCACTTCGCCTTCGCGAGTGAGAAGGGCGACTGAGCCCATTTTTTTCAAGTATAATTTAACTGGGTCAGATGAAGAGGTACGAAGCTCTTCTTCTTCGGCAGCAGCCAGTGGATCTTCCACCACTTCAGGTTGTGCCTTCTCTGCTTCCTCTTCGTCAGTCTCAGGAGCACGAACGATGATACGAGCTTCATCGATCTTTTCCATGATCATGTCGATAGAGTAAACATCAACGATACTCGCCGGAATGGCGTCGTTGATTTCTTCTGGTGTGAGATAAGTTTGATCCTTACCTTTCATCAGGAGACGAGAGAATTCTTTTGAGTTCAGAAATGCGACGACTACCGACATTCGGATTCTCCTCGACGAGATTAAACGGGATTCTTTTTCAATTCTTGCAGTTCGCGGTCAATTCTAGTGATCTCTTGCATGTAGAATACGACCTCTTCCTGCGTCTGACTTTGTTTCTGGCGTTCAGTGCTCTCACGTCGCTTTTGCTTTAACTGCTCAAGCTGCATGCGCACCTTCATATCTTGCATCAACCGGGCGATGACTTTGTCATTCAACGGCTCGAGTTTATAAAGTTCGAGGGCCTCAGCTGCTACGTTCTTAACTTCATGCCCGAACTTCTCCGAAAATACTTCGTCGGATAAGATGGACACGTATTCTTGCTCGTCAATTTCCAAATAAATTTTACCGAGCCAAAGAATTAATTCTTTTACCTCAGGATGAGACGTATAAGCAAGAATTTCATGGAGTTGCGGTAGAGCGAGACACTCTGGGTGAGTCATCAAAGTTTTCAGTAAGAGCTTTTCACTGGCGAGCATCGGCGGCGTTTCTGTTTTTGCCAAGGGTGCTTCAATCGCGCTGACTTGAATCTCAGTGGACTCACTCGCGTCATCCGCTTTATTTTCAGTCGCTTGAGGTGCAGGACGGACCTCGCGTTTGGGATATTCCTGGGCCTTGAGCGTTTGTTTGTACTGCTCGATCAGACTTGAGTCATCGGTTCTGAGCTGAAGCGCTTTGGCGGTGGCGATAACGCGCTCTGTCGCTTCGAGATGATCTTTCAGGGGAGAAAGGGCCTCAAAAACCTCTTTCATGACCTGCAACTTGCGATCAATGGTTTCAGGAATTGGCACCGGTAGCATCTTTTCCAGCAGCACATCGATGAAGCGCGGAGCTTTTTCAATCCGCTCCAATAGGCCTAGTCGGCCTAATCCTGGCTGGCGAAGAAATTCATCGGGATCTTTCGCGGGCTCGAAGGAAACATAACGAGGTAAAACACCTTGGGCCATAAAGGCTGCATTGATACTCGTCATCGCCTTCATGCCAGCGGTATCAGAATCCATCGCCAAAATTATATTCTTGGTCATATTGGCGAGCAGCTTCTGTGATGATTCACTGAGAGCAATCCCCATGGTGCCAACAGTATTTTTAAAACCATACTGATGCATCATCACTACATCCATATTGCCTTCCACTAAAATCGCCATATCACTTTGGCGAATAGCATTTTTGGCAAGGAAGTACCCAAAGAGGATGCTCGCCTTATGGAAAACAAATGAGTCACTGGAATTCAAAAATTTAGGATTTTGATCGGGCAAAACCGAGCGACAACTAAAACCGCGCACCTGTCCTGAGTGATCGTGAATGGGAAATACCACACGATCACGATAGAAATCATAGGGACGACCGTGATTTTCTGAGACCTTCACGAGATTTAATTCGCGCGCCATCTGTTTGGCTTCATCTTGTTGGGCTTCGGGAATTTTATCAAATTGCAACATCAGCTGATTATTTCCAGGAGCATAACCGATCTGAAATTCAGTGATGGATTCAGTCGAGAGTCCACGCTTCTCGACGAACTTTTGAAAGTGCATGGGATTTTGTGCCGCTACATGGGTGTAGAGACGATTAGCAAAATTTAAAACGCGAAAGGCGAGTTCTAGGCGTGGATTCTTTTTTCTCTCACGATTGAGTTCATCTTCGGGAAGACCCAAAATCTTAGCGCACTCGCGCATCGACTCGATGAAATCTAATTTGCGATAAAGTTTTACAAACTCAAGATGATCTCCACCCGTGTTACAGGCCCAGCAGCGAAAAAGACCGAGCTTATCATTCACTGTCATGGAAGGTTTTGAGTCAGCATGAAACGGGCACAGGCCCACGAGTCCACTGCCGCTTCGTTTAAGCGGAATGAAGTGTCCCACGATCATGGAGATCGGTGACTGCTTGATGAGGTCACGCAGTTGGCCTGACATGAATTCCTTATTTCTTTTTGAGCTCTAGCGCCTTGATCAATGTACCTTGAGAGAGAAAGATTTTCTCGAATTTGGTGGTGTAGGCGGCCAAAAAATGCTCTGGGTGCTCGCGTCGTAGATCTAGTGATTTCAACACTATTTCGAAGCGCGTCTCATTTTTTAGCTCATTGAGCATCCATTCAAAGTAGCCGTCGTGATCGGTTTTGACCCACAAGGTACCATTTGGCTTGAGCACTTTGTGAGCAGCATCAAGGAAAGGTTTTTGGAATAAACGCTTTTTGAAGTGACGAGTTTTGGGCCATGGATCGGGAAAGAAGTAAAAAATATTACTGACTTCTGCCTCACCAAAAATAAATTCTAAGCGCTCACCGCGGCCGCGCAGATAACGAAAGTTTTTATTGGTGATCTTGTCGAGTTTCTTGGCGAGATGAAAACTGCGCTTGAAACGGTGATCAAGGCCCACGAAATTTTCCGTCGGATTGTTGCCACACCACTCAAGCATGAATTCGCCGTAGCCAGTACCAATTTCAACATTGAGTGCTTGTTCGTTACCAAAAACGTCTTTCCATTTACCACGATGAATTTCGGCTTCTTCATCCCGCATGACAAAAGCCTCAAAGGCCTTGAGCTTGTCGTGATACGGATTATCCTTCGCGTACTTATTAAAGTCTTCGCGGTAGATATGGTTCTGCGACATTGACGAGTTTTGTGTCATAGGGGAGCGGTTTTAGCAGACGGGAGAGGGGATGCCAAGGACGAGAAACAAAAAGAGGGCCCCTTGCGGAGCCCTCAGTTTAGTTACGATTAACCAATCAATTTCAAAGCTTGTTGGCCGTTCATATTCGCCTGAGCGAGAACTGAAGTACCAGCAGACTGCAAGATACTATTGGTTGCTTGCTTAGCCGTCTCTTCAGCGTAGTCAACGTCACGGATACGTGAGTTAGCTGCGCTCAAGTTCTCTTGTGTCACCTGCAAGCTATTGCTGGTTGAAACAAGGCGGTTTTGCAAAGCTCCCAAGAAAGCTCGCTGACCTGACACTTTTTCAATCGCTGCATCCACGTTAGCAAGACTTGATTGTGCACCATCTTTCGTGCCCACTTCCAAACCTTCGACACCTAGATCACCGATTGTGGCATTAACTTGGCTGGCTTCGAATGAGATCTGTGAATTTTCATCGCCTTTCGAGCCGATTTGAAAATCAAGTTTCCCAGCTTCACCGTTCAAGAGCTTAATGCCGTTGAACTCAGTCACTTTAGAGATACGGTCCATTTCCTGTACCAGGTTTTGGTATTCCATATTCGTAAAGCCGCGCTCTACATCACTTACTGTGTCTGACGCTGATTGGATCGCCAATTCGCGGAGACGAGTGAGGATGTTTTGCGTTTCGTTCAAACCACCTTCTGCTACTTGCACCATACTAATACCGTCGTTGGCGTTACGATCTGCTTGTTTGATCGAGCGGATCTCGGCCTTCAACTTCTCACTAATCGCCATACCTGCTGCATCGTCGGCCGCTTTAGTAATTCGCTGACCAGAGCTTAGTTTCGAGAACGAAGACTCTTGCGCTTTACTTGTTTGACCTAGGCTGCGCTGTGCTGACAATGACGGAACGTTCGTATTAATTCTAAAACCCATAAACCTATCCTCCAGTTAAAAACATCCAAAACCTCCTTGATGGTCGCGAGTGTTCAGTTCGCGTGGGCTCCATGCCCTTCTTGATTAATTGACTACCTCACCATGAAGTAGTCGTTGTTGACCTAGCGTTTCGGTATGTTTTTGGATAACCTGAGGAAAAATTTACCTAAACCTGATAAGAATTCTTGATAAATTTCGAGGCGATTTTGTCAGGTATTTGCAAGTGTGCAGAAGGAGAGGAATATCCTCTCCTTATTTTTGAAATCTTAAAAACTATTATTTTAAAATATTATTTGTACTGGTTAACCGTGGTGATGACGTAATCGATTTCGGCCTGGGTCATATAAGCAAAACAGGGAAGGTTGATCACTGATTTTGCAATCCAATCAGCATGACCGTGAGAAATTTTTCCACCCAAGAAATCTTTCGCGCCTGGTTGCTCACTCATCGCACCGGGATAAACAGTTCCGTAACCAATGTCATGCTTTTTCAAATACTCAATGAAAGGAGCACGCGATTCAGGAGTCATAAGTGCAACTGAAAGATAACCGTTCTCCCAAACGCTCGCAGCAGGTGCCACAAATTTCAAGAGAGGATTTTTAATTTTTTCACGGTACTGCTGGCATACGACACGACGACTATCTAGACGAGCATCAAGATGTTTAAGCGCTTCCACCATGAAACTGGCTTCATAAGCACCCAGGCGTGAGTTCCAGCCAATCAGGCCATGTTCATAGTGACCAGTGCGACCGTGGTTCAAAAGAATCTGGGTGGTCTTAGCAATTTTCTCGTCTGTAGTGAACACACCACCAGCATCACCGCTGGCACCTAAAACTTTTGCTGGATAGAAGCTCGTTGTTGCCACGTGAGCGTTGGTGAGAAGACTTTCTCCATTGATTTTTGTGCCAATCGCTTGGGCACAGTCCTCAATCAGAAGGACATTTTGCTCTTTACAGTATTTACGAATCTCAAGTGTTTCAGGACAGGCCCAACCGTAGAGGTGAACCATTAAAAGGGCTTTGGGTTTGAACTTTTCAACGCCTTCTTTGACTGAGGCCAGAGTGACGTGAAGAGTTTCACGAGAGACATCGATGGTGTAGGGAATAGCGCCGACGTTGACGATGGATTCGAAGGTGGCCCAGAAAGTCATGTCGGGAAGGAGCACTTTATCATTCTTGTTCACACCAGCAGCACGAAGAGCAAGTTGAATCGCATCTGTTCCATTAGCGCAACCAAGCGCGAATTGGGTGTGAGTGTATTTTTTTAAAGCACCTTCAAATTCACCGACAACGGGGCCACCGACAAAGTGACCGTTTTTGATGAGTGCGGTGGTTTTTTCAGTCACGGTTTCGAAGAAGTTTTTTTCAAAACGGAGAATATCGATAAATGGAACTTTCATGGTTTCCCTCTCTTGGATGGGGCCAGTTTACTCCCAAAAATGAAAAGAGGAAAACAAATTGAATTAAGACTTTTTAGACTTTTGCGTGAGCCATAGCTCAATGATTTGAGCTGCTTTACGCGCCATGCGAGGGTCTGATTCAAGAAGGCCGTTGATTTTATTCTTCAAATCAATCACGGCCTTCTTTTCAGGAGAAGGTGAGTCCGCATAAAGCTTTTGATAGCTCGTTACGGGTTTCTTAAGAGCACCCACGTCTTAGACGGCTTCGGCCACACGTCCACGCTGTTTATTGCCAGCGACGCGCTCCATATGCTCTTCAATGATTTGGTAAAGCTCGAGTTTAGTTGTCTTTGGATCCATGCCTTCAGGCATAACAGAATAGATCATCTCGCCATTTGATTCGGCGAAAATGAACCAAGTGTTACCGATGCGCTGGAACAACACATCTTTGTGAACAGAGTGAGTATTTTTCTTATTTGATTTTGTGCTCATGTTTCTCCTCCTGAGAAAGCGTGGCGGACGTCCTGTCCGTCTTGCATCAAGCTTTTCGTCTCTGTGCGTCCAAACTTTAGACATTTTTTTCAATGACTGAAAAAAACTTTCGCACAATATCGGAGGATTTTAGTAGGACGAATGAAGGCCTACAGTTCCTGCGAAGGTAAAAGCGATACTGCTTCTAAAGCTATCACCCTTGCCTTCACCCCACCATTGCGAGCGATTGGTGGCAGTTTTGGCCTGTAAATCCATAGGAGATTCGATCTCGCCCCATAACCCTAAGGTAAAGTCGAGGTTCTGAAAGAACTTAACTCTCATCCATTGGCCTTCAAGCCTGGCGGCGCTATTCCAGCCGGTATACTGTCTGATTTCTTCGTCGCGACTGGAGCGATCGGTTTGGCGAATGCTTACTTGATTTAAAGGGTAGGCCAAGAGGATACCCTTGATGGTGATGCGGGCCTTTTCAGATCGCCAAGGATCATAGCTGATGAGTCCACCAGCTCCCAACCGAGTCCATTGCTCCTGAGCGACGCGTGTTTCTAAGCGGTATTCATTTTCCACTGTCCGGACTGTGATCATTCCTCCGACGTACCAACGACCAGATAGTTCACGATCAAGGACGCGCATCAGATGAGCATTGAATTCAAATTGATTACCGTAACCTTCGGAAGTAATCCTTTGGTTGTAGCGGTAGTTAGTGGTCTGCGGTGAGGTAAGTGAAAAACCAAATGAGCCACGAATTTTAGGAACGCGTGCGATCGGGTAGCCATCAGGGAGAGGTTCCAATAAGCGGTAATCAGTATTGTCTGGGTTAGCGGCTTTTTGTGAGAACTCACGAGGATCGCCGTACCAGATAGTGACATGCTCTCTCAGCATCCAAGCATCACGGCCCTGATTGTCCTTAGTTAGAACGAAATCAGAACCATCATGATAATTTTCAATGTCTTCAGTCAGTGAAAAGGGATCGTCTTTATCTTGCGTGCCGAGTTTGGTGTCTTCTGGGAGAGTACCGTAAGCGGTGCGATCAACGAGGACCAAAGGATGAATATAAACTTTTTCACCCTTATGAACGTATTGAATGACATCAGCGTTGCGATTGGGTCTTTTAAAGAGTGGTGCTTCTAAAACATTCACCATGCCTTCAGCTGAAAAGACATTTCCACTGATTAGGACACATATTGAAAGGATGAGTTTGCTTACCATACAAATCCTTGGGTGAAATGCAGACCAATTAAATCATTAGTAGATTCTGAGGGAGTTTTAGATACCGTCTCATCTTGGCTACGTAATTTGGGCCAATCACGTTGCCAAGAAACACCCCAGCTCCATTCACCAAAACGATTATTGAATACTCGCTCCCAACCTAGCACGGTAGTTGTCGTGCGCAGTAAAATTTCCTCACGATACTGAGAGGTTTGCAGCACCAATTGTCCAACAGGTCCAATGCGAAACTCACCCACTACACGCCAAGGAAATCCACCCCATTCAACGTTGGGTGATTTGGCGGCGACACCGAAAGAGTAGTTGCGATAACGGGCTTCGCCATTCTCGATTGTGTGCTGAGAATTTTCTAATTGCACGACAGCGCCGAGCTGAAATTTTCCACCCAAATTGGCCATGTAGCGGCCGCCAATCAGATAGCCTGTACCTGTGCGTGCACTGGTGTCGTTAACAATGTCACTCGTCCAAACTGAATTGGTTAAACCAGCGCTTAACATAACTTCGGGATACCAACTTAAGTCTTTGTCGTAGGGAGAAATATTTTTGCGTTCTTTGACTTCGTTAAAGGAGCGCGGCTCTTCGTACATGACCAACTCATGATTGATGGGGAAAACCATGCGAGAGGCCACTCGATGCGTGATTTTTTTCTCTTTATTAACGATGTAGCAATTATCCTGCGCATCGGTCAGTTCATGAACCTCAACAATAATATTACGTTCAAGAATTTTTACTTCATTGGTTTTGAGATCGGTGAGCTGAGAAAGTCGCGGAATCGATTTTTGAATCAATCGACTCTTGGCAATCATCTCCATTGTAGCGCCCTGAACTGGGAGCGGGCGACGAGGTTCTTTGTAGATCGGAGCTTCACCAAAAGTGGGAGGAGGAAGAAACTTGTCTTCAACTTTTTGTAGCAACTGAGAATCAGGTTCAGTGGCAAAGCTG
>JBKHVI010000036.1:0-29378 GCA_046570105.1 Bacteriovoracia bacterium
ATCTTTTTCTGGAGAAATAAGTTGATGAAAATCGTTTGCTTTTTTTGATTCCCAACCCGCTGGAGCCGTATAGGTTGTGTCTAAAAAATTAATACTTGTTTCTGCTTGAATCTTAAGAGTGAAAAAAAACAAACTTAAGAAAAATAGTGTCTGCAAATGATTGATATTCATGGAGTTTATTATACCTAACAGTCTTTCGTTTCAGTTTGGAAAAGTGTTTAGTCCAAAATTCGGCGTCTAAGCTACTGATATCATTAATTGCTGTTATAGTTGTTTTAATGCTTAAAAGAAATCTTAAGATTAATTATAGAGTCCTTATCACTAACTGGTTTGAGCAAAAACAGAAGGCCAATCCACGTTTTAGCCTGGGTGCTCTCGCAAGAAAGTTAGGTTACAGCGCCACTTCATCTCTCTCGAATGTCTTGAGCGGTAAACGTTCACTTTCTTCTAAGCACGCGAAGCTTTTAGTTGAAATTATGGAGCTGCCTCCTGGTCAAGCGCACACATTTTTACAGGCCGTGGCCGCAGAAAAAATGTCACGCAAAGGTTTTGATACTGAAGTCGAACGACAAAAACCAGAGACGTTTGATAATCACTCAATGCTGCCTTCACTCACGCTTGCTCATTTTATTGCTTGTACAAAAGTGGGAACAGGACTGACTGCTGATGAGTTGCAAAAAGTAAGTGAACGGATCACCCGAGAATTTAAAACCGATGGGAAGAGAATTTACGAAGAACTTATTAAGTATGGCGTATTAGTTGCTGAAGAAAATTCAATAAAACTTGCTCAGGGTAAGCCCAATTCCTATTGTTCGATGTCGAGTACCAGCGAAGACAAACACATGCTGAGATCAGCGCAAGAGCTGCAGGCCTTAGCCGTAAATAAATTTTTAGAGGATCCTCAACGGGCTAATATTCATTTGGCGGTTGTGAAAGTGCGGCCAGAAGAAGTGGAAGCGATGAGAGATGATCTCATAGATGCGATCACTGGCGTTTACGAGCGCTACTGCTTTGGTGAAGGTCGGACGAGTTTGACAGGCTTTCAGACAAATTTTGTAAAAATCGAATAAAAAAAAGGCCCGGATTTCTCCGGGCCTTCTTATTTCTAAATCTAAATTTAGACTAACGTACTGTCGGCTTGAACCAGCAAAGTGGGCGAAGACCTTTCGTATCGCCAAGTGAGCCGTGGCATGTGCCAGTGACTTCGCTGTTTTGAGCTACGTCTTCGTTGAAAGACTTATCGCAAAGAGCACCTTGGTAGTATGTATCAAGACGGCACTGGTGAGCTGGGTGAGAGTCATTTGTGCGTGATACAACTGCTGGATCTGGAGTGTTGAACTGAGCAGGAGCTTGGTTACGCATGCTAGCGAAGAGGTTTGATACAGAAACGCCTGCCATGCCGTTACGGATACAGATGTTTTTGTCGTTCTCGTCAGCATAAGTTGCAGCACAAGTTGAAGACAACATTTCTGGAACTTCCATCGCTGCAACGATAGCTGCGTTGTCGTCGTTCAAGAACATTTTGCGAAGACACTTCAAAGTTGCGAAGTAGTCAGACTGACCTTCGTTTGAAGCCCAACGGTTGAAGAAACCACCAACTTTCGGTGCGCCACCAAGGTGGTGACCAAGTTCGTGACACATAACAAGTGCGAAACCGTCTGAAGTGATTGTTTCATGACGAGCGAGACCGCCGTACATGTTTACACGCCAAGTAGAACCCATACGCTGAGCGCTGGCGTTAACTGTGCCGTCTGACCATCCACGAGAAACGTTCAATGTTCCGCCCATCTGACTGATGATTGGAGCATAGATTTCAGAAAGACGATCAATCACAAGATTGAACTCTGCTTCAGTAATGCCGCCTGCATTCTTAGCATCAACTGAGATGTACATATTATTTTCTGGCAAAAAACCTTCTTTGCCGTCTTCAGTACAAGCGAAGACTGGGAGAGCGAAAACGAGAGACAATAAGAATGCTGTGAACTTCATGTAAACTCCTTAAGATTATCCGTAATCTTTGTTCTTTGATTGAAGAATGAAGGAGATGAAGAGTCATCGAAATATCTGGAATGTAAGTCTTAATTAGGGCGACCGAGAGATTTACTCGGGTGTGAAATTGTGTAAACGGGTACAAAAAAAGGCTCCGGAAGGAGCCTTTAAGATTTAAAAAAGTGGTGCCCGGGAAGGGACTCGAACCCCCACGATGATTAGTCGGAGGATTTTGAATCCTCTGCGTCTACCATTTCGCCACCCGGGCATGAGTTAGAGATACTATGAGGCGCACCGAGTCAAGTCAACGCTTTCTCAGCCTCAATAACAATCTTCGGAACGGATAGATGAATTGTCCGCCATAGCTTGCCGGATAATTCTTTTCATCGATGCCATAAGCGGTGGGCCATTCGTTTTTGGGAAGGTATTGGGTGCCGAAAAACCGATCAATCACCGGAAAATGCACAGCATAGTTTTTATTATAGGCCACCGGCCGATCATGATGATGCCAGTGATGGTAGCGAGGAGTGGCAAACAGATGTTCGAGAGGGCCAAAGTTAAGGCCGAGGTTGCTGTGAATGAGCACCGTTTGCATCGCCATCACCGTGAGATAACCCCAAAAAGCCTCGCTTTGTAGTCCCACCAACAAAATGGAGAAGTAAACCACCGTGCGAACAATCAGAATGTCGACGAGATGGAGTCTTGAGCCTGCTAACCAATCGAGGGTTTTTATTGAATGATGAATCTTATGAAATTCCCATAATTTGGTTTCGTGAAAGGCACGATGCAACCAGTACTGAATAAAATCTGAAATAAAGAGCGCCAACAGAATCTGCAAAACAATCGGCAACTTTTGAATCGTCATGGCCCAAGGAATAGCACCTAGGCTTTGAAACCAAACTTGTGCTGGCTTTTGTGTTAATACCGCTAAGAGTTGAATCCCTAAATGTCCGACAGCAAAATAGGTAAGATCAACTTTGATTTCTGGCCGCATAATTTTTTGCAAACGATTCAAAGGAAAGATTCCTTCGAGCGGAATAAAAATCAGCGCCAATAAAAAAATATCTAAGACAAACCAGTCTAGTCCCAGTTGAATGCGTGCATCAGTAAATTCATCTTTGACTGGAACATCAGCGCCGCCTAGAAAAAGCACAATAATTTGCAACAGAAGTGCAAAGAAACAAAGTTTGGCTTTTTTTGAAGTGAGATAACCAACCAGCGCCAAAAAAATAGAAGTCAGAATTGTTGCTTGCAGTAATTGGCGGATAAGTGGAATCGGCAGCGATCTTCTGACTTCAGGGGTGGTGAGGATTTCGGGAAAAAGAAAACACAAAATGGTTAAGAGGCAAAGTATCGCCAATACCAGAGCTGCGTGAGGAAGTTTGGCCAGCACACGGTGAGTGAGTTTGACCTTCATTTGGATTACCTCAAGCGAATCAGTTCAAGTGTTTCTCTAATGCCAAAGCGTAAAAAATCATCACCTAAGTGCTGACGTAAATTACGGTTATCAATCAGGCAGGAGAATTTTAAATAATCTAAGAGGTATTCGGGCACTTCGATTTTGAAGACTTTCAAAATATCGTTCATGCCTTTGGCCAAGACGATGGGGAAAGGGAAGCCTTTTGAACCAACTAGGTCGAGAGCTTCGCGAAGAGCAATGAACTCACTACCGGCGACGTTGTAGGTTCCCGTAGGTATTTTGGTAATTGAGTTACAGAGAACTTGGGCCATATCAAATTCATGAATGAATTGAAAAAACGGATTGTAATCCATCGGGCGCAAGGCCATCGGATTATTCAAGAAGCGGCTCATGGCATTTTGAATTTGAGTGCCAATGATATTGCATGGTCGTAAAACGACTGTCGAAAGTTCACTTTGGTGCTTCCACATGAAGTGTCCACAGAGTTGATCCATTTCTACGACATCTCGAAGTTCAGGATGCTTGATGCTGGCCTTAAGAGGTGCATCCTCTGTTAAGAAGATTGAGTTGTCGGCCAGTGCACCATAAACGTGGAAAGTAGAGAGTATGACTAATTTTCCCACCCCTGAGCGCAAACACAAATCGAGAATGCGATTGGTTCCCATGACGGAGAGTTCGAGACGCTTGGCCAAGATATCGGCATCGTTTGAGCTGTGAGAGATGCGGCCTAAGTGAAGGACAGCATCAAATTTATGGGCACGGAAAAGGTTTTCAAAATTACCGCGTGAGTATTTCATGCTCAAGGTCTCAAGACCTTTGAGAGGTGGGATATCATGCAATGAGCGGGAGTCTACTCCCAAGATTTCCCAATTCGGATGTTCCGACAACAAGAGTCGCGATGTGATGCGCGCTAGACCGCCGGCCATTCCTATGATGAGGACTTTTTTCTTTTCAGCGCTCATCACGTTCCTGCTTCAAGATAAGTTTAGAAAGTGGTTTGCGAATTTCATCAAAGAATGGACGGCGATGCTTAAGTCCTACAGCGAGTAGCTTTTTGACTTGGCCTTCGATTTTTAAAACCTGCTCTTTGATGTCTTTGTCAGGTGCTTCCGGCGAGAGGTCTTCAGGAACTTCAATGGGCTTTCCGATATGAATATCTATTGGAGAAGGAAGCGGAAAGGCATTCATCGATAGAGGCAAGGCAGGTACTTTGAAAATTTTAGCTAAACTTTTTACATGCCACACGAATGGGAACATTTCTTCAGCACCGACAACAGCGATGGGAAGAATGGGCGTGCGATTTTGTAGTGCTATTCGATAAAAGCCTTGCGAGAAGTTCTGTGTGCGATAAAACTGCGTGGTATTTTTGCTGATACCGCGTACGCCTTCCGGAAAAACAAGGATCGATTCTTTATTTTCTAAAAGATATTGGCAGTTGGCCCTATCACCAAGAATGCTACCAGTTTGGGCCGCGAGATCACCGATGAACGGAAGTTGCGCCATAAAGCGCTCAACCATGGCGCGCAGAATGCGCGGAGGCTGAATGTCGATAGCGAAGGCAATGGTAATGAGCATGGCATCCAAAGGAACTTGGCCGGTATGATTTGATACAATGATAAATGAATTATCAGTGACGTTTTCTTGACCAAAAATACGCACTTTAAAATAGCGTCGGTAGACAGGTAGCAGTGTGCGAAGAGTTTTCTCACAGAGCTCGAGATTAAAGCCCCAAGGGTCTTGATATTTTTGGTATTTCTCTCGAAGTAGAGCAAAAACTTCTGTGATTTTTGCATCGTCCTCGGGAGTGTTTCCCCAAACCATTTGTAATGCCTGACTGAGCTGCATGGGAAAAAACCTTTGCCCCGTTTGCTGATTATACCATTTAAGGCATAATACCGACTATGCGCGATCAGAACAATGAGTCTTGGCGGAAAAAAGCAATTGGGGTCTTACAGGCCTGTGAGCATGAGCTGCGTCGAACGACGGCCATTGGTATGAAGATGATCCACGCCTCGAAGGCCAGCAGTGATCTGCATGATACCTATGAAGAACTCGGTCGATTAGTCGCCAAATCAATGAAAGACGGGGAGTTAGATTGGAATCATGCTCGCGCGCATGTTTTAGTCGGCCAGGCCCAGGACTTAGAAAATCTCTTGCATGAAATGGAAGGGCAAGTTCAAGATCTGAAGAAGCCTAACGATTAACGTAGTAAAAAACTCATCATTCCATCAACAACCGGCTGCACACCCTGTCCGCTTTCTGCCGAAGCGAAATGAATCTGTTTAACCCAAGAATGCTTTTTATAAATATCGGGTAATTGCTTTTGTAGAACTGAGCGCTCTTTTTGTGTTTTGAGTTTGTCGATTTTATTGAAGACTAAGTAGGTCTCAAGATTGAACTGTTGAATATAGTCTTGAAACTGAACATCGGCATCTTGGAGAGGGTGACGGGCGTCTTGCATCGCCATCAATAAAACTTTGCCTGAAATACGATAGAAGAAAGTATCAAGGAGTTGCTGCCAGTTGCGGCCCATTTCTTTAGAGACTTCGGCATGGCCATAGCCAGGAACATCAAACAAGAAAAAAGCTTTCGGCTCAATGTCTTGTTCCGTTTTCCAAAGAAAGCGGAAGACGTTCACCTGACGAGTACGGCCTGGCGTTTTAGAAACACGTGCTACTGATTTACCAAAAATGGCATTGATCAACGAAGACTTACCAACGTTTGATCGACCAACAAAGGCGACACCTTGTGCCGCTGGATGTTCACCCAGCCACTTAGAGAGTTGATCGACTTGATCAATTCCCATCAAGAATTCTGTTTTTCCTTTTTGAATCGCCATGAGGCCATTGTGCCCTTGAAGACACGCACCGTCCAGTGTTGCAGATTTGAGATTTTTCACTTTTGTAAGCGGAAACACGCGACCAATCCTATTGAGCTGATGCAATTTCGCCTCAACCTTGGAGGGGCGATGTTACAAATTAAACAAACAGGTCTGCGTTACGGTGATTCTTGTTCGATCATAACTCCTATGAAGCCAAAGCGCTCGGTGCCATTAATAAGAACAAAATGGGACATTGTTCCAGATGGTGATGAAGAAAAAGCTGGTGTGCCACGTATTGAAGTTCCAGGTGCTAAGTCGAAATCATTTCGCTGGCGACTCGAGCTTGTCCCTGTCGCCGGTGATGCACGCTTTTTGTTGCGCTCTCTTGATAATTCAGCTTTCACTCTTAATGGTCAGTGGACAAGAGAAGCTTATCTTGAAGGACAAGACACCTTAGGGTTGCAGACGCCAGGTCGCCTCGAATTTAATCGTGAGGTGCCACAAGATGCTCTACTCTCACCTCAGTGGCCAGGCTCCTTAAAAGATCCACGGGTTTTAAGTTCAGCCCTTCCCATACTTTTGCAAGGGGAGACGGGCACTGGAAAAAGTCATATCGCTCGAGAAATTCATCAGCGCTCAGGTCGAATTGGGAGTTTCGTATCATTGAACGTTTCTGCTTTATCACCTTCCCTCGTGGAATCAGAATTATTTGGTCATCGCAAAGGATCATTTACGGGTGCCACGATGGATCGCAAAGGTGCCTTAGCAGAAGCTCATAATGGAACACTTTTTTTAGATGAGGTCGATTCATTATCACGTGATTTGCAGGTGAAGCTTCTGCTCTTTTTAGACCGTGGTTTTTATCGCGCAGTGGGCGCCAGTCGTGAAGAGCGATCAATGACTCGATTGATATTTGCCTCGGGACGTCCGTTGGATCAGTTAGTTAAAATGGGTGAGATGCGAGCTGATTTTTACTATCGACTCTGCCAGGGGGTGATGGTCGACCTCTCTCCGCTTCGAGAATCACCTGAAGACATTGTTCGCCATTGTCATATTTTTGCCATTGAAAACAGAGTCGTCATTGGCGAGAAATTAATGGAGTTTTATCGATCGCTCCCGTGGCCCGGAAATGTTCGTCAGTTAAGAGGGCATCTGATGGCAAAAAAAGTGCGCTCCAAAACTCGCAAATTCGATTTCGATGAATGGGACGATAAGCTGCTCAAAATGACCAGCAACTTGGAGGGAATAGCGATCTCCTATGCACCGATAAAAACCATGGAAGAAGTGAAAAGAGAGTATGCCCGTCAGACGCTTAAGCGCTGTCACGGAGAACTTACCATGACGGCCCGAGAACTAGGTGTGAATCGAAAAACACTACGTTCTTGGTTAGAAGATTAATGACCAAGAATGTGAACGAGGCGGACTTCTTGAATATCGCCATCGACACTGTGCTGACGTAAGAAAATATTGAGTTCATCTTTGATTTTTTCACTCAGCATAGTGCGACCTTCGTCAGTCAATGGAAAGGTCGGAACGACTGGCTCAAGAGTGAGCACCAAATGATCACGCATAGAAAACTCTTTGCGCTCAATCCAAGCGCGTGTTGCGCGGTTGGAAGTAATGAGGCTGATATCAATCATCAAGGCCCGTAGTTCATTGATGCCTTGGATATATACCGGCACCTTTACACTGCTAAAGTAAACTTCGCGTGTTTCTTTTTTGTAATAGGAAGGGCGATTATAACCCTCAATTGGAGCAGAGGCAGGAATACGTGTTCCAAAAAATTCTTTTTTGAGAATAGTCTTCGTGTTCAGAGCGATTCCAAAAATCGATAGGATCGAAGCTGTTGTAAAAAAGAACAGCAACATAAAATGCTGGGGTTTGAGACTCTGGGCCCAGATAAACAGAAAAACAAAGGGTGCACTGAGTGCACTGAAAATGGCTTTGAATGGAGTTTGGTCTTTCGACTTTTTAAAAGCTTTTTGACCGGCATCAATCGCCTGAGCAAGAACACCTTTATAGTCAATTTTGAGTTTAGGTCGACTCTTGAACTCTGCCAGTTTGGCCTTAAGCCACTGAGGTAAGTTTTTTACAAAGAGAAGAGCTTGCTTGAGATAACTCATAACTCGAGCAAAAAACTTCCGCACCGGTGGTGGGGTTAAGCGAGTCAATAGATCAGTAAGTTTGGAGCCAATCCAAAATAACAATCGATTGATGAGATCTTCGAGTTTGTTCAAGAGTTCCATCAGTGGACTTATCGGGATTTTGTTGATCATTCTAAAGTGTTTTAAAAACACTCAGACCAAAATGCTCCGGTATTCTTTGCCTAGTGAGTGCTCGTGGCTTAGGAGGGAAAACTGGGAGCCGATCAGAGAGTTAAGTTTTGGACGGAGGATCCATGAAAACAACTCTACTGCTTTTACTTTCGATTAGTTTTGCTTCGTGTGGTTTTGCGCCATACCGCTCTTACTTAACGGAAATGGAAGAAGATGATTCTACCTACTTTCAGCCACGAGTAGACTTTCAAGTTGTTCCTGGGGACACTGGCCGCGATTATCGCAATGCCCGCGAGTGGCAACGTCGAACACCAGCGAGCGAAACCTCACGTTTTCGTGAACGTGAACAAACGTCATTAAATCAAGAATTAGCGAGCCTCGAGAGTTCTCAAAGCGAAGGCGCTTTCAATCATTACAAACAACATCGCTCACAATTGGGCTCAACCTCTGAACGTATCTATTTTTTACAGCTCGCAAGTAAGGCCGAGCGTGAAGAATATCTTGAGGCCCGTGGACTCTCGAAAGCCCCCGAACAGCTCATGCCGCAGGAGCGTTTTTGGGCGACTTCCACCAGTGAAGTTGTGATGGGGATGAGTAAAGAGGATGTTGAGGCTTCCTGGGGTCGCCCGGTACGTGTTGATGTCGCCGGAAATCCCCGAAATGAGAATGAAAGATGGCTTTATCACCGTGATGGCGCACCGAAGTATATTTTCTTTGAAGGTGGTGCGGTAGAGGGCTGGACGAGCGGTCGCTAGGGGACAAACCCCGACCCCCTTGCTAATATGCTGCCAAAGCATGCCAGGGGAAAACGATGGAATACACTCTCGAATTTGAGAAACCGGTTTTTGAATTAGAAAACCAAATCAGAGAACTGAAAGAATCGTCATCAAAAATTGACCTCACCGCCGAAATACAGGCCTTGCAGGCCAAGGTTGATAAACTCATCCGCGAAATTTACAAGAATCTTTCTCCCTGGGAGCGCACATTGTTGTCGCGCCATCCTGCTCGTCCGCACGCTATCGATTATATCGAAAAGTGCATTACTGACTTTCATGAAATTCATGGCGATCGTCGCTTCTCAGATGATCCATCGATGGTTTGTGGCTTTGGTTATCTCGAAGGTCAGCGCGTCGCCGTACTGGGTATCGAGAAAGGTCGTAAGACTCAGGAAAAAATTCGTCGCAACTTCGGTATGGCCCAACCCGAAGGCTACCGCAAAGCTTTGCGCTTAATGGAAATGGCATCAACTTTTGGTGTTCCCGTTTTAACTTTTGTTGATACTCCCGGAGCTTATCCAGGAATTGGTGCTGAAGAGCGCGGCCAGGCCCAAGCGATTGCTGAAAATTTGGAAAAAATGTTTGGCGTAAAAGTTCCTATCGTCACGGTTGTGATTGGCGAAGGTGGCTCGGGTGGTGCCTTGGGAATCGCAATCGCCGACCGTGTGTTGATGATGGAATACAGTGTTTACTCAGTTATCTCTCCGGAGTCTTGTGCTTCTATTTTGTGGAGTGATCCTAAGATGGCAGAGACGGCGGCCAATTCACTTCAGCTTTCTCCTAACATGGCGACTGAGCTTAAAGTTATTGATGGCATCATCATTGAGCCGATTGGTGGGGCCCACCGCTATCCTGAATTAGCCATTACGGCCGTTAAAGAAGCGGTCAGCGCAGAGTTTGCTAAACTTAAAAAAATGCCACTGGATCAAATGCTTGAAGAGCGCTTTGCGAAGTTTCGTCGCATGGGTAACAGTACTATGATCTCAATGAAGGATACTCCATGAGCGCTTATTCGATGACGGGTTTTGGTCGCGGAGAATCTGCGGGGACTCGTTGGAATATTGCGGTAGAAATTAAAACAGTTAACAATCGTTTTAAAGACTTTCGTTTCAAAATGGGTTCAAGTCTATCTTCACTTGAATTTGATTTGCGCGGACAACTAGAAAAACAATTTAAGCGCGGCACTTTTGATGTGGCCGTGACTTACCAAAAACGTCCCGATGCTCAAGCAGAATCAAATCTCGATCCTGAGAAAGTGAAATTGTGGCTCAATTCAATCTTGCCATTGATCGAAGGCAAAGTTCCTTTGAGTGTGTCACCGACTGATTTTTATCGCCAAGACTTTATGAAAGATGAAGAAGGCGATAAAGGCCAAGAGCTTTCACCTTTGGTGCTCGAAGCTTTTGGTAAAGCCGTTGAGGCGCTTAAAGTTTCTCGTCGCAATGAAGGCGCATCACTTATTGAAAAACTCAATGAGCATTTAAGCCATTACGAAAAGCTATTGATTAAAAATGAAGAATTGAAGGGACTCTATCCCGACATGATGAAAGATAAATTAGTTTCTAAGCTCAATGAACGTATGAAAGAGTTCAAAGTTGATGAAGGTCGCTTGATGCAAGAAGTGATCTTTTACCTCGAGAAACTAGAAATAGACGAGGAAATCAATCGGGCTAAAATTCACGTGGCTAAGCTTCGCGAGGTGATGAAAAGCTCGGGTGAAGTGGGCCGTCAAATTGATTTCCTGCTCCAGGAGCTGGGTCGCGAAACCAACACGATGGGGTCGAAATCTGCCCACATGGAAATTTCTCAAAACGTGGTAGAAATGAAGGTACAGCTCGAAAAAATCCGTGAACAAGCGTTGAATCTGGAATGACCCAATTGGCCCAGTCGAAATCTCGTCTTATTGTTATTTGTGCTCCATCGGGCACCGGAAAAAGCACGCTCTTAGAACGACTCAAAAAAGACCATCCCGAGTTGCAGTGGTCAGTCTCATGTACCACGCGTCCTATGCGCCCAGGTGAGCGTGATGGTGTGGATTACCACTATATTGCTCGCGAAGATTTTGAAAAACGTATCTCACAAAATGACTTTATTGAATGGGCCTTGGTTCACTCAAATTATTACGGAACTTCTAAAAGTTTTGTCGATCAAGGCATCAATGGTGGCAAAGCCTTGTTGTTTGATCTGGATGTACAAGGTGCCGATGCGATGAAGCGCATCTATGGTGACGGCGCCAAAGTTATTTTTATCCGCCCGCCTTCGATTGATGAGTTAGAAAAAAGATTGCGTGGACGTGCCACTGATGCTCAACACGTAATTGAAGAGCGTTTGAAAAATGCTCGTGTCGAACTCACTCGTGCAAAAGATTACGACTTCCTTGTCACTAATGATGAAGTAGAGCGCGCTTATGGAGAGTTAGCCTCAATAGTAGGCAATCTTCTCAAGAAGGCGGCGTAATGTATTCTGAGCGGATAGATTTTTCTCATGAGCCCAATCTTTCAGTTGATGAACTTGTTCGTCGCTTAGAGGCTTTTAATCCTGAAGCTGATGGCGCCTTACTTAGAAAATGTTACGAATTTGCAGAACTCAAACATATCAAGCAAAAGCGCAGCTCTGGTGAGCCTTATATTATTCACCCGTTGAACGTTGCGGCCACACTGATCAAACTTAAAATGGACCTTGATAGTGTCATGGCGGGCCTTCTCCACGATGTCGTGGAAGATTGTGAAGTACCACCAGAAGAGATTGAAAAACTCTTTGGGAAAAACGTCGCCCAAATCGTGGTGGGCTGTACCAAGATTTCTAAAATTAAATTTAAGAGCAAAGAAGAATCGCAAGCCGAGAACTTTCGTAAGATGGTTGTCGCCATGGCACAAGATCTTCGCGTAATTATCGTAAAGCTCGCCGATCGCATGCACAACATGCGGACTCTGCAATACGTTTCGAAAGAAAAGCAGATGGCCAAGGCGCAAGAGACGCTTGATATCTATGTTCCGCTCGCCAGTCGTTTGGGTATTAACTCTGTTAAAGGGGACCTAGAAGATTTGTGCTTGCGCTATCTTCATCCTGAAACTTATTACCGCTTAGCTGAAAAAATCAGCATGAAGAAAGCGGAGCGCGAAGAATACATCAACGACACCATCGCAACGGTACAAGAAAAGTTGATGGAATACAGTGTGATCGCTGATGTCACAGGACGCCCGAAACACTTCTATTCAATTTATAAAAAGATGAGTCAGCGTGGAGTTGATTTCGATCAAATCCAAGATTTGTTGGCCTTCAGGATTCTCACGAACAACATCACTGAGTGTTATAAAGTGCTAGGTGTTATTCACAGTGCTTTTACTCCGGTTCCTGGCCGCTTTAAGGATTACATCGCTATTCCTAAGGTCAACAACTACCAATCACTTCACACCACCGTCATTGGACCCAAGGCCGAACGAATTGAAATTCAAATTCGTACCTTCGAGATGCATGAAGTTGCCGAACGTGGTGTGGCGGCTCACTGGAAGTATAAAGAACGCGACAAAACCGCACCCGCTAACAAGCTCAAGTGGGTTGAAGAACTCATGGAGTTCAACCAAAACGTTACAAGCTCCAGCGAATTCATGGACGTTGTTAAAAACGATTTGGATGTCGGTGGCATTTTCATTTTCACGCCTGCTGGTGATGTTAAAGAACTTCGTTACGGTGCAACCGCTCTCGATTTTGCTTACTCAGTCCACACACAAGTGGGTAACCAATGTGTGGGGGCCAAGGTTAACGGAAAGATGGTGCCACTTAAGTATCGCCTGAAGTCAGGTGATACCGTAGAAGTGCTTACCTCTAAAACCCAAGTGCCGTCGAAAGACTGGCTTAAAATCTGTAAAACTTCTCGTGCGATCACCAAGATTAAGCAGTACTTGCAGAAAGTTGAGCGCGATAAGCACCGTCAAGACGGTGAAGATATGCTTGATCTCGCTCTCAAGCGCTACAGTACAACGGCGAAGGCCCTTGAGAAGCAAGGCGCCTTTCATGAAGTGTATGATCACTTCAATATGAAAACGCTTGAAGAGCTTCACGTTCAGATTGGAGCGAAGGCCCATCAGATTCGTGATGTTTTGCCCTTGGTGAAAGGCATCGATTATAAAGAAGAGCCGCAAGAAGAAGTTCACAAAGAAACGTATTCAGAGCAAATCATCAGTCGTGCTCGTAAATCGCTTGGCCGTGATAACGCTGTCATTGTGGACGGACTAGACGATATTCAAGTGCGCATGGGCCGCTGCTGTAATCCCATTCCAGGTGATCCCATTATTGGTTTTATTACCCGTGGCCGTGGCATTACTGTCCATGCGGTTGGCTGCCATCGTGCTCATGAAGTTGAGAATTCACGTCGTATCGATGTGCAATGGAACCGTGGTTACGCTTTTGCTCACCCTGTGAATATCCGTGTTATGACCCACGACAAGCCGGGTATCCTTTCTAAAATCTCTAAGACCATCAATAATGCCGGAATCAACATCCGTTCAGCGATGGCGCGTTCTTTACCTGATCAAAAGGGCAGTTTTGTTTTCGAAGTAGAGGTAAAAGACTACTCAGAACTCCTTAAAACCATCTCTGCGATTGAGCAGATGGAAGAAGTCATCACCGTTAATCGCGCCTAAGAGATTCCAAGGATTGACGACGCCCTGATTCATTGACGATGATTAAGGTATGAAAAACTTCATCATCATTGCACTTATTCTGACCAGTTTTGTCTCTTACTCGCAGGATGCGGCGGTGGAATCAACCATTGCGGCCCCCTATGTAGAAGAAGACCTATCGCCGACAGATCTCGACCCTTTGGCAGGCACATCTGCGGATACGGTTGACCCTGCAGTTGAGATGGCAGTAGATGAGGCCAATGCGAAAGAGGAAGTCGAGACGCTCACTCCTGAAGCGATTGCTCCGGAAGCCATAGCACCTGAAGCCATCACAGAGACTACTCCTGAAGAAGCTCCTATTCCTGAAGTTATCGTTGAAGAAAAACCAATTCCAAGAAAGACCGACACGGCTTTTGCTGTCCGCGGGATTGCTCCGCAATCAGTTCAAGAGTTAGATGATGACGAAAGCTTCAAGCATCGCAAATCAAACTGGGTTTCTTCTTTTGGTTTTGAGCATACCCGAGTTGAACTGCCCTATGAATTCCAAGGTGCCAAAAAACAGATCGGTGAAGAAAAGCGCGAATTAATGGGAGCACGATTGGGGCTCGGTCGTGATTTCTATGTGGGCTCTGGTTTCATTTTTGGCACACGTCTTGAGGGATACTACCTTGGAACGCTGTTCACTGATGCTCAAACGGCCGATCCTGAATTAGATATTGAAGTGGCCGCTACCAAAAAATCGGGCCATATCTTTGGTGCGGATGCCATTGCACACTTAGGTTGGATGTTTGATTTTAAAACGAAGAATCCATTCTTGGGCGATATGACTTATATGGCATTTGAGTTGTTTGTTGAAGCAGGGATTGGACGTGGCAAAGGTTATAATCGCAAAGAATATTACTTTGATGCCTCACCGGTTACAGACGAAGAATACAGTTTAATTATTGAAGATGATTTTACCTCGCAAGTGATTTCAGCTGGTTTTAACATTCTATCCACCAGCACTGGGGCTTTTTTATATGTGAAAGGTAGCCAGGTCACTCAAGATATCACCGAGCGCAAATTTCGTGGTATGAGTAGGCTTACTGGTCAAGCCGAAGTCGATTTGGAAGGAACAGTAAAAAATCCCGATGTCGATCCAATAACGATCGTTTCAATCGGTGGAGGATTTAGATTTTGAAAAAAACGCTCGCTCTTGTACTTCTTGTTTTGCTGGGCGCTTGCCGCAAAGAAGAGGGCATCTGGGACAAGCTATCTCCTGCTGAAAGAGCTGCCATTCGAGAAAGAGCGATCAGTAACTGCCTCTCAGAAACTCGTTCAAAATTTAATTCCTTTAAAGATAACTCTGCTTTAGTTTTTACTTCCGATCGTTGGCAGCGTAACGATGCTTGGAAGCATGAATTAAAAAATGGCACGACAGTTGATACCACTCATGACATTCAGGTGTGGAAACAAACGGCGAGTGAACTCTATCTGGTGGTAACACGCACAATTGGTGCGAATACTCCTGAGACTTATTTCCTGCGAATTTTAGCGGCTGCCAATGATGACATGATCGAAGATCTGCAACTGCAGTATTGTGTCGAGCAGGTCACTTTGTCAGGATCAAATCCCATGACAGTGGTTGAAGAGTATATTCAAAGTGTTGTGGGTGGGACTCGTGAGTTCACAGATACTTACTTATTCAATACTACTTACTTTGCTTATGTTGGTACTGCGTGGAATGTCTCACGCAAGATTGTAGCGAAAGATGCGGACGGTGATGTCACATCAACCACAAATCTAACCAGCGCATTTACTGCAGTATCAGATCCTGACCCATTGAATACCAATCCGGCAGTCTATGGAACGAAGTATTGCGATATCACCGAACCAGCTGCAGATCCAACTTATCCGGACCTGCGCTACAAAGTTCCATATGTCGTACCTGAGCCAGCGGCCTGTCCGGTGATTCTTCCTGGTGGATGGGATCTTACGCTTTAATTGCTAACCTCTAATTTCAATTTCGCCCGTCTCATCCTGGCGCACAGATCTAATTTAGTAATTAGATTAATGCCAGGATGAACTAATCAATAAATGAAGTATGCACAAGGCGTCCTCAAGTGATTTTTCTTTTGAAAATCATTTGATGCTTCGGACTTACGGGCGAATTTGAAAATTAATTGAAAGTAATCAGAAACCAAGCGCGCAGGGTTTTGACGCTTTCGAGAATGAGCTTTTTGATATTGCTCCACTGCGACCAATCACTATTAACACCGTCATAGAAAATGAAATCATGGCCAGGGGCCTGATCGCGGAAAATCATACGCACCCGTAGAATATGATAGTCCGATGTCACGACTAGGACACGTGCCATTTTGCGGCCGTTTACATCCAGATGCTCAAGTGTTTCGCGGACATTTCCTAGTGTGTCCATGGCTTCGTAATCCATGTCGACCTGGACGGGAGAGGCGAGGAGGGATTCGACATCCTCATGGCCTGCTATAATCATTTTGAAAGTATTGGCGCCATGAACTCCAGAGATAAAGAGTTTGGCCTCGGGCCATTTCGCGACATGCTCGAGAGCACGACGGATACGACCTCTATCACCGGTAAAAACTACGATTGCATCAGGTGCTTTTTGATAAAGCCCTTCCAGAAGGCGAGTCCCTTCCGAACGTGCTGTCATAACTGTAGTGACGAGAAATGTAGCATAAAGAACAAGCACGCCCACAAGCAAAACTGCGGCATTGAGGGCAAGCCTCAATGCACGTGTTTTTTTACTTTCGAAAACATACTTGCGAGAAAAAATCATGACTAACCTTGTGCGGCGATTACCTCAATCTCAACCAAGGCGCCTTTTGGGAGCGCTGGAACCTGAACCGTACTGCGAGATGGATAAGGTGCTGTGAAAAACTTCGTGTAAGCTTCATTTACTTTGGCAAACAACCCCAGATCCGTCATGAAGATGGTTGTCTTGAGAATATGGTCACGTGATAGGCCTGCTCCTTCGAGGAGTCCGTCGATATTGCTGAGAACTTGTTCAAGTTGAGCATCGAAGCCTTCGCGCATATTGCCGTTCAAATCAAGACCGATTTGTCCTGAGAAATACCAAACACCTTTGTGACAAACACCTTGAGAGTATGTGCCAACGGCTGCTGGAGCTTTAGGGGTACTGAGGATTTCGCGTTTCATGATGTCTCCTTTAGTGTTTGGCGTTCTTGGTTGCTTTGATCTCTTCAGAGATCATGGCAGTGAGGTGGGCCATATTAACGATCTCTTCTGTTGTCGCTGTTCTTTGAACGATGTTGATAGCATGTTCGAGCGGTAACAAGATTGGACCAACTGGAACGGCTCCGGCCAATTGAACCAAGAGCTTGTAACTGATGTTCGCTGAATTTAAGTCAGGGAATACCAAAACATCAGCGGTGCGATCAAGCGCACAGAAATCGAAAAGGCCTTTCATAATATCAACGTTGGTTGCCACGTCAGCTTGCATTTCACCGTCGGCAATCAAGTTTGGATCACGTTGACGAGCAATTTGCACAGCACGGGCCACCATCGATGGTGAGTCACTGCGGTTCGATCCAAAGTTTGAGTAGCTCAAGAAGGCCACACGTGGCTCTTTCTTCATGACTCGGCGATAGAGTTCAGCTGTGTTAACGGCATTGTCTGCCAACTCTTCGCTGGTTGGATTTTCTTGAGCAGTACAATCCGTTAAGAAAATAACCTTTTGCTTGAGAATCAAAATCATTACGCCTGAAACTTTACTGCGCATCGGTTTGGTTGAGCCCACCACTTTCATGATCGGACGCATACATTCTGGATAGTTTTGAGTCGCTCCAGTCACCATGCCATCAGCGAGGCCTTGAGTGACCATCATCGAGCCAAAGTAGTTACCACGCTTCATTGACTCTTTTGCAGTAGCAAGAGAGACGCCTTTTCTTTGGCGAGCCGAGAAGTATGAATCAACGAAACCTTCATAATGATCAGTATCTTCAGGATGAAGAATCGTTACTTCTTTTAAGTGAGGAAGGTTAAGCGCTTCCATCTTTTTATGAATTGATTTCTTCGATCCTAAAAGAATCGGATCGATGCGTCCTTCATCAACGAGAGTAGCTACAGCTTTTAATACGCGTGGCTCTGAACCTTCGGCAAAAACAATCGTCGGTTTTTTGCTGCCGGGAAGACTTGAGCGAATATGGCGCATGAATGTGCCACCTTGGCCCAAACGTTCACGCAAACTTTGCGTATAAGCATGCAGATCAGGAATTTGAATACGGGCCACACCTGAATCCATCGCTGCTTTCGCTACCGCTGGTGATACGCGCGTAAGAACGCGCTTATCAAATGGTTTTGGAATCAAGTACTGACGACCGAATGAGAAATTCTGATCGCCGTAGGCGCGTTTCACATCGTCAGGAACTTCTTCTTTAGCAAGTTCCGCTAGTGCTTTCGCTGCGGCGACTTTCATTGCTTCGTTGATCTTGCGAGCGCGTACATCTAGGGCGCCACGGAAAATGAAAGGGAAGCCCAAAACGTTATTCACTTGGTTAGGATAGTCCGAGCGACCAGTTGCCATGATGGCATCATCGCGAACGGCGGCGACTTCTTCCGGTGTAATTTCTGGCTCAGGATTGGCCATGGCAAAAATGATGGGGTCTTTGGCCATGGTTTTCACCATGTCTTTTGTGACCAGGCCTTTGGCCGAGCAACCCAAGAACGCGTCAGCATTATTGAGTGCATCACCAATCGTGCGGGCCTTAGTATCATTAGCGAACATGTCTTTGTACTTGTTCATTCCTTCCGTGCGACCTTTCCAGATCACACCTTTTGAATCAACCATGATGAGATTTTCTTTCTTCACACCAAGATCAAGTAGGAAGAGGGCGCATGCAATTGAGGCAGCTCCTGCGCCACTCACAACAACCTTCGTGGTTTTGATATCACGCTTAGTGATTTCAATGGCGTTCAAGAAAGCCGCACCGGCGATAATGGCCGTACCGTGCTGATCATCGTGGAACACGGGAATATCCATGATCTCGATAAGCTGTTTTTCAATTTCAAAGCATTCAGGAGCTTTAATATCTTCGAGGTTCACGCCACCGAAAGTGGGCTCAAGTGCTTTGACTGTGCGAACGACTTCATCAACTGTGTCGGCGTTGATTTCGATATCAAATACATCGATGTCGGCGAAGCGCTTAAAGAGTACGCCTTTACCTTCCATCACTGGTTTACCAGCGAGAGCGCCGATATTTCCAAGACCTAAAACCGCCGTTCCGTTTGAGACAACAGCGACTAAGTTTCCTTTTGCCGTGTACTTGTAAACGTCTTCTGGATTTTTGGCGATTTCAAGACAAGGGCCTGCGACTCCTGGAGAGTAAGCGAGCGAGAGATCGCGCGCAGTAAGGCAGGGCTTGGTAGAAGTGATTTCAATTTTACCGGGGCGACCTTGTGAATGATAATCCAGGGCCTGACGGTACTTCTCTTCGTGCGTTGCATCTTTGTTCGTACTCACGCGAACACATCCTTTGCTAGAAAAATTGGGTGAGAGGACGATAACAGGTTTACTTGTGGGCGACTACTGATGCGCGGCGCGCGAGGGCCCAGACAAGCCCTAAAATTGCACCTCCTAGCCCTGCGTAGAATTCGTCTAGGCCGGTCGGCCAATATTGATTCACCAAGGCAAAGATACTCATGGCAAAAATGCCCAGTCCAACCGACTGTAAGAAACCGACCTCACTAAGGGTTTTTGGTCGCCACAATCCCCACAAGAGCGCAGGAAGGAGTGTTGCCGAAATCATGCCGCCTAATAATTTCCAAACCGCCACAATACTTCCGCCAAAAATCGGAGCTATCAACCAAGCGGCCAGACCACAAATAATCATGCCGAACTTGAGCCAGGCCTTGGTCGTTTTTTTGAGAAGATCGTTGGTGAGAGCCGCACCGGCAGTGAAAAGATAAGAATCAAGAGTTGAGAGGATGGTCGCCAAAATTCCTGCTAAAAATAATCCTCGCATTCCCGGTGGAAGCACGAGCATCCCTAGTTGTAAGTAAGATTGTTCCGGAAGTGCTGCGGGTAAAACGGCACGGGCATAGAGTCCGCCCAGAGTGGTGGCGATATCGAATATCACCCACACGCCAGTCGCAATGATGAGTCCACGGCGTGCGGTTTTTAAATCTTTGGCAGCTTGCACGCGTTGATGAAAGTTTGGATCGACCAGTGTCCCCATAGCGATCGCTCCCCAAATGAAGAGCGCTGCCCAGTCGTTGCCACCTGAGGGATCCCAATGAGAGGCCGGGAGTTTGGCCTGTAAAAATTCGATACCACCATAGGTTTGCCAGCAGAAAAAAACGAGAACCCAAACAGCGATCACCATCACGATACATTGAACGAAATCAGGATAAACAACCGAGCGCAGTCCACCCCAAAGTCCGTAGGCATACATGGCGAGAAGACCCAAGAACGCAGCTTCCCACCAAGGAATACCTAGTAAAGGGCCCAAGAAATGTCCGAGACCTGCGACATAACCAATAGGCAAAAGATTAGCGAGCGCCAAAACGGCGGTTAGTTGGCGAGCTTTGTGGCCAAAAAGTTTGCCCGCTAAATCTGCTAATCCTGTTGAATCGTGCTGACGTACTCGCGCGACCAGAAAAAAAGCAAAAATAAAATAAGTGGCGTACCAAAAGGCCCCTTGAGTCACAAAGTTAAATACACCACGCTCGAAGGTTAAAGCTGTCACTCCGAAGATTCCGCCATACCAGGTGGCGACTAAAGAGGTGACAAACAAGGGAAGGGTAAGCCGGCGACCCATCAAGAGAAGTTCGAGTGGTGAATTTTGATCGGCCTGGGATTTTTTGGCGGCCATGTGACCCCAAAGGACTGCCAAGAGAGTTAACGCCAAAACAAGAACGAAAATCGTCCAATCAAGCGGGGTTAGAATCTCATGCAGAGGGTGCATGCTGCTCAGTATAGAATTGTGAAGAGCGTTTGTCTCTTGAAGTCAGAAAGGTTATTCTGTGATGGTGAAACTAATGAGAATTTTCTTACTTTTATTCCTGGTGAGCTGCCAAGCGGTTGAGACGATCAAGCAGCGCGCCCTCGAGATAGCGGGACTTGCACCTGAGCCTGTTGTCGTTGAAGAAACTTTCACTCCAGAGCCTCCGCCCAGCATGGAGAAAGATGCTGTCGTGCAAGTGACTCCTAAAGAAAAAATTTTGGCCCTCTTCGAACAGTTTAATCGCGAGCCAGATGATTATGTACTTGGTCTCATTATTACTGAATTGACGCAGAATAAAGCACTTTTTAAATCTGAGCGTGATCCTTCGTTGGCCAATGTCCTCAATCGACTCGTCCCTTGGGTGCAACAAGGTCAAAGTCAAACCATGGGACTATTGGTTCAAATGATGCCTTTGATGCTGGGTGAGAATAGAGAGTTGGTTAAAATTATTCTTTCTCGTGCTTTTGACAGTGCTCCACTTCTGTTGATCGATATGCTGACGAGACGCTCGGAAGACAAGCTCTGTTATATGGCTAGCATGACTCCACCTGAAGTGAGTATGGATAACAAGAGAAATTATCTCGAGTCTCGCCGTGAACAATTGACGGCTTTAAAAGAGACGACAGGTTTGACCGCCACACATTTAAATTATCTCGAAGTGTGTCTACGTACTCTTGATGTAACCCTTGCTCCGAAAGATGCTCCACCGCCGATACCGACACCCACAACAGGGCCTGCAGCAGTAACGATTGAGCCAGCTGCTACTGCACCAGTTGATACAGCAACTCCCGTGACACCATGATTCAAGTCACAGGCCTTGCCAAATCCTATGGCACTCAACAATTGTTTACTGATCTTAACTTTACCCTTGGTAGAGGAGAGCGCATTGGGCTTGTAGGAAGAAATGGCGCCGGTAAATCTACGCTCTTAAAAGTATTACTAGGTGAAGAGTTGTCAGATGGGGGCGATATTACTGTCCCTTCGCGCTACCGAGTGGCGACACTTAAACAGCATCTAAGTTTTTCAGAACCAACTGTTTTGGAAGAGGCCTGTTTGGCGCTTCCTGAAGAGCAAAAATTTGATAATTACCGTGCCGAAAAGATTCTGATGGGATTGGGGTTTACTGAAAAAGATTTTACCCGCCCACCAGGTGAGTTTTCTGGTGGTATGCAGATCCGTTTGAATCTCACTAAGGTGCTCTTACAAGATCCTGATTGCCTTTTCTTAGATGAGCCCACCAACTATTTAGATATCGTGGGGATGCGTTGGCTCAGTGGATTTTTGCGCAACTTTCGTGGTGAATTGATTCTTATTACCCACGATCGCGGTTTTATGGATTCAGTCACCACTCACACCATGGGACTGTGGCGCCAAAAACTCGTGAAGGTTCCGGGTGGCACTGATAAGTTTTATCAAAAACTTGCTGACGAAGAAGATGTCTACGAGAAGACTCGTGCTAATCAAGAAAAGAAGCGTAAAGAATTAGAAGATTTCGTTGATCGTTTTAAAGCGAAAGCAAGTAAAGCAGCCCAAGCTCAGTCACGCGTGAAGATGCTTGAGAAGATGCCTGAATTGTCGGAACTCGCGCGTGTTGAAACACTAGATTTTAGTTTTAATCATCAAGAGTGTCCGGGCAAAGTCATCTTAGAAGTAAATGACTTAAGCTTTGGTTGGGAAGAAGGTAAGCCCCTTTTCCGTGATCTCTCCTTTGCTATACAGCGGGGTGATAAAGTTGCAGTCATCGGAAAAAACGGGAAAGGTAAATCAACTCTCTTAAACGTGTTGGCGGGAGAGTTAACTCCTTGGACAGGAACCAGAAGAAGCCATCCTTCTTTGTTGCTTGGTCACTTTGGACAAACCAATATCCAGCGCCTGCATCTTAATCACACCATTGAAGAAGAGATTATGGCGGCTAATCCTGATCTGCCGCTCCAGCGCGTACGCAGTATCTGTGGTGTCATGATGTTTCAAGGGGATCTCGCCAAAAAGAAAATCTCAGTCCTTTCAGGTGGAGAGCGCTCGCGTGTGCTTTTAGGAAAAATTCTGGCACGTCCCACTAATCTTCTTCTGTTGGATGAGCCTTCCAACCACCTAGATCAAGAGTCTGTGCAAGCGCTCTTAGAAGAATTAAAAGTTTATCCTGGGGCCGTTATCGTGGTTACTCACTCAGAGGCTTTTGTGCGCGAACTAGCTCAACGTCTCATTGTCTTTAATGATGATCGTGCTGAATGGGTGTTGGGAAGTTACGAAGACTTCTTAAAGCGTGGTGGTTGGGGCGATGAAGATGCTCCTCGCCCAGTGCAGGTCATTAAGCGCGACAGGAATGAGATCAAACGGTTGCGAATTGAAATTATTCAAGAGCGCTCGCGCACACTTTCTCCCTTGAAGAAAAAAATTGAATTGCTTGAACAGACGATTGATAAGTCTGAAAAGCGTGCCAATGAGATCGAGAATCATTTGATTGAAGGCAAAGGTGATGTGGCTTTGCAGTCAAAAGAGCTGGGAGTCTTACGGAAAAACATTGATCAAGACTTTGAGACATTAACGGAAGAAACACTCAAACACGACGAATTGTTTGCTCAATTTGAGAAGCGTCTTCTTGATCTTGGAGAAGGTTGATAGTTCTTAGTGAAAGTATGCAATTGATTGATCATATCATCTTGCCACAAAATTAATCTGGCCGTTTCTCGAGGAAAGAACTCAGGCTCGACACGAGATACTTGAAGTCCTCTCTCAAATAGTACAACTGTTGGGCGAAGTTTAATATTGTAGAGAGCAAGATAGTCCAGGTGTCTGAAGCCAATATCAAAGCCGACAATTTTCCAGCCGCGCTTGCTTAGCGCCTGTATTTCAGCATCGAGTTTTCTTTCAAAGGTAAAGCATGCTCTCATAGGAAGTGAATTCCAGAGACAGGCGCCATCTGAAAAGACCACCATGATTTTCTGAGTCGAACGAATGACGACCTCTTCAAACTCTTGATGAGTAATGAACTTGTAGTTCTTTACCGGGTAGGCCGGTGATTTTTGATCTTCGGCCCATGCCACTGAGAGCAGCATAGTGAGAAGCAAAACGAAACATTTCATAGAAGGGCAAGATGACACAAATCAGAATGAAAGGGGCGACTTCGCGACTATTTACACACCAAAAGGATTGAGCTTATGTCTCAGAAACCACGTCCAAACAGTGCCGGCGACACTGGGTGAATTCGAGAAATCCACAACCTGGGCCTTATTAATATATCGTACGCCACCCTTCACGCTCATGGAATTGAGCGTTGTGAGGTAGGAATCTGGGGACGTGTTATCGCAGCTTTGCCCGTATAGAGAGAGGGCGAGTGCTTTTCCGGCCGTGCCTTCAGACCAGATGAAGTCTTGAGTGCTAGCAGGTGAGCGACTTTCGCTAAAGCCAATATACTTACCTTCAGTTGTCGTTAAGCGACAGGAAGCGAGTAGCGATTGTTTAAATTTTTCTTTTTCAGGATGGCCCACAAAGGCCAAGGCACTCCAAGATTGATTATCTAAATAGAACTCTTGGCGATTAATTTTTCCAGTTTGAATATTCACTCCAGGCCAGAAGTGACCGTTCTCTTTGTCCCACATTCCTAAGACAAATTTTTCAACTGCAAATTGTTTTTTCTGCCATCGCTTGGAACCTGTTAATTGATAGGCCAAACGATAAGTGGCATAAACATCAAGCGTATGTTCGAGTGCAACAATTTCAGTTTCATTCCAAGCTGTTTTGGAATTATCCACTGATGAGAAAATGAGTCCTTCTCCATCGAGATAAGGAACTTTTCGTAAATGGAGAGAGAGATAATTTAGCGCCTTATTCCATACGGGTGCAAAGCGTGGATCAGCGGTTTTTTTCTGATAAGTCAGTATGGCCAATCCTACCCAGGCAATCGCACCATGCGGTCGCATATCGCCTTCAGTTGGATGAGGACTTGAGCCATCGAGATGATAAGAAAAATACCAGCTGCCGTCTTTGAGTTGCAATTTCTCAAGCGCCAATATGAGTCGCTTCGCTTCTTTAAATTTCTTGGCCTCAGTAAAAGCGATAATCGCTAACGCCTGATCGTAGATATAGGAGCGTGGAAAATTTTGATAACTCTGAATGAGACTGGCATGGCTGCCCAAGGGACGCATTTGAGTCGAGAGCCAATCAAGCTCACTGGCCTGGGTCGTGCCCAAAGCGAGACTCAATAGGCCTATTGTGATGAGCTTTTTCACTCCCCCAAACCCCTCTGCATTCCTGTTTATTCACGACCGTTATCGTCAGGAATAAGAAATAACTTGAGCGTTTAGGTGTGCCTCTATAGGAGCGCTGAACGGAAAAACGAAGAGTTAGCAGCAAGGCTTTGCATATAGGGGAGGGTGTCGGTCTTTAAATGAGAGGGAAAGTCTCGCCAAGGCAGGATGTGCTCCTCGGGTACGTAGCGGAAAGTGAAGTTAATCCGACGAGTGCGAAAGCCTTCGATGGGAGGGCCTAGGAGTTCGCCGCGTTTGTCTTCTACCCGTTGAACGCGATGAAAGGTTTGCTTCTTCCAGCGATCACCGCCAAAGATTTGCAACGATGAATCCTCTAACCACTGCGAGAGGACTTCGTTTCGTTTCCCTAAAGTGGATTTACCTTCAACGAACTGAAAGAAAGCGCGATCACCTAAAGAGAGCGAGCCCACCGGGCCTGGCTCAAAATCTTTATGCTCACCCACGCGAGCATTATCGACCCATTTTCCCTCTGAAAACTCGCTTCCGTAGAAATTGATGAGACACGTATTTAAGCGCCATTTCTCGGGAACAAAATTTTTGGGAAATCTTTTTTTTGCGATAAATTCAATTCGATCCACGATATCAGCTAAAAGTTTTGGATAGCTTTCCGCACGCACACAACGATGCTGAATCCCCTCAGGCGGATGATAATAATCGAGACAGGCAAATTGCCAATTTCCCAACCAGTAAACAGGTCGCAAAAGTCGTCGCTGTTTATCTCCTTCGGGAGGGGGGTTGTGTTCAGAGAAGCGCATTTCCCAAAGGGGATGAAGCGTCCCGATCCACTTTAAAAGTTCGGCCCTTTGCTCACGCGTGAGAAAAAGTGGCTGATAAATCAGCCCTAAAGGGAGTTCAGGTGATGCTTTGGGAGTACGGGCCATAAGAGGGCTTAGAACTTCGGGGTTTTGCCGTCTAGCTCCTGTGGAAAAAATACCCGATCTTAACTACTTAAGCCCCCTCAGCGGTATATTCAGAGTGTTTAAAAATCAGGAGGGGCCATGGCCCTAATAATCGAAAAAGCACGTCTCGACGATGTCGACGATCTGTTAAAACTCTACTTTGAAATCTACGGGCCATCTTACCCCGTTAAGTACGGCACGGATCGTAACTTGATGGCACAAGTTATCCAGTCAGAGTCTTATGTTTGGTTAGTCGCGCGTGACACGGAAAAAAATAAATTAGCTGGTTCGGTAGTTTTTGAACTCGATCGCGCTGATCGCGTGGGTAAAGTTTCTGCTGCCGTCGTGAGAGTGGCTTATCAAGGCCATGGACTTGCGACCAAGATGATTCGTCCGCAAGTCGAAGCCCTTCTAAACGAAGGTGTAGTTGATTCGATGTACACCACGGTTCGAACCGTGGCGATGGGACCGCAATTAATTTTTATTAAATCTGGTTTTATCCCTCTAGGGATTTTTCCTAATGCGCATAAACTTGCGGACTATGAAACCTTCACGCTTTTTGCCAAATTTCGTCCAGGTGTTCTTGAGAAGCGTCCTGCTCTTCGCACGCACGGTAAGCTGGCACCGATTTATGCTGTTCTCAATAATGAGTTGCACGAGCGTAAATTCCCCATGGCTTCCGTGACCTTCGATCCACCGATGCCGATGACGACGAATGATAAACTCGATGTGAAGTTTGAATGCATCATCGCTCCTAATCACGTGAAGCGCCAATTCTTTAAAGCATTCACCGATCCTTATGATCGCTTCTATCCGTTTCATGATCCCAATACATTAATTGAATCAGAAGATGGTGAAACACAGATTTGGGCCTATCTCTCAAAAGGGGATGGTTACTGCGCGATTGTGAATTTTGGAAATCCAGTTTATGAATTGCGCGGAGTCTTTCGTTCTCTGATGCGTCTCTTACGTGAGCAAGGTGTGACGTATATCGAAGTTTTGATTGGCGCTGAACATATTGATTCCATCGAAGTTTTGATTCAATCGCAGTTCCTTCCCTCCGCTATTTATCCAGCGATGATGACTCGCGATGGAGTTCCTATGGACTTTGTCGTTATGAGCAGAACAGTTGAACCGCTCAACTTCCGCGGTATGACGATTAATAGTCACTTCAAACCTTATATGGATCAGTACGTAGAGCTTTGGAAGCAGATGCATCTAGATACCCTCGAGGTGTTTAATGACTACGTCTAGTGTGGTAGTCCCTGATTCGACACTGCTCGCTCACGTGCAACAGATGTGTGATGTCGCATCACCTTATGAGTTGCGTGACGATGAATTATTCATGAAGGCCATGCGTGAAGTGAGTGCTTGGCATGTGGAAAACTGCCCATTTTATCGCGCGCTCTCATCACAAGAAAAATTCTCACCGAACAGTCTCAAAACAATAAAAGACTTAAGCACTGTTCCAAGTGTTCTCGCGCATTTTTTCAAAGAGTATGAAGTGCTCTCGGTTCCGCCCGAGCAAGTTGCTCTTCATCTCACTTCCTCAGGTACGACAGGTCAGAAGTCTCAGGTGTTCTTTGATGATTGGAGTATCCGCGCTCCCCAAGGCATGCTTGATCGTATCTTCGAGCACTATGGTTGGGTCACTCCCAAACAGAAAGTAAATTATCTGCTTTACACCTATGAGACGGAAGAAGGCTCAAAGCTTGGCACGGCTTACACGGATCACTATCTTTGTAAGTACGCACCCGCCGAAGAGGTCAGCATCGCTTTAAAAATGCAAGGCGATGGCTCTCATAGTTTTGATTTTGCCGGAGTGCTAGCGGCTTTAAAGCGTTTCGAAAAATCAGGTCTGCCTGTTCGTCTCTTTGGCTTTCCGGCATTCTTGAATGAAACGCTGGAGCGCATGGAGCATTTAGGTATCAGTTTGAAGCTTCATCCTGAATCATTAGTTTTTTTGGGTGGAGGTTGGAAAGGTAAGGCCTCAAAAGCTATTCCTAAAAAAGATCTCTACGCTCGCACCACTAAGTTACTGGGCATTCCAGACGAGCGCTTACGCGATGGATTTGGTTCAGTTGAGCATTGTATTCCTTATGTAGAATGCGCTCATCATGAATTTCATGTACCTGTCTGGTCGGAAGTTATCATTCGAGATATTCACACACTCAAACCCGTTGAAAAAAACCAAGTCGGTTTTTTATCTTTTGTCTCACCTTATATGACCTCGATGCCGGCCCACGCCGTTACCATGGGAGACCTTGCATCTCTGCATGACAAATGTCCCTGCGGTAATGAGCGACCGTACTTCCGCTTAATGGGAAGGGCCGGGACGACTCAGAATAAATCTTGTGCCATTGCGGCAGCAGAAATCTTGGGGAGGTCTTAAATGTTTCAAGATCTCACTCATCAAATTAATCATTCGCTAGGGCTTACTCTTAGCATGGGTCAATTATTAAAGGCCCTGCAGCTGATGAGTGAGGAGTTTTCTCAAGGTTCTGCTTTTCGTAAAAAAATGGAAAACATTTTGAGTCTTCATGGTGTGCCTCAACACGAAATCACAGAGGGCATGGAAGGGATCAAGGAATTTTTAAAACCAGCACTCCTCAAGAAAAAATTGGCCCGCGAATTAGGCACGGAAAATCCCTTTGCGCTTGAGCGTGCTGATTTCACGCAAGAAGTTTTTGAAGGATGGGCGCCTCTAGGTGTACTCGTGCATGTTACTCCAGCGAATGCGTGGACTGTTGGCTTTTTAAGTGTCATCGAAGGTCTTCTTGCTGGTAACCTCAATATTCTTAAACTCTCATCGACGGATAGTGAGTTTGCAACGGAGTGTTTGAAGCGCTTGGGTGAACTTGAGCCCACCGGCGTTCTTAAGACTCGTTTGATCTCGGCGAAAATTTCTTCGAAAGATAAAGAGCAAATGAAAGCGATGTTGTCACACGCTGATGGCGTGGCCGCCTGGGGTGGAGAAGAGGCGATTCGCGGATTAAAAGAGCTCACGCCAGAAGGCGCGCGCTTTATTGATTGGGGCCCAAAAATCTCTTTTGCTTATTTCACTGAGGCCCACACTCAAACTCATGAGATCGAAGCCCTGGTGCGCGAAGTGTGTGATGGCGATCAGCAAGCGTGCTCGGCTCCTCAGTGTGTTTATTTGGAAACTGAGAGCGATGAAGTCTTAATGAGTTTTGCCAAAAAACTCGCGGCTGCTTTTGAAAAGTTGAGTGCGGATATTCCTGGACGTACTCCTGATACAGCGGAAACTTCCGAGATCACCGTGGTGACTCGCATGCAAGAACTGAAGCGTGCCATGAATCAAGGTGA
>JBKHVI010000037.1:0-29106 GCA_046570105.1 Bacteriovoracia bacterium
AATGTCCATGAATACCAGGCCAAAGAGCTTATGCGCGCTCAAGGCATTAGCGTTCTCCGTGGTGGAGTTGCTACTACTGCTGATGAAGCAGTTAAAATCGCCGAAAAACTCGGTGGAAAAATTTGGGTAGTGAAAGCTCAAATCCACGCTGGTGGTCGCGGAAAGGGCGGCGGTGTTCGTCTCGCCAAATCGCTCGACGAAGTAAAAAAACACGCCGGTGACATTCTTGGCATGCAGTTGGTGACTCATCAAACTGGCCCAGAAGGAAAAAAAGTTCTGAAAGTTTTGATCGAAGAAGGTTGTGACATCGACAAGGAATACTACGTCGGTATCGTGCTTGATCGCTCAATTGGCAAATTTGTCATGATGGCTTCTTCTGAAGGTGGCGTTGAGATTGAAAAAGTCGCTCACGACAGCCCAGAGAAAATCATTAAATCGATCATTGATCCAGCTGCTGGCTTTACGCAAGCGGCAGGTCGCAAGCTTGGTTTTGGTATCGGTCTCAAGGGTGATCAACTCACCAAAGCGAATAAGTTTTTTGAAGGTCTCTACAACATGTTTATGCAACATGACTGTTCAATCGCTGAAATCAATCCACTCGTGACAACAAAGTCAGGCGATGTGATCGCTCTCGATGCGAAATTGAATTTCGATGACAATGCCCTTTTCCGTCATCCTGATATCGAAGCTCTTCGCGATCCAACTGAAGAAAGTGCTCAAGAGCTTGAAGCCGGTAAGTATGGTCTCTCTTATATCTCTCTCGATGGTAATATTGGCTGTCTAGTTAACGGTGCCGGTCTTGCGATGGGTACACTCGATATCATTAAGCTTTGCGGTGGAAATCCTGCCAACTTCCTCGATGTAGGCGGTGGCGCGAGTAAAGAAACTGTTGAGAAAGCTTTCTCTATTATTCTACAAGACTCAAATGTTAAGGCCATTCTCGTGAATATCTTCGGTGGCATTATGAAGTGTGACATCATCGCTGATGGTGTTATCGCTGCTGCCAAATCATTGGGCGTAAAAGTTCCTTTGGTTGTTCGCCTTGAAGGTACTAACGTGGCCCTTGGTAAAAAAATGTTAAATGAATCAGGTCTCAAGATTATCGCTGCCGATGATCTCGCCGATGCTGCGAAGAAAGTAGTCGCTGCTGCTAAGGGAGGAAACTAGTATGGCCATTCTAATTAACCGTGACACCAAGCTCATCACTTTAGGTCTAACTGGTAAGCAAGGTTCTTTCCATTCACTTCAGTGTCGTGATTACGGCACACAAGTTGTGGGCGGTGTGACTCCTGGAAAAGGCGGTCTGGTTCACGAAGGCATTCCAGTCTTTAACACAGCTTTTGATGCTATCAAGCAAACTGGCGCCAATGCGGCGATGGTTTTTGTTCCACCTCCATTTGCAGCCGACTCAATTCTTGAATGTATCGAAATGGAAATGCCTCTTGTGATCGCTATCACTGAAGGTATTCCTGTAAAAGACATGATCAAAGTTAAGAACGCTCTCAAAGGTTCAAAGACACGCTTGATCGGTCCCAACTGTCCGGGAGTTATTACTCCAGGAGAGTGTAAGATCGGTATTATGCCAGGCCATATTCATATGCCTGGTCGCGTGGGAGTTATCTCTCGCTCAGGAACGCTGACATATGAAGCTGTTTTCCAGCTCACTCAACGTAATATCGGTCAATCGACATGTGTCGGAATCGGTGGAGATCCTGTTAACGGCACAAACTTTATTGATGTGCTCGAGATGTTCCATAACGACAAAGATACAGACGCCGTCATTATGATTGGTGAGATCGGTGGATCAGCTGAAACAGATGCTGGACACTGGATTAAGAAGAATTTCAAGAAACCTGTGGTGAGCTTTATTGCAGGTGCTGCGGCCCCAGCTGGAAAGCGCATGGGTCATGCAGGAGCTATTATTTCAGGTGGAGATGACACAGCTGAAGCTAAATTCCGTATCCTACAGGAATGTGGTGTAACCATCGCCCGTTCACCTGCGGAATTAGGCCAGAAGGTTGCCGAAGTCCTGAAGAAAGTATAAGTATCTGACACACAACATTTGAGAGGAGCTTTTATGGCCGTCGAAAAAACACTCAGTATCGTTAAGCCCAATTCAACATTGGATAACAACATCGGAAATATCATTGCTGTTTTCGAAAAAAATGGTCTTCGTATTTCAGCTGCTCGTTTCGCTAAACTCTCTAAAGAGAAAGCCGAAGGTTTCTATATTGAGCACAAAGAGCGTCCATTCTTCGGCGAACTCGTGACTTTCATGACTTCAGGCCCAGTTATGTTGATGGTTCTTGAAGGTGAAAACGCAGTAGCTAAGAACCGCGAGCTTATGGGTGCAACAAATCCAGCTAACGCAGCTCCAGGCACAATTCGTAAGCTTTACGCTAAGTCTGTAGGTGAGAACTCAGTTCACGGTTCTGACTCATTGGCTTCAGCTGAGCGCGAAATCGCTTACTTCTTCGAGAAGAACGAAGTCGTAAATCGTTTTTAATTTAAATTTAGATTTGTTTTAAAGAAAAGCCCCGCTTTTGCGGGGCTTTTTTATTTCATCCAGTCGTCGTTGGTACAATAAGCTGGTCGACCGCTGCAGTCGTTTTTATCAAAAGTCCCTTTGTAGGCCCATTTCGAACATTCGTTATACTGAGGAGTCACATTGTCGCACGCTCCTCCAATGATACGATTAAAGTGCACTGGCTCTAGAATTGAACTGCGAGTTGGTTTTGGTCCTGGCATTGTGAAGCCATTTTCGCGAACAACATAATTTCCTCTTACTCCCCATGCCGTTTTAATTTCTCGACTGCCTGCTGGGCAGTAAGGGTTAGTGTAGTTCGGTAGGTTGGCGAGGACGTCAGCGCGTACTTCCATACAGGCTTGGTCATTTTCAGGACAGTTGCAGGTGAGTTCAGTGGGACTCATTTTTGTAATATTATGGGCGAATATGTCGTAGAGGGTGGCCTTAAATCCACGATCCCCGATGGGTGAAGAAAAATTCTTTTTACTTGTATCAAGTGGAATGCTTGATTTCATAACTGCGGTACCACAATACTTATTGCGAAATTTATAGTCGGCTGGTCCCAAAGCCCAGGAGGTAGCCTTTAATCTGATGATATCAGCGTTGTTAGATTCTAATAGTTTATGACAATCATCATTTGTACATTCACAAGTGAGTTGTTTCGGGATTGTTTGATTAAAAATGGCGGTATGGTTCTTCATGATTGAATCAAATGAAGGGACCGCTCGGCATTCATAACCATCATCTTTAGCTTCATATTCATCACATAGCCCTAAGAGATGGAGGACTTCATGAACAATTGTAGAGCAGGTGATGTCTGCGGCATAGGCCCGAGAATGAGAGCGTGCTCCTGCCGGTTGGATTGAGATTTCTGAAACGGGCGGGCGTTTATTCATTGGAAGTTTTTTATTTTCTGAAACACTGAGGATATTGAAATCTACGACTTCACCGTTGGGGCCTTTCATCGATTGATTAGCAGCGGCCATACAAGTCTTGATGCGATTAAACATCTCGTCACCCGCAATGCCATTCCCGCTATTTACCTCTAAGGCAAGAGCGACAGTCCATTTCTTCTCTTCAGTACGAATGAGGGTGTATTCTCCGTCAAGGTAACTCGGACTATTACTTTTATCTACGACAACAGATTGACCAGGATTTATCGGTCGACATTCTTTTACATCTTTAGCCATTTTCGCCAACTGCAGTAATTCTTCAATGCCAGTGGGAGCGTTGTAACAGATTGTTTCGTCTTGCTGAGGAAATTTTTCGGTACGAGCATCAATCACCGCTAGAATCTTTTTCATTTGTTCATCGGTAACTGGATCTGTCTTGCTTTTAAATGCGAGATTCTGCGTAATAATCTTTAAGCAGCGTGAATCCATATTTTTGATCATGTCATTAAGGACGGCGGCTCGCAGTTCAACTGAGTTATTAATGGAAGTCTGATCACTTGTTGAGATGGGAGAGGTGATTAGTCCACAGTTTTTGGGTTGTGAATTAATACGTGAACGAACAATACCGATTTGTTCATTTGTAACGGCTGCTATCGCAGGTGATAGCAGGGATAGTAGGGTTGAGAAGAGAATCAGTTTCATCCATTACTCCAAATACAAGGCGCCCCATTGGCGTGCCATACAGCGAGTCGGAAAGCGTGGAACTTCACAGAAAAAACGAGCATTGAAAGGCTCTCTACTCACTTCTTTGCCGTCTTTAAAAAAGACATAGTGTTTACGACTTTTTTCGAGTTCGACTCCATCAAGTAATGTCAGCTGGAGTCGTTGTAACTTAGTCGCTATTTCAACCAGTCGTGGATAATGAATCGATCCTTCTTGAACCTTATATCCACTAATCTTAAAATAAGGTGAGTGCGGAGATTTATTGCTATTAAGTTGGTTGAAGCTTGTTCCCAAGCTGATGAGCTTTTGATCTGCCGCTTTTAGTTCAAGCTCTAGTTTTGCGAGCTCAGATTTAATCTTTTGCAATTCGGTCTCGTCTTTAGCAGCGAACTCACCTAATCGGAGATCAACTTTTTCGTCAAACCAGTTGCTGGTTTTTTTAATAACCGTGTTACCGGCAGATTCTAGGAGTTCAATTCGATCAACACCAAGACCAGTTGAGCGCTCATGGGAAAATTGAATAGCTGCCCATGTTGATTGAGTCAGTAGAATAGAAAAAATAAATATTTTCATTGAGAGACTCCTAGGAATTCTTTGTCAGAATCACAGTAGGCAGGTTTGCCTTGGCAATTATTTGTATCTTGCTTTTTACGGTAGGCCCATTGAGCACATTCAGAATACTTTTGTGCCGCCTTCGGACATGCGCCCCCGACGATTCGTTCGAAATGTTGAGGGTGAAGTATACTCGGCCATTCGGCTAATTTCGCCAGCGTAAAGCGTTTACCATTCCAGTTGTAATTGGAATTTAAATCTGTGGGCAGTCCTTTTTCACTGGCGACTAGATTAGAGCTACCAGGACACGAGGCATGTTTATCTTTAACAGCTTTTTCCACAGATTGGGCCAGGCTTGTAATGTCTTGTTCACACTCTGAAGAATCAGAGCACTTACAAACTAGCTTAGTTTGACTGACCTTGTTGGCATTATCATTAATTGAATAGCTGAGAATGGTAATTTCATTATCAGTCCGCTTATTAATGATATGAGGAATGCTGTGGCCCTCTGGATTCCAATTTACATTGGGAAGATCTACGAATTGGCAGTGTTTGTTTCGAAGCTGATAATCGGTCACCTCATAAATTGAGCGGCTGATTAAGATATCGCGTTTAAGATTATCTTGTCCGCCCATGATTTTAGTACAGACATCGCTTCTACATTCACACGTAAGAGTTTCAGGCATCCCTCTTCTAAAAGCGTTTCGCTGATTCGACATAACTGAATCAATCTTGGGTGTGGCCCGACAAGTATACCCGTCATTTGTTCCATCATATTCATCGCATAGACCAGTCAGGTGGAGTACTTCATGGGTAATAGTAGGGCAGTCAATATTGGCAGCATAGGAAGCCGAATTTGACCGTGAGTTAGGTGCTTGGATAGCTACGTTATTAATCATGGGACGATGTGCACTTGGAAGTTTGGCGACATCGCTAGTAGATAAAATTTTGAAGTTTAACACTTGACCTTGGGGGCCTTTGAGAAATGGTGTAACGCTGCTGATGCAGCTCTGAACTTTTGCCATCATCTTGGTGGTGTCATCATCTGGGAACTTCATTGCGACACCGATATCAAAACTACCATCATCATTTTTTGTAAGACTGTAGTTACCAGTAATTCCAGTGGGAGTTCCGTCACGAAATGAAACGACTTTTGTTTGTCCTGGTTTTAATTCAAGACAGGCCATAGCCTCTTTGTTGTCTTTTATCTTTGAGAGTAAATCTTTTAATTGTGAAGCAGGGGATTGGTCGCAGTCATCGCAGCTTTCTTCAAGCTGCTGACTGACATCTCCATATCCGATGGCGAGAAGTTGGCGGATGTTTTGATGATGAATGGGCTCACGAGCTTTCATTTGTTCACAAACGGGACTTGCGTGCTCTTGGCAGTATCGATAGATTTCGCGATCTGGAGAAAACTCTGAACTGACACTTGCTGCGTAGTTTTGCGTCAGCTGTCTTAAACAGTCGGCATCCACTTTTTCACTCAGTTTCGTTGCATACTTCGCAAATGAATTTGGAAAATTTGAAAGTGGATAGCTGCGCTCATTATAACTTAGGTACTCAGTGAGTTGATTACATTGCGCCGGCTCTTTATCAAGTCTCGCAAGCATAAGATTCAAGACTTCTTCATTGTCAAAAGCGAGGCCGGTAATCTGCTCCCAGTTTTTGTCACTTGCAGCAACTGCTTTTGTCTTTGCTGCAAACGCCTTGTCTAGCTGCTCTCCAGTTCTCTTCACACTGTCATTGATCTGCTGGCAAAGCTGTTTAGGCTCTGGGCAACCATTACTCACAAGGTTGAGTTTTTGTTTTTCTAGTTCAGCTTTTAAATTATTTAAACAAACCAGACCTGGGGGCAAGTTTGTGTAGTTTGAGCTGCCCACAATATTTGAAAGTGTTCTTGTTGAAAATAAAACCTCACTACTCAGTTCACCTTTGGTACAAAAATCGGTTATCGCTTTTTGTGAGATTTCATAGGTTAGCCCTGCTTTTTCACTGCCGGGTAATTGGCGTGGCAGTACACGGGGAGGAGCTAATTTAAAAAATTTGCCGTTCTTGATTTCACGAGTGAGTGCAGCTATCAGATCATCTTGAGAACGATTACATTCAATCGGATTTAACTTTTCACAAACGGCCGTTTTTTTAAACTTAGCTATTTCTTCGACTAGGTTTTCTTTGAGTTTATTGAGACACTCCGTGTATTCGATAGTGACACTTGAAGGTTTGACGTCAAAAATATTGGGTTTAAGTTTGGCAGATAGTTCACCATCAAATTCAGCAAAACTAATTTTGATTTGTTTGAGATCGGGAAGTCGCTTGATGCCGGCGTATTGTTGTTGGGGACAACTCCAGCTGATTTCTAGACCAGCGGAATTGGCCCAGACATGAGTTAGATTAAGCCCCCAGAGGGACAGAAGAATAAATAATTGTTGTCGCATAAACACCCTTACCCGCCTTTAAGTTTAGCGTGCTTAGGTGGAAGGAGCGAAGGGCTGCAAGATTGACCGGAGCAAACGACTCAAGAATTCTCCAGAGGCCCTGTAATTATTACAGGTTGGGTGGCTTTGGGTGTCACGATGCGTTATAAGTAAAGACTGTAGTTCGTGTCCGGAGGTTTAAATGTTTAATTTGGGTGACCATGTGGTTTGTCCAGGCCATGGAGTCGGACAAATCCTTAGTGTTGAGACTAAGAATATGGGTGAGGCCATTAAGAGCTTCTACATAATCAAAGTCGTCACAAATGGCATGAAAGTGATGATCCCTACGGATAGTAAGGAAGGCGTTCGTCATCTCGTTTCTGTGAATGAAATCAACAATGTATTTGATCTCTTGGGCGATCATAATGTGAAGGTCGATAACTCGACTTGGAACCGTCGCCACCGTGAATATAGCCTTAAAGTTAAGACGGGTTCACTGATTGAAATTGCTGATGTTTTACGCCAACTCTTGCTCCTAAAAATGAGCAAAAAGCTCTCTTTCGGGGAGCGTAAAATGCTTGATCAGTGTAAAGAGCTGTTGGTGAAAGAGATCTCTTTGTCTTCTGGCACTCCAGAGCCTGAAATCTCTAACAAAATTGACTCTTTATACACTTAGTCCCTTAGGGTAATCTATCTCCTTGATAGGAGAAGATTATGAGTGTTCGCGTTCGTTTTGCCCCATCCCCCACAGGATATCTACATATCGGTGGCGCCCGTACGGCGCTCTACAACTGGCTTTTTGCAAAAGCCAAGGGTGGAACTTTCGTTTTGCGTATTGAAGATACCGATCAAGAGCGCTCTAAGCGTGAATATGAAACCCTTCAAATTGAAGACTTGAAGTGGCTTGGCATCACCTATGATGAGGGGCCTGATAAGCCTAATCCTAAGTATGCTCCTTATCGTCAGATGGAGCGTCTCGATATCTACGCTCGTTACGCTCAAGAGCTCCTTGATAAGGGGCTCGCGTTCTACGACTTTTGCACTGATGAAGAGCTAGAAGCTATGCGTGCGAAGTCGGAAGCTGAGGGTCGCGACCCTCGTTACGAAGGTAAGTGGCGTCTACCAGAGCATCGTGCAGAAGCGCTTGCACGGGTGAAGGCCGGTGAGAAAGCAGCTATCCGTTTTCGCGTGCCAGAAAAAAGCTATGTTTTAAAAGATGAAGTGAAAGGCGAAGTCACTTATCCCGAAGGGATGGTGGGTGACTTTGTAATCATGCGCGCCAACGGCATTCCGGTTTATAACTACTGCTGTGTGGTTGATGATTTCACCATGGATATCACTCATGTGATTCGGGGTGAAGATCATCTCAACAATACGCTTCGTCAGCTGATGATCTATGAAGCCTTCGGTAAAAAACCGCCGGTTTTTGCCCACGTATCATTGTTAATTGGCAGTGATCGTCAGAAGCTTTCAAAACGTCATGGTGCCACTTCAGTTCATCTCTACAAGGATGAGCATTATCTCCCAGAAGCGCTTTGCAACTATCTCACTTTGCTAGGTTGGTCTCATCCTGATGAGAAAGATATTTTCACTAAAGAAGAGATATCTTCTATATTTGATACCCACCGTTTCAGTTCTCACTCGGCGATCTATGATCTGGTGAAACTCAAATGGGTGAACGGTCAGCATTTAAAGAATTTATCAAACGATACAATCGTCGCAGAGATATCAAAACTCGTAGCACCCACTCATGGATTTAATAAACAAACGCCAGAGTGGAAAGTGATGTGTGTTGATCTACTCAAACAGAAAGTCGATTTCTTTTCAGAGATGATCACCATGATGGATCAATTGATCTTTGATGAAGAAGTCGAGATGAGTGATGAACTCAAAGATATTCTCTCTTGGGAGACGACTCCAAAGATCATCACTTATATTCGCAATGAAGTTGCTGCTTTGAGCGGATTTGCTTCTGAGGCGCAACTGAATGTCTGGAGTGATCACGTTAAAAAAGAACTAGGAATTAAAGGTAAGCCACTCTTTATGGGTTTGAGAGCAGCACTCACTGGCAAGGGCCATGGCCCTGATTTGAAATTCCTCATTCCTCTCACACCAGTGGAAGTATTGAAGAAACGTTTAACTAAGCTTGGAGCTTAAAATGGAATTGAAGGTTCACAACAATCTGACACGTCAGAAAGAAAAATTCACTCCTGTTCGCGCAGGTCATGTGGGTTTTTATTCTTGTGGACCCACCACCTATGATTTTCTCCATGTAGGGAATGCGCGTGCACTCGTCGTAGGTGATTTGTTTCATCGTATTTTAAAAGCACTCGATTTTGATGTGACGTTTGTTCGTAACTATACCGATGTGGATGACAAAATCATTGAACGCGCCAATGAACTCAAGGTCGATCCCTTAGTTCATGCTCAACGTTTTGTAGATGAGTGTCGCAAAGATATGGACTCTCTTGGCATGTTGCCCGCGACTTATACACCTAAAGTATCAGAGACCATGCCTGAAATCATTCAAATGATCGGTGACATTATTGATAATGGTGCAGGTTACGTTGTAGATGGTGAGGTCTTCTTTTATGTTGAGAAGGCTGATCACTACGGAAAGCTGTCAAAAAAAGACCTCGAAGGTTTACAGCACGGACAACGTGTAGAAGTTGATAAACGCAAAAAGCATCCATCGGACTTCGTTTTGTGGAAGCCTGCCAAGCCAGGAGAGCCTTCATGGGAATCTCCTTGGGGCAAAGGTCGTCCAGGATGGCATATTGAATGTTCGGCGATGGCAAAAAAGTTTTTAGGTGAGACACTCGATCTCCATCATGGGGGAGTCGATCTTATGTTCCCTCACCATGAGAATGAAATCGCTCAATCAGAAGCCGCCAACGGAAAGAAATTCTGTAACTGCTGGGCGCATAATGAGTTTCTAAATTTTGGTTCTGAAAAGATGTCTAAAAGTTTAGGTAATGTTGTCACTATTCGTAAATTTATTGAAACATACTCTGGGCAAGTTCTGCGTCAGTTGCTGTTATCAGTTCACTACCGAGCGCGCATTGATTGGACCGATGAGGCAATTGAGAAGGCGTTACAAGATGTGACTCGCATTCATGAGTTCGTGATTGAGTTGAGTAAAATTAAGACGACAACAAGTTCAACAGTCCCTGCAGCCTTGGTCACTCGTGTGAACGAATTTAAAGACAGTTTCAAATCTGAGATTGCAAACGATTTCAATTCTGCAGGAGCACTTGGGCAGTTCTTTAGTTTCATCCGTGACATGCGCCGCGATTATCTTGGTCAAGGGGTATCGGCCTCATCTGTTGAGCTTATTCAGCAGGCCATCGAGCTATCTAACTTGGCCTTGGGTCACATCCACGCAGACCCCGCTGCGTTAATGAAGCAGCTAGAGTCACTTAAAGGTGCAGGAGATGTCGACGAGGTCTGGATTCAAGGCTTGATTGAAGAACGTAAGACTGCCAAGGCGACAAAAAATTGGGCGCGTGCCGATCAGATTCGTGATGAGCTGAAAGCGAAAAATATTGTGCTGGTTGACAACAAAGACGGTTCTATCTCTTGGAAAATGCAATAATGGGGTCATTCTGACCCCATTCTCTCTATAAGTTTTACATCCTCTCACATACGGCCCTCTGAGCGTTGGACTCTCGTTTCCCTCATATGATAATTGCCCTACATACCAAGCCAAATTCTCTTAGGGGGGAAATATGAAAAGTGTTTTATTCGCTTTGGTTTTTGCTATCACATCAAGTGCTTTTGCCAGCACAGTCGATAGCCGTAGCGTTGTGTTTGACGGCTCTTTTGCTGATACTGTTTTGAATTTGAAGGCAGAAAAGACTCATACTGAATACCGTTATGAGCAGGTTGCGCGTACTTGTTACCGCACAGTTTTGGCCGGTCACCGCCAAGTTTGTCGTCGTCCATCACCAAACCAACCTGGACGTTGCTGGTCTGAACCTATCTACCGTACAGTTCCGTATACTTGCTATGAAACAGTAACAATTCCTTACGAAGTATTTGATTACTACGTAGATGCAAATGTTGCGATCAACTTCGGGGCACTTCCAGAAGGTATGAGTGCACGTGAAAACATCACAGCGACTTTGAACGGAGAAGTTCTTACTCTTCGCTCTACTGGTACAAAGACTTTGATTCTTGAACTTGAATCAATGAACCAAAATCGTAACATGAACGGCAATACCTTGATGCTCGATGCAGTTGCTTCTGTGAAGTTCCACGCTGCTGCTCCAGTGCTTGCTGCTCTTAATATGAAGAACGTTTCTATCAAGAAAAACGTGATGACTTACACATTGGGTCCAGTTGCTGGTCTTCAATTAGGTCACAACTTGAAAATTCTTGATAACCCAGTATTGGGTGGTAGTACGACTTTGTTTGACGGAGAAATGGGTGCAGCTCTTTCTCAGACATCACGTGGAAACGTGACTGATATGCGTATCGCTTTCGCTGATGTACTTGGACGTGAGTTGGGCGGCGGTCGTTTTAGCGTAACAGCTAAGACTTTCTTTAAGGCCGGAGCTGGTGTTTTGAATTCTGCAGAATTGGGTGATCTTTCAGTTGAGAAGACCATCTTGTATAAGCGCTAATTTTGATTAGCCGTTGATTATGGCCGGCCAATGTGCCGGCCTTTTTTATGGGCTAAACTCTGGAACGACTAAGACAGAGTAGGCACCATCTAAAATTCCTTGCCCGATGATTCTTACCACCTGACCGTCAGAATTAATTTCTAAAACATAATCCCGAGTATTGTCCGCTACTAGATAGTTGCCGTTGGCTTTTTGGGCGACTCCGCGTGGAGCAATTAAGACCGCCTGGTTATTACCAAAGACGTGCTCGTCTAAAGTGAGATCAGCATTGTAGATAGAGAGGTAATCGGTAGCAGCTCCTTCCCACGATACCAAAAATTTTCCGTTAGAAAGTTCCGCGACACCATGAGCTGCCGTTGTTTCGTCAGGGATGGCAGCGGTGGCAACAGCTGCAAACGCTGCGACCGAGTCTTCATAAAGGCGCACGGCCTGAGTTGTTGAAGTGGCGATCCAGCGACCATCTTGCAGCGCTTTTACATCTTGCACGTTGGCAATAACTGTCGAAGGCCAAGGAGCAGCGTGAGTTTCTCTCAAGCCGAGTTCATTAAATCTTTCAATTGCGGTTTGCTCTGATACGAGAATCGAGCGTGAAGTATAAAGTTGGGTCGTACTGCGAATTGTTCCGGTGAGGGCGGCATCTTGAAAGGCGACCCGTGCTGAGCCATCGACTACCGAAATGGCCAAAACACGATCTGGAGTTCCTTCCATTGATACTAAGATTTCATTCGTCGTATGCATCCAGCCTAGACCCCCGACGGTCTCTGTTGCGAGCGGAGTGCGGTAGAGAATGCGTTTGTAATTACCCTTCTTATCAAACTGATGAACAGTATCCGTCGTACTCGACGTGACGAGGATATCACCTGCAGCAACATAGAGGTTGCTGGAGGTTGGTATGGACTCACTTTCGAGGCAAGAGCTTAAAATGAGAAGGATTGGTAGTAGGTAATTCCTCATTTATTGATCATACCAAAAAGCGGCTGACTCAGGTATTAGGGAAAGTTTTACCTTTTTTTAGAATCCCTTCACAGGATGCTATGATTTTATGAGGAGAAGCCTATTTCTTGAAAAGACTACTCGGACTCATCCTATTCTGCCTTAGTACTCAAACATTTGCTGATGAAGCGATGGTTTCGTTATTTGCGGGTATGGGTCAACACCATCAAGAATCCATGACAGACAGTAAAACCGTTCCTCAAGGCCAGGCCTTTGGGGCGAGTTTTGGTCGAAGAATGAATTTCTATGAGTTTGAACTCACTCTTTCTAAGGGAAGTTACACTTCAGATATTGAGCACGATGGCCGCGCAAATACCATCAATCATGATCAACTGCAGTTCTCTATCGCACTTAACTTTTATCTCGTTAAAAATATTTATTTAAGAATTGGTTATGGGCTCACTGATATTGAGCAAACCACTGAAACGCCAGTGAGTGGAGCTTCAGGCAAGGGTCTCGAAGAAGAGTATGGATTGGTTAAAGATAAAATTACGAGCCTGGTATTAGGGGGCGGTTACGCCATTCTCCAAACTTCAAAAATCCAAGTCTATGTCCAGTTTGAACACCACGTGATGTCTGAAATTGCTTCTTCGCAAAACTTGGCAACGGCCGGAATCCGCTTCTACTATTAACGAAGTTCTTCGTAACTTTGAGCTCGATTCACTAAACGCACATCTTGCTCACTCGTCACTAAAAGCTCTGCAGGCTTTCCACGCAGGTTATAATTTGAACCCATGCTGAAACCATAAGCTCCAGCATCGGCCAACACGATAATATCCCCAGTTTTTAGTGGAGGCATAGAGCGGTGATGTCCAAAGCAATCTGATGTTTCACAGATTGGACCCACGATGTGAGTGGAGAGCTTTTTTCCGGCCTTAGGTTGTTTGGCGGGAAGGAGATTGTGAAAAGCATCATAGAGAGAAGGGCGCATGAAATCATTCATACCACCATCAACAATCACGAAGCGCTGATCTTCAGAAACTTTCTGACGAAGAACACTCATCACAAAAAAACCGGCTTTCGCTACGATACGTCGGCCCGGCTCGAACACCACGCGCGTATCAGGGCGAACTTTGAAATGTTTGAAGTAGGATTTCTCAAGAGAAGTCGCTACTCGTTGCATGTAGTCTGCAGTAGTTGGTAATTTCTTTTTTTCATCGGGGTGATAGGCCACGCCCAGACCTCCGCCTACGTCGAGAAATTCGAGTTTTTGTGGCAAACTGCGAGCAATCTCTCCCATAATCTCAACAGCATTTTGAGTGGCTTTTAGATCGAGTAATTGACTGCCAATATGAACAGAGAGACCCACTAATTGAGTGTGCTTCCAAAGTTTTTTATCCTTGGCAGCTTTCACAATATCTTTTTTGAGCAAACCAAATTTGTGTGTTTTGTTGCCGGTAGAAATATATTTATGAGTTTTAGCCTTTACCATCGGATTTAAGCGAAAACAAATTCGTGCAACTTTACCTAGTTTTTTTGCAATCTCATTAATGAGTTCTAACTCTTCAATCGATTCCACATTGAAGCTATAAATTCCATTGCCAGAATTAAGTGCGAGCTCAATTTCGTCAGCCGTTTTTCCTACACCAGAGAACACAATACGATCGGCAGGTATGCCGGCCTCAAGGGCGCGCTTAAGTTCGCCACCAGAGACAATATCAGCACCAGAGCCTTCTAGGGCCAAAAGCTTTAAGAGTTCTTTATTGGGATTTGATTTAAGTGCAAAACAAACCAATGGGCGAGGAAGGCCTGCCATTTGTGCTTCGCCAACAAACTCTTGATAGTTACTAAGCAGAGTACGCTGGCCGTAGACAAAAAATGGAGTGGCGTAGTGTTCAGCAATTTTTTTGACTGAAACACCTTCAATGCAGAGCTCACCTTTTTCATAAGTGAGCGCATCAGAATTTAGGGAAACACTACTTTTTGTCGCCATGATCGAATGTCCTCAGCTTGGGTCTCTTTGAGAGATCCGTGTTGCACGGCCCAAGTGAGCATATCGTCTAAAGTACATAGCGAAATGGCCGGTACTTGGCGCTTCTCAAAAATGGCATGGGCCTGAGGGAAATTGTAGTGAAACAATCCCAATACTGCGAGGACTTTCATCTTACTCTCATCTAAGACATTGACTGCCGCTAATGAGCTTTTACCCGTTGATATAAGGTCTTCAATGAGAAGGGTTTTGGCCCCTTCCATGACTTGGCCCTCAATGAGGTTTTTGCGGCCATGATCTTTTGCACCTGAGCGGACATAGACCATAGGAAGATTCATCGCCTCCGCAAGCCAGGCGGCCCAGGGAATACCAGCGGTCGCAGTTCCAGCGATGACTTCAGGTTTTAAGGCGAGGGCCTTATCTTTCATGGCAGCAACGATCATTCGACGTGCTTCAGGTCGTGAAATGAGCAGGCGATTATCGCAATAGATAGGAGATTTGATGCCACTTGCCCAAGTAAATGGTTCTTCAGGCCGCAAAAATACTGCTTTCTCTTTAAGTAGGGCCTCGGCAACGATGGCAGCACTCATAAGTTCTCCTTGGCCAAATCTTCTAGGGCCTCTCTGGGGTCAGCCGCTTCACTTAGGGCACGTCCAATGACGAGGTAGTCTGCACCATTGGCAAGGGCCTCTAAGGGAGTCAGTGTTCGTTTTTGATCGTGTTGAGCGACACCCTTGGGACGAATTCCAGGAGTCACACAAAGGAAGTTTCCATGAGTCGCTCTTTTGACCAGTTGAGCTTCTTGAGCAGAACATACGACGCCATTAAGACCAGCAAGATGAGTCATCTTGGCCCAGGCTTCCACGCAGTCAACGAGTTTACCAGGAATACGCATCTGCTGTTGCATGGTGATTTCAGAAGTACTGGTCAACTGAGTGACGGCAATAATCTTAGCGTCTTTGCGCTGACTTTTTTCCAGTGCTCGCTTCGCTCCCTGAAGCATTTCAAGTCCACCTGCCGCATGCACATTATAAATATTGGCCGGAAGTTTCAGGAGATTGCCCATCGCCTTCTCGACCGTAGTAGGGATGTCATGGAGTTTGAGATCGAGAAAAACAAAAAAACCTTCTCGTGCTAAATACTCTACAGCTTTGTTCCCATGAGCATAAAAAAGCTCCATGCCGACTTTCATGCCACAGCCAGAGCCCTTTAAGGCACTGGCCAGTCTTTCAATCTGAGACCAATCTGTTTGATCGAGAGCAACGAGAACTTTTTCTTTCATACTCACATCGGGTTAAGGTTAAACGATTGTCTCTCAAGCGTGCGAATCATCGCTTCGACCGTATCGAGCGAAGTCATGCAACAGATTCCACGTTCGGCCGCCACTCGGCGCATTTTGAATCCATCCGACTCAACATTTCTCCCTCGTGAAATCGTATTGATGACGAGATCACATTGATTGGCCTTAATGATCGCTAAAATATCATTCGTTGCTTCACCGATACGCGGGACTGTGCGAACCGGGATATTTTTTTGCTCAATCAGTTTAGCTGTTCCTTCAGTGGCGAGGAAGTTAAAGCCCAAAGCGTGGAGGCGAACAATAAGTTCAAGGCCTTCTTCTTTGTCTTTGTCTGCCACGGTTACCAATACCGTACCTGAGTTAGGAATATTGATTCCAGCTGCGATAAAGGCTTTGTGAAGAGCGCGCTCGTAAATTGTATCTCGCCCCATGACTTCACCAGTTGATTTCATCTCTGGTCCCAGGGCCGTATCTACTTCAACCAGTTTGGCAAAAGAGAAGACCGGAGCTTTGACTGCAATATCATCCGATTCTTCACGATGACCATGAACATAGCCTTGCTCAAGGATGCTATTCCCAAGTATGGCGCGAGTGGCGATTTTCGCCATCGGAACTCCCGTCACCTTACTTAAGAAAGGAACTGTTCTAGATGAGCGAGGATTCACTTCTAAAACGTACACTTCGCCTTTGTGAATGACGAACTGGATATTAATCAAACCTTTGATTTGCAATGCGAGGGCAATAGATGTTGTAAGCTGAACTAATTTCTTTTGGGTGGCAACATCTACGTTCTGTGGTGGATACACCGCAAATGAATCACCTGAGTGAACTCCTGCTTTTTCAATGTGCTCCATGATGCCAGGGATATAGACAGTCTTTCCGTCACAAATGGCATCCACTTCCATTTCACGACCTAGCATGTAGCGATCAATCAACACTGGATGTTGAGGAGTTACTTTCACTGCATGAGTGAAATAATCTTTGAGTTCATCCGCGCCGTAGACGATTTCCATAGCTCGTCCACCGATCACATAAGATGGACGAACAACTACCGGGTAACCAAGAATATTGGTTTTCTCTAAAGCTTCATCCAGTGAAGTCACAGTATGGCCAAGAGGTTGAGCAATGCTGAGTTCTTTTAAAAGAGCTTCAAAACGCCGGCGATCTTCGGCACGATCAATCCCATCAAGTGATGTGCCTAGGATTTTAACACCGGCAGCGTGAAGCGGTTCTGCTAAGTTAATAGCCGTTTGACCACCAAACTGAACAATCACACCAAGAGGCTTCTCTTTTTTAATAATATGAAGCACATCTTCCGGAGTGAGTGGTTCAAAGTAAAGTCGGTCGGAGATATTAAAGTCCGTTGAAACCGTTTCAGGATTGTTGTTAATGACTACGGCTTCGTAACCCATATCGCGAATAGCTTGAATGGCGTGTACAGTGGCATAATCAAACTCGATGCCTTGACCGATTCGAATGGGGCCAGAGCCCAAAACGACTACTTTCTCTTTGCTTGTTGGGAGCACCTCATCCTCAGTTTCCCAGGTGGAGTAGTAGTAGGGGGTTGCGCTTTCAAATTCAGCAGCACAGGTATCAACCATTTTATAGACAGGATAAAACTGATGCTTCTCACGCATTGCTAGGATGTTTTTTTCTTCAATTCCTGAAAATTGAGCAATCGCCGAATCAGCAAAGCCCATTCGTTTTGCCTTATAAAGTAATTCAGGAGTGAGCTTGCTGCCTTCCGATTTGAGATCGGCTTCCATCATAATAATTCGTCGAAGTGTATGGAGGAAGAGTGGATCAATCTTTGTTCGATCCTGGATTAACTCTAGAGGAACTCCGATGCGAATAGCTTCAGTGACAATAAAGATACGTTCATCATCAGGTTTTTCCATCCGATTAAGAAGTTCTTCTCGGCTCACATTTTTTAGATGAGAAAGTTGAATATGGTGAACCCCGATTTCTAAACTTCGAACACTTTTTAAGAGTGCCTCTTCTTGCGTGCGACCGATTCCCATCACTTCACCAGTGGCTTTCATCTGGGTGCCGAGTCTACGATCTGCTTTGATGAATTTATCGAATGGCCAGCGAGGAATTTTACACACAACATAATCTAAGGCCGGTTCGAAACAAGCATATGTCTTTTTGGTGACCGGATTTATGATCTCATCAAGGCCCAGACCAATGGCGATCTTGGCAGCGATCTTAGCGATAGGGTACCCCGTGGCTTTCGATGCAAGAGCGGATGAGCGCGACACACGTGGGTTCACTTCAATGACATAGTAGTTAAATGAATCAGGATGAAGTGCGTACTGGACGTTACAGCCACCCTTGATATCGAGTGCGCGAATAATTTTAAGCGCACTGGTACGAAGCATTTGATATTCTTTATCTGAAAGAGACTGACTTGGAGCAAATACAATCGAGTCTCCAGTGTGAACTCCGACTGGATCAAAGTTCTCCATATTACACACGATGATACAATTATCTTTCCCGTCACGAATAACTTCGTACTCAACTTCTTTGTAACCGGCAATCGAGCGCTCAATTAAGCATTGAGTGATGGGTGAGGCGTTAAGACCTGCATTGGCAACGATATTGAGTTCTTCAACATCTTTGGCAATTCCCCCACCAGTTCCACCCAGAGTGAAAGCCGGGCGGACGATAACCGGAAAACCGATTCGACGGGCAAACGCCTGTGCTTCTTCAATCGTGTGAACGATGGCACTATCCGGCACAGGTTCACCAATTTTTTGCATGAGATCTTTGAAAAGTTTTCTATCTTCAGCTTGTTGAATGGTATCAACCTTACAACCTAAGAGTTCAACACCAAGCTTGTCGAGCACACCTTTTTCTTTAAGCTTTACGGCAAGATTAAGTGCCGTCTGACCACCGAGTGTCGCAAGGAGACCGTCTGGTCGCTCTTTATAGAGGATGCGAGTGATAAACTCTTCCGTCAGTGGTTCGATGTAAACGGTGTCGGCCGTTTCTCGATCTGTCATGATGGTGGCGGGATTTGAGTTGATGAGTACAACTTCAATGCCTTCTTCTCGAAGGGAATGAACCGCTTGAGTACCGGAGTAATCAAACTCAGCCGCTTGGCCGATAACAATGGGGCCCGAGCCGATCACCAGAACTTTTTTAATATGGCTATTGCGTGGCATGTATTCTCCCTTACTTCATACTCTGTAAAAATGCGTCGAATAACCACTGCGTATCTTCAGGGCCAGGATAGGCCTCCGGATGATACTGAACTGAGAAGGCAGGCAGTGTTTGATGGGCAAGCCCCTCAACAGTACCGTCATTTAAATTGACCTGCGTGAGTTCCAGAGGAGATTTTTTGACTGACTCCAAAGTCACAGCATAGCCATGGTTTTGTGAACTCATATAGGTGCGACCACTTTTAAGATCTTTAACAGGATGGTTACCTCCACGGTGACCAAACTTTAATTTCTCGGTGTCCGCTCCATTTGCCAGCGCAAAAAGTTGATGTCCCATACAGATCGCCATCAAGGGCACTGTCTCTTGCAGCTTACGAATGACCGGCAAAGTAGATGGTACATCCTTTGGGTCACCAGGTCCGTTTGAAAGCATAACGCCATCAGGTTTAAACTTGAGAATGGAATCAACCGTTGAATCCCAAGGTACCACCACCACATCACAGCCTCGGCGAAGGAGTGAGCGAAGGATATTTTTCTTATATCCAAAATCCATCAGCACCACTCGCTTGCCTTCACCAGGAAAATGAATGGAGTGACGGGTAGAGACGCGGGCGATTTGATCATTAGGTAGCGCAGCCTTAAGTTCTTTAAGCGCCTCTTCTTTAGTAATATGAGGAGCAGCAAAAAGTGCCTTTTGTGATCCTTGGCTTCTGATTTTTTTTGTTAATAAGCGCGTGTCTAGTCCGTGAATACCCGGAACTCCAAATTCTTTCAGTAGCTGGGGGAGTGAATACTCAGAGCGCCAGTTGGAAGGAACTTCAGTGGCCTCTCTTACAACCATTCCTTTGAGGGCAGGAATCATGCTCTCAAAATCATCCTTGTTCACACCATATTGACCAATGAGTGGAAATGTCATCACCACGATTTGGTCACAGTAGGAAGGATCCGAGAGAATTTCTTGGTAGCCAGTCATGCTGGTATTAAAAACGAGTTCACCTAAGGGTGATGTCGTTTTGACATCAACTCCAAAAGATTCACCTGCAAAACACTCACCACTTTCAAGCCATAGATTTAGTTTTTTCATGCGTGTGATCCTTTAATAACCCATTCTAAAATACTCATTCGTACCAAAACACCATTTTGCATTTGTTTAAAAATTCGTGATTGCGGAGCTTCAACTAATGAATCTGCTATTTCAACTCCGCGGTTAACCGGTGCAGGATGCATAATGATCGCACTTGGTTTCATTGTCTTCGCGCGCTCAATGGTTAGGCCCCATTCCCGGTGAAAATCTTCCGGGCTTAATTCGAATCCGATATGTCGTTCAAATTGGTTGCGCAGACACATGACGGCATCAGCTGTTTTAAGAGTGTGGGCCAAATCCGCCTGCTGACAATTCGCTGGGATGTGAGAAGGCATAAAATCATCGGGCCCGCAAAGACTGATCTGCATTCCCAGTTTTTGTGCCACTAACATCATCGAGCCCGCGACGCGACTATGTTTTACATCTCCTAAAATCGCCACATGCAAACCTGTGAGTCGACCAAATTCCTGTCGGAGCGTGAATAAATCAAGCAGACCTTGGCTCGGGTGTTCGTACTTGCCTGCCCCGGCATTCAGCATAGGAGTAGTAATTTTTTGGGCCAGATTATCAAAAACGCGATCGTCAGCGTGACGTATAATCAGGGCGTCTGAGCCAATCGCTTCGAGGGTTTTGAGTGTATCGTAAAGCGTTTCTCCCTTCTTAACACTTGAGTTATCCACATCAAAGTTAACCACTTGTGCGCCCAAGCGTTTTGCCGCCATTTCAAATGAACTTTTTGTTCGGGTACTAGGTTCGAAGAACGCACTGGTAATAATCTTGTGTAATAGGATCTGGGAAACATGTGAGGGGGGAGATTGAAGAAAATACTGCGCCCTATTGAGTAGCGCCTCGATTGTAGATACGGGAAGATCAGCCAGCGCAGTAAAATGCTTGCTCACAAGGCTCCTTGAGTATCGTTGTTTGGAAATAGTGAAGAGTGAATCGAGGAGTGACAGAACGGGAGACGGGAGAGACAATCATGCTCGCGTGGGAAGATAGGATGTTGAGGCATCCTGAATTCATAAGTCCCTCTCTTAGTTTTAGAATTTTTCCCATATTCGCCCCAAGGTTGGCAAGGGCCGAAATCATTATCGAGGAAAAGAGTTATGGCCGAGTGGAATTTGGTGTCAAAATTCAAACCAGCCGGGGATCAACCCCACGCCATCAAGGGCATTTTGGCGGGTTTTAAAGAAGGAAAAGAGCGTCAAACACTCTTAGGCGTTACCGGATCCGGTAAAACCTTCACAATGGCCAACATCATAAAGAGTCTGGGAAAAAAAACCCTCATTTTGGCCCCCAATAAAACCCTCGCTGCTCAGCTTTTTGCTGAGTTTAAGGAGTTCTTTCCGGACAACGCAGTTGAGTATTTTGTTTCCTACTATGACTATTACCAGCCTGAAGCCTACGTTCCAGGAACCGATACTTTTATCGAAAAAGATTCGGCCGTTAACGAAGAAATCGACAAACTTCGCCACGCTGCCACCCGCTCTCTTCTCGAAAGAGAGGATGTCATTGTGGTCGCCTCGGTATCTTGTATTTACGGTATTGGTTCCCCCGATGAGTATGGAGCACAAAAACTGACTTTATTTACGGGAGACAAGTGGGAGAGAGATGATTTTTTACGTGCCCTCGTAGCGATTCAGTACCAGCGCAATGATATCGATTTTAAGCGCGGTACTTTTCGTGTGCGTGGCGATGTCGTAGAAGTCTTTCCGGCCCACGAAGACTCTCAAGTTGTTCGTGTCGAGTTCTTCGATGATGTGATTGATACGCTCTCATTAGTTGATCCTTTACGAGGACGAGTTTTACAAACCATTCCTCGCACTGTCATTTATCCTTCAAGTCACTATGTGGTAGGTGAAGCCCGTCTCAAAGATGCTCTTGGTACCATTAAGTTAGAACTTAGAGAGCGTCTGCAAGAGCTTGAGAAAGACAATAAATTGGTAGAAGCCCAGCGTTTGCAACAACGAACCTTACTCGACTTAGAGATGCTTGAAGAAATGGGTTTTTGTTCAGGAATTGAGAACTACTCGCGCCACTTTACCGGCTCTAATCCAGGTGACCCACCTCCGACGCTGGTGGATTATTTCAAAAAAGACTTTCTCCTTATCGTTGATGAGTCCCATATTACAGTTTCTCAAGTCGGTGGAATGTATCGTGGCGACAGAAGCCGCAAGCAAACATTGGTAGATTACGGTTTCAGGCTTCCAAGTGCTCTGGATAACCGCCCGTTGCAATTTGAAGAATTCGATAAACGCTTGGATAAAGTTCTATATGTGTCGGCCACACCGGCCAATTATGAATTGGAAATCTGTAAAGGTGAGTATGTTGAACAAATTATTCGGCCAACAGGATTACTCGACCCTGTTATTGAAATGCGAGATGCAAAAAATCAAGTGGATGATCTTTTAGTTGAAACCAGAGCAACGATTAAAAATGGTTTTCGAGTTCTGATTACCACTTTGACCAAAAAACTCGCCGAAGAACTAACAGCTTTCTATCGGGGAGCTGGTTTAAGAATTCGTTACTTACATTCTGATATTGATACTTTGGAAAGAATGGAAATTTTGCGTGATCTAAGATTGGGTGAGTTTGATGTCTTAGTTGGAATTAATCTTTTGCGAGAGGGCCTAGATTTACCCGAAGTGGCACTCGTAGGGATCTTGGATGCTGATAAGGAAGGATTTTTGCGCTCGACTCGCTCACTTATTCAAACAATAGGTCGGGCAGCTCGTAATTCCGAGGGACGAGTGATTCTGTATGGTTTTAAAGAAACTCCAAGTATACGTGAAGCGATGAAGATAACTGGGGAACGCAGGAAGAAGCAGGAAGAATGGAATACAGCAAATGGCATAACTCCTCTCACGGTCAAAAAAGCAGTGAGTGGGGGCGTGATTGATATCCTTCGATCGGCCAAAAAGACTGACAAGAAAAATCAGGATAAGTTAGGCAAGAGCGACCAGGATCTTACGCCCGAGGCTATTGATGCTAAAATCAAACAGTTAAAGCAAGAAATGAAAACGGCTGCCTCTCAATTACAATTTGAAGAAGCCGCACGCATTCGAGATGAAGTGAAAAAGCTGACGGAGTGGAGACTATTGTTGTGAAGTGTATTTTACTTTTAATGAGTTTCTTTATGCTCAACGCTGAAGCCGTTGAAGCATTTAAAATCCAATTGCATGATCGTAAAATGATTGTGGAGTCACCAGCAAAATCGGGTAGCATGTATGCCGTTGAGATACAAAATTTATCCATGAATGATGTGGTTGGAAAGTTTCATGCAGCAGGTAGCGATTTGAAATTTATCAGTGTGAAGTCTAGCGAAACAAAATCAGTAGAATTCAAGACTAATGGTAAAAATGTCGTTCACTTTCAACCTCTTGCTCCTGCTTTTCAAGAAGTAGAACTTATAGCTGGTAAAAAGACTTATGAAATCCCGCCGCAGCCATGATTGGAAAAAGCTTGTTCTCGTAATCTCTGACTTGCATCTTGGTGCAGGTAAGCAGTTGCGCGGTCGCAGAAATCTGCTTGAAGATTTTCACTTCGACACAGAGCTTATCGATTTCCTTAATTATCACTCATCAGGTGAATACGAAAATAAGTCAGTGGAATTGGTCATCAATGGAGATTTCCTAGATTTTTTGGCCGTGCCTTATGTAGAGTTTTTTGACGATGAGTTTTGGAGTGAAGAGGCTTGTCTTGAAAAGCTCCGTATTATTCTCCGGGCGCATCGTCCAGTCATGCAAGCACTCAAACAATTTGTCTCCAAGCCCAATAAAAATATTATTTACATCATTGGCAATCATGATGCGGAATTAATTCTCGATTCCTTGAAGACAGAATTCAAGGCATTCTTTGGAAAAGAACTAGAAGATCGAGTCACAATTAGAAATGATCTTCATACACATGTACCGATTCCTGGTGTCTATATTCAGCATGGTCACCAGTATGAGCGAGCTCATGAATTTGATCCGGATACTTCTGTCGTTGAAGCGCAAGGTGGTGGCCGGTATTTTATCCCTTCGTGGGGGTCTTATTACGTTATCAACGTGATTAATCGCTACAAACAAGAGCGACCGCATATCAATGCCGTCCGGCCGATTAAACATTTTATTATTCATGGTTTAATTTTTGATACGTTTTTCACTTTGAGATTTATTCTTTCTAATATTCATTACTATTTCATGGTTCGCTTTTGGTATTATCTAAAACTGAAAGTAGGATGGAAGAGAGTGATTGGAGATCTCATTAGAGAATTAACATTGTTTCAAGATTTCGAGACACTTACGAGAGACTTCTTTGCTCAAAAACCTCAAGCTCGACTACTTATCGTTGGGCATACTCACAATCCAGGTTTGCGCTTGTTTACAGATGGAACTGCTTTTATCAACACTGGTACTTGGACAAAGATGGTGAACCTTGATTTATCCCAAGGGCAAGAGTCACAGTCGCTGCCATACGCGCGAATTGCATCCTTTGAAGAGAACGTTGATGTCACGCAATTTGAGAATCATGTGGAGTACGATCTGAGAGTTTGGACGGGCCTTCATAATCTTCCGTACAAGGACTTTAACTAGGTCGTGAGAACAGCTCTAAGTGCTTCTTCAAATTGCACCCTGCCATAGGGCCTAAAAATTAAACCGCGCAATCCGAGACGAGCGGCCAGCCTTAAATTAGTAGGATTCTGTGCCTCAGAGATAACCAGCAGAGGCGTGTTCTTGGAGATTGATTCAATTGGCAAAGCGCCACCGGGAATCGCGTCATCGCAGACGATAACTTGAAAAGGGCGATTTTTTTCTTCAGCGTTCTTCAGTAGTTTTTCTGCTTGCTCAGCATCGCGTGCCTCAATCACATGTCGGAAGCCAATATCATCTAACAAACCACAGGTATAAGCAGCTAGTTCAGGTACTGATTGGATGACTAAAACACGCTGGAAATGAGACTTCATGGGTTCATTCTATCAGAATAGAGAACAGAAAAAGAAGTAAGTGAAATAGTCGGGAAAGTCTAAATAATTGAAGGCTAAGGTAAATCAAATAATAAAACAAATTTTGTGAAATATAATTGCGACTGACTTAAGTTCTTTTTTACAACTCCGAAAAGTTGACCGTCTATCCCATACGGGAAGGCGATATTAAGACCAGAGCATGGAAGCTCATCTGTTTCTCAAGGTTGGGAAAAAGAATCACCAGGGATGTGGTGAGGGATTTACAACCAAGGAGGATTCTGATGGGTTTTCGTATTAATACCAACATTGCGTCGATCTCAGCTCAGCGTAGCTTAGGGGTCAACAACCGTGAAAGCGAGAGCAATCTCTCGAAGCTTTCATCGGGCTCACGAATTACTAAGGCAGCTGATGATGCAGCTGGCTTGGCAATTTCAGAAAAGTTGAAGGCCAACATCCGCTCTATGAAGCAGGCGGACCGAAACGCCAACGACGGTATCTCGATGATTCAAACCGCAGAAGGTGGCCTGAACGAAGTTTCTTCGATCTTGACTCGTATGCGCGAATTGGCCATCCAAACAGCTTCAGACACTGTTGGTGATGTTGAACGTAACATGACAAACATGGAATACCAGAACTTGAAGCAAGAATTGGATCGTATTTCACAAGTGACTGAGTTCAACGGAATGAAGTTGTTGAATGGTGCTGGTCAGAAGTATGAGTTCCAAATCGGTGTTAACAATGACGAGTTCCAAGACCGTATCGGTTACGACTCTCAGATGGTCAAGGCTCGTATTGACGATTTGGGTGTTGCTGAGCTCGACGTATCTACAAAAGAAGGTTCTCAGACTTCATTGCAGAACGTTGACCAAGCGATTGAGAAAGTTTCTGGTTATCGCTCATTCTTGGGTGCAATTCAAAACCGTTTGATCTCTACAAGTAACAACTTGCAGGTCAACGTTGAAAACATCAGCCAAGCTAACTCACGTATTCGTGATGTTGACTATGCTGACGCAACTGCACAACAAGCTAAGAGCAGCATCTTGAATGCAGCTGGTACTTCAGTATTGGCTCAAGCAAATGCTAACGGCCAAAACGCGTTGAAGTTGATTGGCTAATTAGAAAATTTCCTGCAAAATTTTAAAAACCCGGCGAATGCCGGGTTTTTTTATTTAAACTTAAAGGGATACGATGAAGCAGGTTGTGGGTTGTGTCTTTTCTAAAGAGTTAAATGATTTAATCGTCGCGCAACTAAGTGCACGTAGCGATGTCAGTATCGTTTTAAAAGATGACTTTTCTGAAGTGAAGCCCTTAATTCAGCTGCTAGGTGAAGTTGACGTCTTCATCATGGAAGATGACCTTACCGGTAATTACTATCAACAAATCCCTGAAAACTTATCTGAGAAAACGTTAATCATTGGAATTGGTGATCCCAGGCATGACTCGGCACCAAAGCTTTGTTTTCGTCCACAGGACTGGGCCAAGATACTCGAACTTATAAATGAAAAGTTAGGAAACGAAGTCCTGTCTAGCAGTCAATACGTCTCAATGCCCATTAATCTTTTTTCACATTTCGACGAACTCAATGTCGATGTTTTCTTACAAATGACAAAAGATGGAAAACCCCATTGGGTAAGGCGATTTTTAGCTGGAGAATCAATTGAAGCAAGTGCCATTGCCAGTTATCAAAGTAAAAATGTTAAAGACTTTTGGGTCGAGAGAGATCGAGTTAAAGATTTTTCAAAAAAACTCATTGAACAACTAGGTTCTCGCGTAAAAAGCTCGATTACCAGTGGTGTTGAGACGATTAAGCAATCCGAAGAAGTTTTTTCTTCTATCTTTGAAATAACCCAAAAAATGGGTGTCAAAGGACAAATGATTAATATTTGTGAGGGGTGGATGACTGAGTTGGCACAGAATTGCCTGTCAGCATCTAATGATGAATTAAAGGCTTGGTGGAATAAGTTATCAACTGATCCGGCCTTGAGCTTTCATTATAAACTTGTGCGTCTTACTTCACTCTTATGTACCCAGCACGTCATGTTGACCGACTGGACGAGTAAAGAAGAGCAGGCAAAGAAACTCAATGGTGTTGCCATGTTTGCTGATATGGCACTGACTAATCCGCTGTGGATTCATTTAAGAACACCGGAAAGCCTAAATGAGCTAACTCCAGATGAGAAATTTAATGTGTCTGGGCATGCCGCATTTTCTGCTGCCAAATTAAGTGGTGTCCCATTTGTAACTAAGGACATCGCCACATTAGTGGCCCAACATCATGGGCACCCACAAGGTGATCGCTTGCCTGAGCGAGTTTCTCCCAGCGTATCACCACTGGCGTTAGTCTATATCTCATGTGAAGAAATGGCCTACCATACACTGCTTAAGCCTGAGCGTCCGGTTCCAGAAATTTATCAAGAATTATGTGATAAATATAAGATGACGGCGGTAAAAAATCCGTTGGAGCAAATGCCGGCCATCTTTGAATGGGCTAAATAAGTGAGGCTTGCTTTCTAAGCATTGAACTCACCACGTATCTCTCATCGTTTTTAAGTCGGTATAGTAAATCTAAAATCTGCACAATGATTTTTTCACGACCTTTCGCCCAAACGAATGGGCCCAGAGGGTAATTCACGCCAAAAATCATCGCACGATCAATATCACCTGCATTCGCTACTCGTTCCTCAAGTGTGAAGAAAGCTTCGTTTACTATCGTAGCGATAGTGCGAGGAACGACAAAGCCTGGAGTGAGTAAGTTTGATTGAATCGAGGTGAATCCTCTTTCGTGAAGTAGCTGAGACGCTTCCAGGTAATACTTTTCCGAATGGAGTTCGCATTTATTATTATGCGAGAGGAGAGTCGAGCACACCGCCTTAAGTTGAGGAAAATGACGGTAAAATTCTATAGGATCAAAACAAGTAAGATCCATTAAAACCATTTTATCAGAGTGATCCTCGAGAAACTGGACTTTGTCTTGATAGCTTCCGTTCGAAAGATCGATGGCCCAATTATTCATATGAGTAGAATCCACGTTTAGTTTTTTTGCCAAAGCGGCCCAAATCGACCATCTTTTTTTGTAAAGGGTGAGGCGTAAAACGGGCATTTTTTCCGAGTGCTTCCCACACAGAGGAAGTAACGGCGTAATTGATATCGACTCCAATCAGATCCATTAACTCAAAAGGGCCCATCTTAAATCCACCCACTTCACGCATCAATTTATCTACTTCTTTGCAATGAGCTTCATTTTCATCCTCCACGATGCGTAAAGCTTCACCGTAAAAACTACGCGCCACTCGATTCACAATAAATCCTGGAGTGTCGGCGCAAAGAGCAGGCTCTTTCTTTTGTTCAGCAAACCAAGCGTAGAGATCTTCCGTCAGTTTGGCTTCGGTCTCTTGACCTTTGATGACTTCGACCAATTTCATAAGAGTTGCAGGATTAAAAAAATGAAGTCCTACGAAACGTTTTTGTCTTTCGGGACTGACCGCTTCAGCGAGTTGAGTAATAGGAAAGCTCGAGGTATTGCTGGCAAAAATAGTATCACCAGAAAAATGCTTATCTAGATTCGTGAATAGCGTCTTTTTGATTTCTAGATTTTCAATAATAGCTTCAATTACGAGGGTGGTGTCAGAAGGCAGGGTTTTGATGTCACGTGATTCCAGTAGTTGTTTCATCTGAGAGACTTGGCATGAAGTGAGTTTTTCTTTCTCTACCAACTTGTCCCAGGAAAGATGAATTTGAGAGAGTGCTTTCTTGGTTTGCTCAGAATTATTGTCACATAAAACAGTAGGAATCATTTGCTGAGCAAACCACTGAGCAATACCAGCACCCATTGTTCCTGCGCCAATCACTACGACAGAGTTGAGCTTCATCTATTCGCCCTTAAACTGCGGGGCACGCTTTCCGACAAAAGCTGCGACTCCTTCGGCATAGTCTTTACTAAAACCTAAAAAGCG
>JBKHVI010000038.1:0-28844 GCA_046570105.1 Bacteriovoracia bacterium
CGTGTTAGCAGAGCTCTTTTAGAAATCTACAGTACTATCGGTCGCAAGTTCAACTTGCACACTCCAGCAGCTTTTCGCTGGGTGAGTGGTCATTAAACCAGTCGTCGCTTTGTAGTGAGTGTCTGTTTGTACGTTAAATACTGACAGCACATGACCTACAATATTTCCACCGAAATTTCTGCCTTGTAATTGACCTAAGCTCCAATCGAGTACCGGAGAATAAGCATTCACAGATTGGTTAGTGATTTGTTTCACCGAATAAGCGCCACCAATAGAGTAGCTTCCGCCGTTGTTGTAAACATCATGAACCGCCACACTATAAGTCACTTTGCTATAAGCACATGGCTGATTATTACAGTTATCTTGTGAAGCTGGACGAGTACGCTTGTGACAGACGTCGCGATTGGTGGTGTCAGTAATTAATGGTTGAGGATTCACTTTCACTTTCACTTTATAGCGCGCATCCGAATCAAAGAAAGCGATGTTGCTTGGGCTGACTGCGATGAAATCACCATCGTGTTCTGTGGCCGAATAATCAGATGGAATGTTACCCAAGAGCCATGTCTGGCCGCCCGCCTTAGTCGCAGTAAATGAAAGTACTGCTGCTGATGGACCACCGGTTGTTGTGCCTGCTGTAGAGCCCGCGGTTGAACCTGCGGTAGAGCCGGCAGTTGAACCTGCAGTCGAACCCGCGGTTGATCCGGAAGTTGAACCCGAGGTTGAGCCACCGGTGTTGTAATCAATATTATTATTTGTCGTGCTGCTGCTCGAGGATTTCTTCGAGGTCTTCTCTTGGCAGGCGACTGCACTTAATAAAAGAGCAAGAAGGAGCCAGCGCGTGTGATGAAACTTCATAAGTACACCTTTCAAAGTTCTTGGGGCCATAAGGTCTATCTTAGGGGTCTTATCGGAGAATAGTGGGGAAACTTGACCTAAGGCTTGGAGTAAGCGGCTAAGTCATTGAAAAGCCTACTTTTTGGTGAAGAATTCCACCCTTTACCTCCTCTCGCTCCCGTTGCTATCATCTATCTTGTGTTAAAGAAGGATCTTTTCAATCTCATTCAACCCCTGCTGCCACGCTGCCACTCCCTGGCCATGTGTATGCTGCCCGACGATCTACAGGCCCAACAGCTTGTGATCGATTCCTTTACTCAATGCCTACTGAAAGAAAAACAAACGTGGCTTGAGCGCGAGTGGGATGAAGACGACAAAAAAATGCAGATGGCCCTGCGTAAGCAGTTTTTGAAATCTCTTATGCGAGCGATCGTTGATCTGGGAACTCGTCGGGCCAATCAAGTAACCGCGCCTTATGAAGGCCAAGAGTTCCGCCAGTTCTATAGTATGGATGCGCGTACTCGTGCGGTCGCCTGGTTGCGTTTTCAGCAAGGCCTGAGCTTGGAAGACATTGAACGCGCTCTCAGTATGAAGCGCCATGAAGTGATTGAGAAAGTTCACAACGCGCGCTTTTTGATGATGGGTCAACCACCACACTGGATGCCCAAGCAGGAGGCGTCGCTATGATTGATCACGATCATTTCGCAAAAAAAATTCCCGCTTATTTTGATGGTACACTTCGTGATGGTGAGAAAACTGAGTTTGAGGCCTATGTCGGTGGCAATCCAGAATTTGCTCAGCTCTTTCGTCAGAAAGAAGTCGAACATCAAACGCTCAAAAAACGCATTCCTGATTTCATGCCCGAAGAAGATGCTTTGCAAACCATGTCGTCTGAAATTCGTGAAGCCATCACTCATCTTTTTAAAGACGAAGACGCCACACTTGGAAGCAAAGTGTTGGGTTGGTTTAAAGAGAAGCTCTAAGTATTATTCACTGTGAAAGTATAGAAGACCACGAACTCGCCTTCCTTGTTGCGCAGAAGCTTAGGAGGGTTAGGGAGTCGATCCATTGATTTCAAAATGTCTTCGAACATGTTTTGGAGTTTATCGGCCTGAGTCCAGCGCACCATCTTGATCTGCTTGATGTTGCCATCAGAATCAAACGTCACTCGACCGGTCATGGTGTGACGGCCTTCAGGCATGAGAGTGGGAAGAGAGTAGCGTTTTTCGTACTCACGCACCTGCAACACGATAGTGCTGAAGTATTTTTCCATCAGGCGTTTTTGAAAGCCATAGAACATCAATTCAAATTCATTTAGTTCATCGGCAGCGACACCTTCGGGCACTTCCACCTGCATATTCATCAGAGATTTTGTGAGAGTGGGAGAGCCACCCAGTGCAGCAGCACCGCCACCTTGGTGCGAGCGTTCAGCGACTTTTTGCACCGGTTCTGCACGCAGACTTAATTGTTCGAGTGCTTGCGCGCGAGGACTGGGACGATAGGGATTCGGCGTTGGAATGGTTTTCGCTACTTTCTTTATTTGCTCTTTCTGAGGTTTTTTTTCTGGCGCAGGTTTGGCCGGCTTGTTCATGTTGGCAGCCGCTTCAAACGGATCTTGCTTGGCTTCTTCGCGATGATTCTTTGTGACTAAAACTTTGTCTTTGATTTTGGAATTCTTATCACCGAGTGTACGAATTTCTTTAATTTGAAAGGTGCGCTGCTTTTCTTCCAGATTGAATTTTGGCAGAGGTGGAAGCCAGCCGAGTTGGAAAAAAAGCACAGACAAATGCATCACCAGCATGAGGAGCGCTAGTGCGGCCAGAGGTACGTTGATGGTGACTGTTACACGTTGATCGTGCAGGAATCCCCCTTGTCAGAGGGACACTACCAATAATTTGCCAAATTGGACAATCGGCAGAGTCAGAATCTAGGCTTAAGTGCCTAATATGACAGGTAGGCGAGTAAGAAAGACAGGCTTTGCCGATCTTGACTCTCAAGAAACTTGATTGAGAGAATAGAGGGGCCCCTGGATGGGGGTGTAAACGATGATAAGGATGTTATCTCTATGAAAAAATTAAACCATTTGGGCCTCGAAAAAATCCTTCTTTTCTGCGGGTTTACCTTCGCATTAACGCTGGTTGGATTTTGGCAATTTCAGCATCACGCTAGTGAAGCAGAAAAGTTAGCGCGAGTTCAAAGTGGCGTAGGGACTTGTTTCGCACGAGTCACTCAATCTTTCACAGCTGCCATGATCAAAGAGTTCACATCGCCTTATTTGAAGCGCGATTTTATGGCGATGTCGGATGATTGTTTACGTGAAGGCACAAAAACGGCCGGTATTAAGTTGGAAGCTTTCTCAAAGGCCAACAAAGTTTTCAATGAGCTCGTTTCGGAAGTTTATTGGTTTCATGAAAAAGTGGTGAAGGTTTTGGCGATCACAGCAGGTAATGCCAACGCTCAAGTTCCAATGCAAGCGATCACCGAGAAATACACCAAAGTCGAAGGATTGAAGCTTGATCTGCAAGATCAGCTCGATCTCATTAGCTCACAGTTTCGTGAAGCTCGTTTGCGTGATGAGATTTTAGTCGGCTCGGCGTTTTTCTTTTTTATCATCTCACTGAGCATTTTAGGTCTTCGCGAAGTTTCAAGCCTTCGTCAAAAACGCTGGATTGAAAATCAGGCCCTCTCATTACTAAATACCGGTCACTCACAAACGGGTGGCATGGTTGATCAGTTAGTACAAAAAGCTCTCAATGGTCAGGGTATGTTTGTGACGGCGCAAGTTTTCACTGACTATCACTCGGGAGTGCTCGAGCGCATGGCGATTCGCACTTCGGCGCCTCTTTTCGAAGAGAGAGTTGAAGCGGCGACTCCCATCGTAGAAGAAGTGACTGAAGTCGCCACACCTCCGATTCAAGCAGAAGCTGAAGCAGAAATCGATGCCCGTAAACTGCTTACTGCTCAAGCGGTTCGTTTGAAGGCTTCGATGGAAGTGCAAGAAGCAACGATTGTCGCCGATGCGGAAGTTGTCGCTCAGCTCATGCAGGCCTTCGGTCAACGTTTTGCTTCAGGCAAAGTGAATCTGACTGGCAAGCGCGAAGGTGAGCGTTATGTCGTTTGCGTAGAAGCCAGTGATGTCTGTTTACGTGCTTCAGAGCTTGAATATATTCACGGCAAAACTCATCAAATGGATGGCGTAGACGTGAACGTTATTATCGCCATGGATATTATCCGTGAGGCCAATGTGGATGCAGTCATTCGCAATCGCATGAATGCCGAGGGAGTGATCATTGGTGCCGAAGCTGTCTTGAGCTTTGCCACTAACTCAAATCGCACTCTGGTCAATGTGGTTCGCGGCAAGAAGAAAGATCTTGCTCGCACACTAGGGCCGTCGCAGTTTAATTAATTTTTTCATTTTCCAACTAGCAAGTCTCATCCTGGGGAAGGTACTGATTTAGAAATCAGTCTTTTTCCAGGATGAACGACTTATATTCATTAGAAAGCTTATAGCGTCCTCTATCAATCTTAGAATAGAAGTAGGGTTATTTTCGGACTTTACTTGCTAGTTGGAAAAATGAAATGAAATTAAGGAAACTGCAAATGAAAGGTCACGGGCCCGTCGTTGACGAGTTCGACTTTCATCTCGGCACCGAAGCGGCCTTCTTGGACGGGAAGGTCGAGGGCGCGTAGGAGTTTGTTGAATTCGGCCCACATGAGACGTGCTTCTCCAGGATGAAGAGAGCGCTCGAAGCTAGGTCTGTGGCCGCCAGTGCCTTCCCAACTCAAAGTGAACTGACTTACGGAGAGAATTTCGCCTTGGATTTGCGAGATATTCAGATTCATTTTTCCTTCAGCATCACTGAAGCAGCGTAATTTTGAGATGCGCTCGACAGCGCGGGGGAGAATGTCGCGATGATCACCTTGCTCGAAACATACAAAGAGTAAGAGGCCTTTACCGATTTGTCCGGTGACTTCTTCATCAACTACCACACGGGCCGAGTCCACCCGCTGGAGAACCACCTTCACTTGATCTCTCCCATCAGTTGAGTGCGGAAACTCTCTTCTAGGAATGAGCGTGTGTTGGTGAGAAGCGTGGCAAATACTTGTTGCTGAGCACGTGCTTCTTGCACGAGTGAGCGCACATCACTGAGGCTTGGCAGACGAAGTGCTTTGAGGACGAGACCGACGGGACGGCCTTTAGTCATATTCAAGATAAACTGAGCTAGGAGCAAGAGCTCTTCGTCAGAGTGTAGTCGGACAACAGGACGAGATTCATTAAAGATTTCAATAAACCAAGTTTTGAGATCGCCTTCGACTTGGCCACGTAACTCGATACGAGTGACTGGTTTCTCTAAATCACCTTCTTCGATTCCTGGAACGAAATCGACATAGATATCAGGATGACCTGGCTTAACGAGTGGGTAGGCTTTTAGCGTCGCCAGACCTGCTTGTAGTGCAGGGTTCTCGAAATTAATTTTTTGGGCCAAGCGAGTATCGGCCAGCTCTGTTGTGAGCGTCTGCAACGTTTGCTCAAATCCGGCAATTGAGCTTAGTACGTCACAAGCATAGCGCGGGAAAATTCCGTTAGAAGACTGACGGAAATGCGTCCAACGCTGATTAAGTTCTTCAGGATGAGTGGCCGTGAGTTTGTTGCTGTCCCAGCGGAACATTTCAAGAGTGGTCTGGAGATTCTCGGGCAAGAAATCACCACGGGCAAACCATTTTGGAACAAGCATCTTAGCGAGTTGGCCTTTAACTTTCGTAACCGCACCGTTAAAAGTGAGGTTAATAATTTGGCGGCCCACCTGTGACTCAAAATATTTACGAAGAACGTTGGGATCCATACCTTGGTGGCGTGGAGCGATGATGAAGTATTGGCACAGCGATGAGCCATTTTCAAAATAGACGGCGCGGAAAGTGCTCACGGGGTGAAGACTTAAGCGTGTTTCTTCGTTTGAGCGGAAATTCACCATGAGGAAGGTGGCGCCTTCGCGGCGAAGACCTAGCCCCATGTGAGTGGGAGAGTTCCACTCTTCAGGATCCATTGGACGAATTTCAAAGACAGTATCCAAAGGCACGCTAGATGAAAGCAGCGCTTTGAAAAAACGTGGGTGAGTGACGCGCGACTGGTCTTCGTTTGTTGAATGAATCAAATGACCATTCATGATGGCGTCTTGGAAGAATTCTAAGCGGAAGCCTTGGCCCCAGTCTTGTTGCCAAAGAGTCGGAGTTTCTTCCAAGTGAGAAAGATAGAAGCCGCGCAAGAGCTCGGTTATGTCTGAGAAATCTTGGAAGCTTTGCATATCTGCGGTAAAGCGGAACCAAGAGACAGATTCACGGGCCTCTGTGGGAGGAGTCAGGCGTTTTCTGAAAATATAGAGCCAATTGCCCATTTCGCCTTTGCCCTTCACACCTTCCATGTCGAAGACGGCCTTCAATTCGAGATTTTGCAATACACCTTCCAGGCGTTCGCGCTGGCTGGGAGCAAAAAGGCTCTTTGATGCCAGCACAAACATCCAACCACCATTTTTTAGTGTTGAAGTTTGTTCATCAAGTTGCGCCATCATCCAGTGATAAGGATTGTTTTTTGGCAAATGCGTGAGGTTAACGATTGAGCGATCGTAAGTCGATGTTGAGAATGGAGTCTCTAGCGTTCCTAGCCGAGCAGGGTTAGCGCCTTTGCGGTTTTGGTAATGGCAGCCCATGACTTTGCTAATGAAGGCGACGGGTTCTTGTTGTTGATAAGGAGAGATCTCTGCCAAGAATGTGATGAATTGCAGTTCATTGAGCATCTTGAGGAAGAGGCCTGAATCAAATTCTTTGCCTTTGAAATCAGGGCAGAGGACTTGGTCCCACTTGAGTTCTTTGTTGTTGTGTTGCGCGAGCCAGTGAGAGAGCGCCAGTGACTCCATGTAGTCACCACTGTATTTACAGCTGATGATTTCCAGGTCGTCAGGAGTGAGGAACTTCTGAGTGGCGTTTGTCTCTTTACTTTCAACCCAGAGAGGGAAGTTGATCATCAGTGAATTAAGGAAGAGGCCAAAATTCAAATGGGAGAGGGCGTGTGAATAAATGCGATTAGCGTTTTCTTCTTGAACACGCGGTGAAGTGAGTTTGACGAGTTCCGCGATCGAAATATCACCAGCGTTACTCATCCATTCAGACATCTGAGTTGAGAACTCTTCACCTGGGCGATACCAGCTAAAAATATTTGATTCCATCACGCGTGCTTTCAATTCAAAGCGCGTGCCTGAACGGAAAACTTGCGAGAGCCAGTGATTAGGGTTGTGAGCTGAGCGGCAGCCGGCCTCGAGATGAGCTTCGCGAGCCAGCACTTTAATAAAACGCAGCTTGAAGAGTGTGATAACTGCCACACGAGAAGCGAAAATTTCCAAGAAGCGCGTGAGTGTTGCTGGACGCTCAGAGGCTTCAGCGCGCACACACTGCCAAAAACGAGAAAGATCATCGAATTCCGTGCAATGCAGATTCTGATTATTCGCATAGGCGAGAAATTCGTTATAGATACCGAGTTTCAATGAGCGGTTAAACTCCTGCGTACTCATCAAGCGAATGACATCGTTCTTTAAGGTATCAACTAAGCGAATATAGCGACTGGATGTTTTTGAAGGCAGCGATTCACCACGCCAACCTTGTGTGAGAAAGCGAGCTGGCTGGAAACCTTGGCTCACTTCTTGGCTCACGGGCATTTTTATCGCGCGATGACTGTTGAACGTCGGAAATTTATTTTTGGTTTGTGCGGGCAGCGGACACACCTCGACACCGTTGGTTCGAGTGGGTGTACCCCAGTCCTGAACTACATCAATGTCCTTTGAAAGCCATTGGCCGACAAAGAAAGGTTTATTACTCAAAGGTGGAACCTCTGCTTATACAAAAAGTCTTAACTCAAAAAAAATCATTGAATTTCAATATTTTAGGTGAGGTGTATTAGAACTGGAGCGATTTTCTTTGTCATGAAAAAAAATCTCTCATTTCCTGATTTTAGGCCGGCTAAAGGTTTGAAGTTGCGAGACCGATAAGCCAGATCAGATGTAAGGGTCTTCCCTTAAACAAGATATTTTTGCGTCAAACGCAGGAGTTTGGGATGGAAAAAGGTTTTAACGATCAAGAGCTAGCAGACATCATGAGCGAGATCGAAAATCTCGAGAAAGAGTTTGCTGATGAACCCGAGGTGGCAAAAGCCGCTCCTGAGGCATCACATCAAGAAGAAGCCGAAGAGATCGATCACACAGATCCAGAAGTTTTGCGTGAGTTGGCGCATAAGCCCATCGAAGAATCTGTTCCTACCAAAGTTCATCATCACGAAGAAAAGGTCGTTCATATGAGCAAGCCAGCTGCAGAAAAAAAACATTCTGATGCACCAGCGCCGGTTAAATTAAATTTTCAAGTGGCCGGTCAAATGAACCTGCTTCTAGGTTTTGAAGTGAATGGTCAAAGCTTGTCGCTCTCTGTTTCTGAAGAGGCTTTTGTTATTGAGATGGAGTCCGGCGCGACTTTCTCACTCCCACTCGCATCTTCGAAAGCAGCTAAGAAAGCGGCCTAATGGCCATTCGTCTCTTGGGAGGACGTGCCCGTGGGTTCGTCCTCCAAACACCCCCCGAAAATATCACTCGCCCCACCGCCATTCTCCTTAAGAGACGCCTTTTTGATTGGCGCCAAGATTGGAGTGGAGAATGCTTTATTGATTTGTGTGCTGGCAGTGGCAGCATGGGACTTGAAGCCCTTTCAAGAGGTGCGGCACACGTATGGTTGAACGAAATAAACAAAACGGCCTTTCGCGTTTTAGAGAAGAATGTAGAGCTTTGGAAAAAACAGCAAGGCCTAGAAGAGCAAGAACTCACGCTGACTCAATTAGATTTTAGAAAAGTGCTTGAGAAGCTTCATACCTCTGGTCAATTTGCTGGCAAAGATGTGGTGATTTATTTTGATCCGCCCTATGAACAAAAAGAGCTCTATGCGGCTTTTAGGCAGGCCTCACAGGGACTTCCCATGGAAGTGTGGGTCGAAAGTGACGATCTCAAAGGCGTTAAGCTCGCTGAAGAAAGAGAGCACTTGAGTAGTGTCGTCAAGGAGGTCACGCAAGGTTCACATTGGGTGCTGGTAGGACGGCCTCTTGTTGCGCTAAAATAGCAGTAGAACCTCTACAAGGATGTTACCCCTTGCAAAAAAAGTGCGCTCTTTACGCTGGCACCTTTGATCCATTCACTAATGGGCATTTGGACATTGTTCAAAGGGCCATCGGTTTATTTGATGAGGTCACAGTTCTCGTTGCGGTTTCACCCAATAAAAAACCAACACTCTCTCAGTCTCGTCGCGTGGAGTTGTTGAAAGAACTTTTTCAACACGAGAAAAAAGTTAAGATCGATAGTTGGGATGGTTTGGTCGTTGAGTATGCGCGCCAACACAATATCGGCCATATCGTGCGCGGTCTTCGTCCGACGGGAGATTTCGAAGTTGAGTTTCAAATGGCTTCGATGAATCGCAAAATTAATTCTCAACTTGATACTGTTTTTTTAATGACTAGTGAGAAGCTATTCTACATTTCTTCATCGCTCGTTAAAGAAGTCTGGCAGCATGGCGGTGATATCTCTATGTTTGTTCCACCACTGATTTTGGATGAAATGCAGAAGCTAAAAGGGAAGTAAGTTCATGTTGCTAAGTTCACGCGTTAAAGGTGTTGCCGATAGTATTACCCAACAACTCAATGAGAAAGCTCAGGCGATGGCCGAAGAGGGGCATATCATTTACAACCTTTCGGCAGGGCAACTTCCGATCAAACCGCCGCAAGAATTTATTGAAAAAATTCAGCAGCAGCTTAACTTCTTAAAGAGTTATCAGTATTCACCTGTCGCTGGTATCAGTGAGTTACGAAAAAAAATTCTCAATCTTCATAAAGAAGAGCGCAAAGTTTCGACTGAAGGCCTCGACGTCATTTTGTCGAACGGATCGAAGCAATCGATCTATATTGCGCTCGGTGCTCTGCTTGATCCAGGAGACGAAGTGATTTTGCTTGCGCCTTATTGGGTGAGCTACCCAGAGATGGTGAAATTCTGGGGCGGCATTCCCGTCACAGTGAAGAGTAATGTCTTTGATGCTTTTAGTCCTGCGCTAGAAGATATCGCTAAGGTCATCACTCCTCGCACGCGCGCGATTATTGTTAACAGTCCTAATAATCCGGCGGGAGTTCATTATCCAGAAAAATGGGTGAAGGCCTTTGCAGCTTTAATGAAAGAGCATCCAGATATGTGGATTCTCTCCGATGAAGTTTATGCGGATTTAAGTTATTTTGATCCGGCACCAACATACTCTTATCAACATGACCCTGAGCTGGTGGCCCGCACGATGGTGTTTGGTGCTATTTCAAAAACACTGGCGGCCACTGGTCTTCGCATGGGGTGGACGATTGCACCTAAGAATGCTGTGCAAGCGATGGGGCGAATTCAAGGTCAGGCGACCTCGGGGCCATCGGCATTGATACAGCGTGCGCTGGTTGATTTTGATTTTTCTAAAGTCACAAATTTTTTAGCACCTGTGAAAGTGCATCTTCGTCGCTCTGCTAATCTAGTGCGTGAAAAGTTGCGAGACGCTGAATTACAAAATCTTTGGTACCAATCCCATTCGGCTTTTTACTTCATGCTCGACTTCAGTCGTACGCCGGTGTTCGCGCGTTTTGCTGGTGAGCACCCTGAACAAGACTATTCCAAGGAAATTTGTCAGGAATTGCTGGAGAAATATGGCATTGCTTTAGTGCCAGGTGCCGATTTCGGATTACCTAATTCCGGTAGGATGAGTCTCACGATGGAAGAAGTTCCCTTCCAAGAAGCGCTCAATCGTCTGGTCACATTTCTCAAGAGTACCTGAAGGGAAGATTTCTCCTGGGTAGGTCTAGCTAACCCCATGGCATTACAATAAATGCTGGGGTATTGCCCATGGTAAAAGTCCGCACAATCTCAACACTTTTTATTCTTTGGCTAACGCTGATGTTGGCCGGATGTTCATCGTCCAAAGAACAACAAGTCACTGATGCCATCGATGAAGCGCTTTATTATCTTTCAAAGCCAAGTCCAGATTGTCAGAAAGCCATTGATGCACTTGAGGATGTGGGTAATCAAAAAAACAATCCACGTTATATTCAAGCACTCGCTTCGGCCTATGCCTGTCGAGGAAATTTCAGTGAGCTCAATTTGTTCGATGACATTGATGCCATCAGTGGTGATTTCTCCGATATCCTGACTTCACTGGCCACTCTTGAGATGGCCCAGCAAACAGAGGCGGAGTCTGATGAGTTTCTCGACGTGCAACGAGCGATTGAGGTGATTCTCTATAGCGGTGGAAAGTCAGCTCCCTCTGCGCTTGAAACCAAAGAAATTTTTGGTACTCGCCATGGCACCAATCTCAATATGCAGGCGCTCTACATGGTGTTGGTGCAGCTGGGTCGTTTTTCAAACTGGTATGGCAGCACTGATTCAACTGGTAAAAAAGGTCTCTCAACAGGAGTCCAAGTCCCGGCCTGTTTTTTTGATTATGAACCGGCCGCCTTGGCAGTTGCGACCGCTCATGGTGGTGGTAACGCGTGTTCGGCAGGCAATCTTGGTAATACCGATTTAGATTATACCGGCGTCACCACAACTGTGGCCCAACGTCGTCTCTGCCAAGGGGCGATGCTGATGAATAATTTATTTGATCTCTTGGAGCACATCACATTTCCCGACAGTGATTCGATTGGAGAGTTAGGCTCACTTTATTCAACAGTTGAACCCTATATCACCGCACTTTATGCGCTTGATCCTGATATGGAAGAGTTCGTTGAAAATCTCGATCAAACCACCTGTGAAGAATTGGTCGCTGCTGATGATGATGTGATTCAACTTTATTTTGCCTCTCTCTTCGAGGGAGGTCTGCCCTGATCAGATGGATCCTCTTGGCGCTATTCTCATTTAATGTCTGGAGTTATGAAGCTCCCATGGGCCTGCGTTCTCCCAAAGGCCTATTGATGGGTGATGCCTGGACAGCGGTTAACACTGACGAGTACACATTGTTTTATAATCCCGCTTCAATGGGACGCCATCAGCGTGATTTTACCTTTTATCCATTTAATCCACAGATCACGGGCACTAATCCCTTGGGAGATATGGATCGCTTTGAAGATTTTCCCGACGATCCCAATGGGGCAGCGGATGTCTTGATGAATTATCCGGTGCATATTGGTGCTAACATCGCGCCAGGTTTTAAGTTATTTAACTTTGGAATTAACTTCATCGCTTCTGAGCAAGCCGACATGCTCCTTCGAAATAAAATCCATCCCACACTCGATGTAGATTATCGCTCTGATCGTGGATTTATTATGGGCGTCGGAGTTCCACTGGGACCCCGGCGTTTAGGGAGCAAAAGTATTTCCGGCCAACAGACCACTATAGGTGTGGGTGCTAAATATATTAAGCGTCGAGGCATTCATGACGCTTATGCACTAACAGGGACTGATTTACTCGACATTATTGAGAATAGCGGTGAGACCAGCGACATCATCGAGAGCTTAGGTATCGTCGAAGGTGATGGTTGGGGTTTTGATGCTGGCTTTGAACATGTTGTGCGGCAAGGGCCCAATCAATGGGTTTTTGGTTTAGCAGCATTGGATATTACTGACACAGAATTTGATGTGCCTGAAAACGAAGAAATGCGCACAGTGGCACCTAATAAAGCGCAAGTGAACTTAGGCATGGCCTGGCTTTATCGCACGAGCCTCATGCGGGGAAGTTTCGCTCTTGATGTCAGAGGACTGACAGAAGAAATGGAAATGATGGAGCGCCTTCGCTTGTGGAGTTGAGCTAGGAATTCCTGGCATTAGCTTACTCGGTGGCATTAATTCAGGTTATTTCTCCTATGGCGCCGCCATAGATGTCGGAATTTTGAAACTCACCGCGGGATTTTATGGCGCCGAAGTTGGTGGCGCTTATCGTCGCACCCAGAGTAAGCGATTCGTCATTTATCTAAGCTTATTCGACTTTTCATTTGATGCATGAGCGTTCTATGATTTGAAGCATGGAGGCCAATGGACGGCCCACCTATGCCCAGGAGCGCTTTTGAACAAGACTTTCATTCTGGACACCAACGTCCTCTTGCTAGATCCCACTGCTATTAATAAGTTCGGCCCGCAAAATAAAGTCTTCATCCCACTCACAGTGGTTGAAGAACTCGATAAATTTAAAAAAGATCAAAACGAAATCGGCCGCAACGCTCGTTACTTCGCCCGTCTGATTGATGGACTGCGCTCGAAGGGTTCATTGATGCAAGGTGTGCCACTCGAAAACGGTGGCATGCTGGTTATTAGCGTTGTGAAAGATCGCCGAGTCGCTCAAGGCGAAGGCCTCAATCCACTCGTTAACGACAACTTGATTCTTGCCAGTGCCGTCGCTCTTAAAGAAGCCGGCGAAAACGTCACGCTGATTACTAAAGACATTAACCTTCGCCTCAAAAGTGATGCTGTTGGTGTTAAAGCGGAAGATTACGAAACCACCGATATTTCGATTGATGAGCTCTACTCGGGTCAGCGAAGTGTCGAGATGGATCTTGAGCGCATCGAACTGTTTGAAAAAGAGCGCTTCCTGAAAATTGAAGCAGGTGAGATTCCTAGTATCTATCCGAACGAATATTTAATTCTTACAGATCGCAATAACCCATTTAAAAAAGCGCTTGGACGCTACCATCTTCGCAAAGGTGGAATTGTTCCTCTCATTCGCCCGAAAGAAGGGGTGTGGGGAATTCATCCAAAGAACATCGAGCAGCAATTTGCGCTTGATGCGCTTTTGAATAACGAAATCAACTTGGTGTCACTGGTTGGTAAAGCGGGTACCGGTAAAACTCTTCTCGCGATTGCCGCGGGTCTTGAGTGTGCCATTACCAAACAAAATTATTCTCGCGTACTGGTTTCTCGTCCGATCGTTCCGATGGGACGTGACTTGGGTTTCTTGCCAGGAGATATCAACGAGAAGCTTGGCCCTTGGATGCAGCCGATTTTTGATAACATTGATTTTCTCTTCGGCAATCAGCGCGCTCGTAACGAGATGACAACTTGGGATGAACTCATTAACCAAGGTCTCTTGCACGTTGAGCCTTTGACTTACATTCGTGGTCGCTCACTTCCAGGCCAGTTCATGATCGTCGATGAAAGCCAAAACTTAACTCCTCATGAGATCAAGACCATCATCACACGTGCGGGTGAAGGAACTAAGATTGTTCTCACGGGTGACTCCGAGCAGATCGATAACCCTTATCTTGATTCTTTGAATAACGGTTTGGTTTATTGTATCGATCGTCTCAAAGGCGAAGACATTGTTGCCCATGCGAAACTCCAAGTGGGTGAGCGATCACCACTCTCAGAGATTGCTTCTAAGCTTCTATGAGTAGTAGGGAGCGTGGTTATCAACGGGCCCATTTAAGGGCCCCGTATCAAGAGCCCGTCTTATTCGGTGATGAAGATTTCATTCACAAGGCCCGCTCTCTGAATATTTCAGAGGGCGGCATCTTGCTCGATGAGGTTCCTGAGTTTCCCGCCGCTGATGAAGTGCCTTTGCTGCTTCATCTTCCCAGCTATCCTTATTTTAAAAATTTCAATTTGATTAAGATGCAAACCTTCACACGCGATCTTTTTCCCACCAAAGTCATTCGTGCCAAGGGAAGAATGGTTCGTCGTATCGGTGAGACGACTTCAGTCGATGATGTGTTTCGCCCACGCTTTGGTATTCAGTTCAGTCAGCTAGGTGATCACGAGCAAAAATATATTAGTGAATACGTTTCCGTCTTTGCCAGCAATCTCATTTATCTACAAATGCTGATTGATTCGTGGAATACCGACGAAGACATCCGTCTCAAAACCCGCGCCCTGGCGGATATTTTAGGTTATCAAAAAATCGAAAAAATCTCTGAACTGCGCCGTCAAATCGGGCACGATTATCAATCTCTGCAGTGGGACTGAGACTCAATTCACCTGTAAAGCCCGAAGCATAGAAACATTTCATATCACTTTTCTGCTTGAGGGCGCCTCTAGCTTTCTAATTTTTCAATTTTGATTCATTCTGGCATTGATTATCGAGTCTAAAATAGATCCGTGCGCCAGAATGAGACAGGTGAATTGAGTGTCTTATCCAGTGGGACTAGAGTTTTTCCGAGAAAGTATCACACTCTTTTTTGTGAGCAGGATTATTAAATGAGCGAGCTTTTAAGACTGTGACTTTGCAATTGCGCTCGGGGAAAGAAAGTTTTTCGATAGCGGCATCGCTCTCACGCTTAACTCCATCAACTCCGAAGTGACATTCAATACGTGCTTCTCCCAACAGGATGCGCGAGTCTTTATCGATCAACTGAGCATTATAGACATCTTCATAGTAGGCCCAGTAGCCCACAAAGCGGGGAGTTTTAAGTTGTGTTGATTCCACTAGAGTCATGTCGGGAGATAGTTTTTCAATATCTGTGGGAAGACTCTTTTTTAGAGAGGCGAGTCCCTGAGTATTTCCCCAGTAACAGAGGGCGTGACGTGACAGTGTTTTTTTCAAGTCTTCAAGATGATTTGCTTGTACGGCCCTGTGAGCACGGATCATCATCTCTGCCGGATTATTTTTGAAACCGAAATTTGCTCGCTGACAAGCAAACGCGAGTACAGCGAGAGATAAAAAAACCCACTTCATACTTAATGCCTTTTTTGAAAGGCGATTATGCATGAAGTGGGTTTCACATTGTTTAAACAGAGTAAAATCTACATGTCTTGTCCGACGTCACTCCCTAATTTTTGGATCGCTTGGCCAAATCGTTCACCAGCTCTGCGAGAAAGCTCTCCAAAATACAGTTGGACTCGATATTTATAGTCCGAACCAAAATTTTGGCCTGAGAATTCCTCTAGGAGATGATGAGCTTCGCTTTCCAGCTGCGCATCCTCTAATGAGCCCAAGTAGCTTTTATACTCTTCTTGGGTTTTTTCTCTCGCTCGTTTTTCTATGTGGGCCGACAGTTCTACCACCTGGCCCATTACCAAATTGTTCATTTCCCCTCTCTTTCCTTTGCGAGTCGAAAGCATCTTGCCCCTTCTCGTTAGTTCCCCTGCTTCTCTTATGAGCAAGCCTGATGCCAGGCATTGAGTTAATTGAAGCGTTTTGGCGTTATAGAAGAAGGCCTAGTGCTTACTCAAGTTTGTGCTGCGGGAGAAGTTGTAAGTTGTAAAAACTACTGTGAAACGGAGCGCAAATCGAGAAAGAATCCACCCATTCTTACGGCTTCTTACAAAGTCGCAGGGGGTCAAAGTGGCCCAAAGAGAAAATAAAAGGGCCCCAAATTGGGGCCCTCATGATCCTGAACTAAAAAGTCGGGAATTAGGCGTTCTTTTTGAACCAAGACTTTGAACCAGCAGTATCTGGCTTCATAGTGTCTGCGCCTTTCTTCCAGTTAGCTGGGCATACTTCGCCCGACTTAGCTGTGAATTGGTACGCTTCAACCAAACGGAGTGTCTCGTCAACGCTACGGCCTACAGAGAGGTTGTTGATCGTTGAGTGCTGAATGACGTCTTTGTCGTCAATGATGAACAAGCCGCGTAGAGCGACTTCTTCGCCAACGAGAACTTCATAGTCACGAGCGACTTTCTTATTAAGGTCAGCGAGGATTGGGAATTTAACTTCGCCCAAGCCGCCGTCTTTGCGGTCTTGTTTTGTCCATGCCAAGTGAGAGAAGTAGCTGTCGACAGAACAGGCGATCAATTCACAGCCGATTGATTTGAATTTATCAGCAGCATCAGAGTAAGCGATGATCTCTGTAGGGCAGACGAAAGTGAAGTCCAACGGATAGAAGAATAGAACTTTCCACTTACCTTTGTAGTCGTCGAGAGAAACAGTTTTGTTTTCTCCGTTAACCAAAGCTGGAGCTTTGAAGTAGGGAGCTGGGTTGCCAACTAAACGGGCCATGTTGATCTCCTTGCGGTGAGTTGTAATAAGTTACTAAAACGAGGTAGAGCTTAAGGCCCTTGTTAGGCATTATTCAAGACAATCCGTGTCCACCCGGCAACAGTTGTCTAACTCGCAAAGATCATTTCCCTGGAAAGCTTTTCCGGTTAAATTTATCTCAAGATTTAATGAGTTATCGCCGAAAAGTCCGAACAACATGGTCAATTAATCTCTGAATTAAAGGAAGCCGAATGGACACCAAAATGGGCTACATTCCGAACCCCATCGTAATTGAACAAACCGCCCGTGGTGAGCGCCAATACGATATTTACTCTCGACTCTTACTCGATCGCATTGTGTTCTTGGGAACTGATGTGAATGATACAGTCGCCAATCTTTTGGTGGCGCAGTTTTTATTCCTCGAGCAGAGTGATTCAGAAGCTCCGATTCACTTCTACATCAACTCACCAGGCGGCTCTGTTTATGCGGGCCTAGGTATCTACGATATTATGCAACACGTGGCATGCCCGGTTTACACTTACTGTGTGGGCATGGCGGCTTCGATGGGATCAATCCTATTGCAAGCAGGTGAGCCAGGACATCGCTATTCAATGCCTCACTCACGAATCATGATTCACCAACCATTGGGTGGAGCTCGTGGACAGGCCTCTGATATCGAAATTCAGGCGAAAGAAGTCTTGGATTTGAAGCGTCAGTTGTATGAGATCTACGTGAAGCACACAGGCAAGAAATACGACATCGTTGAGAAGGCCTGTGACCGTGATAATTATTTGAGTCCGCAACAGGCGAAAGAATTTGGTTTGATCGATAACATCATCGATCCCAAGGGCAAAACTCGTAAAGATAAATAAGCAACATTTGTGTGAAGAAGGACAGACATGACCACCAAAGATAAAGCAGGAAGTAACTACGGGGCCCTTAACTGTAACTTCTGTGGCAAGTCCCAGAAGGAAGTCAAAAAGCTCATCGCAGGACCAGGCGTCTACATTTGTGATGAATGTATCGAACTCTGTAATGACATCATCTATGAGGACTCAATTAAGACTGTCGCTAAAACGGCAGTGGATAATGTGCCAAAGCCTCATGAGATCAAAATTCATTTGGATAACTATGTAATCGGGCAAGATCGCGCCAAGAAAATTATCTCGGTTGCGGTTCACAACCATTACAAACGTATCTCTCACCGCCCATCAGGTCGCGGTGATGGGGATGATATCGAACTCGTAAAGTCGAATATCCTTTTGGCGGGTCCAACTGGTTCAGGAAAAACACTTATCGCTCAATCATTGGCGAAGTATTTGAACGTACCGTTTGCGATCGCTGATGCCACGACACTGACAGAAGCTGGTTATGTGGGTGAAGACGTTGAGAATATTATTCTCGCTCTTCTGCAGAACTGTGACTTCGATGTTGAGCGCGCTCAACGCGGTATCGTCTACGTCGACGAAATCGATAAGATTGCTCGTAAGTCTGAAAACCCATCGATCACACGCGATGTGAGTGGTGAAGGTGTTCAACAGGCCCTCTTGAAATTGATGGAAGGCTCGATCTCAAACGTTCCACCGAAAGGCGGCCGTAAGCATCCTCAACAAGAATACATTCAAGTTGATACACGCAACATCTTGTTCATTGTGGCAGGAGCGTTCGTGGGTCTCGATAAAATTATCGAGCAACGTATGACTAAGAACAAAGCTGTCGGTTTGACCAAGAAAGAAAACACTGAAAAGAAAACTTTCGTGGAGTCTTTGGGTGGTATCGAGCCAGGCGATCTGGTGCGCTTCGGTCTTATTCCAGAATTCATTGGCCGCTTGCCGGTCAATGCAATGTTGGAAGAGCTCGATGAAGACGCACTTATGTCGATTTTGACTGCTCCTAAGAACGCCATTGTGAAGCAGTATCAAAAGTTGTTTGAGTTTGATGGTATCGAACTGGAATTCACTGAAGACGCTCTTCGTGAAGTCGCTCGTACTGCGCTCAAACGCAAAACCGGTGCTCGTGGTCTTCGCTCTATTCTCGAGCAAGTGATGCTTGATGTGATGTACGATCTGCCAAGCAATGACAAAGTCGCCAAGTGTTTAGTGACACTAGAAGCGATCACAGGTGAGGGTAAACCTCAGCTCATTGAAGGTGAGCGCAAAAAGCGCGGAGAAGGTAAGGGGGCCGTCAAATCGGCCAAGAAAATCGAAAACGCTTCTTAAAAACAAAAACCCGCCCGCAAGGCGGGTTTTTTGTTTTAGAGCGATCTAATAAAAACTAACCGCGGATAACAGACTAAGTGAGGACTATTGGAGGCAGTTTGCACCCCTTGATCTTAGGGGCAGCGAAGATGCTTGAAATTATTACCCAGATTCATTTAGCTGATTAAAAGAGTGGGGCAACATTGATCCCTAAATATTCTCACAGCTTATCTGTATAAATAAAATTTCCCCGAGGCGGAAATTGCCTCCCTTTTTTTCCTATCAAAAACTCCCATCGGCGTGTGAGAATTATCTTAAGGTTCTCTCTAGCTCGAGAACCAGATGAATGTGGCGCAGGAGGTGCTATGTCCGACAAGAAGTCTGAATCTGTTAACAGCTTTCCCTTACTACCACTTAGGGATGTCATAATCTTCCCTCATATGGTGGTGCCTCTCTTTGTCGGCCGCGAGAAATCGATCGCCGCTCTAGAGAAAGCAGCTAAGGCGGGCAACGAGCTTTTCCTCGTCACTCAAAAAGACGCTTCAGTCTTAAATCCAGAACGCGAAGATGTTTATGACATCGGAACCGTTGTAAGCATCATTCAAATGCTGCGTTTGCCGGACAACACTGTGAAGGTGTTGATCGAAGGTAAATACCGCGCCAAGATTGATGGCTTTAAGTGTCTCGACGAAGGTTACTTCGTAGACGTCACCAAGTGCCCAGACGTGCTTGATTCGGAAGTTGAAACTGAAGCTTCAATGCGCTCAGTGAAAAACATCTTCGAGCAGTACGTAAAATTAAATAAGCGCATTCCACCTGAGTTGTTGATGAGCATTAGCTCAATCAATGATCCTTCTCGCTTAGCGGACATCATCGTAGCTCACCTCACTATGAAGATTCCTGAGAAGCAAGAAATCTTGAATGCCACTAACGTCGACACTCGTTTGCAACTTCTTCTTGAGAAGATGCAAGGTGAAATCGAAATCATCAATGTTGAAAAGCGCATCCGTTCTCGTGTGAAGACACAGATGGAGAAGTCGCAGAAAGAGTACTATTTGAATGAGCAGATGAATGCGATTCAAAAAGAACTTGGCAACAAAGACGACAAGTCTGATATCTCAGAGATGGAAGACAAACTTAAAGCGAAGCTCATGCCGGAAGAAGCGCGTGAGAAGACGGCGAAAGAAATCCGTAAGCTTAAGAGCATGTCGCCAATGTCTGCTGAAGCAGCGGTCGTACGTAACTACGTCGATTGGATGCTTTCACTTCCATGGGGCGAGTTCTCAGAAGACGACAACTCAGTTCCACGTGCTAAAGAGATTCTCGATAACGATCATTTCGGTCTTAATGACGTGAAAGAGCGTATCGTTGAATATTTGGCAGTTCGTTCACTCACTAAAAATGATACGCGCGGTACCTTGTTGTGCCTTGCTGGTCCTCCAGGTGTGGGTAAGACGTCGATCGCGACATCTTTGGCGACATCTCTTGGCCGCAAATTCGTTCGCATCTCATTAGGTGGCGTACGTGATGAAGCGGAAATCCGCGGTCACCGTCGTACATACGTTGGAGCTATGCCAGGTAAGATCATCCAGGCCTTGAAGAAGGCCGGGACTTCAAACCCAGTCATTCTCTTGGATGAGATCGACAAAATGTCTTCGGACTTCCGTGGCGACCCAGCTGCAGCTATGTTGGAAGTCTTGGATCCAGCTCAGAACAAGAACTTCGGTGATCATTACATCGAGTCTGAATACGATCTTTCGAAAGTTATGTTTATCATGACAGCTAACGACATCGGTCAAATCCCTGGTCCATTGCGTGACCGTATGGAAATGATTCATATCGCGGGCTACACACCAGAAGAGAAAATGCAGATTGCGAAGAAGTACCTTCTTCCAAAGTCTGTCGAGTCTCATGGTTTGAAAGACTATCCAGTATCTGTCTCTGACAAGATTTTGATGACAGTTGTTCGTGGCTATACTCGTGAAGCGGGTGTCCGTGAACTTGAGCGCCAAATGAATACCATCGCTCGTAAGATTGCGACAGAAGTCGTGACTGAAGATGTGAAGGAAGGCCGCAAGTTCCAGATCAACGAAAAGAATCTTGAAAAGTACTTGGGTCCCATCAAGTTCGATAAGAACACTCGCGAAGAACAACCTCAGGTTGGACTTGTGAATGGTCTCGCCTGGACTTCAGTTGGCGGCGATATGCTCAATATCGAAGTTGTGACTGTTCCTGGTAACGGAAAAATCCAAGTGACAGGAAAGCTAGGCGAAGTGATGCAGGAATCAGCGAAAGCTGCTCTCTCGTATGTGCGCTCAATCTCTGGTCGCTTAGGTGTGGATCACGATTGGTACAACAAGAATGATATCCATATTCACGTACCAGATGGCGCTACTCCAAAAGATGGCCCATCAGCAGGTATCACTATGGCGACGGCCTTGACTTCAGCGATCGCTAATATCCCGGTTCGCCAAGACGTAGCGATGACGGGTGAAATCAGCCTTCGTGGACGTGTGATGCCAATCGGTGGATTGAAAGAGAAGATTCTCGCTGCTAAACAGGCCGGTATCACTACGGTGATCTGTCCTGAGAAAAACCGCAAGGACATCACTAAGATCCCAGATGAGATCAAGGATGGTATCGAGATTCGTTGCGTATCTGAAGCCGAAGAAGTGCTTCGTATCGCCTTGAACCTCTCTAAGCCAGAGGAGTTTATGAAAGTTCGTGCACTTAAGGTGCTTGACCAGGATAACCCTCTCGAAGTTGCCAACTAAGAGAAAGCTTAAATAGCCAAAAAAAACCACTCTTCAGAGTGGTTTTTTTTGGCGTTAAGACAGTCTGATTAGAGCTGCGTACAATTGTAATCAGATAGGTATTTCAACTCACCGCCTCTGCCTAGGCTTTTTCTATATGATTTCAACTTGAGCTTCATTGTCGAATCAACTGTTGCACTCAGAGTTGCTTCATGATTAACGGTATACGACCTTCTGAAACTACCACTTGGATAGGCACGCTCTACAGCATTAGCAAAAATTTCTTTCGAAGATTGGCGGGCGATTGTGAGCTCCCAGGTTCCGTTGCCTGGGCGAGTAAGGTCAACTTCCATTTTAGCTTTATGAAGTTTTAGGCATGCGTTTTGTGAAATAAAAATAAGACGACCTTCTCTGGTTACGATACTTGTTTCGCTAGAAATGGACTGACAGTCATAAACTTTCACAGATGGATCGTTTGATGCCTCACAAGCAAAAACATTAGCTGAGAGAATGCTAGTCAGAATTAAAAGAGCTGCAAATTTCATTAGAATTTCTCCGATTCAAAGTTAAATCAACTTAATCGATAGTTAACTCGAGAGTGTTGCCTTTTCTAACTTAAATTGACCCTTTAATCGGTGTTGTGTAACAAATATAAACTGCCTGGCTCGCGTGTTGTTAGATTCACAAAATCAGCTGATAAATAGTGAAATTAGAAAATGCTTTATTGGCGGCTTGCCACTTGAAACTTCTCATTTATGGCCGGAGTTTACAAATAGAAGCCTTCTCGAATAAAAACGATAGGTTACCCGAGGCAGACACCATTATAGGGTAGGAAGTTCAATGACAGATTTTCACCAACACAAGTCATCTATTTCTTGCTGACTAATAGTCATCAAGAAATGCAAGTGCCAGCAGCTAACACCCTATCATTTTTACAACTTGGGCCCTCCCAAAGATAAGTTCCAGTATTCTCGGACAGATTTGTTTATCTCAAAACAGGAGTCCAGACTTATGAAAAAGCATCTACGTGCTTTCACCGGCATCATGTTATTCGCCATGGCGCCAACGACACTTCTTGCTCAAACAACTCCCGATGAAGTGGATCATGTTCGTTACCGCAGTATCCTCGATAATCTCCAAGTAAAACTTGAAGAAACTCGCACGAAACTTGCGACTCTTGAAACTGAGCGCACTGGTGTTCGCCAAGAAATCGATCGCATGAATGCTGATCGTCGCGATCTTCCAAATCGTACGGCCCAATTAAATTCTTCTATTCATGCCAAACTTGAACAAGATCGTCGCTTGGCCCAAGAAATTGCTTCTCTTAATCAAACACTACAACGTGTGGCCCAAGATATCGCTCAGGCAGAACGCGAGCTAGAGTCTTTGGGAGCTCAGTGGAATCAAGCTGACAGTGTTCGCCAGAACGTTGATGCTCAATTGCGTGCAGTAGAAGGTGATATTGCTCGTCTGCAAACTCAGCTTGATCGCGAAGTAAACGAAGAGCGCGAATCAATGGCACAGCTCGATGCTATTGAGCGCGATATCGAACGCTTGAATGGCCGTCGTCAAGCTATGGCACAAGACCACCGTGATCGCCAAGTTCGTCATCAGCAAGAACAACGTGAAATTCAACAAATCCGTCAGCGTGAAAATCAACTCGAGCGCCAACTTCAAACAGCTCAAGCTGGTCTTCAGCAAGCAGAACAGGCCAATAACCAAGCTCAACAAGCTCTTCGCACAATCGAAGCTGATCTTGCTCGTGCTAATCAGGCGGTAGCACCTTTCCAACGTAAAGTAGAAGACGCCAAGAAAGATGTTCAATCAACCAAAGCTCAATTGGATGCTCTAGAGAAAGTCACAGCAGACGCTCAAGCGAACATCACAGGAATGGAGCAGCGTAAAGCAACAGCTGGCCAGCAGCTTCAGACTTTGAATAACAATCGTAACTCACAAGCTTCAGAAGTTTCTTCAGCTCAACAAGTTCTTGATGCTCGTGAACTAGAAGCTTCACAAGCAACCACTGCTATGCAAGCAGATAAGACAGCGATGGAAGCAGCTCAACAAGCTGTTCGCGATGCGATCGCTCAAGGCCGCCGTGCCGAAGTTCCAGCGCTACAAGCGGCAGCTAAGGCCGCTCAAGATAAATTCAAAGCTTCTCAGGCCACAGCTGCCGGCGCTAGCCGTAACGCTGCTGCCGCTCGTACAACTTTGACTCAGAAACAAGATGCTCTTAAAGCGACTGAAACTCAGATCGCTAACTTGAATTCATTCTTGGCCCGCGTTGATGGCGATATCGCCGCTGAACGCGCTAAGATTGCTCAAAACGCTGGTGCGATTCAGTCTAAGCGTCAAGAGCTTCAAGGTAAACGTCAGGCCTTGCAAGCAGCTGAAGGTGAACTGGCCGCTGTCTCAGGCGAGCGCGATCGTTTGGCCCCGCTTGCTCAGCAGGCCCGTCAGGCGGCAGCTGTAACTCAAGGTCGTCGTGATCAGATGGAAACTGAAGTGAAGCGTGTTCGCCAGGAGCATAATCAGGCGAATCGTCATCTTCGTGAAGTTCAAGAATCAATTGCTTCATTCCCACAAGATATCCGTAGAATTGAAGACGCAGCTGCTCAAGTGGCACGCGAAATTCAACAGCGTGATGGCGAAGCGGATCGCGAACGTCGCCTCTTGGCACGTATCCGCAATGACCGTGTCAATGTACAAAATCAATTGGCCACTTTGAGCAACAACGCTCAACGTATCGGTCAAGATTTGCAACAAGCAGAACGTAACGTTCAAGCTGCTGAGTCAATCTATCGCAGTCGTGAAGCTGAACGTAATCAGATGAATATTTTTGCTGATAACACACGCCGCTCGATTGAGAGCAATACTGCCTCTCAAACTGAGCTTCGTCGTTCGGTTGAAGCTGATCGCACAGAAATTGCTAATAACAATTCTCGTTTGGCACAAATTGATCGCGACTTCGCTGGTTACCAGAATAGATCGAACCAATTGAACCAAGAGATTCCAGTTGTTTCTCAGCAGATTTCATCGCTTGAAACGCAAGTTTCAGGGGCAGATTCGAATTACCGTCAACGTTTGACTCTCTTCCAACGTTACCTCGGCGAAGCGCAAACTTTGGGTAATTCACGCGGTAATGCCGCTGGCCAGACTGATGGCTCAAAAGCTGGTCTAGCTAACATGAACACCATCGCTTCTCGTTTGGGTATCGCCAACGGTAGCGAAGAAGGTCGTTTTGAAGCTCTCTTAAGAGCGTTTGTTCGCTCTGAAATCGCTGGCTTCAACACAGGTCGCGCTCAAGGTTTAGCAAGTGCCGCTGATGCAACTCGCGGAACTCAAGAAGGGACTGCCACAGGAAGTCGCGAAGCTCGTGACCATGCTGAACAAGTCTTGAAGCCTCGCTACTACTCAAGTGAATTCCAACGACGCTTAAGTGATTCAGACGTTCGTGACGAAGTTGCCGTGAAGCTTGCTGCAGCGATGGGCTACTTCAGCTCAGAAGAGGAAGAAAAATCGAATGAAAAACAAGCCACTATTCCAGCTTTAACTGCTGCAGAATTGGCCCAGTCTCGCTCGATCAATACTTCACTTGATCAGCGCATTGAGAATGCCATTAAAGAAATTGCTCGTCTTCGCGAAGAGCAAGGTCGCATCAGCGTAGCAGCTAACGTTTACTTGGCACCAAGTGACGTGAAAGCTCCAATCACTGCTTCGACCTGTGAAGGCGTTTATAAAAACGTTAAAGACTTGATCACGGCCTGCCAAGATTCATTCAAGATGGCCTACGATGCTAAGTTCGTGGCCGTTCACCGCACAGAATTCATGGCAGGTTATACGGCTGCATTCAATAATGTTATCAGCCGTGAACGTGAAGCGGTCATTCAACGTGACTTCGCTGCGAACTATGCTGAAGGCGAAGCTGTTGCTCGCGCAGTTGGTCTTGCTGTTGGTAAAGAAGAAGTTTACCAAGCTCGTTTTGCTGAATCACGCGCATCTTCATACCAGCGCACTCTTCCAGTAGAAGACGGCCGTGTACGTTCTGAAGCAGTGACCATGGTTGATCAATTGTTTGCTGCCAATGGGGTAGCAATGATGACTGAAGCTCCTAAGTTCGTTTCAAGTGATCGCTACGGCATCACTCCTGGAGCAACTTTGTCTTTAGCGATGGTCTTGAAGAACTCTGGTATGCAAGCGACAGCCGAAGGTGGCGTAAAAGTTCGCATTATCCAAACTTCTTCGACACTTCAGTCAACTCGTACGGTTGCTCCTTTGAAGGCGCTGCCAGCACGTAAGATTATTAAGACAAATGCTGATTTCGGATTCAAGGTTGCTGATACCGCGACTCCAGGTGAGCGCGTACGCTTAACTGCTGAAGTGATCTACCCAGGTCATGACTATGCTTCTTCTCGTACAGAAAAAATCGAGATCGAAGAAATGGTGGGAGTGAGTCCAGCAGCGACTATGAATGTGGATTACTCAGCTGAGCCACAAGTTGCTCGTTTAGGCTTCTCTTTGACCATCAATATGGGCGTGACATTGACTGCGAAGTACCGTGGCCTTGATAAGGGCTATAGCGTGAGCTTAGAAGAAGTGGGCTCAAACTATGTTAACTTCACCGATGGCTCTGACGATACCAAAGTATTGGGTCAAGGTCAGAGTGAGAAGGTCGTATTGGCCTACAAGATTTCTAAGTCGGCTCGCGGTAAAGAAGTGAAGATGAAGTTGGTTGTGCGTTACGGCAACATCGTGGTGGAAGAGCAAAACATCTCTCTTAAGCCTCGCTAGAATAAGTTTTTTAAAGCAGGGCCTTCGGGCCCTGCTTTTTTCGTTGACGAGAAATCACTCCCCCCTTACATTTGATTCTTCTTTGACTGAGGGCGTTTAGCTCAGCTGGGAGAGCGCTACCCTTACAAGGTAGATGTCGGCGGTTCGATCCCGTCAACGCCCACCAAATTTTTTTGAACAAAGCCGCGTCATGCGGCTTTTTTCATTTCTGGGCGGTTACACGCCAAATCTAAAGTAGTTTTATAACCTTTCTTTATTAGTTTAATTTCTTGCCCAAGAATTGTGGAGAGATGTGTTCAATTGATAAATTGTTAAGAGCTTCTTAAGAATCTATTGCGGATATTTGGCCAGGAGCTTGAAAGGTTAGTTGTTTTTTAAAACCAAAGGGTTACCCTGTTACAATAAGTATTAGGGCTAAAAAATGCGACGTTTTGTAACCATTATTGAAGATGAAAAAGAGATTGGCGAAAGTCTTTCCATCTTTTTGCGTTCAAAAAAATACGAGGTCAAACATTACCTCTCGGCAGAAGACTACTTCTCTGACCGCGCTCATCCAGGCAAAGGTATTTATTTGGTTGATTGGAATCTGCCAGGAATAAAAGGGATAGATATCATTCGCACCATCAGAACACGCGACAAGATTTCTCCTATCTTCATGCTCTCTGCAAATAGCAAAAATCAAGAAGTCCTCGAAGGTCTTAAGGCCGGAGCGGATGATTATTTAACCAAGCCTTTTGACTTCGATGCTCTTGCTGTCAGAATTGAAAACGCATGGACAAAACTCAATGAGCTTGAAAGTGATTTAATTACTCACGGAGTGAAGTTGATTCCGGAAGCTCATTCTGTCATGAAAGATGGCACGACGATTAGTCTCACAGCGCGTGAGTACGTGATTTTTAAAACTCTCTATGAGTTAGGCGATACCGTTTCTCGTGATGTGCTGATTGAGCAGTTCGATATCAAAGAAAAGATGACTGTGCGAAATGTTGATGTACACATCTTTTTCTTGAGAAAGAAATTGAAGAAAATCAATATGGCGGTTAATACGGTTTGGGGTGCTGGCTACAAGTTGATTACTGATGCAGGTGATTCCGATGTAACTGCCTGACTTGCGTGTTGGTGCGTGGTCGAGACTTGAGACTTTTTTTCCTTCGTACTGCTACTTTATTTCTCTTTAGCAAATTTCAAAGCCAATATTTAAAATAACTTACCCTGCAATGATGTTGCCCCGGTATTTGCAGAGTTGCTCTCATGGGCACAACATCAATAACAAATCATATCTGCAGCAAAACTTTAGCCATTCGATACGGCCGCTTCTATCGTCAAAGTGAGGCACGCTGGATCCAACGATTTAAGTGTCGTGAATGCGGGAGACACTTCTCTCATGCGACTGGAACTCTGGAATTCGGGCAGAAAAAACGACGGGTCAATTTGCCACTCTTCAAGTTGCTGAGCTCGGGAGTGTCGATGAGGCGCTGTGCTTTTTTGTTGCAGATTGATCGTCGCACTGTTGATCGAAAGTTAATCTATCTGGCAAAAAAAGCACGCCTTCGTCATTTAGAACTTTTAGCGCAGATGAGGGGCAAGGTTCAGTCTTTCGAGTTTGATGATCTGGTTACAAGTGAACATACCAAGATGAAGCCACTGACTGTTTCTTTAGCTGTTGATGCTGATCGACGATATATACTGGGTGCGAAAGTTGGACGTATCCCATCTTTTGGTCTCATTGCAGAGAAGTCCCGGAAGAAATACGGCAAGCGTGATAATGATCATCGCCGCACACTTTCTGAGTTGTTTGAGGAAGTCGCTTCAACGGTCGCACCAGCTGCGCTCGTACAATCCGATGAGCATCAGAGGTATCCTGAATTTGTAAAAAAATATCTGCCGGGCCGAGAGCATCGACGACATCCTGGTGGGCGAGGTGCCATAGCCGGGCAAGGAGAGTTGAAGAAAAAAACGTACGATCCGATTTTTATTCTAAATCATTCTTGTGCAATGTTGCGAGCTGGAGTGAATCGATTGATTCGGAAAACTTGGTGTACGACAAAGCAGCCAGAGCGACTCCAGATGCATCTCGATATCTTTTTAGATTACTATAATAGGATTTATCTTCCGGCTCACTCTTAATCATCTCGGATAGTAAGATGAGAGATGTCCATTACCAACAGCCAAGTCGGCCAGTTAGAAGAGCATACGGAATTCGAGTTCAACTCGACCCATCTTTGGAACGTTCTGACCGGCAAAGGTTTGTTGAAGATTAAGATTAATCGTCGCGGGGAGTGCAAATTGCTTTTTCAGATAAGGTTGAATAGAGGAAACCGTCGTGG
>JBKHVI010000039.1:0-28110 GCA_046570105.1 Bacteriovoracia bacterium
CAGCAGATGCTAAATTTTTTAGAACGTCATGGACAACCTCAGACTTTGAAGTCTGACATGATTATTTGTTACTCCCACCAAGTTCCTTTGGGTGGAATTTGGTTAGTCACAGGTACCATTCGTACTCATTTTGAAAAAAAGAATCCTTCTGATTATATTCGACCTGGACTCTATCTTTTTGATGAGTTCTCAAGAGGCCAGCGGTTGAATTTTTCAGTGAAGATTCTCAAAGGCTCTGTTTTCTGGCCGGTGACACGATCGGTGTTAGATGAATTTCTTCATCATGCCTAATTTTCTAATCATCCAATTCACCCGTCTCATTCTGGCGCAAGGTTCAATTTAAGATTCAATATTCTGTGCCAGAATGATTCAACTCAAAATAGCTAGAAAGTTAGAGGCGCCTTCAACTATTCCTGAGTGACAAAGTTGAACTCAGGTTCAGGCTTTACGGGTGAATTGAGTTGGACTTCAAGCCTCAGGCAAATACTTGCGCTTGAGATAAGGGTGAACGACCAAGGCGACAGCAAGCACTCCGATTTCATATAACACAATCATAGGAAGCCAGACCGCCATCATGCTCATGATGTCAGGAGTAGGAGTCACAATCGCAGCGAATACGGAAAAACCGACATAGAGATAACGTCTCCAGGCCCTTAAACTTGGAGCAGTGACGACTTCCATGAAGCCCAAAATCAGAAGGATGTTCGGAAGTTGAAAGAGCAGTCCTAAAAAGACCAAGATTTTAGAAGCGAGTAAGAGATACTCTTTCAAATTCATCATCGCTTCAACGTCTTGTACGCCGTAAGAGACGAGCGTTTTGAAAGTGAACGGGAAAAGCACATAGTACCCAAAAGCGACACCCGAAATAAAAAGTACAAAACCCACAAAGACAAACGGCTTTACCGCACGGGCCTCATGCTCATGCAATCCAGGTCGAATGAATAACCAGAGTTCACGAAATAAAAAGGGAGATGCCACAAACACGCTACACCAAAAGGCCAATTGAAATTCTGCTAGTACCTTATCCAATAGACCGGTGAAAACCACTTTGCCATTCACCCCCATGGCCTGTCTCAATGGCATTAACAAGAATTCGGCCACACGAGCACTTTGTGAGTAACAGCCACCAAAAGCGACAGCTATAATAATAACCATGCGAATGAGGCGGGTACGCAACTCTTCTAAGTGCTCTATCAGGGTCATCTCTTTCATAAAGCAATTCTGACACGGAACGGAAGGAAAATCCGGCCTAAAAAATTCTACCTCCATGCTAGAATGAGGCATGCTCAGTTTCATCTTGGCCTTAAGTCTCAACCTCTCCCACGCTGTCCCTAAGCCTGTGGCTTCAAGGCTATTAAAATGCCTAGGCTTGCAGGAGAAAGTGTTCCACCAAAAGAAGCTCTCAGGTGCTCTCTACGAACTTAATCAGAGGATGATTGCCGAGCTGGTGCAGCTCTCAGGGATTGATGGAAATAACCTTCTTATTAATCAAGTTTGTCGCTCAAAACGGGAAGGTGCCCTCTATCTCTTGGAAGCCATCCTTCTTGATACTAAGGATTGGTATATTATTAGGCCGCAAGCAAGCTCTCTTGGAACAGCGCTTTCTCAAGAATTAGTCAAAGAACTCAATCTCTCAGGGCCTGAACTTTTATTAAGTTTTTTAGGACAACTCCAGATGGAATCCCCTACTCCGGATTGCTTAGAAAAGAACATTCCCGGAGTGAGTCAGCTCTATTTAGAAGTGAAGTGGCTACAAGAAGAAATAGATATCCAAAAAATTGCAGGCAAGAAGTCACGTCTAGCGAAAATTTTTGCTGGGATTCACCGCAGTGGGTACTACTTTGAAGCTTGCGCCAAAGAGAAATCCAAAAAGACTGAAAAAGCGGCCGAAAAGCCTTCTGACCAGTAGTCACTCAGTTCGTTCACTAAGTCCCATTCTTGATCAGCTGTTAGCGTGCCTTGCACTTTAATCTTCACCACTCCAGCACGGAAACTCATAATACTCATCGCAGGGTAATGAGATTTGCGCGAAAGCCATAAATTGAGTGACTCTTGCAATTTTAAAATCCAAGTTGAATTCGCCTCCCCATTCCAACGCTTCTCGAGAGGTGCCGCCGCTTCGATGAGAGCTTCCACATCATGAGTGCACTTTCCGCAACCCGAACTCGCTTTAGTATTAGCAACAACATCGGCGCGCGTGCAATTGGGATTATCACGAATAAAATCTTGCACCACTTGGCGATCGACCTTATGGCACACACAAAGAATCATTCCTGTGAGTTTCACCTGACGATGAGTCTGGTAAACAGCGTCTCGCAAAAGTGAATCGACCAGCTTGGCTTCTGAAAGCCCCCAATGAGGGTGAGTGGTCAAAAGTTCTTCAGCGGCTTTCTCTTGAGCAACAGTGAGCTCACGGCCCGGCAACCAAGCACAGAGCCAGTTGAGGACTTCTTCAGCACCTTGATCCCCTACCGACATTCCTTGGGCACTCAAGACGCGACGATGATCGTCGAATTGGAGATTAAGAGTGGTCTGACCAGCGGGAGTTTGAAGATGGACTGTTGTCATATCTGATTATCGGCAGCAGTCCACGCACTATCTGGAACAACTGTTAAGATCTCGTGACCTTCTTCGGTAATGAGAATGGTGTGCTCAAATTGTGCCGACCAAGATTTATCTTTAGTAACGACCGTCCAACCATCATCCAAAAGTTTGCAATGTCGTTTGCCGAAATTAATCATGGGCTCAACAGTGAAAGTCATACCAGGCTTCATTTCTGCACCGGTACCACGTTTTCCGTAATGCAAGATTTGTGGCTCTTCATGAAACTCACGGCCGATGCCATGGCCGCAGTATTCTTGAACAACTGAATAACCATGATCGTGGGCCATCTCTTCGATGATGGCACCGATATCACCCACGCGTGCTCCCGGACGACAAACAGCGATGCCGGCCATCATGCACTTGTACGTCACATCGACCATACGCTTAATTTCTGGGCGGACATTACCAATCAGATACGTGCGATTGGTGTCGCCGTGGAAACCTTTCAGTTTGGTGGTGACATCGATATTGAGAATATCACCATCGCGAATAATATCTTTCGGATGAGGAATGCCGTGGCAGATGATTTCGTTTTTTGAAGTGCACACACTTTTAGGAAAGCCGTGATAATTAAGTGGAGCGGGAATAGCCTCACGCTTAATAATGTAGTCATGGCAGAGCTGATTGACTTGTTCCGTACTCATGCCAGGACGGAGTTTGTCCTCAATGAAGCGCAGAGTCTTAGCTGCCAAAAGACTTGTTTCACGCATGAGCTCAATTTCACGTGCTGATTTTATACTGATCATGCTCCGTTTATACCGGATTTCACTTTGATTTGATACCCTTAGAAGAGGTACGCTGGAAGCTCATGGGCCAACTTCTTGTTAAACGGACCGATTCATCTAGTTATTTCCCTCCAGGTTTCGAGGACATGGAGCGTATCGCCGTGGAGCAACTTCCTGGCATTCGCTATCTGGGCACCACTGAATCTGTGCCTGAGACCGGCGATATTTGTCTACTCACCAACACTCATACTCGCTTGGGGCAATTTTCATCTTTGAGAGATCGTGTCACATCGATACTTCACCCCAACTCTGGTTACGATAATTTGTTGCAAGATCTCTGGCCTGAGAAACCCATCATTTTAGGAAATCCTATTCGCGCCAAGGCCGTTGCAGAGTGGACATTAGCTGCCCTTTTCCAACATCAAACCTATCTACGCCATCACGCCACCTGGCCCGTTGATCGCACTTGGCCGCGTGAAATGATCAATGAACGTAAAACTCTCTTGATCGGCCGAGGGCACGTGGGAAAGTTACTACACACACAACTGATTTCTTTGGGTGTCCCCGTCACAGTTCATGACCCGTGGTTGAATATCACCACTCACCTCAACCAAAAGTGGTCGACTGTTATTTTGGCGACATCACTCAATCAAGAATCACGCGGCTTGATCAATGCCGCGTTTTTATCTCATCAGACGAACGATTTTTTATTAATCAATCCGGCCCGTGGTGAACTCGTTGTAGAAAATGATTTAAGAGATTTCCTTAAATCCCACCCTGGCGCACGTGCTTATCTGGATGTGCATGCCAGTGAGCCGTACACCGCAAACTATTGGCCGGCCACTCAAGTTGTGGCCACTCCTCATATCGCGGGCGTTTCAAAAAATCTTATCGCTACGATGTTAGAGTTTGAAGTGTTTGCACTTAAAGCGCTTACTCAAGGCATTGCTCATGATCTGCAACTTTTAAATGATCGCCTCACTCCTCAAGGCTTTTACCGATGAGTTTTTTAACCCTTGCCCCCCACTTACTTTGTCCTCCCGGTGAAGGTGTCTTCACCGTTAATACTGGTAAAGATAAACGCGAAAAGTTGCAACGAGCTCTCTATCAAGAAGTCAATCCGCGCGAAGCGTGGCTCGCCAGTCTGAAAAAAATTGATTCTTTGGGTGTTGCTCTTCTTGGTGTCGCCAGTGACAACGGCGGTGGTATCCAACGTGGTGCCAACTGGGGGCCACTCTTTATTCGTGAAGCGATGTTAAATGATGGCACTCTCCTTGCCGATCTCGGAGATGTCCGAGTTATTCCCCATCTTTTGCATGATAAATATTTAAATACCGAAACCATCAATGCTTGCCGTCAAGGTCTCTATGGTGACACTGCCAACCAATGGCCTGTCTCGCCACTCTCCATCACTGAAGAAATCTTAGATCAACTTTATCATGACCATAAGAGCGTCAAAGTGCTCGCTCTAGGTGGCGATCACTCCGTCTCGTATCCCTTAGTCAGATCATGGGCGAAAGCACGTAGAAATAAAAAAATGGCCCTACTGCATTTCGATGCTCATACCGATCTCTTAGATAAGCGCCTAGGCATTGATTTGTGTTTCGGCTCATGGACGTATCATGTTCGCGAGTTTTTCCCTTCAAAAGATCACTTGATCCAAGTGGGCATTCGCTCGACAGGTAAAGATCGCGGCCACTGGGAATCTTTAGGACTCACTCAACTTTGGGCCAAAGAAATTCTCACACAAAGTGCCCATCAAGTAGCCGAACAAATCATTGCTCAATATCAGCGTGCCGGTATCGAAGAAGTCTACATCTCATTTGATATTGATGTGCTCGATCAAAAGTGGGCGTCTGCGACGGGCACTCCTGAAACAGGTGGGCTTGATCCTGTTTTCTGTGGTGATGTCATTCGCCTCGTGGCAGATAAATTTAAAGTCACTGGTGCCGATCTGGTGGAAGTGGCACCGATGGTGAATCACAACTTCTTTCCCAATAACTCTCAAGAAACCAGTCTCATGACCGCTGCAAGTGTCGCTCGCTTTTTGGCCCGGGCCATGGGTGCCGATGCGTAAGATTGTTTTTCCACCTGTTGAAAACGCCACAGAAGATGGTCTCGTTGCCGTAGGTGGCGATATGCGGCCCGACACCATTCTTGAAGCTTATCGCCAAGGAATTTTTCCTTGGCCACTTTCACCTGAATTTCCTCTCGCCTGGTTCTCACCGGATCCACGCGGTTTTCTGGATTTCAAGACACTTCATATTCCCAAAAGCCTTGAGAAATTTCGCAAGAAATCTCCTTTTAGAATCGCCCTCAACACCTCTTTTCCAGAAATCATTCGGCTATGTGCTGCCGTTCCGAGGAAAGATCAGCCCAATACCTGGATCACCCCTGACATCATCCAAGGATACACAGCGCTCTTTGAAATGGGACACGCTTGGTGCGCAGGCGCATGGCTTGGGCAACGTCTGGTAGGCGGTGTCTATGGTGTGGCGATTGGTAAGTTTCGCTCAGGAGAAAGTATGTTCACGCTGGAAGATAACGCCGGAAAGCTCGCGCTTTTAACGGCGATTGAACATTTTCAAACGTTAGGGATTGAGTGGCTTGATACCCAGATGGTGACACCTGTGGTGGAGAGCTTGGGCGGGACTTACGTCCCGCGCGCAGATTTTATGCGTAAGCTAAACCAAGTTCTTCGTTGATACGAACTGTACGCTGAAGCTCCTCAATAAGCGCCTTCAGACGATTATCCATTTTCACCCGTTGACCATTGAGTCTGACTTTTTGTCCTTTGACGTAAGCTGCTAGCTGCTCACGCAACTCTTGCGCTGATGTTTGATATTCAAGTGCAAGTTCATCGAGTTTGTTTTTGAAACGATAATCTTTCTCCATCAAGTACTTCACCTTGCGACTCATCTCTTCTTTCAAAGTGACGGTGGTGTATGAGTGGCGTACACGGGCCAATTTAAACTTGGCGAGTGTCCAAATATAGGCCCAACCAATATCAAACTCATACCACTTGTGGCGGAATGAACATGAACGTTGATGAGCATGGTGATTATTGTGATCGAGTTCACCGCAGATAATGAAGTTGAGTGGAAAAATAAATCCGATATTACGGCTGTTATCTCCCGAAGCGTGATTGCGGTAGCCCCAAGTATGGGCAAGAGCATTGACTCCACCGACAGCAAACAAAGGCGAAATAAGAATATTAGTGAATAGAAGCACAAGACCAATCTGACTGCCTAACAACACCATCAAAACCATCGTGAACATATAGGGTCCGAAAAATGGATTGCGGCTAATGAATGCTTCAAGAGTATTGAGTTTAATTGTTTTACGGATTTTTAAAACCTCAGGGTCAGACTTTGCTTTAGTGTAATCGAATACTCCTAACAAGAAGACGCGCCAAAATCCTTTCTTCACCGGTGAATGAGGATCTTTATCGGTATCACTCCAAGCATGATGGTAGATATGTACTGAGACCCAATCTGGTTTTGACATGCTGGTGATACACCACAGCCACACTTGCATAATCATATCGAGATAAGGATTAAACTCGACACCCTTGTGCGTATGAGCGCGATGGAACGACAAGCTCATACAAGTAATGGTCAAATGGGCGATAAGGATTGTGTAACCGGCCCACCAGAGCCAAGTGTATGAATTAAACATTGAACCGATTAACCCACCTTCGCCAAGGTAGCGTGTGATGACAAAATCGCCGGTGAAATAAGAGATGACAAAAAAACCAATTAGCAGAAGGGCTTGCATACGTATTCCTTGACTCATGGCCCCCGTCAACAGAGGCACTAGCTCATTCTCCCATGGCCATTTACATAGACACAAGGGCCTAACTAAATCTTGGCGAAATCCGTGATTTTGTGTTGGTCAGGAATCTGAATAGAGGCACTTTCGGCCGAAGGTGCCAGAGATTGTGGCGCTCTGAGGTAACACAGGCCGCATGAGATACAACGAGAAACATTGATATTCCAGGCCTTCTTTCTGTCTTGAAAAACCGCTCCAGTAGGACAAATGGCCTCTGCTTCTAGCATTTCAGACTCAATGATTTTTGGTTGAAGAATGGGTGGCCGACGAAACTGGCGCCGGGCAATTGAAGCAGTACTTTTCAATCGCAAGCGATCGACACCAACAGCACGAGCGAAACCACCCGACAGGCGTGCCCAGGCCAAAATCATTCTGAGCTGGGCCCACTTCCACCAAGGTAATTCTGTGTAATGTTCGCGTTGCAAAATCATAAACTACCGATCCAAGCTGCTCGCTTCCAAATGAAGCGAACTAAGTGAGAGAGCTAAATCTGATACTGGGCAATTTTTCAAAAAGTCAGGTAAGGCCTGCGCTAACAGTGTGGAATTGGTTTTAATTTTAAGTGACCAAATTTTCAAATCATGAGGGTGAAGCACAACATGAAAACCCAGCTCGCCACTTGGTCCTTCAATGGCAGTGTACTGTGCACTCCATGCTCGATCAGCTTTTTGGTACCACTCATTCCACTGAGGCAAATGGGCAACACCGGCATTCAATTCTGTGAGGCCTGGCAAATCAATCATGACACTTCCAAGAGGAAGATTATCCAACACCTGCCACAAAATTCTCAGCGACTGATGACATTCTTCAATTAAAATCAACGTTCGATCATGAGCATGTCCATGCATACCAACAGGAACATCGAAATCAATATCTTGATAAAAATAAAAAGGACGCGATTTGCGTAGATCAAAGTTAACGCCTGTGGCACGAAGAGCAGGCCCGGTGAGTCCTGCTTCAAGAGCGACTTGCGCAGTGATACCCGCCATTTTTAAACGACGACGCGCCAAAGGATGATGCGTGACCATACGGCGATAAAAGACCAGCGCTCCATCAATACCTTTCAAAAGCGACATGGCCTCTTGCACCCAGCCCGCCGGTAGATCCATCGCTAGTCCACCAAAATGCGACAAGTGAGTCGCCACTCGTGAGCCAGCATAGAATTCAAACAAAGTACGTAGTCTTTCTCTAATCTCGCGACACAACAGCACGGCTTCATCTACACCTAAGTCTTCTGCAACATTCGCCATGATCGACATATGATGGGAAATGCGACTGAGTTCCATAAAAATCATGCGAACGGCCTGCGCACGTTCTGGAATACGCCATAGAAAATAATCTTCTAGTGTCTTAGCCCATGCGACATTTACCAAAGGGGCCGCGGTAGGCATTAGACCATCAAGCAAAGGTTGAAATTTAAGAGGAGTGCAGCTCTGTGCTTTCTCTTCCCAACCACGCTTCCAGTAGCCACTTTGTAACCACGTATTCTGAATTTTTCCCTCATGCGCTTCAATCGCCAGAGCGAATTGATGACGAGTCAGTGGATGGTTCACATCGAAGAGATACCATTGATTGAGTTCTTCCGGATAAGGCGCTTCACTCAAATTTGGATTTGTTTTGAAATGCGGAAGTCCCAGCGGTTGAGTATCTTGAGGCATCGCTCCCAACTGTTGAAGTGCCTCAATTTCTAAGCGAGCAGCACCGCTAAACCATTCCAAGACAGAAGGAACACTTTCTCCCTCACCTAACAACAAATGCACTTGGAGGCGCTGATGAGCTTCTAAGTGAAACAAGTGATATGTCACATCCCAACGTAGTTGCCCGTGATGCTTTTCGTAATGAGGATGACCCACAGTCGATATGACGGCAATGTCATTCATTAAACTAAAGCCCATATCGTGACGTAAGATACCCATGGTGCGAGCGAAATCACGACAGGTGATATGAACATGATGGTGATCATGATCATAGTGATAAGCACTCCCAAATGAGCCCTTATAAAAATCTTTTCTTTCACGAAAAATCGCCCAATCAAACACGTGGCATCTCCATAACTGTTTTGACCGCAGCGATTATCTCTTGAGGAGCAGGAGGATGACCCGGCAAAATACCTTGCACTTTGAAACTTGAGAGCTCTCCACGAGGTCCAATAATATGGCCCTCGCGATTGATTTCAATTTCGGCACCAATGGCAATAAAGCGAGCATCAAAGCGTGCCTTTTGAACCCATGCTTCCAACATCGGCCAACTCAAAAGAGTAATTGGGCCATGAATCGCCATCACATGAGCTTCAGAAGGATCTATAACGCACTTTATTTGTGGAATTGTTTTCGAATAGGCAGATGTTGATAAGCTATCCCACTCTGTAAGACCCAGACCTTGGCCAAAAACCGCCACACGAACAATTCGCTGAGTCGCCCAGTTATCTAAAATTCGCAAGAATGGAACGACAAGTGCTTTCATATTAAAAAATATATTCCGAATCTTTGAAGTCATTAGGGTTAAAGCGTTCTTTCCACACAATATCCTCAGGGATTTCACTCCATCTTTCTCTGATGGCCTGATTGCGGTCTTTGTCACACGCGAAGGAGCGCTCAGGAACACTCACCCAGGCTTCAAGCTTGGCATGCGACCCATGTGCATGTTCATCCCAACCTACATAGCGCCAGCGTTCTCCAGAAGCTCCTCTTAAGGACCTCAAAAAAGGCGGCAAGTACTTCATCGCATGATCGATGTCTTTCACTGAACAACTGGGTAAGTAACGAAGCAAATCTTCCATTGCTTCTTTTCCGACATTCGACATTCCCCAAGTTCTTCCAGTGCAACTATAGACCCAGCCATTCTTATGCAAACGATTGAACATTGAAATCCAATGAATGAATTTCGTTTTCTCTTGATTCTCATTAGGGTTGCCGGGATAAACGACTCGTGAACAGGTATAGAGTTCGCTATGATATTTGCGTAAGAAACTTCCGAGACGTTGGTTGAAATAGGTGGGCTTCTTGGCTTTTTTTAAGACATCCAAGGCTTTTGCATGAGCTCGTGCTTCATCACTGGTTTTAACAGGGCGATCAAGAATCGACTCGGCACCTACCTCATTCCATAATAAATCATAGACTCTGCTGCAAGAGCGCTTCATGGCAACGAGCTCTTTAGTCGTCAAGACGACTGAACGCTTTTGCATAAAATCCATGGCACTTTGCAAATCAACTAACTGCCCTATTTTCACAGCAGGATATTGTTTGTCAGCCACTTGATTTCTGCCATTGAGATTTTCTAATTGATTACGAACACTGTCCCAGTTCACGACTTCCGCAAGCTGTTTCGTAGTCTTGATGTTTTTCCATTTTGCTTCACGATCATAAACACCCACCAACACCATCCGGCCTGTCCATTCTTTGAGACCAGAACATTTTCCGCTAGGACAAATTTGTTCCACTACCGCACCGACGATACGCGCTCGATAGAGAACCGGCTGCTCAATGCTAAGAATCGATTCTCCACCAAAAACAATGATGCGTTGGGGGCGATTGAGTTGATCAAAATGCCGTGGCACCACACCAGTAGAAAAACTGGTGATACCAGAGATCTTACCGTCTTTTTTCCAGACATCAGGCTGAGAGCACATGAAATGGGAAAAGTGGCGCTGGCCGGTAGGAACATCTAAGTCATAGGCCTCTTCTGTGCCAGCGATGTGCAAAGGGAGAAAATTAATATGACTCATGGCCGGATTGAGTTCAGGAAGTGGATCGTAGAACAAGTGGGGCTGAGGCTGGCCATGCCAGTCGGCCAAACGAATATTCTTGTCCTGCGCAAACCACACGGGTTCAATGCGCGAAAGAATCAAGCTGTCGTCGGGCCCTGCACTTTTACGCCACGAGCAGCCGCCTTGCGCCAGCAAAATAACTACGAGTAAAAATTGACAATAACTCTTCATCATAACACGATGTTGTATCCTGTGCCCGGGTGGTGGAATGGTAGACACAAGGGATTTAAAATCCCTCGGCATGCTAAACACATCCGTACGAGTTCGAGTCTCGTCCTGGGCACCATTTTTTTTCTACTTCAAATATCCTAACAACTTAGATTGAAAACACCAGCACTCTGAGAGTCGTTGTACTAGTTTTGTACTACGATCCCTCTGCCGTAAAGTTTACGCTGCTTACGACACGCTTGAGAAAGCTATTGTGAAGGTGGGCATACTTTTTTGTCGTCATCTCCACGCTGCTATGCCCAAGAATTTTTGAAAGCCCGTATAAATCACCCTCAGGGGCCATGCAGACGTTAGAGGCAAATGTTCCGCGCAGATCATGAAAGCGAATCTTACTCACTCCTGCGCGCTTAATAGCTCTCGTGAATTCTCGCTCGGAGATATGTTGCACATCCAAAATGCTGCCGCACTTGGTGGCGAAGACATACTCCCTATGGCGCTTCTCCAGCTGAAGAGTTTTAAGTGCAACTTCGGTGGCGTGATTCATGGGGACGTAACGAAAGCTCGAACATGTTTTGGTAGATTCTCTTAGACCGTGGCGATCTCTGACCCTTGAGACTTCAATCAGTCGATTCGTAAAATCAACTTTGTCCCACTTAAGCCCTCCTAACTCACCTCTTCTCATTCCTGTATTAAGTGCCACCACCCAAAGTTCATAAAGCTCATCCTGCATATTAGCTTTTAAGAACTTCGCAATTTCATCCGGCATCCAATACTTTGCTGCTCGCGGAGGAACTTTCTCTAGCTCTAAGTTTCTAAATGGACTCTTATCAATCACATCCCATTTCACAGCATCGTTTAAAATACCCTTGAGAACACACAAGGCCATATTGATCCCTTTCGGAGATTTATTCTTTGAACGAAGAGCAGAGACCACTTTATGGCCATGAATTATGCGCAAGTCACAAAGTCTAATCTTTCCGATAACAGGTAAAATATGATTTTCAAGTTGAGTTCGATAAGACGTTTGTGTTTTAGGAGATTTGTTGGAAACGCGTGTTTCAAACCAATCCTGACTAAACTCACTCAAGGTCTTGTTACTTTCCTGAGCAGCGGTCTTCAAAGTTCCACGCTGACGATCTACCAGCATTTGTTGTTTCCACAACTGAGCGTCTTTTTTGCGTTTGAAGGTTTCCGTCATCTGCCGGCCATCAATATAAACCTTGGCACGATAAGTAACGGAGCCATCTTTGTTTTGGTAATCAATAATCATGGAGAAACTCCTGTTATGCGAAGTCCCCACTTTTCCTCTTGTTGCCTAAACCTAAATGTCAAAGAGCGAGCCATGACTTTAGCACTCGAGATTTGAATTGGGCATGAAAATTGATTTTTTCATATGTTGATGCAATCCCTCTTTTGGAATCCGCACCAATGAGCCAATTTTAATATAAGGAATCTCTTTTCTAAAAATCGCAGTCCTAATTCTTGAGACCTTCATATTCAATTCTCTGGCGGCTTCCTCCACAGTTAAATAGGTGGGCACAGAATTAGATTCCAGTTTCTTGGGCAAATGAGATTGCTCCTTTAAAACATCCTCCACCATACCTTTGACGATTTGATACATCTCATAGCTACGCATAAAGCCTCCCCGCTCCCGACTTTGTTCCCGCTCCCGTTCCCGATTTGGTTCCCGTCTCCGTTCCCGATCCCGACCCCACTCCCGTTTTAATTCCTTCCTCACTCTTTAATTCATTCATACCTACTCCTTATAATTTCCCGCCCGCCTGTGTAATTTAGCTCTCTGTTATCTCTAGAAATTGACTCCCTACTCTCAACCTCGTTGTGGGTGGGGAGTCAATTTCGAGAAGGAGAAAACAAGAGCGATATCAAACACCTGGCGGGCGGCGTGACTCTGTGTTTAAGACCTGAATTGCAAGCTCTTGCACCTTACTTGCACTTCATTTGCACAAGTACGAACGTCCGTTTTTTTCTCAATGCGCTTGTACTCATCTTCCATGGAGCTAATCCAGAATTTCTCACTGTGGGATGGAAAACTCCTCACCACGGTGAGAAATTTTTCTTCTATCCATCTGAAAACACATTCTGGAAACCATCCCACTGTGGGAAATCTGCTTTGGGCCATACATTTTTGGTGAAAAACCTTGTAGACCATCCCGCACAACTGAAACCCACCAGGGAATGTTTATGATTAAAGACTCAACAATCGACTTGAAAGACCTCCTTATGGAGAGCATTCGTCTTATTAAGCAAGCTAGGCCTCGTCTTTCAACTAATGCTCTCGCTGCAAGCCTCTCAATCCCAAGTTCGACCCTCAGTCGAATTGAGAATAGCGGTACAGCAAAGCCTGAGTTCAAGCACGCCATCGCCATTCTCAAGGCCGCTCACGGTGAGAAACTCGCCCACACTTTTGCTAAGCGCTATTACCCACAACTCGTCGTTGGCCTCGAACAAATTTACAAGGCCAACAAAGATACTCCATTCGCCGCAGTAGATTCGGAAAAATACTTCCAAGACCCAACGACCTATGAATTGATGCTTATGGCGACAAGCGGTACTGGGATACACCGCAAGGTTGTGGAGAGCGAATATGGAAACAAGGGGCTAACAATTCTTGATGAATTGCTAGCAAACGAAGTCCTAATTGAAACTGACGGTGTGATTGCAATTAAAACTAATATCAACGCACGACAAGAAACGGTTCATAAGCTCACCCAAAACCTCATCGCTAGGAATTATGATCTGGCAGCCTTCGGGAGAAAAGATAACTGGCTCTCGCTTCAATACGAAGCAGTTAACTTGGAAAAAGTCATGCCGGTACTCCATGAAATTATGGAGAGGGCTAACTCTGAGATCAGGGCTATCTTGAATGACCCTGCCTATAAAGGTAAGGATATAGTGTGGGCTTCGATGACAGCAAATTCGCTCAAGAAACAAGGTTCAGAGAAAAAGGTGTTCCAATAAAGCATTACTTCTCTTTCTCTCTTTTTAATTTCTCCTGAATCTCTTTGAGCTTTTCGACATCTATTTCTTTTTTAGGCTTATATGGTTTTTTTTCAGGTACTATTTCTTCTAATTCACGCTTCTTATTAGTCTTGGGCGCCCATCTCTTTGTTTTATTGAAATTACTCTTCATAATTACGTTCCTAGAGCGTTAATAAATTACCCTGTAAGTCATAATGTTTTTCGGAAATATTGATATTTTTTTTAAAGGAATTCGTGGATCGTAAAAAACTGCGATGCTCTCTCAAGCATTGGCGGCAGGGTTCGGGGCTATCGGAATTAATAATCCGTATTTAACGAACGCTCAGGGGAATCGAAGGCCAGAAGCCCGGTGTCAGAACCGCCATAATCAACCGAGATGAGAACGGTTACGATAGAAGTTCATGAAAGTTTAAAAAAGCCTACTAAGTGTTCGCGAGATTAACTGAACTTCAACGAAATTACCTATTCTACCTGTGTTCATTCGATTCAGACTAATGAAGTTTATCTGCTAGAAAGGTATATCTTCCATCGTCAGTCGATCTTTTGTCTTAGTTCGTTTACCTTTTGCCGAGGGAACAATTCCCTTTTCTTTCATCCAATCTAAAGCAACCGAAAGCTGCTTTTCATTAAATCGCTTCTTACTTTTATGCCATTTATTCCGAAACTCATCAATTATCGCTGGGGTAGTCAAAGCCTTCTTAGAGAGAAGTATGTCTTTCCAGCAAGCATACAGAGTCGCCACAATTTCAACTTGATCTGTATTTAGAGGGGCAATGATACTAATAACATCATCCAATCTTTGGGCTTTAGCACCTATGATTTCTTTAGCTCTAAAATCAAAAATGCTGGCATTTTTTCCCGTCAAATAGCTTATCTTTTCGCCCTTTCCTCTCTTGGTTGAGCGAACTTCAAAGAGATTGTACCTCTGGCCCAAAGCCTCTACACCTATTGTTTCATTGTATAAGCTTCTTTGATCCAAAGGACCGGCAATCTCCCTAGTGTACTCCGTCTTTAAATCCAAACCTGATTCTTCATCAAGTAAGTAAAAAGCTTTAGCAAACTTTACCCTTCCAAGATTTGGATCAGTTGAAAGAGCAGACGTTATTAAGTGTGCAATTGCCAATCTTTTCTCAAGAACTTTCTCAAATGCAGTTTTAGAAGGGATGATAAATTCTATAACGTTTTCAAGAGGCTTCTCTGATTGTGTCGCTTGAGGAAGATTCGAAATATCAAAATAGTTAAGCCCATCTTTCTTAAGAAGATAATTATTAAATTCCTCCTTAACAAGCTTAAGCTGCTCAGAAATCTTATCCAATTGCTTTAAAAGTTCAGTGTCTTTGGTGTGTTCGGCATAATCCTGGATTTGTACAATTCCACTATTGCTTCGGAGTATCCCGTCTCCAACAAAATAGCTACATTTATAGCTGGTATAAATCTCATTACTCTTTTTGAAACGCTTCTTCCAAAGCAAGAATAAATCTTTAACTGATCTCACTAATATTTCTGCATCTGATTTGCCATCAGGTGAAAAATATTTATCCATATAGTTTGTCCAAAATGAACTCTTATCATTTGGACTAAGTGGATTCGGCACATAGATTTCTGGAGAACCTTTAACTGGATTATTTGCGGGAAAGAGTGTTTCCACACATTCATTTTCTGCAATTGCGATACTGAAGGACAATTGGGTCAATTTCCTTTTTTCCAATGCTTCATTAGAAATACCCCACATCTCAAAATTGTTTGCCCACATAGGATATCTGATGTGCTTAAAGCTTCTATTCATTGAATACCAGAAGAACATTTTCTTAGCCGACAACTCATCCGTTGCAGTAAATGCCCTGTTATCAGCTGGACCAGAAAAGCACCTGGTCTTTTGGAATTCCATGAACTGCGTGTTTAACCGAAACCACGGGAACCCAGAAGACCCCTTTCTGATTCGACAAGGCGTTAGATCATCAACAAACCCAATAAATGTTCCATCTGAATGTCCCAAGGTTTTCTTTCTTGAATGTCTGCCATCTCCTTTAGGGAGACCACATAAAAAAGAAGACTTTTGTTCATTTTCGTCTTTCGTTTTTTCTCTTTGAAAATCAAATCTCTTTTGCCCACTCCATTCTCGAATGTTTTGATATTGCTTACCTATTTCGACAGCAATTGATCTTTTATCAGCTAGGAACACTTCAGAATGCTTATCTACACTTTCCTTATCGTCCCAATTGATTGATTGCATTTCTTTCTTGCTAAGCCATGTTAGGTCAAGAAGAGGAATACTTCTATTCACATCAAGCCCGGCGTTTGGCCCTCTATATCTCCATATGGTAAAAGCAACAGGAAACTTTCCAGGAACATCGAAGTATTCTTTGCTATTCACCATGAACCCAGAAACGTCCTCAAAATTCCCAACAATCTGATCTCGAAGCGCTCTGTGCACTGGCCTTGATGTAAGCCAAGGAATACCAGTAAAAAGCATTAAAAGTGTCTGTCCTGGAAGTCCTTTTTCCTCAGCAGCCTCTGCAAGAAGCTTCATCTGAGCCAAAAAGCAGTTGGAACGCTCGCCACTTGTATCCTTTCCTATCAGTTCGACAATACTACTGTGAGGTTGGTAATCAATTTCACCGTCGCTCTGATCGTCATCATTTTTGTAAGGAGGATTACACAAAATAGCGAGAGGCTTATCTGGCTTCTGTCCTTTTTCATTTAAATACTTCGTTAGGACACCCAAATACTCTTTTGCGCTTATATCAATAAAGTTTAAGCCTTTGCCTTCATTTACCTTTGGTACAACCGTGAATTTACCTTCGTGCCAAGCATCCGACTTCATTCTTTTTTCAACAATAAATAGCAGTTCAGGCTCAATTTCACTAACAACCTTATGCCTTAACTCTAGCGGTGACTTCCAGTTAGTGATCAGATTTCCGCTCCCGCAAGCGGGATCAATCACAAGGTGGTTCTTACCAATATCTCCGAGATGCTTTCTAACAAACCACATAGCAAACTTAGAAAGTGTAAGGTCTGTAAAAAAAATTCCATGCTTAGAGCGAAACTTTGAATCAACCGTGTCTAAGGCAGTGTCATACATCGCAAAAAAGTCATCTTCGTTTTCGCCTTCATTTATATAAATGTAATGGTTCTCAACGAACTCTTTGAACGCCATTCTTTTACCTGGAATGAGGTGATCAATGGCTTCTCCACCCAAAGTAGCCTGATGATTAATCTTATGACTTATTTCAAGTGTAGAGTTCTCATTCCATCCAAATAGCATGCTATAAAAAGCACGAACAACCATCATCGGTTTATTCTTGTCGAAGAACTGAACCATTTCTTTTAAAACCACTGGGAAATTCTTAACCGTTATTTTATGTCTAACCTTCTTTTGCTTTTGAACGATCAATTCAAATTCTTTTACTTGCTTTAACAGTACATCCGTCTTACTTGAGAACAAACCTTCAAGGAATTCACTTGGGAACATCCAGATACTTTTTTTCAAAAGCTTGATCTGGTCTTTTCTATACTTAGTTGCAAATTTCTTACCTATTTCATTTGGGGCATCTTTTGATAAAAGAATTTCTTCTCTAATAGACGCTGGCAAGTCTGAGACTTTCCACACAGCTAAGAAATGCTTAGCTGCGACAATGACTAAAGAAAAATCTAATTCTCTTTGGTAGGCCACACCTTGAAAAAGTCCGGCATACCAATCGTTCTGTTTTCCTTTTAATTCAAGAACGAACTGACCCGGAACATATCCATCAGCTCTTTTCGCTTCCTTCTGGCGAGAAAATTCTGGATAAACTTCCCTGAAATATTTAATGATTAAGTCTTCATTCGCTTTTTCCTCTGGCTGAGACAAGTACTTAAGCAGTCCATCAATATGGTTCGGAATTTTTTGCGCCATCATCTTCTCCAACATAAACAATCTAATTAATACAATTTTACTTTAGAAGTTTAGCAGTGAACTCCATGGGAAAATCCTACCGTTTTAAGGAATCTTGAGAGTCGTGCCCCTATATTGTTTTCAGAATTTTGAGTCATTTTCCTTTGATGAACTAGCGTATTTTTGTCTTTGGCCAAAAAAGCTATCTTGGGGTGCCCCTACTAAGAGTCATAAGAATTACAAAAAATATATCAAAACTAAAAATTTAAAGTTGCCCTTGATCAAGTTACTGCCTCTTCCACTCTGCTTTCTAAAACATCTTAGATGCTGTCTTGGTTATGTACTTTCTTAGATCTTATCAATTATCAGATGAACCTCTAGCTCCGTATCTTTATAGATCTGATCTATCACCTCTCTGGTGCCTCAACAATATCAAAGCGTTACAAGATTGTACTTAAAAAGGAATCACAGTCTCCAGCACTGTGATACAATTCAAAAAGTCCCTTCCGATAAGGGTTAGAGGCTCTATGAACTCATCAGCTAAATTTAAAACACTGAAACGAATCCGCAGAGAAGTCTTCACCGCGAAGGATGCTATTCAATTAGGTCTATCTTATTATGACCTTGATCAATTCGTGAAAGAGGGCCTAATCTCAAAAATTGAGCGTGGTGTTTTTGTTAAACGTCAGAGTATTACCAATCAACATGAACACTATGCCATTGCACTAGCTCAACTTGGAGAACCATCCGCCCTTTGTCTATGGTCTGCACTGGTTATTCATGATCTGACGGAAGAAGCTCCCTCACAAATCTGGGTTTATGTCCCCTACGAGAAAACAACCCGACTTCAAATCAAAACTGTTCGGAAACGTAATCCTCACTGGGATGTTGGTATTGAGACTATCAATGGAATTCGAGTTACATCGATTGAGCGCACTCTCGTGGATATGTTATTAGATCGAAAGCACTTCAGTGAGATTCAAGCTTTCAAGATTACCATGGATGCCATCAGGGCCAGGAAAACCAACTTTAAGAAACTTTATGAGGTAGCTAAAAAGATGCAAGTAGAAGAACGCCTAAAGCGCGATCTTATTCTTTTAGAGGAAACTTATGTATAGCGCAGATCAACTCAATGCCAAGATTAAGAAAGTGGCGCAAGACCTGGGAGTTCAAGATGTCAATCGCGTTAGAGGTATCGTGACCCTTGAGCGGATCATCGCAAGACTGGTTACAAATAAACTGCTCAAAGAACATCTGGTTTTCGGGGGTGGCTTCGTTCTCTACAAGGAATTAGAAACGAACCGTTACACCAGAGATGCGGATGCCGTCATTAATGGCGTTAATGAACAACAGCTTACCAAAGAGATTAAGGCTTCACTTAATCGAGATTTGGAGGATGGTTTCTGGTTTGGAGATGTCATAACCGAAGAGCTTGCGACCGAGAGTGGCTATGGTGGACTTCGTTTTAAGATTCTCTACAAAGTAGGCTCACCTATTCCGAGCGAGGACGAGAAAAGACAGCTTCGCCGCATTCATCTCGATATTTCTATTGGCGTGGATCTCGAAGATGTCGCTCGCTTAAAAGTCACTGAATCAATCTTGCCATCTATGGATGCGATTGAGTGGAAAATCTATCCACCGGAGTTTATCGCCTCCGAAAAGATTCATTGTTTGCTTGACCGCGGAGACACCAATACTCGCGGTAAGGATGTCTACGACCTTCCCTTTATCTTTGATGATGTCAAAGATAAGGACTTGCTGCGTGCCATCGAGCGCACGTTTAAACGTCGGTCTCTTGAGATGGACTCACTTTACGAGGGTGCCAAGCTGGTGGATACAGAGTACCTCAAGAAAAGCTATGACCTCATCCTCATCGACGATAAAACTCGCTCGTTTGAAGAGAGCTGGAAAATCATTCTTAAGAAGCTCAAGGCGCTCGATGCGCTTCGATAATTTCTCAGCTCCGTTGTACTAGTTTTGTACTACAACAAACCAAAATAGACCCAAAAAGGCGATTGTAGGCAACAAAGGAAAAGTGGGGATTTCTGGGTTAAACTATCAAAATAACTGAGAAATAGTGAGAATCACAAGCGGCTGGAATGGTTCAAGAAAAGCGTTTTAACGAGTCTCGTCCTGGGCACCATTTTTCTTCTTCTAATCGTAACGATATCAGACTGAAAAGACACCTCTAATTCTGGCCCATCCATCAAAGTATCCGACTAATCAGCTTGCCTTGGATTCATTCATGAAAAGTGATTGTTATCATTTTGGGATCTATTAAGAATTATTATCCGAAATTAAATCGAGCAAAGGCTAAAATCGCCTAACATGGAATCTTACTCAGGCGAGGTTTAATTGAGAGCACAACTGCATCCCAGAGAAATTGAACGTGTTAAATCGCTGCATGATCTGGCCATTCTTGATACCTATCCAGAAAAAGAGTTCGATCAGATTACAAAGATCGCATCCTATATTTGCGGGACACCCATCGCGCTTATTTCATTAGTCGACACTGAGCGACAATGGTTCAAATCAAAAGTCGGTCTCCAGGCGGATCAAACTTCCCGCGATGTGGCATTCTGCGCTCACGCAATCTTGCAAGAAGGTCCCTTCGTTGTTGAAGATGCCTCTAATGACGAACGTTTCGAGCAGAATCCTTTGGTGACTGGTGAACTGGGGATTAAGTTTTATGCAGGCGTCCCCATTACCGATCCAACCAATAAATTACCCATTGGCACTCTTTGTGTGATTGATAAAAAAACACGTCAGCTCTCTGCTGAACAACTCGACATGTTGAGTTCTTTGGCCGAACAAGCACGTTCTTTGTTGCAACTTAGACGAGACTACAAAGCACTTAAGAAAATAGAAACCAAACTCGCAATTCAGCAAACAGCTTTCAATCAAATGGTTGAAGGAATGGTTCTACAAAATAACAAAGATGAAATTCTTGAATACAATCAAGCCGCTACCAAAGTTTTAGGTATTACCGAAGATCAACTCCTAAGAAAATCTTCATTTGATCCTGATTGGAATGCTATCAAAACAGATGGCTCTCCCTTTGAACCTTATGAGCATCCCTCTGTTGTAGCGATGGCCACAGGTAAACCACAGATGAATACCATTATGGGAATAAAGGTGGGCGCTGAAGAACCTAGATGGATCATGATTAACTCAACCCCTATTCATATTGATTCTGAAAAAAACCCGACACATACAGTAACAACTTTTGCTGACATCACTTCGACCAAAAGATCGGAAGAGCAGCTCTATCATTCGGCCAAGATGTCATCATTAGGTGAAATGGCTGCGGGTATGGCCCATGAGATAAATACCCCGCTGGCCATTATTAACATTGCAGCGGAACAAATTCGAATGACCTGCACGTCACCCAACCCTGATCATGCCTTAATACAAAAGAAGGCAAATCAAATCGATTCTACCGTCGGGAAAATAGCACAAATCATAAATAGTTTAAGAAGCTATTCTCGTACTTCTATAACGGATAAGGCGGAAGAGCTGCTTCTTAACCATACTATCAATGAAACAATGACTTTGTGTTGTGAAAGGCTCAAAGAGAATCAAATTGATCTCCAAGTTAATCTTGCAGAGAATTTCAAAGTTAAATCACTCAACTCTCATCTGCTACAAATTTTACTTAACCTGATTAACAATTCTATCGATGCTATCGATCAGACTGATCAACCTTGGATCAAGATCGAAGCTCAGCTTAAGCATAATGTTGTTGAGCTCAGTGTAATAGATAGTGGAAAAGGGATTCCCGTTGGAGTTCAGGATAAGATGATGAGACCATTTTTCACCACCAAAAGCCCGGGCAAAGGTACCGGTTTAGGTCTAGGAATCAGTCAAAGATTAGCCGAAAACATGAATGCAAAACTTTTCTACGACTCTTCTTCGCCTAATACACGGTTTGTGCTCCAATTACCCTTGGCGAGTTAATTTAATGAATTTTCCTTTTTTAAAAAAATGCTCAATATTGGTGGTTGATGATGAAGTTGAGCTCTGTGAGATTGTCGCAGAACAATTCGCAATATATGGTGGCAAAGTAGAGACGGCCTTTTCAGGGCAAGAAGCAATTGCAAAAATTCTACAGCACCCCTTCAACATCGTTTTTACCGATATTCGTATGCACAACGGAGACGGAATTTTTCTAGCAAAAGAAATTCAAAAATTGGGCAGAAACAATATCTATGTTTTTTTCTTTTCTGGACATAGTCATTTCAGACCAGAAGAACTTGAAGCTTTAAGTGTCAGCGGAATTTTTAAAAAACCCCATGGGATTAACCAAATCCTCACTCAACTAAATGAATTCATGAGTCATTCCACAACGAACTCCCCTCTCGCTTAGTTAAACTGAGAAATATCATGACAAGTTCGAGCTGGGGATTCCGATTAAATAACCATGAACAAGTTCAGTGACGAAGAGTTATATGATCTGGTTATGAAGCTCAACAAGGTCTTCTACGACAAGATTTACGCTGATCCGTGGCTTAAAAAAATGTTCTTTATGATTGAGCAGACGCTCATCGAAGCACAGCAGACTGACTTTATGGTGGGTGCGCTGGGTGGACCTAAGCGCTATGCCGGTCGCTCGCCTAAAGATGCTCACCCCCATCTTTATGTCACTGAAGAGATATGGCAGCGTCGTGAAATACACCTGAAGGCCGCCTTTGCCGAAATAAACTTTCCTACTGAATTAGCAGAACGTTGGCTCAAAATTGATGAATCATTTAAGCGGGCCATCGTGAAGACTACAATCGATGAATGTCAGAAGCGATTCTTTACTGACGAAGTCATTAGCATTGGCAAGAAAGTCACCTAAGGAATTAGATATTATCCCCCTCCTCTCCTCATTCGCTGTTCTCTGATTGGCTCGATTCAAGACACTAAGTCCCTGATATCAAGGGAGAATCTGACTAATTTAATTGCATCCAATAAATTTACTATTTAAAGATGACCGAACGTGTTACCCTGACTCGGTTATTTCCGCTTCTTCTAGAACCCTGTGCATAGTGCTCATGACTTCTTTAAGGGCCCCGACCTTTGGAGGTTTTATGGGTAAGAAATTGTACGTTGGTAATCTACCATTCTCTGTTAACGATAACTCTTTGAAGAGCCACTTCTCTGCTTACGGCACAGTTGACTCTGCAAAAGTAATCACTGATCGCGACACAGGTCGCAGCAAAGGCTTCGGCTTTGTTGAAATGTCGACTGACGACGAAGCTCAACAAGCTATTTCTAAGCTTGATGGTTCTTCTTTCGAAGGCCGTAACATGACTGTAAACGAAGCTAAGCCAATGGCGCCACGTGAAGGCGGCGGCGGTGGTCGCGGTGGAGATCGCGGCGGATTCGGCGGCGGCGGCGGTGGTCGCGGTCGTTACTAGATTCTAGCAATAGAGCCTATTCAGAGGGACCTTTCGGGGTCCCTTTTTTTTTGAGTTTTTCTCGTGTTCTTCAGTGTAATTAAAGTTTAAATGGCTAGAATGATGGGGGCATTTTTGCGATGCTATCACTCTCAAGTTTCATTCTTGCGTGGAGGCCCCTATGGCCAAAAATTATAAGTTCAAAAATCTCGATCTCGTTAACACTCTTTTTTTAACACTTACTCCCCTGGCTGCTTTGGTTTTTACAACTTGGTGGTTAGTACGTGATGGCTTCGATGTGCGCCAAGTGTACTTGATGCTCGCACTTTATTTTATTTCCGGCTTTTCAATCACAGCAGGCTATCATCGTTTATTTTCTCATCGAGCCTACGATGCCAATAATTTCGTCAAATTTTTATTTTTAGTTTTTGGAGCTGCCGCTTTTCAAAACTCTGTATATAAATGGGGTGCCGATCATCGAGTTCATCACAATAAAGTTGATACCGACGAAGATCCATACAACATCCAGGAAGGATTCTTCTTTGCTCACATGGGCTGGGTGATGTTGAAGGCCAATGCTCGCTGCCACGAGAAGTACGTACGAGATCTGCAAAAAGATCCAATAGTGATGTGGCAACACAAGTACTACTTACTCATCTCAGTCATTGTTGGTTTTTTAATGCCAACACTGATCGGTGGTTTGTTATTTGATTCTTATCTGGGCGGCTTTGCACTAGGTGCACTTGGGAAAATCGTTCTTATCCATCACTGTACTTTCTTTATTAATTCGCTTTGCCATTATGTTGGCTCAACTCCGTACACTAAAACCAATTCAGCGAAAGATAGCTGGTATATGGCCTTCTTCACTTTTGGTGAGGGCTATCATAATTTTCACCACTACTTTCAAACGGATTACCGTAATGGTGTGCGCTGGTACCAATTCGATCCAACTAAATGGCTCATCAAATCACTTGAGCAAATAGGAATGGCCAGCAAACTTAAGCTGACCCCACCAGAGAAGATTCTTAACGCTCGCTTGCAAATGAAGATTGAAGCGCTTCGTAACCAGAAAAAAATTCGTGATGAATACCTGAAGGAGTTTGAAGCTCTGAAAGGAAAAATTCTTGCTTCTCTTGAGCGCTTCCAAGAGTTTAAGGCGCAACTACAAGCTGAACGCTCTCAGCGCAATCAAGAAATTGTTCGCGATCTCAAATTACGAATGGAACTTGCACGCTTGGATTTTGAGCATGCTTACAAACAGTGGCAACTCCAGCTGAGTTTGGTGGGTGCTTAATTGAATATGAAACGCTCACTTCTCTTTTTCTCTATTTGCTTTCCAATTGTATTGGGTATTTTCCTATTGGCCCAGAACTGGCTAGATGATCGCCGTAATTTTTTCTTACGTAGTCAGGAACTGGTTATTCAAAACAGTGTCCAAGAGCGCTTTCGCCTTTATCTTAGAGGTGCCGTAGCGGCAGAAACGGCAGTTGGGGAGTTTTGGGAGCGTGGGAATGTTGATGATAAAACTTATTCCGCTATGGCCAATCATCTCATTGCCGCCCTTCCGGAAACCATCGGTATAAATGAAGTTGACCCTAATGGAAAAATCATCCGTGTCTGGCCTGAAAAACTTAATAACCCAGCACTTGGAAAAATTTCTCAAAACATTCAGGCGCTCAAAGAAACTCTTAGAAAGAGTGAACGCGTGTGGCTCAGTCCACCGTTCACGCTGTATCAAGGTGGCCAAGGATTTGCTTATTATCTTCCTCTTGAACGCAAGAATATCCATGTCGGCTGGCTCGCAGTAGTTATTGATACCAGCAAATTTTTTGATGAATTTACCAAAAATGAATTTGGAAAAAGCTTTCATTTAAGCGCTATTGAAGAATCAACAGGTCGGCCCTATATGACGGGCAAATTAGAACCAATCGTTGCTCCCGATTATTTAATTCAATCTGTTATCGTGGAAGAATTTGGTCGCAGGATTAAAATTTCTATTTGGCCAAAATCGCATTTAATTTACCCTTGGTATGTCAAAATGTGGCCCATTTTTGTCGCCATCCTTTTTACGACAATTCTCACCGTTGCTTTCAACTGGTGGGAAAAACATCGTGAAGCCCAGAATCGTCTAGAAGAACTTAATCAACTCTTACGTCTGGCGATACATGACAGCGCTTCAAGTCTTACCTCTATTCGTGGTTATCTCGATATCATGAAAGAAGACCCCACTCTAGTGCCGGTCGAACGACTTTCACGTCATGTGGGTTTTGTTATTGATCTTTTGGATCAGATTAAATTGGTAAGAAAGTTTTCTTCATCAAAAGAGAGTTGGAAAAAAGAGCGCGTAACTTTACTGAGTCTTGTGCTTGAAGTTTCAGATATTTTGAGTGAGCGTTTGAAAAACAAAGATTTGTTTTTGCGATATGACCCTGAAGAATTATCACACGCGCAACTTTTCCTAAACCGAGGATTGTTTGGTCATAGCGTACTAGGGAATCTTATTACTAACGCAATTAAGTTTTCGCCCACTGGTACCACTGTTTCTATCAGTTACAAGAAGACAAATGGTACGCACCAAATTGATATTACTGACTCAGGTCCAGGTTTACCGGCCAGTACACTTAAGCAAATTAAAGAAAAGCCAGTGATGGGTGACTCGAATAGTTTCGGCCTGCATATAGCTCAAGAAGTTATGGGATTACATGAAGGTACACTCGAAATACTAAGTCCTGCGAAAGGCGGCACTATCGCGCGCATCACCTTGCCTGAGAATTATTTCAATAAAGAATCTAATGCTTGAAATAAGCAGTCGCAACCGGCACTACCTTTAGTGAGGCAGCCTGCTCCAGCTGCCGGCAAGCGATCTTTTTCCAGAATCAAAGGCTTAAGTTTCTCAAAACTCTCTTTCATAAAATCTTTGTCGCTTCCGCTTCCCTTAATCTCTGCCTGAGTGACTTTTCGACCTAAGACATTTTCTACTTCGCCAATAAAATGCTTTTTGCGATTCACCGGATCGCGAGGCCCCACTCCATCAACTGGATTTTCCGCATAATCGTGAAAATAGACGACTTCATCAGAAAAGATAATCAAGGGCGTGAGTCGCTCTTTCTGATAGAGATATTTGTCCGGAGCAAGTGCATTGAGCGCAAAACGACGAGGCTCTAAATGAAAAGCACCAATCTGACGAGGACCAAACTTAGTGGCCACATCGTAAGCAGCCGTTGAAATAAACGGTGAGCCCTTCGCTTCAATAGCGTGGTTGGCCATTAAAACTGAAATGGAACCTGGATTTTTTCCACCCGCTAAATTGTAATGTGAGAAGCTGTCACGAAGTGCTTGTGACCCAAATTTCTCCCGCATGGTGGCTAGTGAACGCAAGCGTCGGGTGTAGCTGCCTTGATTGCGCGTAAGAACGGTCGACATGAGATAAGGTTTTCCATCCTTAGCACGCAAAACCGTGTCATCGTACATCCCACGAAAAACCAGATCGACATTCTTTTTATTCGGCTTCTCCATGGCATCAAGCCACTCGGTCCACACCTTAGTCTCAGAAGGTTCCATCAATGACCAAGGAAGATAGGCCTCAATCAATTTACGAACACCTTTACGATCACCTTTGGCGATAAGGTCATTAAGCTTATCGCGCTGTCCTTCTAGCTTACCAAAGACTTTTTTTGCACGCTCCCAACTGGCTTCTCGTTTTTTTCTGTCCAAGCGGGCCTCTTTCGCCACGCTCTTATAGAGTTCCTCTGCGTGTCCTTCTCGCGAAACTAAATACTCATCTAGTAATTTGGCGTCAGCTGTAAAAAGTCCATTTTTTCGATAATGGCGAATAGCATCTTCTGAGGTACGTGCCGCTTCCAGTTCTAAGCGAGCGAGCTTTTCAGCTGCTTGCAAACTACCTGCTTGAGCGTTGGCGACCACTTCGGCCCAATGGAAAGGATGCACGAAAGATTTGAGCTGCGTGTTCTTCTTCCAGGGCACAGGAGCCCCCGTAATTTGTTGTAAGTGAACAAGCTCTTCGAGAACCACTGCAGGGTTTTTAAGGCCTTCTTTGGTAATTCTTAGATGAATTGTGAGGTTATCCGCTTTGCCATTAATTTCGGGAACGATTTGCGCCAAGACACCGTTAGGAAGTTCGTCCACCGTTGTTGTGATAATTTCCCAAGGTTTATTGGGACCTGAGAATTTATTAAGCTCAGTGATTTCTTTTTTAAGGACTTGTGCCGGCTTTCCGTCACCTTGCAACTCTTCTAAGAATTTCGTCGTTTCTTCATCGGCAGGAAAATAAGTCAAAGCCGACTTCAAACTGCCAGTACGAGGCTCTGCCACTTCAACAAATTTTAAATTACCTGAAGTCGTTTCAGTGGAGGCAAGGCCACCAAACTTCAGCGCCCCTTCCTGATAATATGTGCGAAATAAACCATCTTCTGAAATTTCTGGAACACGCATCCATTCGTTACCAACGACTCCTGTAAATGCGACAGCATTTATTGATTTAACAAGAGATGGATCTAGCTTATTGGCCGCTTCAAGAACCTTAACTATTTCTAATAGTTCTTTCTGGTTCTTAGTGGCAAACTTGATTTTAGGAATATCAGCAGGAGTCCAACGTCCCTCTAAAAAACTGCGTTCAAGATAAATTTTTGGCTTGAGACCTTTTTCTTCCAATAGCTCTTCTATTAACCAAACTTTTTCATCAATCGAGTTTAATGCATTATCTAAGCGACCAGTAGAAAAACCGGGCGTGACCTTAATGAG
>JBKHVI010000040.1:0-28098 GCA_046570105.1 Bacteriovoracia bacterium
CAAAAAGATTTCGATCTCAAAATCGATCAACAGGTCACACCCCCTCCGACGGGTGGATGGAAAGCTATCTATAAATTTTCATTTAATACTCCACTCAAAGACTCACGAGTGGTGGCGGCCGATATCGGCATCTATCAAAACAAGGCCTATATAACTTTAATCGATGGCAAGGCAGCCACGCTTGATAAACGAATGGCGCAAGTGAGTTTGATTGCTGGCAGTTGGAAACCCATAGCTCTGCAAGATGAAAAACTGGGTGATAGAGAAGCCATCGCCTTCACAAAAAAAGAAGCTCAACAACTAGAATCATTTCTTCAACGAGCGATGTCGGATTTGCAAATTCCAGGAGTCCAAGCGGCCTTGGTACAGAATGGACAGATTATTTGGGAAAAATCATTGGGTTATAAAGAAAAAGCCAAAGGTGTAAAAGTAAATAGCTCCACACTGTTTATGATTGGTTCAACGACTAAGCCTCTCACCACACTATTAGAGGCACGTGTCGTCGATAAAGGACTTTTAAATTGGGAAACACCGTTAAAACAAATTCTCCCCTCTTTTGAATTAGCCGATACCAGTGCTACTTCTCAATTCCAACTTCGTCACACGGCCTGTGCTTGCACCGGCATGCCACGACGAGACTTGGATTTTATTTTTGAGTATGAAGGAATCACTCCAGAAGAGCGCCTCAAGCAATTAAAAACGATGTCCCCGACTACCAAACTTGGAGAGACCTTCCAATACTCAAATCTGCTGGTGGCGACGGGTGGCTATGCCGTTTCTCACAAACTTTATCCTCAACTCACACTCACGACAGCTTTTGAGAAAGCGATGCAAGAATGGGTCTTTGACCCTCTCTCAATGAAGAATTCTCGCGTCTCCCCGAGAGAAACAGACGATCTTGCCACTCCTCATGCCACAGACTTTGATGGACGCGTAAAAGCGATTCCCCAAAAAATGGATAATACCGTTTATGCCGTCGCTCCGGCCGGTGCGGTATGGTCGACAGCACAAGATCTCGCGCAGTATGTCTTACTTGAACTTAATAATGGAAAAGCGGGTGATCATACTCTCCTCACAAACAAAAGCCTTGAGCTTCGCCGTAAACCACAAATCAAAGTAGATGAAAGTGCGCAGTACGGACTCGGTCTTTTTTATGACAACGTAAAGGGCATTCAAACTTGGGGCCATGGCGGGAATACCTTAGGCTTCACTTCTGATTTGGTTTTCATTCCAGAAAAAAAACTGGGTTGGGTTTTATTAACGAACGTAGGTGCTTCTCCATTGCGTAATCTTTTTCAGCAAAAAGTTATTGAAGTGATGTTCAAGGCCAAACCAGAAGCCCAAAAACGCTTGAGTTATATCTTGCAGAGACGCCGAGAAGCTTTAACCGACGCCCGCAAGAAAATAACAACGACAAGCTTTAAGATGAAATGGCTTGAGTCGATGGTAGGAAACTGGCAATCAAAGGAACTCGGTAGCATGACTATAACAAAAGAGAAGCGCGGCTTTAGTGCTGATTTTGGTGAATGGCAGAGCGAACTCGGGGTCATGTCTGAAAAAACGGCCGGCGAAACATTTGTGCTCATCTCTGCTCCTTGGGGCGGTGGTATCCCTTTTCAAAAACAAGCCGATGGCTCATTATTATTAGATGCAGGTCAGATGAAGTACTCATTTAAAAGGATCACGCCGTGATTGGAAAAATTCTCGTAGGCTTCATTGCACTTCAACACCTGGGCTTTCTGGTTTTGGAAATGTTTCTCTGGACTCACCCAGTAGGACTTAAAGTATTTCGCCAATCACTTGAGAAAGCTCAAGCCTCACAAGCACTCGCTGCTAATCAAGGTCTCTATAATGGATTTTTAGCAGCAGGACTTATTTGGTCACTCTGCCAATCTGAAGCAAGTTTTGCTCGTCAACTGGCGCTGTTTTTTTGCGGTTGTGTTTTTGTCGCCGGTATTTATGGTGGATGGAGCGTTTCATGGCGAATCAGTTTGATTCAAGGCGGCCCGGCCATTCTTGCGATAATATATCTATTAATTAACGACAATTTTTAAGATCAGCGATTTTTCCGAAATCTGCAAAGACCTTCCCACTCTTACCTTTCACTCCAAAGTAAGTGGCGTCTTCGCCTTCTCCACAACGAACTAAAAGTGTATAGCTTGATGAAGAGTCGAGTACACAAGCTTCTAGCAGTTCTCCGGCCATACTGACTTCTACAGCATCGCTCCCAATACTCAAGATTACCTCAGATTGGTTCCCACCAGAATGCATCTGGCAAGTCGTTGACTGGTTTGCCCAAGAGTAAGTGCAACAAGAGAGAGACAACGCTAAAAGAAGTGTTTTCATGGGTAAATGCCTTTGAGACCATTATAGGAGAAGCCCACAAAGCACAGGCGAGATTGGGTAAATTTTCCAGGGGGATTTCATGCAGATTAGGGACTTAAATCGGGTATATCGCGGGGTTTTACCTGGAATCGCCCTGTTTCTTAGCCTTCATCTCTCCGCCGCCGAGAAGACCTCACTCTATACTGGTGTCGCTACCAAGGATGGTAAAACGGTCTATATTGAAAAACACGAAGTCGTAGAGAATGAAAAAGGCGATGTTCTTCGCGCCAAAACCACCTACTCCACTCTAGAAGACAAAGTGATAGCCACTCTCACTTCGGACTTTTCTCAAAGTATTACCAATGCTGAACATGAAATGCATGATCTACGCACAGAGCGCCGCTATGGCGTGCGCTGGGAAAATGGTCAGGCCTATATGTGGGATAAAAAAACTGACAAGAAAGAAGAGCGCGAAGACATTGGAAAAGACTTTGCCGATGGAAAGCTCGTTATTGGTGGCCAGGGCCTGCATTACCACATGCGCTCACGCCTCAAAGAATTTGAAAAAAAAGAAGTCGCTATCGCTATTCTGATACCAGGAAAGCTCGACTGGTATAGCTTTCTGGTTGTTCCTGCTGGTGAAGAAAAAGGGCGATTGAAATTTGTGATGAAAACACAAAGTGCCCTTTTGAGACTATTCGCACCTAAGCTTGAAGTTTGGTATTCCCCGGAAGGCAAACTCATGCGCTACCGGGGACTTTCCAATTTGCCTGACGATAAAGGTAATAACCAGAATGTGGAAATTACCTATACCTACTAAGCCTTTCTCTTCTTATAGAGGCTGACCACCATAGAGCCCAAAAGAACAAAGAAGATAAAGCCCATCGTGACCTCTACCGGCACATGGTAGTAGCCCGAGATACACATTTTAGTGCCAATAAACATTAAGATAATAGCGAGCCCATACTTAAGATACTCAAAGATGTCGGCAAAGCCTTTGAGTGCAAAATAGAGGGAACGCAGACCAAGAATAGCAAACACATTGGATGTGAAGACCAAGAACGGGTCATCAGTGATCCCAATAATCGCAGGGATTGAATCAATGGCAAAAACCACATCCGAAATCTCTACAAAAATCAGCGTTATAAAAAGCGGCGTGACCATCCGCTTACCATTCTGGACAGTGAAGAATTTATCTCCATCCAATTGATGAGACGTAGGGAAAATTTTCTTGGCCCAGACGATAATTTTATTCTTTTCTAAATCCGGTTCCTCGCTACTTGGCTTAAGCATCTTAAGGCCAGTGAGTATCAAGAAGCCACCGAAGATATATATCACCCAAGCAAACTGACGGATGATCGCAATCCCTGCGCCAATAAAAGCTGCACGCATAATGAGCGCACCTAAGATTCCGTAGAAAAGAATTTTGTGCTGATACTCATTAGGAACTTTGAAGTAACTAAAGATCAACAAGAACACGAACAGGTTATCAACCGAGAGCGATTTCTCAATTACATATCCTGATAAGAAAAGCATGAAATCTTCTTGGCCGCGCCAGTAAAGAATCACAACATTGAATGCCATCGCGAGGGCAATCCAAACAATCGACCACATGATGGCTTCTTTGAATGAAACGGTATGACTCTTTTTATGAAAGACACCTAAATCAAGTGCTAAGACAAACATAATAAAGGCTACAAATGACACCCAAATGGTCAGTGATGTTTCGTGCATAAAATCCTCAAGCGTTTTTGAATTCAACCAGATTAAACCATGAACGCTTAATTTGCTGTACGGAAAATACGGACAGAATGAACAAAAAAAGTGAAGATCAAGGCATGAAAGAAAGTTTATTTCTGAATGAGATGGATAAGTTGCGTGATGACGGGGTGGTCACTCTAGGGGAGATCGCTGAGAAGTTGCGCGATAAAGGGCTTATGCTCTTGAGTCTTATTTGCGTTATTCCTTTCATGCAGCCCATTCCCATTCCAGGACTTTCTACGATTTTAGGTTTTGTTATTCTATTGCAGGGCGTGGGTCTCGTTATATCAGGAAAACCCCTTCTCACTCAACGCATGAAAGATGTGCAGTTTTCACCTGAGAAGGTTGCCACCTTTGTTAAAGGTGCGAGAAAAATTTTCCCTTGGATTGGTTGGATGGTGAAAGCGCGCGGACAGCATCTGGTTAAGCACCGGGCCAATCAAATCATTTGTGGATTTGTTTTGGTTGGACTCTCGCTCTTTCTCTCACTCCCTCTGCCCTTACCGAGCAGTAATTTCATTCCTGCTATCGGTATCTTCTTTATCTGTCTGGGTCTGATGGAAGAAGATTTTCTGCTCGTATTCTTAGGCATCACCTATTCGGCTATCTTCACTTGGATTCTGTCCTTTTCCTTCCACATGCTGTGGGAAGAAGTCACCAACTCGGCCTGGTGGGGACGCTACTTCTAATTTTCTTCGAGAGTACAGCCGGTATCGCCACCAGAAAGTGAAATGCCTTCTTCCTTAATCTCAACTTTCTCAGCTGCTTTGGTATCACAGTCTTCAAGAGCAGCTGCGCCCGTTGAAACTTCCGGAGCACCTGCCGCAGGCGTTTCTTGTTTTTGACAGCTCACTAAACTCACAAGAGCAGCAAGAATGAAATACTTCATGGGGTAATCTCCTTAGGAACTTCACGACTGAAATTAGCAGATTTTGAACTCATAATCCGGCGATACATAAAACGTGGCATTAAACTAAGTAGCTTCACGATAAATGCAAACGCAAATGGGAAGGCGACCAACTTTTTCTTTTTTCTAATAGCAGTGATGATTAAATCGGCAGCACGTGGGGCCTTCATCAGAAACGGCATCGGGTGATGATTCAAACGAGTCAACGGAGTGTCTACAAACCCCGGACACACACAAGTGACATCAATGCCTAAGTGGCGCAGATCAAGGCTGAGCGACTCGCAGAATTTAATCACACCACTCTTAGTGGCACTATAACCAGAGATACCTGGGAAACCATTAAAACCAGCAAGCGATGAAATCGCTACCATTTGTCCTCTGCCTTGCGGAATCATAATCTCCATCGCAGCTTCAAAAGCGTACATGACCCCTAAAAGGTTCACATGCACCATACGATAGGTTCGTTCAAAGTCCGGCACCTTTGACTTGATCGGATAAGAGATCCCGGCACTAGCGATAATCAAATGCAATCCTGTAGGAGATGCAAATTCATGAATAGCTTTTTTAAGTGCGACGCGATCGGCGACATCAACGGCATAAAAGCTAATATTGTCACGATGCTCTTCGAAGTTGGATTTAAACTTTGAGTGCTCACGGCCACACACTCCGACTTTCCAACCCAGCTTCAAATATTTTTTGGCAAGCTCAAGGCCCATGCCCGACGTGCCGCCAGTAATAAATACGGTATTCATGTGTGACAGCAATCCTTTTTACGATGAAGGCGCGGCTGAATCTCAGCACGCCACAAGCCTCTCAGCAAAATAATAACGAGTGCAGCCGCGAGAATACTCTCCCAGCCAAAGCTACTGCCGTGGTCGTGGGCATGGGCACTCACCGCCCAAACCGGCTGAGCACCGCCATACCAAGCATCCACACCTATGGCGGCGAGGAGGGCCACTGCTGCAATAGAAATTAAATTAATTGCGATACCTTTATTTCCCAAATGCGGGCGAAGCACAGCAATGTTAGCAATATTAGTCGCCGGTCCAGCTAATAAAAGAATGAGCGCAGCCCCTGGAGAAAGACCTTTCATAACCAGCGAAGCTGCAATAGGAGTCGTAGCCGAGGCGCAGATATAAAGTGGAATACCAACGACTAAGACTAACAAGCGCGAAGGCCACACACCAAGGCCTAAAAAGAAATCCGCCGGCACAAAGAAATCCAACATCGCTCCTGCCACGATCCCAATCGTCATCCACAGCGCCAGATCATCCACTAAATCATTGATCGACCACTGAAGGCCTTCCTTGATAGTCGCCCAAATTGGCTTCTTGGCAGCTACTGCATGCTTATGCCCACAACAAGCGGCCACCGGTGCGGCTGGCTTCATGGCCACTTTGTCTTCCGGATTAAAGATCAATTGAAGGCCTCCAGCCAAAAGCGCTGAGGCAAACGCCGCCACCGGACGAATAATCGTCATCGGCCAGTCCATCATCGCCCGCGTCACCAAGATCGAATCAATGCCCGACTCCGGAGTAGAAATCAAAAACGAGGATGTGGCCGCGCGACTCGCACCTTTTTGTTTAAGGGCGATGGCGGTAGGAATCACCGAGCAAGAACAGAGAGGAATAGGAACGCCTACCAAAGAGGCGAGCACAACATCGCTCCACTTGCCTTTTCCCAGCCATGTCGAGACGCGCTCGGGTGGCAAAAAGGCCCGGATCAATCCCGCTAAAAAAAATCCCAGCAAAAGTGCCGGCGCTGAAAGTGTGAGAAAGTGCCAAAATGTATTAAAGAAATCTGTAAGATTCATAGGATGAAACGTTAGCATGCATGGATATGGGTGCCTAGAGATTGGCTTAATGACGCAGCGTCAACATAGGATTTTAGCTTGACGGTTTTTTAGGCCATCCCTATATTGGTTCTTCAGTTCGCGGGGGAGTAGTTAAGTTGGTTATAACGTCTGCCTGTCACGCAGAAGGCCGCGGGTTCGAGTCCCGTCTCTCCCGCCATCTTAAAATAAAACAAGGATCGCTTCGGCGGTCCTTTTTTATTTCTCATTACTTTAAACCAAGTTTCTTTCGGTTTGCAGGTAACCTAGGCGCCGTCAATTCTTCATAATTATCCAATCGCTCGAAGACAACTTTAAACATTTGGTTTGTCCCTTGCTCCAATTTTGACACTCGATCGGAAAGGTCTTTCTCAAGCATTAGAAAACTTCGCAGCCTGGTAAAAATTCTCATAATCGAAACGTTTATCTGAATAGCTTTTTCACTGCTTAAAACACTTGAAAGCATCGCCACACCATTCTCTGTGAAGACATAAGGCAAATACCTTCTCCCACCGTGAATTAAACTTGAGGTCACAATTTGTGACCTCAAGTTTTCACATTCTTCTGTGGTCACTTGGAACATAAAATCGCTAGGAAACCGAGAAATATTGCGTTTTACCGCCTGGTTGAGCACTTTCGTTTCTACTTCATATAAATCCGCTAAATCCTTATCCATCATGACCTTTTGGTCGCGGATTACGTAAATCATCTTCTCTATTACCTGTTCTTTAATTTGGGACATCTCATTCTCCTCGTTAAAAAATTCGGGTGGTATCAAGAATTCTTATACAGAGACAATTTAAAGGAGGTGTTTTGAGTGAGATTTTTCAATTTTGATTGTGAGTACTAGATTGATCTGGTGTAATCAAAACACATAACCTTTAGGAGATTCCATGGCCGGCACGAGTTTACTTGCACTCATTGATGATATCGCGACCATTCTTGATGATGTGGCGGTGATGACGAAAGTGGCGGCGAAAAAAACGGCGGGTGTGTTGGGTGATGATCTTGCCTTGAATGCTCAGCAAGTGACCGGCATTAATGCTGATCGTGAACTTCCTGTTGTTTGGGCAGTGGCGAAAGGCTCAGTGATCAATAAAGTGATTCTTATACCGGTCGCTCTTCTCATCAGTATTTTTGTTCCTATGTTAGTGACTCCCCTTCTCATGCTAGGTGGCTTGTTTCTTTGCTTTGAAGGGTTCGAGAAAGTCTTTGAAAAGATCTTTCATAAAACGCCACATGTTGAAGTTGAATCCGTTGCAGTGACCGATATGGCGAGTTTTGAGAAAGACAAAATCAAAGGGGCCGTACGTACCGACTTTATTCTTTCAGCAGAAATTATCGTCATCACCCTTGGCACAGTGGCCACCACGACACTTACAAATCAAATTCTCGTCTTAGTTGCGATCGCTCTCGCTATGACTATTGGCGTGTATGGTTTAGTGGCAGGAATTGTGAAACTCGATGATGCGGGCCTATGGCTCATTCAGAAAAAAGGTTTCGCAGCTGTAATTGGAAAAGTGTTTTTGAATACTGCTCCCATACTTATGAAGTTTTTAGGTCTCGCCGGCACTATTGCTATGTTTATGGTGGGGGGAGGAATTCTCACTCACAGCATCCCTGCACTTCATCACTTTCAACAAGATTTGCATGTGATTTTGGCGACACTTATAGATATGAGTGTCGGAGCTGTTGCTGGCGGATTAGTGCTGTTATTGGTCGTTTTAGTTAAAAAACTAAAACCCTCAAAGACTCCTTAGGTTGTTGATACTATACATTTAAGTGATTTTAATTTGAGTACATCAGATTATATGTTCGCTATCTGAGTGAATCGTCGGTAGTCTGCTTTTATCTGTTCTCAACTAATTGTTTTTAGTTCTTACTTCAGATCCCTTAGTCCAAGACCTTTTTTATTCAATTTCAAAACACATTCTCAATCAGCAAAACACAAACAACAGTTTGTCACACCTTAGTGACATTTTTATATCGGAGGCTCATATGAGTCAGAAAATCTATGTTGGTAACTTGGGTTACTCAGTTACTAACGAATCTCTATCTACAAAATTCTCACAATTCGGCAGCGTTAATTCTGCTAAAGTGATCATGGATAGAGACACAAATCGCAGCAAAGGCTTCGGCTTTGTTGAAATGTCATCAAGCTCAGAAGCTGATGATGCGATTCAAGCGCTTAACGGCGCTGAGTTTGAAGGACGTCAAATGAACGTTTCTCAAGCGAAACCCATGGAAGCACGCGACAACAATCGCCGCTACTAAGTGAGTTCACAGTCTTGCGGGGTCAAACCTGCAAGACTGCTTTCTAGTCGAGTCGCTCTCTCACCGAATAAACCAGCGACTTCAAATCACTCTTATTTTTTCTTGGCTGACTTGAATTGAAGAATGGATTTCCATAGGTTCTCAATAACTTGATTTGCTGTCTAAAATTGATTTCCATTTTAGTCCAAGCATCTATCTCATTCTTAAACTCAATACCGATGTCATCACCATTCGAAAAGCGCGCGTGGGCCACTTCAACTTCTGCGACTAGAACTTTAATACCGTCTGATGCATTTTTCATGATCATTCCTTAAAGTTGCGAGCGTTGATGTAATGTGGGGACAGATCGTTAAAACAGATCCGAGAGAGCTTTTAGAATAGCTCAAGGAATGACTGAGGTCACTTAATTAATGAAAGGGGCAAGAATGTACTAGAGAACTCTACTCAGACAGTTCTGAGTTCTCTTCTGACGCGACTTCACAGAGAGCAATTGTGATTTCTGTATCGACTTCTTTCTCATTTATCACTTGGCGATGAATCATTTTTCCTGCGCCTTCTTTAAAAATGGTATGAAGCTCATCAATCACATAGAGAGAGCTTCCAATCTTTTCAGCGGTTGGCTTGGCCGATAAACGCGCATACTTATCTAGCATATATTGCATACTCAATTGATATTGAGGGACTTCGCCTTTATACGCCTTGTTTTTTCCAAGGAAGCCACGGGAATTTACTCGTTGGCGATCCACTCGCTTCCATTCTTTATAAGCATTCACGCAGCGTGGAATAAAGCTGTATACCTGGTCTTTTTCTTTAAGATCATATTGAAAGCTTGATGGAATAACGCCGACTGAATTATCAAGCTCTGCCAGCAATTGGCGTTTTGTCTCATCGTTGACCTTAGCAAGCATGCGCTCTTTGAAACTCACTTCATCTTGACGAATTTGTGCACAACTTGCGTCTAAATCAGTATCAAGCGCAGCAAGACCCAACTTCATACAACTCAAATTGGTAGCAACTGCAAAGTCAGCTACTTCATCAGTCATCACCATATTTTTAGGAGACACAAAAATTCCATCCGCCTTACTAGCGAGAACGACCGCCACCACTTGTCCTTTGGCATTATAAACCGGTGAGCCAGAGTTTCCGCCAACCGCGTGACAAGGAACAACCGAGTCTTCTTTAGGAAAGAGTGGGATGATGGTTGATTTTCTATCTGAGAAATTACCAATTAAAGAATCGCTATGTGGCACACAGACACTGCGCTTATGTTCAGCGCGAATCAGGCCCTCAGGCGATACGATGGTGTTGACCGTTTCAATGGTGAGCTCTTCTTTGTCAGCAATACCATCACGAGAAACTCGTGCGACAGGAATACCTAGAATCGGAGATGAAAGCTCGATCACGGCAAAATCAGGATCAATAAAAGCACCGCGCTTTACTCGGGCCGTCGTGATGACTTTTTTACAAGTTCTCAACTCTTGGCCGTTCTTCGTTTTTACAAAAAATCCGAGGGCCTCTTTGCATTCAATCTTCTTTGGAAGAATAGGTACACAGCGAGCATTGGTGATAGCATGAGATTCTGAAATCATGAGAGCGGTACAGGCACTATAGCCTTTAAGACGTCTTGTCAGGGCAAGGCCCAGACCTTCTGGCATAGCTGCATCCAGCGTGACTTTCTTGCTCACTTCTTCAATGGTTTCGCTCTCTACAGCGTCGATAAATTCGCTGTAATTGGGTTGCGGCTTGTCGGAATTAACCCCACAGCTCATCGCCAATAAACAGAGTAAAACCTTGAATGGCCTATGCATAAAGTACTCCTAATGGAGCCTTTATAAGCAATTGAAATGCCAAAAATCAGGGTCTAACCCCCTAGAAATGAGGGGTTAGTTTATGAATTTCATGACGGGTGTCTATCCCGTGATCAGTTATCCGCTTTCTTCTTAACCATCGTTAAGATGGTCGCAATCGCCACTGATTCGCCAGTTTCGTCATAAACATCCACCAACCATTTCACGATACCTTTGGCGATATCTTCGGGAGTTTTCTTCTCTTGATCGACCTTCTCTTTGCAGGTGAATTTCACGCCAATAACAGCACCTGGATAAACCGGTTTAATAAAACGGCATTCATCTAGGCCGTAATTGAGAAGGACTGGCCCCTTGGGTGGATCAACAAATAATCCGGCTGCTCGAGAGAGAATGAAATAACCATGCGCCACACGACCCGTGAAAATGGTGCCTTCGAGAGAATTCTCATCCATATGGGCGTAGAACTTATCACCTGAGAGATCAGCGAAGTTTTCAATATCATCAAGAGTCACAGTGTGTTTTTCAGTAATAAGTGTTTCGCCGACTTCTAACTCTTCAAAATATTTTCTGAAGGGATGAACTGCGGTAATTTTCTGTTTGGCCCCATATTGGTACTGATTAGTAATTTTAGTCAGCGTGGTAGGACTTCCTTGAATCGCCGTGCGCTGGAGATAGTGCATGACACCTCTCTTGCCACCCATCTCTTCGCCACCACCCGCGCGTCCTGGACCGCCATGAACGAGCATTGGCATCGGTGAGCCATGTCCAGTGCTCTCTTTGGCACATTCAGCATTGAAAACGAGAATGCGGCCATGCATATTAGCGGCACCGACCACAAAATCACGAGCGATATCATCATCAGCGGTAGCAATCGAACAAACCAGTGATCCTAAGCCCATACGTGCAAGAGTGATGGCATCATCTGTTGTCTTATAAGGCATGATTGTTGAGACCGGACCAAACGCTTCGACATTATGACAGGCGGTTTTCTCAAAAGGACGATCATTCAAGAACAAGACCGGCGGCATGAAGGCACCTTTCTTAGCATCAGCTCCCGTGACTTGGAAATTTTCGAGATTGCCGTAAACCATTTTATGCGAGCGCGCGAGTTCTTGTACTTTCTCATGCACTTCTTTAAGTTGCGCCTGGCCTGCGAGTGAGCCCATGCGCACACCTTCCGTTTGCGGATCTCCGATCACTACACCATCAAGGCGTTTTGCTAAAGCTGTCTGCACAGCTTCCACACAATTTTCAGGAACGATCAAACGGCGAACAGCGGTACATTTCTGGCCAGCTTTGATGGTGATCTCTTTAGTCGCTTCTTTAATAAAAATATCAAATTCTGCGCTGCCTGGTTTTACATCAAGACCGAGCACCATGGCATTAAGCGAATCCGCTTCTAGATTAAACGGCACCGACTCCTGTACTAAGCGAGGGTGAGCTTTAAGCATTTTCCCGGTGTGAGCCGAACCTGTGAAAGTCACCACATCTTGATTGATGACATGCTCAAGAATGCCATTTGCCGAACCACAGATGAGTTGTAATGAACCATCCGGCAAAATCCCTGAGGCAACAATATCTTTTGCGACAAGTTCGGTGAGGAAACTGGTAACAGTGGCAGGCTTTACGATCGCCGGCACGCCAGCAAAAAGATTGACCGCAATTTTTTCTAACATGCCCCAGACAGGAAAATTAAAGGCGTTAATGTGAATAGCTACACCTTGTTTGGGCACACAGATATGATGGCCAATGAAACTGCCACCTTTACTGAGTTTCGCCATATCTCCATCGACATAATACGGAAGATCAGGAAATTGGCGACGAAGAGTGGCGTAAGCAAATAAATTTCCGATACCACCTTCGATATCAATCCACGAGTCGACTTTCGTCGCACCGGTAGCATAACTTAATTGGTAATATTTTTCTTTGCGCTCCATCAGATGAAGGGCAAGGGCTTTCAACATGCGTCCGCGCTCTTGGAAAGTCATCTTGCGAAGTTTTTTTCCACCTACCGTGCGCGCATAATCCATCATATCGCCAAAATTGAGACCCTGAGAACTTGCTGTCGCCAGTTCTGCTCCCGTGATGGCATTAAAAAGTTTTTGTCCATCTCCCTGACCTTTTGTCCATTTCCCGAGAGCGTAATTTTCTAGCATTTGCATAAATGCTCCTTAAACTTTTTCGATGATGACAGCAAAGCCTTGGCCGACACCAATACACATGGTGACCAAAGCATAACGCTTATTAGTTAATTGAAGTTCGAGTGCAGCTGAATTAAGAATACGCGCTCCTGACATACCCAAAGGATGTCCGAGAGCGATTGCTCCCCCGTTAGGATTAACTCTTGGATCATTATCTTTTAAGCCAAGGCCACGTGTTACCGCGAGACTTTGAGCGGCGAAGGCTTCATTAAGTTCAATCACATCAATATCACTTAATTTAAGCTTCGCTTTTTTAAGTGCCATCTCAGTCGCGGGCACGGGACCAATTCCCATGATCCGCGGCTCAACTCCTGCGACACCCATCGAAACAATTCGTGCGCGAGGTTTGAGATTATGTTTTTTAATTCCATCATCATTGGCCATAAGAATGGCGCAGGCGCCATCATTTAGGCCGGAGGCATTGCCCGCCGTGACTGAGCCATCTTTCTTGAACGCAGGCTTCAAAGCCGCCAGACCTTCAAGAGTCGTTTGTGGCTTGATGAATTCATCATGCTCGATTTTAATCACTTCTTTTTTATTTTGAATCTCAAGCGGAGCGATCTCTTGCGCAAACCGTCCTGAGCTTCGCGCTTTGGCCGCTTTCATTTGCGACTGATAAGCAAACTGGTCTTGATCAGCGCGTGAAATATTATCACGAGCAACAAGATTCTCAGCGGTTTCTCCCATGGCATCTGTGCCATACATTTCTTTAAGTTTTGGATTAATAAAACGCCAACCAAAGGTGGTATCAAACATTTGCGAATCACCACCAAATGCAGTCGTGGGCTTTGACATAACAAAAGGCGAACGAGTCATACTCTCTACTCCACCAGCAATCATCAGCTCAGCATCTCCCAACATCAACATGCGAGCGGCACTCATCGCTGATGAGAGTCCCGAAGCACACAGACGATTAAGCGTTTCTCCAGGAACTGTTTGGGGAAGTCCTGCCAAGAGAAGTGCCATCCGAGCGACGTTACGATTGTCTTCACCGGCCTGATTAGCACAACCCAAAATCACATCGCCAATGGCAGAGAGATCGAGTTTGGGATGACGCTTAACCAACTCACGGATCACATGGGCCGCCATATCATCAGGTCGTACAGTCGAGAGCTGACCCTTGAGGTAACCGATTGGTGTGCGAACTCCATCCACAATATAAGCATTCATTTAAGATCCTTTGATGACACTCTTGCCGGTTCGAATTGCGGTGCCACGAAATTGAGCAACTAATTCATTTTTTTGATTGGTAAGTTTGACCTCGTACACACCGGTGGTTTTTCCGTTATGCACTTCTTCGACTTGTGCGGTGATGACATCACCAAGACTGGCTTTCTTAATAAACGAAACGACGGCATCAAGAGCTAAAGAAAGATTGTCACGAGAGTTACAAGCGAAGGCAAAGGCGCTATCAGCAAGAGCAAATAAAACTCCGCCATGAACGACAGCAAAGCCATTGAGCATGTCTTCTTTGATGGTCATACTCACGCGTGCTTGGCCATCAGCAACCGATTCGACGTTAAGCCCAAGCCACTGACTGAAGCGATCATGCTCCAGCATCTTTTTGACTGATTCATTCATGGGATTATTCTAGCGATGACACTTGAAGTAATCAAAAGGTTCGAAGCAGTCTTGGCACTGATACATCGCTTTACACGCCGTTGAGCCAAATTGGGCCAACATTTTGGTGTTTTGTGACTCACAGCGAGGGCATGACACCTGGGGTTGTTCGAACATCCCCGTACCGCCCTCTACTGGAGGAGCGATACCGTAATCTTTAAGTTTCTGCTTACCCGCCTCACTCATCCAGTCCGTCGTCCACGCCGGACTTAAAAGCGTTTGAACTTTCACTGAACCAAGCGTTTTAAGACAATTTTTAATATCGTCTTCAATGGTATTCATCGCCGGGCAACCTGAATAGGTTGGAGTGATCGTCACCAGAATGTCTTGGTTTTGAATTTTTACGTCGCGGACAATTCCCAGATCAATCACACTTAAGACCGGCACTTCCGGATCAGTGACCTCTTCTAACAGCTTCCATACTTCCGAAGCTGTTACCACGAGAGTCCCGGATAGGTTCTCTGCAGGATTTGCATCTCTGCGAGGATAAAGCCCAGGTTCTCTGAGTGAATCCCACTCTTGCCACCAGTCTGCTGACTATCTGTCATAGGAACATTAAGAGTGGCTTCCGCAAAAATCTCTTGAACCTTCGCTAACCATGCGGCTTTAAATTTTGTGTTATCTGGTGCCACTCCTGCTTTAATCAGCGGAAGTTCGTAAGGAGCATTGGTGAGCATTTCTCCCGTCCACATCCACAAGCTATCCACTGCTTTTTGCATGCGCTCATGGCTTTCTGTCGTTCCATCGCCTAAACGAATCACCCACTCCGAACTCCAAGTGAGATGATAGCGCACTTCTTTAACTGATTTTTCGGCAATAGCTTTTAAGCGCTCATCGTTGCTCTTTAAAAGTTCTTCATTTTGTAAAAGATGAAAGACATCATAGAAAAATTGGCGAGCAAGCGTGTGAGCGAAGTCCCCATTTTTTTGTTCTACTAACAAAAGATTTTTGTACTGGCGCTCACCACGCAAGAAAGCCAGATCGTCTTCCGTCTTACCTTCTCCCTGCAACTCGGCGGCATATTGATAAAGCGAGCGGCTCTGGCCAAAGAGATCAAGAGCAATATTCGACATAGCAATATCTTGCTCTAGCACAAAATTATGGCCACACCATTCACCCAAGCGCTGTCCCAGGATTAAGTGAGTGTCAGCGAGATGAAGAGTGAAATTTAATAAATCAGTTTTCATTACATATGCTCGATATCATCAGGAACATCATAAAACGTCGGATGACGGTAAACTTTGTCTTCGGCCGGATCAAAAAATTGCGCCGCTTCGTCCGGGTTTGAGGCATGAATATTTTTTGATTCAATCACCCAAATACTCACACCCTCTTGGCGTCTCGTATAAACATCGCGGGCATTTTCCATCGCCATACGAGCATCAGTGGCATGCAAACTACCAACATGCTTGTGATCCAGGCCTTGGCGACTACGAATAAAGACTTCCCAGAGCGGCCAGTTTTTCTTATCCACGCTTTACGCTCCCTTCTGTGTATTTAAACGAGCCGCGCGCTTTTCAGCATAGGCACTGGCCGCTTCTCTGACCCAGGCGCCATTCTCGTGGGCAGCAAGCCGAGCAGCGATACGATCTTTGTTGCAAAGACCATTCCCCTTCACCACTCGCCAAAATTCATCCCAATCAATATCGCCGAAGTCATAGCCATTCTTGGCGTCATTCCACTTAAGTTTTTCATCAGGAACTTTAAGTCCCAAGAACTCAGCTTGCGGCACCATCATATTGACAAATTTCTGGCGTAACTCATCGTTAGAGAAGCGCTTGATTCTCCAGCGCATCGAGAGTTCGCTATTGCCCGATTCTTCATCTTTAGGACCAAACATCATCAGAGTTGGCCACCACCAGCGATTGATCGCATCCTGCGCCATTGCTTTTTGCTCAGATGATCCTTGCGAGAGGGCCATCATTATCTCAAAACCCTGACGTTGATGAAAACTCTCTTCCTTGCACACGCGCACCATCGCTCGGGCATAGGGACCGTAAGATGTGCGACAGAGTGGAACTTGATTGAGAATAGCAGCACCATCCACTAGCCACCCAACAGCACCAATATCGGCCCAAGTGAGTGTGGGATAATTAAAAATGGAAGAGTACTTCGCCTTACCCGAATGCAAATCATCGATGGCCTGATCGCGACTCATACCAAGCGTTTCCATGGCGCTATAAAGATAGAGACCATGACCCGCTTCATCTTGTACCTTGGCCAGCAAGGTGGCCTTACGACGCAAAGTCGGAGCACGTGTAATCCAGTTTCCTTCCGGTAACATGCCAACAATTTCAGAATGAGCGTGTTGCGAGATCTGACGGATGAGGGTTTTGCGATAAGCATCCGGCATCCAGTCTTTCGGCTCAATGCGGACTTCTTCATTAATTTTTTTATCGAAGATTTCTTGTTCCGTCATAAGTCATCTCACTTAATATCGAAGTTAACTCGTACATCTTTGGTACGAGGATGCGACTGACACGTTAATACAAAACCTGCAGCAAGTTCGTCCGGGGCCAGCGAATAGTTTACATCCATTTCGACTGATCCAACTTCGATTTTGGCCCGACAAGTGGCACACACCCCACCTTTACAGGCAAAAGGCAGATCGACACCGTTTTTCATAGCGGCATCCAGGATATTTTCCCCAAGGTATCCCAACTCAAAAACCGTCTCTACTCCATCGAGCTTCAAAGTGACTCGACTTTTTTCTCCGGTATCAGCTGATGCTGCCTTTTGAGCTTCGATCTTTTTGGCGTGAGATTTAGCACTAAAAAATAATTCAAAATGGATCTTATCGGCCGCAAGGCCTCGCGCCATCAATGCATCCTTTGCTCCCAAGATCATCTCTTCTGGACCACAGAGATAGACCCCATCAATGGTGTCGACTGGAATAAGTTTTTCTACCAGGTAATCACATTTTTTTTGATCGATTCGCCCGGCTAAGAATTCTGCTTCAGCACGCTCACGGCTTAAAACATGGTACACACTTAAACGAGTCAAATGACGATTCTTAAGTGCTTCAATATCATTTTTAAAAATGATTGAGCCCTTGGTCTTATTGCCATAGATGAGCGTGATGTGACTTTGCGGTTCATCCCCCAGAATTGTTTTAACTTGCGATAAGATGGGTGTGATGCCAGAGCCAGCCGCGATCATGACATAATTTTTCTTATTTTGTTTTTTGGCTTCTAGAACAAAACGGCCATCGGGCGCCATAGTTTCGAGCACATCACCGATTTTTAATTGATCGTTAGCAAAAGTGGAGAACACTCCACCTTCTAATTTTTTGATTGCGACTCGAAGCTCACCTTCAGACGGGGCAGAACATATTGAATAGGAGCGGCGGATTTCTTCTGAACCATTTTTATATTTAAAGGTAAGGTACTGGCCGGCCTTAAAAGCATAATCTTTTTTTAGATTGGCCGGAACATCTAAGAGCACCGAGACACAGTCAGGCGTCTCACGGCGAACATCTTTCACTTTGAGTGCATGAAAGTTCATAGTTTTAAACCTGAGGCCTGATAAACTTTCTCGACCGTGACTGCGGCACGAGCTCTCGCAGCGAGAGCGCCTTTCTTCATCAACTCATCAAGATAATCTTTGTTTTTCATCAGATCATCATACTTGGCCTTGACCGGACTCAAGGTCTGCACGACAAGCTCCGCCAGATCGACTTTTAAATGGCCATACATCTTACCGACATAGAGCGCTTCGATTTCAGCAATGGTTTTGTTACTTAGGACAGAATAAATCGTCATCAGGTTTGAAAGCCCGGGTTTATTTTCGGCATCAAACTTAATAACTGTGTCTGAGTCAGTGGCAGCAGATTTAATTTTCTTCTCAATTTTTTTTGCGTCATCAATAATGGACACAAAGTTTTTATCGTTCTCATCTGACTTCGACATTTTTTTGGTGGGGTCTTGCAGCGACATCACACGTGCGCCCATCTTACCTACATAGGCTTCTGGCATTTTCAAAATGCCTTCACCGTAGCGATTATTCCAAAATCCGACGATGTCACGACAGAGTTCCATATGTTGGCGCTGATCTTCGCCCACTGGCACCATGTCAGCTTGGTAGAGCAAAATATCGGCCGCCATCAAAACTGGATAAGTAAACAAACCAGCGTTGATATTCTTGGTATGCTTCTCAGCCTTCTCTTTAAACTGAGTCATGCGATTCAAATAACCCATCGGCGTGAGGCACGTGAGAATCCACATCAATTGCGTGTGCTCAGGAACATGAGACTGAACAAAGATGGTATTTTTTTGTGGATCAAGTCCAAGGGCCAAGTACTGAGCAAAAAAACTATAAGTGCGCTCACGCAACACTTTGGGATCTTGCTCAACAGTGAGCGCATGGAGATCGGCCAAGAAATATAAACAGTCATATTGATCTTGGAGTTTCGTCCAATTATTGATCGCACCAATATAATTTCCCAGAGTCAAATCACCGGTGACGGTACTGCCGCTTAGAATGGTCTTTTTCATAGGAAGAAGTATAACCAGCTCCGAGAGCTTTTGCCTTCCCCAAAAGCCAGCTGCGCCACGCATCAAAAGGCTGTTTTTTCATAGTCATAGAGAGTCAGAAAAAAAGGGATGTCACAGCGACCCGGGATATGGTCTAAGAACAGAAGAATCCATTTAAACGGAGCCTTTATGAAACGCCTCTTCTTTGCGCTGAGTTTCCTCATGAGTTTGAGCGCTCACGCACAAATTTCTCTCTGGCCCACCATCCCATTCATGCGCGGAGCTGATCTTTGTCAGTTTCAAGAGGCCTACGGACAAACTCGCCAACAAACCATGCGTGAAGCTGCCGATGTCGCTTACGACTTTCTCCTTTCAGGTCACTACGGCAATGCCGTTCAACTCCTTTATCGTTTAAACGATCTCGTCACACGCAATCGTCAACTGGCGACTCAAGGCAATGGTCTTGATGTGACTCTTGAATCAACTCTGCATGGCTATGTGGATCGTCTTTATGTTCAATACAAACCACGTGAGAAAAAAATTCATTTCACTCATGCTCGGCCCTTGATGGATGTGATCGCTCGTCAAGAACGTCAAGTCGATGAAGCACTTCTTAATCGCCTCACAGGTTTTGCCTATGGAACATATTCATATGCACCAGGATGTAAGGGTGATTTGCTTGTGACTCTTACTGTTGTTTCGAAAGGCGGCCGCACGGAAACCTTCATGGCGCAAAATAAACCACAACATGTGATGGGTGATATTGCTTCACGCATGTTTGAGGCCTACCAGCGCACCACTTTCCCAACAAGTCTTCGTATTGGTACTCGCACCATTAAACTCTTGGGTGGTCTCAATAACTCCGTTGATCGCGCTCGCACGACTGAACAAGCCGAGGTCGCATGTGCCACCCTTGATGGCCGACTTCCGACTAAGGATGAATACGAAGCCATCTCACTTTATGGAGATTGGTCAGGTGGCGTATCCTTGAATAATGGTACCTGGGCACTGGCCGGCGGATACGTTTATCACGCCCCCTTCAGAACTCACCCAGTTAGACAGCCTTGGGAAGTGAACGCTGAGGAATACCTGTACTATTGCGTCCAGTAAGCCTTTAAGGCCCGGCCCTTTTATCCGATAAGAGGGCATGCGTGATCAAATCAAAATTCTTGCTCAACCGAGTGTGAGTCAGTGGGTCTTGCGAGTCACACTCAACTGGCTTGAGATCACCACCATTTTCTTTGGCATGTTTTATTTTCGCCATTGGGCGACTGATGTCTTGGGACTTTTACTTTTAGGTACTCGTCAGCACGCTCTTGCTCTCCTGGCCCACGAAGCGATTCATAAAAGTATCTCGCGCAATAAATACTTGAACGACATTCTTGGCAATACACTTTCATCTCTTCCTATTTTCCAATCACTCGGTTTTTTTAAAGCGTTTCATCTCAATCATCATGCTTATATGCTGAGTGAAAAAGATCCTGAAGTGCATGTCAGGCTCAAGAGTCCTAAAAAATGGGGCGTACCTCTCACCAAGTGGGGGCGCTGGAAAATTCTCATCACAGATTTAAGCGGCATTGGTTATCTCGACACTCGTCATGCTTTGCCTTTCATTGTTCCCAGCTTAAAGGCCATCGACGTCATAGCTCCCACCGTGTTTTGGACAGTCGTTATTTACGTCTCAATCAAACTCAATTCCGGTTGGATCCCGCTCTACTGGACCATCGCATTCGTGACATCTTATTGGGCGATGTTTCGTCAGCGTGCACTCACCGAGCATATTGGCACCGACTCAACTCACAAAATTATCGCCAATCCCATTCAGCGCTTCTTCTATCTGCCTCACAACACCTGGTATCACTTCGAGCATCACATCAATGCCAATGTACCATGCTGGAATCTTCCTAAACTGCGCGCGCTTTCAAGCGAGAAAGATTTTATTACCGTCAATGAGATGTTTGAGAAGTTGTCGCAGACTAAAGCTTAATCCAAGCTAGTGATCCAGCACTCACGATAATCCACATTAATAATCCAAATACTAATGGCCTTACACCTACAGTCTTGAGCAATTGTAAATTACAGGTGAGACCAATCAAGAACATAGTGAGAGCGAATCCCAACTTGCAAACTTGTACTGTCCCGATTTTCACAGACGACGGCATATCAATGAAAGTAAAGAGGACTGAAACCAATAAAAAGGCGACGATAAACCATGGGATGGAAAATCTTCTGTTGTTCGACTTAACAATGATTCCTGCCATCAAAGTGAGGGGAATAATCCAGAGTGCGCGCGTGAGCTTGACTGTTGTAGCCACCTCAAGCGCCTTCTCACCATAAATTGCACCAGCGGCAACAACTGAACTTGTGTCATGAATCGCCAGTGCGGCCCAAAGACCAAACTGTTCTTGAGTGAGCTGGAAAAATTCGCCCACAAAAGGAAAGAGATATACCGCAAGTGCATTCAACATAAAGACTATGCCAATTGATACACCTATCGCTGTGGCATCAGCGGCAATCACAGGCGCCAGCGCTCCAATGGCAGAGCCTCCGCAAATAGCCGTGCCCATCGTCAAAAGCCAGCCCAATTTGTTTTCAATTTTAAAGGATTTAATTCCTAGCCAACCCAGCACAAATACCAAAATAATACTTACTGCCGTTATCCCAAGACCTTCAGCACCCTGTTTAATGACTTCGTGAAAATTAAGTGATGCGCCCAATAGCACAACACTCCACTGCAAGAGTTTACCACTCCACACTTTTGCATTTTTCTGCCACTCAACTTTTAAGGGGATAAAGCTAGCGATAGCAATACCCAAGAGGAGTGTCCATTGCGGAGATATGATAGTCATCTTCTCATCTTATAGGTTCAGAATACCGCTTTGCTAGGCTAAATTGAATCATTCTCAATGACTTGCGACTAAGCTAGTCTTAGTAATAAGTATGACCGATCAAAATCACAATACCCAACTGACCTATCACCTTAAAGGAACCGAATTCTGGTTTGATACCGTCATCCTCGTCGCTATTTGGTCATCGACTCTTCTTATACCGAAACATCTCGAAATTTTTCCCGGCGCTACTCTCTTATCCATCATCAAAATTGTCGCTTTGTTGGCCAGTCTACAAATGATGGGCTTCTTTGCTTATCATCTGGCCGGTAAGCGTGCGGGACTCATGATTCAAGGCTTCTTAGGTGGTTTCGTCTCAAGCACCATGACCTATCTACAATTCACCCAGCAAGACGAGTTCGCTCATCACAATCGCTGGACAGTCAGCCGCGCACTTCTTTTGTCGACTGTCGCTATGCTTGCAGAATGCATCTTCATTATTCTCACTCTCGCAACTCACTCAACCTGGCCGCTCATTCTTCCTATCCTTACACAGCTAGCTATCATTACACTGATTGTTTTCCTACTTCCTGCCAGCACAGGCTCACAAGCCAGTGCTAACAAGAAACTCATTGTGGATGAGCCTATCATCTGGAAGAAAGTGATCTACTTCTCGCTCTTAATTCTATTTTTAATTTATTCGATGCGTTTTGTTTCTCAGCATCTCTCTCTCAACTACATGATCAGCGCCTTCATCATGTCACTCTTTGAATCCCACGGAGTCCTCGCCGCCGCCATCACCGAATTCAACACTTCTCCATCACCTGATCAAGGCCAAATCGCCGTCCTCGTCATTCTCCTCGGCAACGTCATCAGCAAATCCTTTTTCGTCCTACGAGGAAAGAATCACGCCATCCGAAAAACTGTTATCGGATCGCTGGCCGGATCATTACTACTTGTTACAGGTGTGACGTTTTTGATTTAGTAATTACTATCTAGATTTGATGGAAAATGAGTCCAAAAAAACAAAAGGCTCCGCGAGGGAGCCTTTTGATTAAAAAATTGGTTGCGGGAGTAGGATTTGAACCTACGGCCTTCGGGTTATGAGCCCGACGAGCTACCAGACTGCTCCATCCCGCGTCAGAAGTGCTTGAAAAATAGCTGATTTGGGCACTGACTGTCTACATATATCTGAGTGCTGTGCACTGTTTAATGAGTGCGTCATAACCGACTAGAGCGCTTTGCTCCTGTAAAAACCCTTAAAATTCCACGGAGTTCTGCCGAGAAGTTTTCTTGAGTGAACTTTTCTTAAAGGATTACCTGCATGAACAAAGTCATTAACACCTCATCAACTGAACTCGTGTTGAAAGTGGAAACACATGACTTAACTCCCATGCAAGTGCGTTTGCTCAAACACGCACACACACTTCTCGTGCACGTTCTCGCTGCCGAAGATGAAACTGAATATTTCGAAGCATCAGCACAACTCTTGAAGCAGGCCATGCAGTTGGTGAAAAACGCTAACTTCCCGACTCTTTCTAAAGACGGCATTCCCTACGGCGAACAAGCGGTGGAATATGCTTTGGAAACTTTGACTGAATCTCTAGGCGCGCAAGGTTTGTCGAATCTCGACAACTAACGCAAGAGACCTGCCACAAACGGTATTACTTCAATCGCAATCAAGACGATGATGATCATCTCCATCAGATGACTGCGACTCTCCGACACTCTCGAATGCAGAAGTTTTGAAACCTCGGCCAAATTACTGAGCTTCTCATTAATACTTTTCTGCCAATCACTAAAACGGAAACGCTGACTCGCGACTCGGAAGATCGTTGCGAGATAAAAATCCCCTACGACCTTAAGCGAGTTCTCGACGTTCTCAACCACTTCAGCGATTTCAAGATAGATCTGGCCCGCTTCTTCAGCGTGACGAGAATAGATGTTACTTAAGATGCCCGGTTTCTTTCCTGCTACTGATTTATAAAGGGTATCAAGCTTTTCATCCAAGACATCATCGTAATAGCGCATCTCTAAAAGCTGCGAGTTCGCAAACTCCAACACCATCGGCACGTCCATTGATCCCGAAGGTTCAATCACAAGTGCCGAGTTCCAATCAATCACCGCGAGATCATCGCGACTGTATTGATAGGTCGCATCTCTAACTGTTTTCTTCACTTGGTCAGACAATTTTTCTTTGGTCTCTGCCATCATGAGAGCAGCGACATCGGCCTTCTCAAAAAGATCAATCGCGCCGTTTTCAAGGCCTGTCACTTCTTGCAAGAAATAGATGACGTAGTCCTCGTAGGTGCTCCAATCATTTTGAATCGGAATCGCTGATTTAATTTCTGCTTGAAAATCACGGGCCTTGGTTCGTGCCACCAGATCAAGTTCTTGATCGCGCTCGAGCCAGGCAGAGAGCTTTACAAGGTCATCCCAAGAACAATTCTCTGGGATCGGAATATGGAATGAGAGCGACATGCCACCGAAGTGCCAGACACGAATATCCAGCTCGGCCTGAACTGTTTGTCCCTGAAGATTCAGTTCAGTGGGTCCCAAATGTACCGTTAAAGGCGCTGTGGCAATAACAAGGCTGGTTTTACCGGGACGATCAAGACGAAAGCGTGTGGTGTTCTGCTTCTGTTGCATGAGACGAGTCACCACTTCGAGATCGACTTCAGAGCCGATCTCGTAAAAGCGGTAAACTAGAATCTTGCCACGCTTGATACTAATCACAATTTATCCCTGAACGCCTGGAGTAGCTGTCGGCGCTCCGCCGGCTTCTTCTTGTGCTTTAAGAGCAGCGAGCTCTTTAATGCTCTTCACTGTTTCATAGTATTTGTCTTTGCGGAAACCTTGGTAGCGACGATCGTTCGCTGGACGAGCGGTTTTGCCAACCATTTTAGTGGCACGCTTCACATCAACCGTTTTCTTGGCCGATACGAATTGCGGACGAGTGTGAGTCACACGTTCACCGTCATCATTCATACCAAGAGCTTTCAGAAGTTCTTTCTTTGAGAGGAAAGTAAACTGACCGATAGGAAGACCTTGAATCGTAAGACCTTCGATGGCGACACGACGAAGTTTATCAACGGTTAAGTCGAGTGCTTCACAGATTTTACGAATCTCGCGGTTCTTGCCTTCAGAGAGACGGAACTCAAGCCAAGTTTTGTTCGGCAACTGCTCGATCATACGAACGCTTTTTGGCTTCATAAGACCATCTTCTGTCATCACACCTTGGCGGATTTTATCCATCAAAGCTTCGTTCACGTGACCGAAAACTTTTACTTCGTAAACTTTGGTGACTTCATAGCGAGGGTGCATGATCTTATTGGCCATCTCACCGTCGTTGGTTAAAAGCAAAAGACCTTCTGAGAGGTAGTCCAAGCGACCGACAGGATAAAGACGAGTCGGAACACCCCATACCAAGTCCATCACGGTTTTGCGGCCTTCAGGATCACTGACTGTCGTTACATAAGCGCGTGGCTTATTGAGAAGAACATACACTTTCTCAATCGACATCAGATCGATGACTTTATCATCGACTGAGATAACATCGACATGCGGATTCACACGTGTGCCTAGCTCCACGACGACAAGGCCGTTCACGGCAACACGGCCTTCAGTGATGAGAACTTCGGCCTTACGGCGCGAACACACACCACAATCAGCGATGACTTTTTGTAGACGAATTTCAAGATTTTGCGGGTTAGATGCCTTAGGCATACAATGCTCCTTTCTGCCTCCCGGCAGTAAGTTAATAAGAATGGATGAACGCGTTCTACTCTACTTGCGTCGAGCTGTCATCCCCAGGCAGCGCCTCATTCAAAAAGCTCAGGTCAAGATCCATATCCATCCCCTGCTTAATGGCGCTATCTACTGTAAAATCCAAGGATTTAAGCTGCTCATCGAGGTCACCCTCAAGCTCAGCGCGAGCAGGTAAACGCTCGCCAGTGAGGTTCGCGAAGGCCTCATCAAGCGCCAATTCAAGCTCACGGGCCTCGTCTTCAAGCGCTTCACCTTCAAAGGTCTGAGCGGTAGCTTCGATTGAATCGGTTTCTTCCAAGATCGCCGCACGATGCTCGCGCTCCCATTCCTCGTCGATTTCTGGTGCATTGAGAACACCTTCGAAAGCGACATCAGCAAGCTTGGGCTCAATCGCTGTCATCGGTGGCTCAGAGGCAACGGCTTCACGATTTTGGCGAACCGTCTCTTCACGTAAAACGAACTCTTCGAGGATATCAAAAGCCGAACGCTTCACGCCTTCGGCTCCATCAATTCTGCGCTTCTCTTCTTGCTTCAACAGCATGGTGAAGTCAGTTTCAGACGCGATGTCTTTAATGCTCTCAGAGAGCTTATCGAGCTCTTCGAGTTCATCGAAGTCGAACTTCTTCTTATCTCCGCCAAAGACAACACTCTTAATATCAGCGATGGCCGCTACTTCTGGACGAGTCGCCAATTCTGCGAGCTCATTCTCTGGTGGCAATTGATCGATGTTCGCGAGGTTAAAGACCTCTAAGAATTCTTCTGTCGTGCCAAAGACTGATGGGCGGCCCAATTCTTCTGAGCGGCCAGTGATTTTCACCAAACGCTTGTCCATCAAGGCGCGCACGATGTGTGAGCTATCGACGCCACGAATTTTTTCTATTTCAGTTTTAGATACTGGTTGCTTGTAAGCAATGATCGCCAAAACTTCGAGAGCTGTTGGTGTAAGCACCAAGCTCTGCACTTTGAAAAGATTCTGCACAAACTTAGCGTAAGTGGCTTTCGTGCGGAACTGGTAACCATCAGCGATCTCGACTAAGCGGATACCGTGATGTTTTTCTTCGTAACCAAGTTGTAATTTAGAGAGCGCTTCATGAAGCACGCGTAAAGGAAGCTCTTCATCAATTTGAGCTTTGATTTTTTGCAACGAGATCGGACGATCCGACATAAAAATAAGTGTTTCAACTGAACCGCAGAGCGTGTCGAAATTCAAACCGGTGCGCGCTTGCCAGAGTTTGTCTTCCTGCTCTTTCTGATCGTAGTGATTGAGTTCAAGCGCGAAGCCCTCTTCGGCTTTAGGTTCATCAACCATATCCACATTAATCGCTGCTGCCGCCTCAAGCGCCAGATCGAGTTCTGTTTCAGTTGTTAGATCCCACGAATAGTTAATCTCAGTCACGTCTTACTCCTTACGGATTTCTACTGCAATGTTACGGCGTCACCAGTTACTTCGGGAGCAGGAATAGGAGCAGGTTTTCCTTGCTCTTCTTCAGGCTCAAATCCATCGGCGGTATTTACATCGAACGAAGAAAGATCTTCGCTCACTTCTACATAAATTGTTCCCATATTCTCGTTTTGGAAAATCGAGAGCTTCTTCAAGCGCGCGAGTTCCAAGAGAGAGATAAAGGTAATAACTTTATCAATCACACTGCCATCTTGCTGATCGAGCAAACGATCAAACTCAGTGGTCTCACCAATCTTGAGTGTCTCTTTCAAATGAATCAATTTTTCTTTAATCGATAAACGATCACGCTTAACCACTGTGTACTTACGGCGCTCACGACGAATCAGATCCATCATGGTGGCGGTTAAGACTTGCAAATCAATCGGTGTAAGAATGCTGTTCTCAACGGCCTTACGATCCACCTTAGGCTTAATGAAAATCTCATGGCCTTTTTTCGGAAGCGCCCAAAGTTTTTGACCCAAACGCTGATAGCGCTCAAGCTCTTCCAAGCGACGAATCAACTCTCCACGCGTGGTGATCTGAATGCCTTCTTCGCCCGCAGTAAATTTCAAGGTGTTTTGTTCTGACTCTTCAACAGCAGTTTGACTCTTGAGCCACAAGAGGGTGGCGGCCATGAAGAGATACTCACCAGCGACATCAAAATTGAGATCCTGCATTTTCTGCAAGTAATCGAGATACTGGGAAGTAATGACGGTGACATCAAGTTCGCGGATGGTGACTTCTTCGCGCTGGATAAGATGCAGCAGCAGTGCCAGCGGTCCATCGAACTGATCCAGGCGGACCAAAATCTCGGTCTCAGACATGAAAGTCCCTCAAATAAACTTTCTAAACCAATAAAGGC
>JBKHVI010000041.1:0-26986 GCA_046570105.1 Bacteriovoracia bacterium
TGAAGCAAACCAATTCTATGGAGAGGGCCATGCTTAGGCCAAATCAGAATTTACACAAGATTTCTTACACCACCATATTTGAAGATACTTAATGAAAACTAACTTTCTATTTTTTTTATTGCCACTAATTCTTTCTTTTCATTCCGTTGATAAATTATCACTTCATGAGAAATATCCTTATAATCTTTTGACTGATGATTATGGAATACTTATTGAAGAAGATCTAACTAAGGAAATCGTTACGAATAAACTCTCCTTAGCAGATCTCCAAAATCCTGAATTACGATTTTATCGTTGGCAGTGCTTCCCAACCTATCAGGTTAAATACCATTTTCACACTTGGAAAGATCTAAGTCCTTATGGCGGTACCGATATTATCGGTTTGTGTGATTTTGGGATAAGAGTTCGACTTAAGAATGAATCTCACTTTTATTATGACAGAAGAGCGAGACCAGTCGAGTTTTGCGTGGAGATGGCTAAAGAGTGGAAGCGTCTAACAAAAAACCAGCCATACCTCTGTCTTAATGGAGAGAGAGATTTCAAAGAAAAAAAAGAAACTAGCTGGACCTGGAATAAAACCAAAACTAAAATTGGTTGTATTTCACTATTCGTTGGCGGTTGCGAGAATCTCTAGTTCTATAGCAGTTTCTAGTGAAGTGTTTTTGGCAAAATGAGACTAGTGAGCAACCGCAATACTTTGCGGGAGACGCAAACTGTCTCGCACTTCCGCCTTAAGATGCGAAGCAGAGACGATCTCGTAGGCCGACGGAGTATCGAGCAGCTTACGACAGAGAAGATTGTGGAGATTATGGCCTGACTTATAAGTCGTGATTTTACCGGCGATCTCATGGCCCAAAAGACTTACGTCACCTAGAGTGTCGAGAATTTTGTGACGCACGAATTCATTAGCAAAACGTAAACCTTCCGGATTGATGACCTTAAAATCATCCATCACTACAGCATTATCAAGTGATCCGCCCTTAATCAGGCCTTTTCGCTTGAGCATATCTACGTCGCGAGCAAAACCAAAAGTACGCGCGCGCGAGATATGGTCGATAAAGTTCTCGCATGAGAATTCAAAGATTTCTTGCTGAGTTTTAATCACAGGGTGAGCAAACACAATTGTCGAATCAATCACCAAGTTATGATGAGGATCGAACTGCGCCCATTTGCCGTCTTTCTCGACGCGAACTGTGTCGAGAATAACCAGGAATTTTTTCGATTTATTAAGATTACGAAGACCGGTTTCTTTCATCATAAAGACAAAAGAAGCACCTGAACCATCCATAATAGGAACTTCTGGACCATCAATTTCAATTAAAGCGTTGTTGATACCAAGGCCGTACAAAACTGCCAGCAAGTGTTCAACTGTGTGAACTGCGCCGCGACCTTCGCCAATCGTCGTTGCATTTTCCGTAGCACCCACACTTTTTGCATCGGCGCGCATCGGAACTGAACCCGGAATATCTGTGCGAACAAATTGGAATCCATGATCAGCCTCGGCCGGGCAAACACGCATAGTAACTTTGCGGCCCGAGTGGAGTCCGATTCCTGTTACTTTTACTTCTTTGGCCAAGGTTCTCTGATAAATCATCACTTATCCCATCAACATGGAGCAGTCAGGCTCTCAGTATAAAGCATTGTTGTTTTAATAAAACCCAGAAATATGTGCTGTTTGTAATATTTCTGACTGGGCCGGTCAACGACTTTCAATATGCCGGATAGCCTCTTCAGAGAGCTGACGACCTCTTGGGGTTCGCAAAATAAGGCCCTGTTTTAAAAGGAAAGGTTCGTAGACTTCTTCGATGGTTTGCTTATCTTCACCCAAGGTGGCACTTAAAGCTTCGATACCGACCGGGCCTCCGGAATAGTACTGCTTCATGACTGTTAGGATTTTTCTATCCATGGAATCAAGGCCTAATTCATCAATATCCATCAACTGGAGCGCCTTTTGGACATCCACCATTTCAACGGTTTTCTTGCCGGCCACGAGAGCATAATCACGTACTCGACGCAAAATACGATTCGCAATTCGGGGAGTGCCGCGTGCTCTACGAGCGATCTCATGCTTTGACTCTCCATTAAGATCCATCAAAAGTTTTGAGGCATTGGCAGCAATAATTTTTGAAAGAGTCTCGGCCGAATAATAATCAAAACTCAAATGCGCCATAAACCGATCGCGCAAGGGATTAGATAAAAGACCTGAACGAGTGGTGGCACCGATTAATGTGAACGGAACAAGGTCAATTTGCATGGTGCGAGCGCTGGCGCCTTGGCCAATCAAAATATCCAAACGAAAGTCTTCCATCGCTGAGTAGAGAATCTCTTCCACAGCAATGTGCATGCGATGAATTTCATCAATAAAGAGAACATCGCGCGGTTTGAGATTGGTGAGAACAGCTGCGAGGTCACCTTTTTTCTCAATGGCCGGACCTGAAACCACATGCATCTCGCTACCAAGACTCCCAGCAATCAGCATCGCGAGAGAGGTTTTTCCCAAGCCGGGAGGACCAGACAAAAGCACATGATCCATGGCGGCGCCACGAATCTTGGCGGACTCAACCATGACAGAAATATTAGCGACGACCTTCTCTTGGCCGACATATTCAGCAAAACTTCTCGGACGAAGAGCAGCCTCTTGGTCGCGCTCAACCGGATCAGTAGAATTGGTGACGATGCGATCCATAAACTACCTCAATTCTCGCAAAAGACCCTTTAAGAGGTCTTCTGAACTGTTGAAATCTCTCTCGCCAAGCAAACGATTCATAACCGGGATGACTTGGTTTTCTTTAAAACCCAACTCTTGGCAGGCCTGTAGGGTCTCGCCCATTAATTTAGAAATTCCGTTATCTACCACGATCTTCTTGGGTTCACCCTTACCAAGCGGCAGAGTGAATCCACCGGTGAGTTTGGTGATTTTATCTTTAAGTGAAAGCACGATTTGCTCAGCACTTTTTTTGCCAATGCCGGGCGCTTCTTTCAACATGTTGGAGTTCTCCAGCGTGATCGCTTGAATAACACCTTGGTGACCTAAGTGAGCAATCAATCCGAAAGCACTCTTGGGACCAATGCCATTCACATCAACTAACATTTCAAACAAACGCTTCTCATCTAAGGTGATAAAACCAAAGAGCGATTGCGCGTCTTCGCGAATGATATGAGTGGTGAACAAAGTGACGTTTTTCCCTGGCATATGAACAGTTGGAACATGCACTTCATAACCTAAACCCTGCGCTGTTAGCACAATGATGCGTTGAGGTTCTGAAGAAACGACATTGCCTTCGATATATCCAATCATGGAGAAACTTCCTTCACTCGATGAGCAAGCGAAGCCGCGAGGCCTCGTCCTTTTTTAGTTTTTTTAGGCATCACACGTCCTGGAACCAGTGATGTTTTTTGCATCATATGACAAAAAGCAATCGCCAGGGCATCAGATTCATCGTGAGTTTTAAATTCAATCGGGCCCATGTGAAGGCGCAAAATCTTTTGCATGCCTTCCTTATCCGTTCCACCATGACCGGCAACCGTCGATTTAATCGCAGTCGGAGCATATTCGTGAACCGGTCGATCGGTTTGTGTAAGTGCTGCCAACATGGCGCCGCGTGCCTGCGCCAATTTCATCAATGATGTGGGCGACTTCACATAAATCAAGGCCTCAAGGGCAATTTCGTCAGGCTCGTGCTCGCGCATCAGCCGCCCCGTTTCTTCGTAAATAAATTTTATTCTATCAAGGAAATCGTCTTTGGCGTTAAAACGTAAAACGCCTGACGTGATGTAGCGCATGCGGCGTCCTTCCAGAACACACACTGCGTAGCCGGCACAAACGGAACCGGGATCGATCGCCAAAACTTTCATTGAATAGATTTAATCAGCTCTGTGGCGCATCCGTCCAGCTAACTTAAGACTAGGTGGCGCTTTTAGCTTTGAGATAATTTCCTACGTAGAAAACAAAGGAGCCAATTACGAGTTGCGCCAACTCAATACGTCCGTAATCTCCGTCACGGATACCCGCGAATAAACAGAGACCTACTGCGGCCATACCAAAAAGTTGCATTCCTACTGCGACGTAAAACAGACCTTTCATAAGGACAGTTCTAGCAAAAGCAGCAGGCAAAGACTAGGATGTGAGCACTTATGACATTGCTTTTAAAAGCCCAGCCGCTCGTGGATCAACGCATTCCAGAATTACAGCGGATTTGCGACCACTTAAAAGCGCAAGGCGTTCAACCTAAGCTCGTCGTCGTCTTAGTGGGAGATAATCCCGCCTCGCTCAGCTACATCGCTAATAAAAGAAAACTTTGCGAAAAAGTCGGCGCCAGTTTTGAGCTACGCCAACTGCCACCTACTACTACAGCTTCAGCCTTTCTTAAAATCATGGATGGGATTAATCATGATCCAACGATTCATGGATGTATTATTCAGTTACCCGTTTATGGAGAAAGCGCCACTCTCGACGTGGAAGCTTTGGTAAATGCAGAAAAAGACGTCGATGGTTTCCATCCAACGAATACCACTCAGCTTTATCTAGGCCGCGTGAATGAGAAATCACTGCTCCCCTGCACACCAAAAGGTGTCATGTCGCTCTTGAAGCACAATCAGATTGCAGTTAAAGGCAAACACGTTGTGGTCATTGGTCGCAGTCAAATCGTGGGTAAACCGCTTTCCCTTTTGTTAAATCTGGCTGGCGCCACCGTAACGATGTGCCACTCAGGCACAAATGATCTCGCCCATCACACACGCCAAGCTGATATTGTCATCTCTGCTGTTGGAAAAATTAATCTTCTGACCGCACAGCATTTTGATTCTGCTCGCAAAACTGTCGTAGTCGATGTGGGTATGAGTAAAAATGCCGAAGGAAAACTCGTCGGCGATGTCGACTTTGCGGCCGTCTCACCAGTGGTGAGGGCGATTACACCAGTTCCTGGTGGGGTGGGGCCTATGACTGTGCTATCACTAATTGAAAATCTTTTGACTGCCGCTCAAAACCAAAAGGATCGTTCATGACCACTCAACGCACTTCGCTTTATCAAAAGCACGTTGATCTCAAGGCCAAGATTGTTGATTTTGCTGGCTGGGATATGCCAGTTCAATACACTTCAGTGAAAGAAGAAGTCCTCGCTGTCCGCCATAAAGTCGGCGTTTTTGATGTGTCACACATGGGTGAGTTTTTCGCTGAGGGCCCAGATGCTGTGAAATTTATCGATTATCTGGTCACCAACAATATTACCGAAGCTCCCATGGGCAAGGCGATTTACTCTCCACTCTGCCGCGAAAATGGCACAGTGATTGATGATCTTATCGTTTATAAGCTCGCTCCAGAGCGCATTATGATTTGTGTGAACGCTTCGAACATCGATAAAGACTTCAACTGGATGAAATCTCATGCCGCGAAGTTTAATGTTCGCTTCACGAATCATTCACCTGAGTTTTCTTTATTGGCCCTTCAGGGTCCTGAAACTGAGAAAGTTCTCAAAAGCTTAATTAAAGAAATGCCTCCCATGGAGTACTACTCCGTTTGGGAAGGTGAATGGCAAGGCCAGACAGTCATTTTGGCCCGCACCGGATATACTGGGGAAGATGGCTTTGAAATCTTTGGCAAACACAGCTCCATCGCCCAAATGTGGGATGAATTTATGAAGCTAGGAGTCACACCGTGTGGCCTAGCTGCTCGCGATGTTCTTCGCTTAGAAGTTTGTTACCCACTTTATGGTCACGAGCTTAACGATGAAATCACACCTCTCGATGCCGCCTTGGGTTGGACCGTAAAAATGGCTAAGCCTGCATTTATTGGAAAAGAAGCGCTCACTGGGTTCAAGCCTCGCTTCAAGCTAGTGAAGCTCTTAGTTGAAAAGGGCATTCCGCGCGAAGGTTATTCCGTTTGTGATGCTGAAGGTGCTGTTATTGGTACGGTGACTTCGGGCACGATGTCGGTCATTCTCAACCAAGGTGTGGCGCTTGCTCGTATTGAAGCGAGTAAAGTCATCGCAGGCCAAAATTATTTTATTGATATTCGTCAGAAAAAATATCCAGCAACAATGACAACAAAACCTTTTGTTCAAGGGGGACATAAATAATGGCTTCTCAAATTCCAAAAAATCTTAAATACACCAAAGAACATGAATGGATCCTAGTTGATGGAGACACGGCAACTGTTGGTATTACTGACTTCGCACAATCTGCCTTGGGCGATATCGTTTTCGTGGAAGTTCCAGATGTTGGAACGGCACTTTCGTCAGGTGCAACTTTTGGTGTGGTGGAATCAATCAAATCTGTGAGTGATCTCTATTCACCAATTACAGGTGAAGTGATTGCAAAGAATGAAGACGTTGAAGGCTCGCCTGAAAAAATCAACGCGAACGCTTATGAAGCGTGGCTAATCAAAGTCAAGATAAAAAATCCTGGAGATCTTGCTCAGTTGCTTACTCCAGAAGCCTACGACCAGTTCTGTCAAACCTCTGCGTAAACAAACTCGGCGCAGAAATGCGCCGAGTTCTTCTTCTTTTTATTTATACGAAACCCACTTCATTTCTATCTGAATTTTTAAGCCAGAAAAATTTATTCTAAAGCGGAAGTTCACTTTACGAACCCACCTCAGATGATGATACTTCACCTCTGTTTTTAATTCCCATGAAGAGCCGAGGACAGCCGAAGATATGGAATCAATCCAACTTCTCAATACTGCCATTATCAAGAGCAAAGAAAAAAAGATCAGCCACTCTTACGAAGAGCGATTGATGAAACTTTCTAACTCACCGGTGATCGAGCATTTGAATAAGTCGATTGCTCAGCTTGCTGAAGCTCAAAAGATCTCTAAAGATCAAGCAGCGCTTATGGTGATTGAATCAATTCGCGAATTAGATGCTATCTGGTCTGACTACGTAACGATGGAAGGAATTGATCGCCTGAAGTCCCTACTACGTACGACAGGCGTTCAGTAGACTAGCTCTTAACGACAAAGCCCCATTCAATTGTTGCTCGGCCATTTACCACTAAATCCTTCGGTGGATTTGGAAATGGTCCCGCAGAATTAAATGATTCAATGGCTGCATCATCAAGTTCGCGTACACCGCTGGAACTTTTCACATGAACTTTTAGAATTTCACCATTGGCGTCCATCGTGATGACCAGAGCTGTGGTGTATTGATCGCTCGCGGGTAAACGGCGACCGCTCTTATAGAGTGCGTCGGCTTTTTCATGGAGGGACTTGCCCCAGAACTGCTCGAGTTTGCCGCGTATGCGATGAAAGAAGCCATAGTGCTTGTATTCAACTGTGTTGAGTTGTGTGAAATCACCTAGGGCCACATGCTCAACGTAATCATTGGTACTTGAGAAGCCTTGGGATTTTTCATCACCACGCTCAATACCTTTTTTCGCCATAGAAGCAGGAGCTCTTTGAATTTGCGGAGCTCCCATCGCTTCAAATCCCACATCGCTTAATTTTAAGTTCTTGATGGCTTTTTTCTGTGCCTGAGCTTTGGTTTGAGGTTGAGGCACTGAATCCGCTTGTGAATTTCCTTTGGCGGCACGGTTGAAAGTCGCCACTTTGCGCGCCACTGTTTGGCGATCATGTGATTGATCTTTTGCGCCAAGGAAAGCTTCATCCTTAGGCTTTTCATTTTTGCCAGTATCATCATTTTGCACAATCTGCTGACGCGCTTTGAAAGCTTTCCATTCGTCATCGGTCATGGGGACAACGGCAATTTGTGTTTCGTCTTTTTCAGCAACTTGCCAGGTGGTAACCGAGCGCTGAATTTCTGTCCAAAAACTCGCAACATGCATGACCATCACAAGGGCCATGAGTGCAAGTAAACGACGATCGATAGTGATAGACATGGGAATCCTTTCCTTAGAGCTCACCAAAAGCTTTATCGGAAGAATTCCCAGAGAATTTTAGATCAGGACGAGAGGTAAAATCAGCCTACTGATTGGTAAAATAGTCGTCATCATCAATAGATTTAGGTTTTTCACCGGCAGCTTCCCCACTCAAATCTTGTGAATCGGAAAATCCAGGACTTGAACTTGGATCCATACCTTCTGCAAAACTTTCCATGAAGCCGCCACTCTCACCAGTTCGTAATGGTTTACCGGTTTCTTTGTTTACAAGAATGTTTGTGATCCCATCCGGAGTAATAAACTCGGGTGCTCCGTATTTGGCCACAGCACTCTCCATATACTCCATCCAGACCGGTAAAGCCGTTTTACCACCGGTCTCACCGTAACCAAGTGTGCTGTTACCATCAAAACCTATCCAAGAGCCGGCGACGACCGAGCCCGAGTAACCCACAAAAAGTGCATCAACGTAATTGTTGGTTGTTCCAGTCTTGCCGGCCAGATTCGGAGCGACACTTTTTGCAGCGGCTGCCGTGCCGTATTGAACAACACCTTCAAGAATACGAGTCATCACAAAGGCCAAGCGTGGATCGTAAACTTGTTTGTCGGTGAGGTTTTGGCGCCAAGGATTTTCTTGAAGTGGATTAACTTCTGCTGGTGCCTCTTCTGTTACTGCTGTCACTGAAGGAGCCACGATTTCACTTTTAACCTCAGCATCGAAATTATATTTTTTCCCATGACGATCTTTGACCGAGACGATCGCCTGCAATGCGAGTCTTTTTCCACCATTGGCAAATATGGCGTAACTTTTCACTAGTTCAGTCAGGCTGATGCCGAATGAACCAAGACCAATACTCATATCTTTTGGAAGCTGGCAGTTGATTCCGAGACGTTCAACAAATGAAGTGACCTTGGAAACACCCAGATCCTGCAGAATACGAATGGTAGGAATGTTGCGACTGACCTCCAGAGCTTTTCGGAAAGTCATTTGGCCCATGAATTCACCATCATAGTTTCTTGGCTTCCAGCTCAAATTATCACTCGCACCACCAAGTGCCTGTGGAGTATCGAGAATGATAGTACTCGGTGTGTAACCCTCTTCGAGTGCGGCGGCGTATATGAAAGGCTTAAAGGCAGAGCCAGGCTGACGAGCCGCCTGAAGGGCACGATTGAATTGACTCTTTCCAAAATCAACTCCGCCCACCATCGTTAAAATATTTCCGGTACGCGGATCAAGTGCAACGAACGCACCTTCTGCATCGGGTCTTTGATCAAGCTCAGCCACAATGACTTTCTGCGCTTGCAAGGATTTGACCATGCCGACATCGAGTTTTCTTTTTTTGTAATCAGCATTGATCAATCCCCATACCGATTGATTTTCACCCGTCACACGGACTTGGATTTGATCACCCGCTTTGACAATCGTAGAGGGTTTTGTCACTGGAGCAAACCATTTGGGCTCTTCATCTAACACACGCTGGTGCGCCCAACCAAAACCTGACTCTGGAATTACTAAACGAACACCACCAACAGAGGCGTAGATCAAACGCTGAACATCATTCGTTCGAAGAACAACAGCTGGATATGTTTTATCTTTCTTGAGCAATGGCACTAAACGATCATCGGCTTTATTTCCGATCACGATGTCAGAACGAAAGCGCACATTTAGGCTCTCTTCTGTTTCCTTATAATAGGACTGCAACTGACTCCACTCATCTTCAATCGCCGAAAATTCAAATTTGTTGCTTCCTTCAGTCACAAAATAAAAATAGGACGACGAATCACGGTAAATTTTTTGGCGCTGACGCTCAAGTTCTGAGCTGATTGCTTCATCAGTGTCCAGGTGCGCTAATGGCCCCTTATAACCTTGTCGCTTATCTAACTCTTTCACATTTCGAACCACAGCAGCTTCTGCTTTCTCTTGCAGTGGCCAATCGAGCGTGGTCACAACTTCAAAGCCTTCAGTCAAAAATTCTTCTTCTCCAACTAGCGCCATGATCTTTTGGCGTACCCAATCGGTAAAATGTCCGCCCTTCATTGCAGTTGAGGAACGAAGACGCATTTTAATGTCTTCTTTCTTAGCTGCTTCGTACTCTTCTTCGGTAATTTTTTTGGTATCGAACATTCTTCGAAGAACGTAGAGTTGGCGGCGCTTAGCGTAGGTTGGATTTACGTATGGAGAATAACGACCAGGTGCCACCAAGAGTCCAGCGACCAGTGCACTTTCAGCAACGGTAGCATCTTTTAATTCTTTGTCGAAATAACCACTCACGGCTGCTTTGACACCGTAATAACCGCCACCCAAATACACTTGATTTAAATACAAAAAGAGAATGTCTTCTTTAGAGAACTTCTCTTCCATTTTTTGCGCCAAGAGTAGATCTTTTACTTTTCTTGAGAGTGTGCGCTCTTTTGAAAGTAGTAAAGTCTTGGCGACCTGCTGAGTGATAGTAGAGCCACCCTGTACTAGACGGCCTTCTTTCAGGTTCACCATGAAAGCGCGTGCGATACCTAAATAATCAACGCCTTTATGATTCCAGAAATTATCGTCCTCAGCTGCGAGGAAAGCATCTACTACTCGTGTAGGAATTTCTTTGAACTGAACGACATCACGAGTTTCTTTGCCGATCTCTAAAAGAGGTGTGCCGTCACGCGCGACAATTCGTGAGTTCATAGGCGGACGATAATCTGCCAGGGAATTAATTTGCGGGAGATCGGATGCAATCCAACTGACTACACCAAAAATTACACCAAGACCGAGTACGCCCATGGCGGCGAGAACGAGAATAACTTTTACCAGACGCTTCACAGGTGCCTTTGAAAGAGTTTTGAACCCATATTATAGAGGCGTCTGCAGGATGGGCGAAGCCTATTCTTGCCAAGGCTCTTCTTTAAGTCCGTCGGTTAAAACCTTAATCTTTTTCTCGGCCTCTTGTAGAGATTGCCGACAAGACTGATAAAGTTTAACGCCACTTTCAAAACGTTCCAGACTTTCATCTAGGCCTAATTGACCCTTCTCTAATTCTTGAACGATTTTCTCCAGCTTTTGCAGTGACTCTTCCAAAGCGATGGTTTCTTTGCCTTCGGTGCTTTTCTTGACCATGGAATTGCCTACTTGTTGGAGTTTTGACGGATAAGTTTTATCTGATTCTCCCACGTCGCTTACAGATTCTCAAGATTCCAACGATTTAAGCAGTGAGACAGAGGGGAAAAAATGTCCCGGGGGTGTTGGTAGAACCACACCCTGGCGTACAATTTTGCCTAGAGGCTAGGACGGCCTCAAAACGCGCGGTCATGGAGGACCATGAAGAACATCTGGGTTCCGCTTTCCGGACAAATTGCACAACAACGTAAGGTTGAGACAATCGCCAACAACGTGGCGAACGCCAACACGCCCGGTTTTAAAAAAGACCAACTCGTATTTAAAGAACATCTCACTGCACTCAGTAAAGGTAGTGATGACATTCATATTCCTAACAAAGAATTTTCACCGCAAGACTTCTATCACACGCATGGCGGAGAGAACGCCCATGTAGCAATCGCGGGATCTTATACTATTCAGGATCAAGGACAACTTGTTCCAACCAATAACCCACTCGATCTGGCGTTAAATGGTTCGGGCTTTATGGAAGTACTCACTCCTCAGGGCGTTCGCTTCACTCGCCGCGGAAATTTCTCACTTTCTAAAGATGGTGAGCTGGTCACAGATCAGGGTTACAAAGTGCTTCATTCGCTGGAAGTTCCAGCAGAAGAATTACGTGGACCGGCCAGCAGCGGTCTTCCAAGCCCAGAAGAGCGTGTCATTCGCTTGCCTCATAATCAGGCGGTCACTTTTAGCCGAGAAGGCGAAATCCTCACGCGTGATGGCTCACTGGGAAAAATATCTGTTGTTGAATTCGCAGACACACAGGCTTTACGCAAAGAAGGCAACTCACTTTTTATTAATCCGAGCGAAGACAATGCTCGTCGAGTAGAGATCAAGACAACCGTTAATCAAGGTTTTGTTGAAGGCTCAAACGTAAACGCCGTGGAAGAGATGTCTGAGCTGATTAAAGCTCACCGCCACTTTGAATCGATCCAGAAAGCCATTAATGCATATGACAGTATCAACGGCAAAGCCGTTAACGATTTAGCGAAATTCTGAGGGGGATTAGATGATTAGAGCTCTCCATACAGCAGCAACCGGAATGGCGTCACAAGAAGCTAATGTGAATACCATTTCTAACAACCTCGCTAACGTCAATACGACTGGTTTTAAAAAAGCCCGTACAGAATTTGATGATCTTCTTTATGAAACTGTGCAAGAAGCAGGTGCCCGCTCTTCGGCCGACAGTGAATTCAACGTAGGAATTCAAGTAGGCTCTGGATCAAAAGTTTCTGCTACTCGCAAAGTTCACTCGCAAGGCTCACCACAAATGACCAATAACCCCTATGACCTCATGGTTAATGGCGAAGGTTTCTTTGGTGTAATCGGAAATAACGGTGAAATGAAATACACCCGTGATGGTAGTTTCAACGTGGATGCACAAGGTAATCTTGTTACTCGTAGTGGCCAGCGTGTTTTCCCTGGTATCGCCGTTCCACCGAATATCATGAGCATTAATATTGCTGAAAACGGTGTCGTTGAAGCGTTCCTCAGAAATTCTCCTGAACCTATTAACCTGGGACAGATCCCTGTTTTTACCTTTGTAAATCCAGTGGGCATGCGCTCTGAAGGTGGCAACATGCTAGCCGCTACCCAAGCTTCAGGACAGGCCATTCAAGGTGTTCCCGGAACTGATAACGCCGGCATCATCATGCAAGGTGCGATCGAGTCTTCTAACGTCAACGTTATGAATGAAATGACAGATCTTATCAAAGCTCAACGGGCCTATGAGATGAATTCAAAAGTCATGGGCATCGCAGATCAAATGTTACAAACCGTTAACAACGTACGCTAGGAACTATGAAGATTGTTTTAATTTTAACTTTGTTATCAGCTAGTTTAACTTGGGCCTGTGAACTTCCTGTTCCACAGCGACTTCTCATTGCTGGAAAAATTTCAGGTAAATGGGCCATTTCTAAAACTAACTGTTCGGCGGAACAAATTTCAGAAGTTCATGCATTAATCCAAGATCAAGACGGAACGATTCCTGTGACTCGTCTACAAGCTGCACTTGGAAGTGGAATCCGTCTCGTTTCAAACAGCAAAGAAGTTCGTATTGATAATGTCGAAAGTCTCATTCGACGATCTTATACCGATGTCGGCGATGCGACAGTCACCATTAATAGCCCCTTCCAAGGCGCTTTAATTGAATTACCCATGAGCGGTGATTTGATGCTCCACTGTCATCCATGCCAATTTAGCGGCGAAGAGATTATGCGATTGAGTGTCCGTAATATGGCCGAACATCATAATGAATTTAATTTTCAAGCTAAGTTCGTACGTTACGTAGATGCATATCAGTTACGCCAACAACTTCCTGCATTCTCCCAAAAACTCAATTCAATGATGTTTGAGCAAGTGAAGGTTCCAGCTGCTGCCTATGGCCAGTATCTCACTGATTTATCGCGTATAGCATTCTATAAAACCAACAAGTCACTCCGTAGAGGTGATGTTCTCAAGATTAGCGATTTAACACCCCTCACTCTTGTGCGTGCCGGAGATCGTGTTGAATTGGTCTTTGAAAATCCCCATGTAAAAGTTAAATCCCAAGCGCTTTCTCGTCAAAATGGCGGAATGGGCGATCAAGTGGAAGTTTGGAACCAGGCAAACGGAAAAAAATATCGTGGTGTTGTCGTTGATCATAATCGCGTGGTGGTGGATCTATGAAATTCTTAATGGCTGCTCTCTTTTTTATTACCGGCTGTGCTTCATATGTGAACGGCATTCATAAACAAATTGACCGTGAAGAAGCACGACAAGACCCACGCAACTCGGCGAATGACCCCTACTCATCTTATCGTGAACAAGGAATCAAGCGCACACGTGCTGACAGAAGACCTGTACAGCATCCAAATTCACTGAGCAATCTCAATCCAACGAATGATATGCCACCTCCGGTGAAACGTGATTACCGTAGCAGCGGCCGCACCAGTGCTGACGACTTTGTGGATGACGGAACCTCTGGCTCACTATGGGTTAATGCTCCCGGCGGTTCTCTCTTTACTACGGATGTAACTAAACGAGTGGGCGATATTGTTATCGTGAATGTACTTGATAGTTTACGTGGACAAATTTCAAGCGAACTAAAGCGTGCTTTCCCTCAACCTCCCCCAAAAAAGGCCGCGGCAACAGCGGCAACTCCGGCCCCAGCCGCGCCAGAGCCCACTGATAAAGGTGATGAGTTAGAAACTAAGGTTTACGACAAAATCTCAGGTGTTGTAGCGGAAGAAATCAATAAAGATTACTTCCTACTGCGCGGAAAGAAAGAAGTCGTTTTTAGAAAGGAAAAAAGATTCATAGAAGTCCAGGCGCTTGTGGCGCGTAAGGATATTGCGGATAATGACACAATCAACTCGGATAAGCTTTTAGAGTCCCGAGTTATTATTTTGAGGTAAGTAATGATGAAGTCGTTTTTACTCGTCTGTGCCCTTCTTCCTCTGACCGCCCTGGCTTCTGCCAGTCGAATCAAGGATCTCGTAACCGTAAAAGGTGTACGAGACAATCCATTGATTGGTTATGGTCTCGTCATTGGACTCAATGGAACAGGTGATGGTGGTGGTGAAATCACTAATACTTCATTGAAAAAAATGTTCCAAACCCTTGGGCTTAATACCCAAAAAGAAATTACTTCAAAGAACGTTGCGGCAGTTATTGTGACGGCTAAACTTCCTGCTTTCGGACGAGTCGGCCAGAAAGTTGATGTGACTGTTTCTTCGATCGGTGATGCCTCATCTTTGGCCGGCGGTACTCTCTTGGTAACCCCACTCAAAGGTGGCGACGGGAACATTTATAGTGTCGCCTCAGGCCCGCTCTCAGTTGGTGGTATGAAGAAAGGTGCTAAGAACGGAACAACCGGCAGGATTCCAGATGGTGCCGTAGTCGAGCGCGAACTTGAAATTGCATTTAATGATAAAAAATCACTTCGTTTGGCACTCAATACGCCTGACTTCACAACTGCAGCTCGTATTGAAAAAGTTCTCAATCAAGAGCTTGGTGGTAAATACGCGACAGCCGCTGATGCCACTACTATTGATCTCATCATCCCTACTCAGTACGAAAAGAAAGTCGTGGAGCTTATCGCCCAAGTGGAAAACTTCCGCGTAGTAGCTGATCTTGCGGCCAGAATCGTGATCAACGAGCGCACTGGAACGCTAGTGGCCGGCGGTGATATCACACTTAAAAAGGTGGCTTTAAGTCACGGTGATTTGGTCTTAGAAGTTAAAGGCGGAGAGAATCCATCAGGTAAGCCTCAGGCCATTCATGTGATTGAACGCTCTACTACAATCAACGACTTAGTTAAGGCTTTGAACGCGATCGGAACAACTCCTGAGGATTTGATTTCAATCTTCCAGGCCTTAAAACAAAATGGCGCTTTAGTGGCCGAAATTGAGCTGATATGACCGGTCAATTTTTACACTATTTACGGGGTACTAGCGCCTGACCATGCCCCTATGTTACAATTTTAAAAGGTGTCCATGAAGGACCGACGTCAAAAAACCAGGATGGTAGCATGACGACAATTTCCGGCCCACATAACAAAGGCATGAAACCCGTTTCTCGTGAAGAAATGTTGAAGCCATACGTTGATGTTGCTGAGGGACTTGAAACGCAATTTTCCAATCACATGATTGATCAAATGCGCAGAAGTATTCCGCGCGAAGGTGAGCCAAGCTCAGCGGAACAATATTATGAATCACTTATGGATTACGAGCACGCCAAAACCATGGCACAATCAGATAGTGGAATTGGTTTAAAGCGAGTAATTTTGGAACAGATCGTGCCTGCACACTTAAAACAAACGCCTAATGCGCACTCTGTGCGTACCGCCTACAAGGCAAACGTCAAAGGAGTTGACGAATGAGCAATAGCATTGACACCCGCTCGCCCTTCTTCCCGAAGAGCAAGAGTGGCCAGGTGAACCAATCGAGCACACACGGTGCTGGAGAGGCAAATCGCAATACTCCTGAGCGAACAGGCGAACTCACTGCTCGTACATCACAGGATGCGAAAGTCAGCATTCCAGAAGGTGTGCGCGACTTCTCTCGCATCAAGAAAGCGGCTGCGAGTGCGCCAGAACAAGATAACTCTGAAAAGATTGCGCGCTTGAAAGCACAAATTCAGGCCGGCACTTACGAAGTAGATTACGACGGACTTGCAGACAAGATGTTGCAATCCGAGTTCTAACAATTTTTAGCTAAGGATACAGTCCATGATGGACGAAGCCCTAAGACTCCACCACCTCGCTGCCATTGAGATATGGGAGAACTTCTGTCGTCTTCATCACGACCTCTATGAACTTACGTGCGATGAGTACCAAGTTCTATTATCCGGTGAAATCGAAAAACTTGATGAAGTCATTGCCAAGAAAGAAGTCGTCATGACCGAGATCGCACGTTGGGAAAACTACCGTGCCGACTTGATCGTTACACTTAATAAGGAACTAGCTGCGGATCGACAAATTACCAATGTTACTGAACTGCTCAATACCCTTCAACCTGCCGAAGCTCGCTTACCTATTCCGGCCTTGAAGAATTTGAATGCTCTCTTGATCGATGTCATCACACGAGTTCAAGAGCAAAACAAACGTAACCAACAATTCTTGAATCGCGCCATGCAATCTCTCAAAGAGATTCGTGAAGGATTCAGTGGAAAGAAAAGCTATTCAACCTACGGCGCTGACGGGATGACCCGGGCAGTGGCTCGCTAGGAAAGGGAGAATGCGTTGTCTGTCGATTTACTAGGTATTGGTAAATCAGGCCTCTTTACTGCCAAGAAGTCCATGGAGACTACTTCGCATAATATTGCCAACGCAAACACCGAAGGTTTCTCGCGCCAAGAAGTTCGCACTAAAACTGGCATAACTATCAACGAAGGCCCCTATGTCATGGGCACTGGTGTTGATATTCAAACTATCAAGCGTAATCATGACGATCTGGTTGAGAAGAAACTCAATAGCAGTATCTCGCAACATAACTACAACGAAGAGCGCACCAATCAGCTTGGCCATATTGAAGAAGTCTTCAATGAGGTCAATTCAGAGGGTATGAACAAGATCCTCAACCGCTTCTTCAACTCATTTCGTGAATTAGCGAATCGTCCTGAAGATGAAACCGTGCGCGGTCTTGTTCGTGAGAACGCCAAAATCGTAGTGAGTGATTTTCATCGAGTCCAAGGTGAGATTGATCAAATCCGCGCCGGTATTAATAAAAAAATCACTCTTATCGTGGATGATATTAATCATTTGGCGAAAAATATCTCAAAACTTAACCGAGAGATTGCAACGCATGAAGTGTCAGGCGCTGAGGCCAATGACCTACGGGATCAACGCGATAGTGCCCTGAGACAGCTTGCCGAGCACTTCCCTGTCAGCGCTTACTATGATGAGCACAATCGCTTCGTGGTAAACGTAGAGGGCCTTGGAACACTCGTTTCTGGAGATGTTGAGCAAGAATTGATGGTCGGTAATCGTATTGACCCTGCCGATTCGAATACTCAGAAGCCGGCACTTGAGATTTTTTTCAAATCTCGCCCAGCTGATCCCATTTCTGGTCGATTGAAAAATGGTAACCTCGGCGCCCTTCTTCGGTCACGCAATGAAGATCTTCAACAGGTTGAAAATCAACTTGATGAGTTAGCGCATGGTTTAGCTAATGCCACGAACTCTGTTCACCGTCGTGGTTATGCCAATAAGCCCGTTCCAGTTGATGAGCGTACCGGTCTTCCCATGCCAGGTCTTGCCAATGGTCCAGTCACTGGAATTGATTTCTTTGATGCTCCCATCGGAAAAAGACGGGCTGCTGAATATCTAAAAATTAACGACTCAATTCTCGCCGATGTGAATAATATCGCTGCCGGAATGGAGCCCAACTCTCCGGGTGATAACCGTGTCGCTATTGCTATCTCTCGTCTCCAACACGAGAAGATTTTGGGTGAAGGCACGACGACACTTGAAGAGCATTACCTTAAAACCGTCGGTAACGTCGGTATGCAGGTGGCGAAATCCAAAATTGATACCGAACAATCGGGTGGCATCCTGGCGCAGGCACGCTCGATTAAAGAACGCATTTCTGGCGTCTCGTTAGACGAAGAAACTGCCAACATGGTGAAGTACCAGAACGCTTACGAAGCTTCAGCAAAGGTCATTAAGGCCTCTGATGAAATGTTCAAAGCGGTGCTGGGACTTATGAGCTGAGGTAAGCTGTGAGTAGAGTATCTGAAAATAGCTCAATTCATGCCATCAAGCACTCAGTCGGAAAGACTAAGAGCAAGGTGGAGGATTTGCAGATCAAGGGTTCAAATATGAAGCGCATTCAAAAGCCTTCTGATGATCCTATTGGTAACGTTGATCTCTTGCAGATCCGTTCTAAGAATATTGATGCCCAACAATACTTGCGCAATCTTAGTTTTGCACAAACCAACTTGGGCTTTACTGAGACTGTACTTGAAGAGCTGACTGACATTCTAACAAAGGCCAAAGAGTTGGCGATCGGTCAGGCATCAGATATTTACAATCCAGAAGTGCGCCAGAGTGTTTCGAAAGAAATTCATCAGCTTCGTTTACAAGCGTTAAGCCTCGCCAATAAGCGTAATGGAAATCGTTATCTCTTTGCTGGTCAGAAACTTTTGTCAAAGCCCTTCGACAATGATGGAAAGTATCTAGGCGATAAGAACAAAATTTTTATTGAAATTAATAAAGACGTTTTCATTCCGATTAATCTTACCGGTGAAGAATTATTTGTAGATAAAGAATCACGTCCTAATATTCGTCTTGTTCTACCAAAGAACCCAGACGAGATTCCTCATCAGGAAGAAATCCAACTCCCTAACCGCTCACCTGCTTCTGCAGCAGAGCCTGGAGTCGAAAGTGTAAGGTCAAATATTTTTGATGAGCTTTCTTCGCTGGAGAATGCTCTCTTAACCAATAACCCTGATATTGTGCAAAACCTTCTCGAGCAGCTAGATCGCTCTATTGATCGAGTTATCGCTCACCGCACACAAATTGGCGCACTTTCTAACAACATTAGCAATGCCGAGAATAACATCGAGAAAATGAAGCTTCTCAACGAGGAATACAAAACTAAGGTTGAGGACGCAGACGTAACTGAACTCTTCTCAAATCTTCAAAAAGAACAAAACATCCTCAAAGCGACCTACCAGGCCAGCGGAACACTCATGAATCAACAATTAATGGACTTCCTGCGTTAATTTCACGCATCTCTAACTCAATCTTGTCTAAAGCTCTAAATTATTCTTGCAAATCCTGACAGGCGGTCATATAGATGCTGTCGGCCTTCGTATGAAGAGGGTCTTGTCATCTGATTGACACCAATCAAGGATTGAAAATGCTGGTTCTGACAAGGAAGCTTGGAGAAAGCATCGCCATCGACGATCATATTAAAATCGTTGTTGTGCAGATTAAAGGTAAACAAGTTCGCTTGGGTATCAAGGCTCCAAAAGAGACGAAGATTCACCGGGAAGAGGTTTATCAAGCGATACACGATCAAAACGTTGCCGCTGTGCAAGTAAACATGGATGACATCTCAAGGTTGGGCGAAGAGCTCAAAAAGAAATAATTTTCCTCCTTGATCTAAGTTCTCGTTGACTGCTACGATCTGAATGGTAAGGTAAAAATACCTTACTGTTTTATTTCGGAGGCTGGCGTTGAAAGTCAAAACCACGAGATTTGGGGAACTTGAGCTTAATCCGAGTGATATCATCACTTTTCACGACGGCTTATTGGGCTTCGATCAACTCACCAAGTATTTTGTTGTCGATCCAGGTGATAGCACTCTCATTCTATGGCTCCAGTCCATCGAAGACGAGAAGGTTGCGTTCCCTATTATCGAACCAAAAATCTTTAAACCTGATTACATTGCGAAGCTTCTTCCTGCTGACCTTAATGGTCTCGACTTAGAAACTCTTAGCAATGCTAAGCTCTACAGCATTCTTACCATCCCAGCGAACGTCGTTGAGATGAGTGCTAACTTGAAAGCACCTGTTGTGATCAATAGCGCTAAGAAAGTTGCGAAGCAAATCGTTCTTGCTGATAGCAAACTCACTGTGAAACACGAAATGTATAAGGAACTTAAAACTTATATCGTGAACTTCTCATCTGATGATTCTAAACGCACTAACTTTGCTCCAAGCATCGCTCTTGAAGCTGGCGATCTTCGCAGCAGCAAAGAGAACTACGCTCGTCTCACAAACGAAATGTAATTTTAAATTTCATTCACAAATAAAAAAGCCCTCTTTCGAGGGCTTTTTTATTACATCGAGATATTAGTTTCGGTGGCCGTTCGCGACAGCTGCAAGTACATCTGAGCATCTGAATGATTGGGCTCACGTGAGATCACGCCTTGCCACTCAGACTGAGCTTCAATGATGTTGCCATTGCCGTAATAAAGAAGACCCAGGGCCATGCGAGCTGGCACATAGTGCGGATGCTCGACCTTTAAACGCTTAAGCTCTTCAAAGGCTTTAGAAACAAAACCTTTCTTAGAGTAAAGCTTTGCGACCTTAATACGAACTTCTAGATTATCCGGATCAAGTCCAATGGCTTTGTTATATTCAAACAAAGCTTCGTCCCAGCGCTGATAAGAGCCATACATCTCAGCAATTTCATAATGCTTGAGAGCGAACTTTTTATTGATATGTGGCTCGGCCAGACCTTGTTGAGGTGACATCTTAACGTGTTGATTCGCTTTATCGAATACAGCTTTCGCCTCTTCGTACTTACCAATATCGTTCAGAATAACCGAGAGAGAGATTGAGGCGTCTGTGTGATGCGGATCTAGCTCTAGAACGCGATTAAAGCCGCGTACGGCCTTACCTAGCTCTCCACGCATATGGAAGATGTTAGCGAGGTAGAAGTAGGCTTCCGTCGCATTCGGATCATTATCGATAATTTCATTGAAGAAGAGGGCAGCTGTCTTGAGGTCGTTCTTTTGAAAAGCTTCTTTGGCTTTTCTCATCAGATCATTGAGCTTCAAATTTTCCAAGCTCTCCTCCTAACGGATTTCGCGTTTTTTACATTGCTTCTGCCACGATCGTATCTCTTCAGCAGCCGTCTTGTCGACCAACGCCTGGAATTTTTCGGCGTAAAGCTCACATTCTTGCCATTTCTTCATTTGCGCTGAAGATGCTACCACCCTCAACATAGAATGTTGACGTAGGGGCACGTTCTCAGCATGTCTGGTAAGAATATCGATATACCAATAGCGAGCCGCTTCCCACACTTTCGTTTTGAAATAAAAATCAGCCACATACTGATCTTTTTCTCGCAGCATTTTCAGAATTTTTTTAGTTCGGCTCTTGGCTTTTTTTATCTCCGGTGAAGCGGGATATTTAGCGACTAGCTCTTCGTAAAATTTGAGGGCCTCAGCTCCCGTTTCAAGATCGCGATCAATTGTATCGGGAAGTTGCTTGTAATAGCTCTCCGCTATCATAAAAATCACGTAAGCGATTTTTTCATGCTTCGGATGAAAGTCTCTAAAGAGAAGAAAAGAAGCAGCGGCTTCAGGATAGCTCTCTTGCTTAAACTGTACTTCGGCTAAAAGTAATTCTGCTGGAGTCGCATAAAAACTATAAGGATGTTGCGTCTTAATTTGTTGCAACTTTTCAGTCGCTAAAATGAAGCGATCACTCTCAATCAACTCTTGAGCTTCCTTATAAAGAACTTCTGCCTCAGTCTTGCCCTCTGGAGAATCACTGGCACATGAAATGAACAAAGTTAGTAGAAGCGTTAATGCCAAAAATTTCATTTCGGACTCTCCACATAGAGTGATTTATGAATATCAACTAAGACGAGTTTGATAAATGTTGCCACAGGAACGCTCACAATCATACCCACAAGTCCGCCCACATCTGAACCCACAATAACTGATACGACAACAATCAAGGGATGAAGATTTACGATGCGCGATACAAGCAGCGGAAAAACCAGCGCCATATCAATAAAATTTGCTACTGCGTAGACCGCAGACATCGCCATCAGGGCCTCAGGGTTTATCGGCTGCTGAAGTAGGCCAACAATCAGGGCTGCACCCCATCCAAGCAACGGACCAACGTACGGAACAACATTAGTCAGTCCACCAAGGATGGCCAACAAGAAGGCATAGGGAAATTTCACAATCCATAGCCCCACCATAAGTAGGACTCCTAGAATAGTCGCTTCAATTGTTTTGGCGACAATATAGCCACCAAATCGACCATTGAACTGATGAAATAACATATAGGATCTTTCAAACCAGTGATTGGGAACGAGTTGTAAAAATCCTTGTTTCAATTTTAGGCTGTCATGCATGAAAAACCAGGTAAAGACTGGAGTTAAAATCATCCATTCCAAAACATTTCCCATCATCTTGGGAACATCCACAATCCATCGGCCGCCATCTTTTTTTAGTTTCTTGATAATCATGGCCACTGGATCGATATCCAGTCGAAGATTAAAATTGCTGTATAGATAACCTTTAAACTGCGAAAACTTCTGTTGTAGTAAAAATTCAAGGCGCGGAAGATTGTGTGTGAGTTCACTTAATTCATCACCCACCACTCCAAAGACAATAACCAGAGGCCAGATAAGAAGCGCGATGATTGCTAACAAAAAGGCAGTCGCTAGCAATCGATACTGGCCCGGAAGATTGAGAAAAGAGTCTCTAAAAGGTCGAAGCACCAAAGAAACAACATAAGCACTTGCCACGGGAAATGATATCCTGGGGAAATAAATCATGAACAACAGACTTATAGCGAAAAGACAGGCGAAGAACCAACCTTGACCTTTTTGTGAGCTACTAAGTTCCGGCGTGGTCATAACGCTTTCTCTTTTTCACCTAAACGATGACGAAGTTTTGAGACTTCTTCAGTCAAAGCTCCGAGGCGTTGGGCCAATATCAAAGAAATCTCACGCATAAACTTGGCACCTACGACAGGATGTTGATCTAGGAGCGCTTCAAGATCTGGTTTAAACAAACCAAGCAATACTGTTTCTTCGAGACAAATTGCTGTGGCACTTCGACGGTTATATTCTTCGAGTAAGCCCATTTCTCCAAAGTATTGCGACTTTTCAATTTTTGCCAGTACATGTTCTTTAACATCAACTTCTTTGCCACTTATGTGAACAATTGAAACGGAACCTTTGAAGACAAAATAGAAACCATAACCAGCATCACCTTGGCGAAAGACCACTTCATTACGTTGAAATTTTCTTTGATGAAGATACTTGGAAAGAAGTCTCAATTCATAATCTGAAAACTCTTTAAGCACATTCACGCGGGTAAGAAAGCGCGGCAAACTTTCGTTGCGATTGAGACTAAACGGACCGGCCTGCCAAATATAACGAAGAGTACTTATACTCACCTTATCGGGGATTTCTTCACATTTTCCGGCCAAATCGCGTACTTCATTCTCGTAACTCATGGCCTTGTCCCCCAAAGAATGCCTGCTTGAGCAGACACATCCGATTTAAATATCCAGTTGAGCTCACCTTCACTGTCATAAACCTTAATCCACTTACCTTCATGCCATCCAAGCACTCGAGAACCTGGCACAAGTGCACGGCCCGAGGGAAATGCAATAGAAGGACCTTCATACAATGGAAGTGGCTCAAAATTTATAAATGCCGTGGATTGAAAAGTTAACCACGCCAACAATACTGCCGGAGTCACCAGCACTCCTGCCAATAATAACTTTTGCCAGCGTTGCCACTCTTTGCGGAATATCAAAAAGAGTATGAGCGCAAATACGACAAAGGCGAACCAGGCTTTCATCAGACCTATGGATAATAGGCCATCAAGAAACCAGGCCCCACCATGAGAGGGATTGTGATCGCTTGCTAACTGCGTGTTCACATAATCCAGTTGCTGCTCAGTTACATCAGAATAAAGTGTATAATGCCGCGCGCGCTCAAGTGCATAACGGGCCTCGGGAAAGTTTTTGCGCAGAGTCTCGATGGTGCCCAAGTTATACCAATACGTAAAACCATCTACCTGGCCTTCCATTTTCTGCCAAACAGAATGCGCCTCATCGTGAGCGCCCTTGGCAACTAAGTCTCTGAATGTTGTAAGAGCGTCGGCTATGGTGCTATCCTCCGTGAGGGGATCATTATCCTCTTCGGACATAGGTAAATCAAGCAACTGTCCACCCCACAAGGCTTCCATGACACTTGGAGCAATCGCACCCTCTCATACAGAGCGGGATAAGAGATTTTCAGAGCGGATGATATTCCATGCACGCTCGCTTGGCCTCACTCAACGTGGTGCTGTTGGAACTTGGACGTGTGGCCAAGGAGTTCGTCGTGCGCGTGAGACTGAATTTTTTTGGGATCTCACATTAAAAAATTATTCTCCAGTTGGTATTAATCATCCAACAATGCTGGCACCGGTTGAAGTTGCCACCTGGGGTGCACATTCATTTTCGACTGACATGATTAATCTTTATCCCGTCTTGGCCTCATGGCAGTGGACAGTTATTTCTAGCAAGCATTTATGGCTACAACACCAGTCTTGGGATTCAGTGAATGCTTGGATGTTAAACTCCACAACGGATCACCTATGGGAAAAAGATGCTACGCTTAAAACCGATAAGGGTTGGCTTGGCTTCTCGCATCTCGATCGACTCGCTTCTTGGTGCGTGCAAATCGATGAAGAGACCGTATGGTGTGCCAGCAAAAACCCACTTCCGGTCTCAGACCAGGCCATGTTGGAAAAGCATCAATGGTTTAGACCATTTTTAAGTGTAGATGCCCTAGGACAAGATGGACGCCTTGCTGAACTCATCACTCTTTTATCTGACGTGCTACGGCCCGATGAAAGACATGGCTTAAATTTTAAATTTAACAATAAAAATGCAGCTAAGCTGGCCGAGCAAGGCTTGTCTTGTGATGGTTTGGATAACAATATTTTATGTTATTTCCCACTTTCTATTCTGCATGAAGATATCCAAGGTCTTCGCTCTCTCTTGAAGGATTAGTTATGTTTATTTTACGCTCAGTCGCCGAAAGTGATTTACGAGATTTGCACCGCTTAAGTGAGATGGTGTTGTTTATCAATTTACCGCCTGACGCTGATATCATCGAAAGCAAAATTGCTAGTTCGCTTAAAGCTTTTAAAGATCCAAGCTCTGATCTTTGGGAAAACTATTATATCTTTGTTCTTGAGAACCGAAAGAATGGTGAGGTGATGGGTGTATCTATGATCCACGCCCAACACGGCACAGAGGAAGAACCTCATTTCTATTTGAAAGTCGGGCAAGAACATAAATTTTCACAAACGATTAACACTGGTTTTATTCACGGAACGCTCAAGCTTGGTCTGGAGACTAATGGGCCAACAGAGATTGGTGGATTAGTTTTAAATCCCGAGTATCGCGGCAATAAAGAAAAACTCGGAAAACAACTCTCATTCGTGCGTTTCCTTTATATGGCGATGAATCCTGATCGCTTCAAGCCTACGATTCATTCAGAACTTATGCCACCCCTTGATAAAGATGGTAACTCACCACTTTGGGAAGCTATCGGACGACGCTTCATGAATATGGGTTATCACGATGCTGATGTTTTGAGTCGCAGTAACAAAGAATTTATTTTAAGCCTCTTCCCTTCGGACAATATTTACCAAACCCTGCTACCAATTGATGCTCGTGATTCAATCGGAAAAGTCGGCAAGGATACTGAACCTGTTCGTAAAATGCTTGAGTCGATTGGCTTTAAATATATTCACGAAGTCGATCCCTTTGACGGCGGCCCTCACTATCAAGCCCAACTCAAAGATGTAAAACCTGTTAAGCAAATGGTGAGAGGAATTCTCTCTCAGGATGAGTTTGATGCTACTACGGCGAAAGAAATGCTAGTGGCCATACCTAAAGCTGATCACGATTTCTTTGCTGTAAAAATCAAAGTTTGTTTGAGTGGCGAAAAAATTATTTTAAATCCTAAAGATGTGACCGGACTTAAAATTCCTTGGGGAGAAACAAGCTGCGCGATACCGTTTTAAGCTTGTTTTTTATCGACCAAAACACCAAGAGTAGATGTAACGCGAGTTTTGTCTTTGCCGTTTTCATCTTTTACGGACACTCGATACATTCTTAAATCTGAATTTCTACGGTAACTCTGTAAACCGTTTTTCTTGAAGATTTTTTCTTCTGAATCACGAAATTTGTCTCGCTCAGAAAGCATGAAATCCAAAGCATCTGGTTTGGTTTTTTCGTATTCTTCTTGCGCTGCTTTTCTTAATTCAGCTTGTTTGTCAGCCGACAGCACGCCAATGGCCTCAAGGGGTGACTCGTTCGCTACGAACTCTCGGCCACTAACTGCTTCTTTGGGAGCAACTTTCGACTGTGGAAATTCTAATACCCGGGCCTCTTTTTTTGGCTGTGATTCATCCCACAACCAAGTCTCTCCACCCGCGGCTTGTTGAAACACTGCACCCTTTTCCCGTGATTCCTCTGTGAGATACTTCAAATCCTGAGGCGTTATTAGCCCCAAAATTGTCATAATCACTGATTTAAATGCTCCCACGCGATGACTCCTTAACACCCTATCGGTAGTTTAGCGCGAGTTCTTGAGTGTTTTGGGCAACTAGTCGTAATCCCTTGAATTCAGTGCTTTAAATCCTTAAAATCACGCTGGACAAAAGCCACGGTGGGTCCTATAAATTTAAGCTCTTGATGTTGGGGTGTGGCGCAGTGGTTAGCGCAGTAGACTGTTAATCTATTGGTCGTCGGTTCAACTCCGACCACCCCAGCCATTTTTAAATTAAAATCATATTCTGGGACTTAGCTTCAAATCGAAGGCTTCTATAGTCTTTGAAATTCATCTCAGAAATCAGTTCACTTTGATCAAACGTCGTCGTAATTCCCAAGAGCTTCATTCCAGCTGCTTTACCGGCCCTAAGGCCCGCATTGGTGTCTTCGATCACGAGGCATCGCTTCGGATCAACTCCGAGTTTGTGAGCAGCAAGGAGAAAACACTCAGGATCGGGCTTACCTCTTTTCACATCATTAATGGTGACGAGGACA
>JBKHVI010000042.1:0-26030 GCA_046570105.1 Bacteriovoracia bacterium
GAGATGGACGCAAAGTCTGGACTCCTTCGTCGATACGATCCAACGACCATCATGGATATGGTGTCAGGACTCAGGCGCTGGACAAATGAGTGGCTGGAAATTCCTGGCGAGGAGTTGACTCGATTCCACGGAAGAGAGCTTCAAAAGAAAATGGAACTGGCCGGGATGAGTTCTAAAGGGCAACAGAAAGTACGAAGCATGGTAAATACTGTGTTCAATTATGGCCTAGAAGAAAAGTTTATCTCCAAACCAATTCCATCACCGATGGCGGGATTAATTTTTAATAGTGATGCTGAAAAAGTCCCTGACATTCTAACCCTTGGAGAAATTAAACAGTTTCTTGAAAGAGGCAAAGAACTTCAGAATGAGTGGTATCCCATTTGGGCCATGGCGCTTCTGACAGGGATGAGAAACGGTGAGCTTTATGCGCTTGAATGGAGTGATGTGGATTTTGAAAATTCTCTCATTAGAGTTTCAAAGTCATATAATCCAAGGTTAAAGATTGTTAAATCTACGAAGGCCGGTTACTGGCGAAATATTCCAATTTCAAGTCAGCTTAGGGAACTTTTAATTGAACTTCAGGCAAAGTCTGAAAATCAATTCGTGCTTCCACGTTTGAGTTGCTGGAATAAAGGTTTGCAAGCTCAGGAACTTCGAAAGTTTTTAAAAGGAATTGGCATCAGGCCTGTGAAGTTTCATGCACTGAGGGCGTGCTTTGCAACACAATTACTTGCAAAAAATATCGCGCCGGCAATCGTGATGAAAATCTGTGGTTGGAAGAATCTAAAGACCATGGAATTTTATGTCAGACTTGCGGGAGTGAGTGAGCAGGGAGCTACTGAGTGCTTAGAGATTTTGCCGACAGAAGTAGTAATGGAAAATGTAGTGAATTTATTCTCACATTAGGATCAGGGGTACGGGAAACCGTGCCCCTGCTTTTTTTGTGTCCAGAGATCTAACTTGCTGATAAGATTATATTATTACCCGACTAGGAATAATGTGTATGGTTGACGTAGGATCAAGAATTGATGTAACATCAATGTTAAGTTCAGGGCAGGCCAGGAAGGTTTTGTCTGAAATTTTTAATCAGAATCCCAATTTAATCTCCTTTTCTAAACACGCTTTAGAGGAGATGAAAAACGATAATTTAAAGACTGGTGATATTCTTAACGTGCTTAAAGCTGGGAAAATTTATGATGCACCAGAATTTGAAAATGGAAGCTACCGCTACAGGATTCAAACTCAAAAAATCACAGTGGTAATTGCTTTTAGAAAACCTAATCATGTTGTCATTGTGACAGCTTGGAGAGAATAAAATGAAATGTGTAATGTGCGGCTCCAAAATGACTGAGAATAAATCCGGACTTTTTTCTTATTCCAGCAGTGGTTTATCAAAGGTGTATTTGAAGGGAGTTCAGGTTCACAAATGTTCTAATAAAGAGTGCGGAGAAGAGGAAATTACAATTCCTAATATGGAAGAACTCCATGAGCTTTTAGCTGAAAATGTAGCGAAGCAAAATAATGTCCTTCAACCCGAGGAGATTCGTTTTCTAAGAACTCACCTGGGTTTCTCTGGAGCGGATTTTGCTAAAGTGATGGGTGTTAGTCCAGAAACAGTTTCTCGCTGGGAAAAAGGGACAGTAAATATGAAAGAGGCTTCTGAGCGGTTGCTTAGAGTGCTTGTCCTTTCAAAGCTTGGGCCTTTTAGAGAATACGAAGAGTTAAAAGTTTATGCTTCTAAAGCAAGCAAGACCTCAGTAAAAAGAGTCTTTGAATTAGAACGTTCTCATTGGCTAGAAGCGAAAGTCGCCTGATCTGGCTTACTCTGGCTTTTCAGTACACTAACTCATTAATAACTAAGGCGCATAAAAGTATGCGCCACTTTCCTTAATTCTTCGAGTTTTGTTTCATTTATAGAATATCCCTAACTGAACCCATTCTAATTCTATTCATCTTTTCTTGGTCGGCTTAAGTTTGCTTCCTTTTCAAGAGTCAGGCACTCCCATCTTTTATTTACTGTGACTTAGCTCTTGTTGATATAAAAATCATTAATCGGTATAATGTAAACTAGGTTTACACCGATAAAAGGGTGTAGCTTGGCAGGGAGTGAAGATGGAAACTAAAACAGTCATTAAGTATATCTATGAAGGACTCGGTTTCCCGGTTGAGCTACACCATGTCGTTTTGGTAAAAGTTGGTAAAGTTTGGGCCCCCAAGATCGATGTGAAAAAGGTCTCAAGCGACATACTTAAAGAGCTACCATTCCAAGCGACTCGTCTGACTGGAGCACAAATTCGCTTTATCCGTGAATATCTCGGAATGTCGCTTAGAGAATTTGCCACCAAAGTCGTTCATCAGTCTCACATGGCAGTCAGTAAGTGGGAGAAGTTTGATCAAAAACCAACCAATATGGACGCGGCCACAGAGGTCATTCTGCGACTCTATGTTTTTCACGAGGTAATAGCAAAAAAACCGAATGTTGAAAAAAAGTTTATGAAAGCCTACGAAAAGATCAGTTCAATGCAGTTTGGGAAAATGCACTAAAAGGCCAAAAGGTGAGTGACACCTTTTGGCCGAGAAGGATTATTGGCAGATAACGGTATCGTTGATGGGATTACCCAAGGCTTGACCGGCGATCACTTGGCGAAGTTCGTTGCCGCTCTTTGAGATCGTAATCGTGAGTTGTGCCATTTCATTATTTTGAATCGATGTGCTGTTTTTCAAAACAAGTGTGTTGCCCTGGCAAGTTGCTTGAGTTGAAACCACGATCACCAGTCCTGACTCAGGATCAGTTTGAGATTCTGTGCGCACTTTACCGTCAGCAATCACCGACATCGTGCTGCGCTCTTGAGTGTCTTCATCAGTTGAAGTCACAGAGAAAGTTGTGATGCGATTACGAACTGATTGAGCAACAACGACATCACGTGAACCATCGCTTGCACCTGAACTTGAGCGACAGACGGTGTAGCTACCAGTTAGGTTCGGACACGCGAAAGCAGACGTTGAAACAAGAGCGATAAGTGCGAGAGCAAAACGCATAGAAGTCTCCTTAATTTAAAAGAGAAATCTTTCCATCCTGTCCAATCACTCGTCAATCTGGGATTGCTGATAAATTTTCGCCACCGGATATTCATCACCTAGCTCTTCAAGAGCGAGGTAGAGGGTGACCAGCATGACGCCTAAAAGCAAAAAATCGGTGGTGAGTTTGACTTTCTTCTCGAGCAAGAAGGCGAAGACGGCTTGGAAGGATTGCTGAAAACTCTTGAGGCGAAAGGCCATGGGTTCATCGAGAGCGCTGCCGAAATGAGCGCGGAAAAGTTGCGCCATTTTTTCTTTATCAGTGCTGCTCCAGTCATTTGCTGTCAGACCACTTCTTAAAAGGCCCTGCTGAAAGAGTTGATCGTCTTGTCGGTAAAAGCCGGCATAGAGATCTTTAAGGCCCGTAACAAAATCCGCAGAGAATTCGCCCCACAGTGAGGTGGGGTTCCAGACGATTTGATTTTCTTCCACACCAAATCCACTTAAGCGCAGATCGAGGAACATGGGACCCGGACGAGTGATTTGTTTGAAGTAAAGTTCGAGGATTTTTTCGCCCACCATGTGGCGTGCCACTTCACCTGTCGGCATTTTGGGATTAATTTCTGTGAATTTAACGCCGTGAGGAAGAGAGGAGGAGAGTGTTTGGCGCGCTTCGTTAGCACCGGAACCCGTTATAAGCCTTCCCGAGAGCAGAGTCGCATCTTTGGTGAGCGCACCCCATGACACCACATCAAAGAGCAGTGTTGGAACATGCTGTAACAAATCTTTAAAAGCGGCCGGAAGCCATGACATGAAGGGCATGCTGCTATTATCCTGTGTTCGATTCAACAAGGGAAGGAAATGTCTCGTGTCCTTTTGGCGGGAGGCTCTGGTTTTATCGGCCAGGCGCTCTTAGAAAGATTGAAAGCGGATCCCACTTTTTCAGTGGTGGCCCTGTCGCGCCAAAAACCCGAAGTCGGTCATGAGCGACTGGAGTGGAAACAGGGTGATTTGTTTTCGCTGAAGGATATCACTGAGGCCATGCGTGGCTGTGATCAGGTGGTTTATCTGGTTCATTCTATGCTGCCTTCAGCTTCTTTAGTGCAGGGTACATTCTACGATATGGATTTAATTTTGGCGGATAATTTCGCCCGTGCCGCCAAAGCTTTAGGTGTTCAGCATATTTTGTATTTAGGGGGATTGCTGCCGGATAAAGGCATCAAGCTCTCTTGGCATTTGAAAAGTCGCTTGGAAGTCGAGAAATGTTTGCAAGGTGCTGCTCCGAAAGTGACGGTGCTTCGTGCGGGGATGGTGTTGGGCCGAGGTGGCTCATCGTTTGCGATTATGCGCCGACTTGTTCAGCGCTTGCCTGTCATGTTTTGCCCCAGTTGGACGTCGACTCGCTCTCAGCCGATTGATCTGAATGATTTAATGAAAGTCATGATGGCGACTTTGAAAGAAGATGAGTTGAAGGGACAAGTGTGGGATGTGGGTGGTCCGCATGTCATGACTTATCTCGAGATGATGAAAGTCACTGCGCGCGCTATGAAGAAAAAACCACTAATGGTTCCGGTGGGTGCGTTTAGTCCGAATTTTTCGCGCTTCTGGGTGACACTTGTAACGGGTGCTCCGCGCGCTTTAGTTTATCCACTCGTTTTGAGTTTAAGACACGCCATGATCGTGAGTCGCGATAAAATGTTTCCACGCCAAGAGTTGATGCAGACTTCATTTCAAGCCTCACTTTCTCACTGGGCAAGTTTAAGTGAAGGCGATGTCCATGCTTTTCACACGCCAGTGGTTTTGAAGGCGCCTAAGCATGTGCGCTCAGTTCAGCGCTTGGTGCTTCCGAAAGGCAAAACGGCCGAGTGGGTAGCGGAAGAATATTTTCTGTGGTTACCGCGCTTTTTTTCTTTTATTGTTCGCACAGAAGTCGTCGGAGTCACATGTCGGTTTTATTTTATTCATCCAAATATTACATTGCTGCTCTTAGAGAAGTCAGTGGAGCGCAGTCAGTCTGATCGTCAGTTGCTTTATATCAAGGGTGGACTGCTCGCTAGTAAACAAGACCGCGGGCGACTTGAGTTTCGCGAAGTTTTAGATAAAAAATATGTGCTCGCTGCCATTCATGATTTTAGGCCCGCGCTGCCTTGGATGGTGTATAAGTGGACACAGGCGATTGTTCACTTGGCGGTGATGTATGCATTTGGGAATCATTTAAAGAAAGTTCAAAAAGGATAGAGTATGGCCCGTATTGCAATTTTAGGTGCGACAGGATTTGTCGGAACCGCTCTAAGCTTGAAGTTATTGGATCAGGGACACCAAGTGGTGGCGTTGTCGCGAAAGCCTGAGAAATGGCCTCTCCAGCATAATAATCTAAGCACCGTGAAAGGTGAGATCACTGACGAGCGTGCCGTTACGCAAGTGTTGAGCGAAGTGGATAGTGCTTTTTATTTGGTCCATGGCCTGGCGGAAGATCAAGATGATTTTGAATATATTGAGGCCAAAGGCGCGATGGTTTTTGTTAAGGCCGCGCAAAAAACTAAACTCAAAAAAGTTATTTATCTAGGCGGACTGGGACCTGAGGGCGATCTCTCGGCGCATTTACGCAGTCGTCATCTGGTCGGAGAAATTTTAGGTTTAATCCCAGGCGCGTGTTTAGAGTTCCGGGCCTCGATTGTTTTAGGTGCGCACTCGACAAGTTTTGAAATGATCAAAGCGCTCGCACAACGTTTACCGGTTCGTCCTTATGCTCCATGGCTCGAATCACCATGTCAGCCCATTGCTCTCACGGATTTGTTACAGTATTTGATCGCGGGCCTTGAGGCGCAAGTCTTGGGCCACACTGTGATTGAGATCGGTGCTCCTGATGTGCTTCCATATGGAGATTTACTCGATCTTGCAATTAAACTCGAAGAGCTTTCTCGTCCTAAGTTTTTACTTCCGCCAATGGATCAGCGTTTGTTATTACCGATGATTGATTTGGTGCTGCCGGAATTTAGTCATATTGGGAAAAAGCTCTTTTTATCATTGAGTCATTCGACAGTCGTGACTGATCGAAAAGCACTGGAGTTATTCCCAGATATTAAACCTCTCGCGGTCGAAGAGGCGATGAAAGTGGCCTTTGCCGAGTCTTCAACATCTTACCCGGCGGTATGGGAAGGAGATTTCTGGAAAGAAGTGAAGGATCATACCCTCTTGCAAACTCGTCAAGGCCAAGAGACGCTTATTAAGAAGCTAAAACTTTTAAGTTCGGCCTACCCGGATAAATTCCTAGGAAGAAAACTGTGGCGCAAAAAGAAGTAATCTACGACCCTCGTCCAATCGGATTATTTGATTCAGGTTTGGGTGGGCTCACGGTTTTAAAAAGTCTCACCGAGACGCTGCCTAATGAATCGTTTCTCTATGTCGGCGATGTCGCTCGATTGCCTTATGGCAATAAGTCTCCTGAAACCATTCGCAAATACGGTGAACAGATTCTGCGATTTTTGATCGAGCGTGATGTGAAAATGCTGATCATCGCTTGTAATACCGCTTCAACGGTTTTTTTAGGTGAAAAGCAGTTCAACGGTCGTGCTTTGTTTAATGTGATTGAACCAGGCTCTGAAGCAGCTATCTCTGCTACTCGTTCGAAAAAAATTGGTGTTATTGGCACCAGCACGACGGTGCAGGGCCAGGCCTATACGCGCACCCTCAAAACACTTGATGCTTCTGTAAATACTCGTGAAGTCGCCTGTCCCTTGTTTGTGCCCTTGGCCGAAGAAGGCATGGCGGGTGATGAAGTGACAAAGCTCATGGCCCAGCGTTATTTGAAAGATCTTAAAGATGTCGACACGCTCATCCTAGGTTGCACTCACTATCCCTTGTTGAAAGTAGATATCGCCCATGTGACCGGCCCTGGTGTGACGTTGATTGAATCCGGCAAAGTGTTGGGTGAAAATCTCAAGGCCCACTTCGCTCTTCATGGCGGCAGCGCTCCTATGGGTGCAGAGTCAAAACTCACTATTTGTACTACAGATGTCACTGCGCACTTTTCTCGCTTGGCGCAAGTTCTAATGGCGCCTCGAACGTTTGGTGAACTTGAGAGAGTTGTTTTGTAACTCAATTCACCCGTCTCATTCTGGCGCACGAAACTTTTTTAGATTCAAAATTCACTGCCAGAATGAATCAAAATGAAAAGGTAGAAAGCTTGAGGCGCTCTCAACTAATTCTATGATGAGAAGAGATACCTAGCTTCGAGCTTTACGGGTGAATTGAGTTAAAACGAGTTCTCTAGATCTTATCATCCCAAGCAAATTGCGGACGCAGATGAGATTCTTCCATGATGTGTTTCCAGCGACGCACAGAATGGATGCGCTTCCACAGGGGATGGCGTGGAGTGAGGGTGTCGCGAGCTATTTTTTTGCTCTTAGGTGAAGCATGGATGATTTTTTCATTATCTATCGAGTAGGCAACGTGTGAGATACCGCGGCGATAAGTGTTTTTGAAAAAGATCAAATCCCCGGTACGACGCTCTTCGATGGGCACTTCGACAAACCGTGGATCGAGCGCTTGCTCACGAGACGAGCGAGGAAGTTCAACACCAATCAGCGTAAAAATTTTTTGAATGAATGAGGAGCAGTCTTCGGAACTAGGTTTGCGGGCCCCGAAAGCGTAAGGTGCACCTTCAAACATGGTGGCATAATTGAGCATGCGCGCTTGATCTTCTGGCCACATCCACACCAGTTCATCCTTGGCCTGGACAAATGCGCTTAAGCATAACAGGCAAAGTGCCAGACTACTTTTTCTGAATTTTACCATTACCTAACTCAACCTTGATTTCAATGCCCTCATCCTGAGAGATCTGCGTAAATTCTGGAGCTACGATTCCCTGACCAACCTTGAGATCAAAACGATAAGAGAATTCCGAGTCAGGACTGATTTCTACAATGCCGTTTCCTAACTGAACGAAAGTGTCGTTCGTGGGAGCGATGACATCAATTTTTCCGGCATCACCGGTGATGGTGTATTTCAGACGACTAGGAACTTTGATTGAACAGTCTGTTCCACCGACACTTTTAAGATTCACTACGACGAGTTCTTTTTCTTGGCGAATAAAACCTTCGGAAGGCTCGGCCGTCACTTTACAAGTCCAGACGATTTTTTCATCGTTGGAATAGGTGATTTCCATTTGTCCGCGATCAAATTCGATTTGCACATCTTCGACAAGTTCTTGGGGAATTTCATAAGAGCCTTCAAAGACGTTTTTAAATTGGCTCTCAGAATATTCGTAATCATCACCAATTTTGACTTGGCCTAATTGCTGATCAATATCAATGAGGCCACCTAGGATTTGCACGCGATCATCTTTGACCGTGAAGATGGGAGTGAACTTCCACCATAAAGTGCCCACCAAAAGTGTGAAGCTTAAAAAGCCAATTCCTAAAATTAGAAAGATACTTTGCTCAAGGGTGCGGGCCGGATGAAGCGGCAATTTATGCTGGAGGAGAATGGTATTAGCGAGTCCGCGAGGTCCGCCCAGCGAGCGTTTGACTCGGACGAAATCAATCGCCCCACGGGCCTGTCCATAAGCACGCAGCTCTTCAATCCATTTTTGTTTGGCCACTTCGCGGTCTGATTGGGGGAGATCGGCGAGAAAAGCTTCCGTTTTGCGCCAAAAATCCTGAACGTCTTGCTCGGTTATTCCCGACATTTTTAGTACTCCATGAGGAGCCCAGTATAGCATCACAAACCTTTGAAAAGCTAAGCGGATTTACCTAAGGCATGGGCCTTGGGCCGCCGATAAGTTGGCTGACACACGGAGGTCTCATGTCAGACAAAAAAGTATTCGATTTTTCAGAGAAGCGTCGCCAGTCTATTGAACAAAAACGCCGCAGTTTTGAGCGCGTGGTTTTTGATGAATTCCTCGGTGTAGACGCCGTTATTGATGATAACGGTACTGGTCATCCTTTGAAGTTGGTGGATATCTCAGGTGAGGGCTGCTTGTTTCAAGTACCTTTTTCCAAAGAAGCGCGTCAGCGTTTTAAATCAGGCGAAGAAGTGACTTTGAAGCTGTTTTTTACTAAGACCAGCTTTCTTCCTGTCGTCATCAAAGTGCGTCACGCTACAGAGTATGTAGATCAACGCGGTGACGCTTATTGGCGCTGTGGCGGTGAATTTGATAAAACGCTTCCTAGTTTTAAGGCCCTCGAGAGCTTTATTCAGTTTATGTACAAGTACGCTGAGTATTCTTGCCACGACAGTGCCGCGCACAAAGTCTATTTCCTCTAATCGCCAAATAAGCATTTCCTAGCTAGAATGGGGCTCCTTAAGGGGCCCCATGAAAGTCGCAGTATTAGGACCATCACCTGCCGCACTCGAGATCACTCGTACGCTGATTAATTTAGGTGCCTCTGTACGCCTGTTTTGGCGGCCCGAGCTGCATACTGAAGAGTTGATAGAGCTCCATCGCCAAGATGTTTTGATCGCTGCTCCTTGGACTAAAGTCACGAAGCGCTTTCTACCTGCAGGTGTAATTCCAAAAGACAAATCCCGCTTTCTCGATTTGTTCCGTGTGAGCTTCCAGGTGAATCCTGAAGCCATGATCAATCAAGGTCTCGTCGATCAACCGGAAGTTTATCAGAAGCTCTCAGAAGAGTTTATGGCTTCGCTGAAGAGCCAGCTCGAGATGTTTGAAGATGTCGATGTGGTGATTGATGGCAGTCATCTCGAAACTCGTCGCACATTGGGTCCTGGTGGTCCTGCGGTAGGTGAGTCACGTTTGCGTCCTGGCACTTTTGCTTTTGCTGGAGATGAGAGTGATTGGAGTCAATGGGCCCGTGAATCCCAAGAAGTCGCCTTGGTGGGTGATGGAAAGCAAGCGGCTGAGATTTTATGCTCGCTTAAAACCTGGTGGTCAAAAAAATCGAAGCGCATTTTTTTGGTCTCAGCTTCAGAGAATCCTTTTGCCCAATTTATGAAAGAGAATCACGGAGATCTAAATCGTGAACTCCATAGTTTTTTAAAGTCAGCACAAGATGAGCATCATGAGGCCCTCCAAGTGTGGGAGAGAAGCCTTGCTGAATGGCAGGAGCTGGATGATTTTGTGCGCGCCAAGAAACCTAAACCCGAAATGCCGATTCCAAGGCTCGTTATTTTCTCTGCTCATATGCTCACAGGAGTGGATCAGCTGGTGGATAAGAGCCGCAGCTTTCTCACGCTTGAGACCATTCCTTGGCTTAATGGTCAGATGCAGCCAGAAAATAATCAGATGGAACTTAAAACCATTGGTGTTGATCTGATTATCGGTGCAACCGGAACGACGAGGGGTTGGAGCAAGTTTCACGGACTGGATTTAATTCCTAGCAGTGATGGCAAATATGCTCGCGAGAAAAATGGCTCTCATCCAGAATTGGGTTTTTTTACGCTAGGTGAGGGTGTGAGCGCTCAAGAAGAAATTCTCACACAACTTAAAACTTTATTTTCGCCGAGGGGCGCATGAAATATTTAATCAGTCTTTTGTTTTTGGCCTCTTGTACTAGTCCATCGGTGATGAAGCTTCCCAGTGAGCCTTACCAAACTGCCGGAACGGAGCAATTCTTTTTGCCGGAACTTCCGACTTGGGCCAATGGTAGCTTGAGTGCTAATTGTGCGCGCAATGTTTCCGTTCGCTACCTCGATCATAGCCCAATGGAAAAATTGCACGCGCTCGATTTCGTGAGTCGTGTAGAATTGCAGACACAATTTAATCGTAAGTGGAAGCAGCGCTATAGCAGCAGCACCAAAGTCATTACACCTCAAGAAGAATCTGTGTTGTTTCTGGAAACTCTTGAGCAAGTGAAATCAGGTCTTAAAGAATTACGCTATCCGGCCCAGGGACCAATGCACTTGGTGTGGTGGGATCAGTTGAAAGATCGCGCGCGCGCTAAACCCTGGCTGATGAATCTCGCTAACCAAGGCAACCCCATCGTTTTAGTGAGCTTGTGCACTGATGATAATGGCCTTGATCGTTGGATTGAAGACCAAAAGCTCGAAGAGCTGGGGCTTTTCACCATGGGCGCCGAGAGCGCAGGCCCATTTGATTCTGAAAGCGGATTTAAGAGCGGAGTGGTCATGCCGCTTTCGGCTTTTTTCCCAAGAGAGAGAACAACTTTATGGACTGTGGGACATCCTCCTGCAGAATTTCCCGTCGGATATAACGTTAGAAACGTGGAGGAATAATATGTTTGGTAGCAGTGTAAAAAAATCTGATTACAGAGAAGAAGCAAAAAAGCTCGAAGCCGTGTTCAGCACATCGATGGGTGACTTCACGATTGAACTCTTCCACAAAGAATGCCCAGAAACAGTTTGGAACTTTGTGAATCTCGCTGAAGGTCGCCAAGAAACCGCTAAGGGCGGTAACTTCTATGATGGTCTTGTTTTCCACCGTGTGATTAACGGTTTCATGATTCAAGGCGGCTGCCCTGAAGGCATCGGTCGCGGCGGCCCAGGATATCGCTTCGCTGATGAGTTCAACAAAACTCTTCGCCATGATGTCCCAGGTGTTTTATCCATGGCCAACGCTGGTCCTGGCACTAACGGCTCTCAGTTCTTTATCACTCTTGCTCCGACGCCTCACCTTGATGGCCGTCACACTGTCTTTGGCAAAGTGACTGCCGGCATGGAAACAGTCGCAAAAATCGGCCGCACACCAACCGGCCCAATGGATCGTCCACGCACTGACGTCGTCATTAACTCTGTTAAAATTGTTCGAATCTAATTTGATTTAGGCCCTGAGGAGAAATCTTTGGGGCCTTTTTTTATCTCACGGGTGAATTGAATTTTGGCACTTACAAAATAATCTTCTCTACCTGCAACTGAATCGATTCATTACCATTAAAACGATTGATGCCGAGACCGAACTGCAAAGTGAAGGGGACTTTGTTTTGTTTTTGGAAAACTTCATCAGGACCGGGCTGATTCCACTTTCCAAGATAATGAAAGCTAATGCCAGCGAGAGTTTGCTGAGGATTTTTCAGCGCCGAGAAGGTCCAGCGCACATGCGCATCTTTGAGAATGCGATAGCTCGCAAGCTTCATTCCACTCATGCGAAACACGGGGCGCTCGTTGCCATTTCCAAAAGGCTCAAGATGCAAGAGATCGCGCACCAATTGCGGACTGACTTCTTCTGGTGAGAGTTCTACATCCCAGCGATCTGAACGGGTACGAAGTACTTCGGGAAGTGCACCCACAATCTGGCGCAGACGTTTTTGAAATTCAGGGAGATTTTCTTTTTTCATAGAAAGCCCGGCAGCTGCTTTGTGGCCTCCGAACTTAATAAAGAGGTCTTTGCATTGCTCGAGACACTCGAACATATTCATCTCACCAGCAGCACGGGCCGAGCCTTTGATAATGCCGGGCTCTTCGGCGTTGGTGAGAACCACCGCCGGAACGCTAAATGAGTCGACCAATTTACTGGCGACAATTCCTACGACGCCTTCATGCCAATCAGGGCGATAGACGACGTTGACGATGAGATCTTCGGTGATGTTTTTTAAGACTTCTTCTTTGGCACCTTCCACCACTTCAGCTTGGATGATACGGCGATCGCGATTTGAAATTTCTAAATGCTGATAATGCTCACGCGCTTCTTCACGTGTTTTAGCGGTGAGAAGTTTAAGCGCGCGCTCCGGATGATCCAGGCGGCCTTTAGAATTAATCATGGGACCAATGTTGAAGGAGATTTTCTCGCTCGTCACACCGACACTTAGTTCTTCGGGAGCAAAGAACTGCAAGATACCAGGGTAGCTGCAGGTTGGGATCTGTTTTAGGCCATGACGTGAGAGGCGAAGATTGACGGGCGTTAAAACCGCCAGATCGCAAATGGTGCCAATCGCGACAAAAGGAAGAAGTGGGTAGAGCGATGGAATCTCTTTGCCTTGAGAAATAAGGATCTCTCTGATTTTCACAGCGAGAGCAAAGGCGACACCCACACCGGCGAGAGCTTTAAGAGGTGAGTCAGCTGGCTCGTCACGACGATTAGGATTCACCACCGCATAGGCGCGCGGGATATGAGGAGCAGCATCACGATGGTGATCAGTGATGATGAGATCGATATTTTTTGCCTGTGCGTAATCGGCCGTTTCAATATTTGAGATACCACAGTCGACGGAGATCAGAACTTTCACACCCGTCTCAAGTGCGTTGTCGATGGAGACAGGATGAATGCCATAGCCTTCGACGAAGCGGCTGGGCTGAAACACTTCAATCGTGTGACCGAGCATTTGGAAAAAGTGCCAGAGCAGAGCGCACGATGTCGTGCCGTCGACGTCGTAGTCGCCATAGACCGCAATTTTTTCGTTTTGCTCAATGGCAGTGATGAGACGAAGGGCCGCCTTCTCCATGTCGATCATTTGAGTGAGATCAGGGATGTCTTTTAAATTCCAAGAAAGAAAGTCCTGCGCGGTTTGCGCATTGAGGCCGCGTTTTTCAAGGAGTCTTTGGAGAGCAGGATGGAGAGTAATCGCCGTCATATTTTGACGGTAGCAAACTCACCACAGAACGTAGAGACCTTTGATGAGATCCTTCTCATCCAGCGCGTCACTAGATTCAAAGAGGTCATGGAATTTCTCTGACTTATCACCTTGGGCGTGAATTTTTTCAAAGTAATTTAAAGGAAGAAAGGCTTTTTGACATTTTTGACAGCGCTCAGGTTCCACCTGAGATTCATTACAATGGCCACAAGCGTGGCACACTTTAAAAATCAACTTATCTTGTTTAAGCGTTTTCGCTTCTGTTTCTTTCATTTTTTCTCGCGGGTTTGCAGGTGCCGCATGAGACTTTTCGGAACACATGAAAAGAAGTTTAAACAAAAAAAGCCCCGCTTTTTACAGCGAGGCTTTCAAGGGTAGGTGAGTAATTTACTTCGAGATTACATCGCCATTTGTGGCGCCATTACCGGAACTTGAGTCATCTGAGGCACGATCTGTTGAGGCATCGCCTGTGGACCTTGTGGGCCGAAAGCACCGAAGACTGCGCGTGATCCGTCGTTCATACCTTGAGCTCCGAAGTCAAAGCTTCCAGGTAGACCTTGGTTTGGCATGAAGTACTGAGGCTGAGGCATCATACTTGGTTGACCTTGGCCCATGCCAGTTGGACCGTAGTAGTTATTGATGATCGGCTGTTGAGACTGCTGCATCCATGGATTAAATGAGTGGTTACCCATTACCGCAGATGGAGAAGGCAACTGGCCGGTAGCATATGGGTTAGGCATGTAGGCCTGACCGAAGTAACCCTGTGGTTGCATACCAAGAATCTGAGGCTGTTGTGGACCTTGATTCATATTTTGCATCTGTGAGAACAGGCCAATCAACACTTGGTTAAGACCCAACATCACTTGTGTGAACTGTTGTTGCTGCTTGTTCAAGTCTTCGATCTGCTTGCCAAGAACCACGAACTTCTCTTCTGATTTACAGACATAGAGGTCATGAGATTCTCTTTGCTCTTCAAGAGCTTCAGTTCTTTCTTGAAGCGCTAATTCAGACTTAGCTAGTTCTTCGTTTTTAAGCTTAAGCTCTTCTTCTTTTTTGAGAGCTTCTGCGGCTTTCGCTGCCAACTCTTCATCTTTCTTAAGAAGTTCTTCGGCTTTAGTGCTGAGTTCAGTTTCTTTCGCTTTAAGCTCTTCGTCTTTAAGTGCGATCGTTTTAGTTGATTCATCTAGCTTAGTTTGTGTCTCAACTAATACTTTTGAGGCTTCGTCAGCGCTCACCTTAGCAGCTTCAAGCGCGAGTTTTGTTTCTTCCAATTCTTGTTTTGAAAGAGAAGAAGATTTCTCTAGTTCAAGTACAATTGAATCGAGTTCAGTGATGCGAGCGACGTGAACTTCGACTGCTTTTTCTAATTCTTGAACGCGCTGGGCTTTCGCCTTGTCTTGATTATTGACGTCTTCCAATGAGGCCTGCGTGATCGCCAATTGGTCTTGAGCGTCTTTTAATTGAACTTGTAATTCTTCGCCTTTTTTCTTTTCGGCGTTAATTTCATCATTAAGTTTTTTGAGTAACGCTGGATCATTAATAGTCAGTTTAACGACTTTAATGACTACGATGCGTTTCTCTTCGGCCTGGGCCGGTGTTTCTTCTTTAACTTGTTCCTCTTGGGCACGAGTTAAATGAGGAAACTTCTCTTCGCCCTCATTTGATGCGATTGAGCGATAGATATGTTCGTGACCTAATTTACCCACGAGATGATCGAGTGTAAGAGGTGAGGCCAGTACGGCGAGGGCGGACAGTGTCCAAACCCAATTTTGCTTTTTCATAAAATACTCCCTTGATGTTAAAACCCTGTAAAAATTACTCCCTGCCTTTACATATCCAAGATCTGTGCCAAGCAGGGGGAGCGGCCTAAGGATGGCCTTATTTGGCTAAAACAGGAGTTCTTCCGAAGGGTTATACTTGCCAGAGAGGGGGGGAGTTTTTAGTCTTAAATAAGTCCATGTGAACAAAATTCCTTCACTTCTAATGAGGGTGTCTAAAAGATCGACACTTTTAAGGAGCCTCTTAATGTCAGTTGAACCTCGTCGCCCAGGCCTTATGCTCTCGCTTGTTCCTCTCTTGGTTTTGATTGGGCTCTTGATTGTGAACATTCGACTCTTTGGCGATGGGGCCACTTCGGGGCCTAACCAAATGGCGCTCATGGCAGCAGCTGCGGTGGCCGCGCTCATTGGTCTTTTTGTCTTAAAGCATGACTATAAATCTATTGAGCAAAAGATCATTCATTCGATTGGTCTCTCGATGCAGGCGGTTCTGATTCTCTTGGTGGTCGGGATGCTTGTCAGTCTGTGGATCCTCTCAGGAGTGGTTCCCACCATGATTTATTATGGGATTCAGATTGTGAATCCGAGCTGGTTTTTACCGGTCACTTGTTTGGTGTGCGCTATTGTTTCTATTGCGACCGGTTCAAGTTGGTCAACCGGTGGAACCGTCGGGATAGCTTTGATGGGAATTGGTAAAGCGATTGGCGTTCCTGATGAAATGACCGCTGGTGCGATTATTTCGGGTGCTTATTTTGGTGATAAACTCTCACCTCTGTCTGATACCACTAATCTGGCACCGGCGATGGCCGGGACGGATCTTTTTACTCACGTGCGCTACATGTTGATCACAACAGTGCCTTCAATTTGTATTGCTCTGATTATTTTCACAATTATCGGTTTGAACTTTCAGGCACAAATTTTTGATATGGGTGCGGTAGAGCAGCTTACTCTCACACTGGATAAAACATTTAATCTAAGTCCAATCGCTTTTGCACTTCCACTCTTAGTGATTGTCATGGTGGCAAAAAAAGTTCCCGCTCTTCCGGCCCTTTTTATCGGAGCCCTCCTGGGCGGACTCTTGGCGATGTTCACGCAACAAGAATTAATTGCGCAGATTTCTGGTGAAGCCTTTAGTTGGACCAGTGCTTGGAAAAATACCATCGCTATTGCTCACGGTGGTTTTAAAATTGAAACAGGTGTGGCCACTATTGATTCCCTTCTTTCACGTGGTGGCATGAGCAGTATGCTCAACACGGTCTGGTTGATTTTAATGGCGATGACTTTTGGTGGAGTCATGGAGATGACCGGTATGCTCGAGCGCATCGCTGAAACGATTCTTAAAGCAGTTCGTGGTACGGCTTCATTGATTGCTGCCACGCTCGCGAGCTGCGTCACCATTAACCTGACAGCGGCTGACCAGTACTTGGCGATTGTCGTCCCTGGACGGATGTTTCGCGATGCTTATCGCAAAGCGGGCCTTGCTCCTGAAAATTTGTCTCGTTCTTTGGAAGATGCCGGGACTTTGACCTCGGTTTTAGTTCCTTGGAACACTTGTGGCGCATACTTTAGTGGAGTGCTCGGGGTCGCAACGCTTTCCTATGCACCGTATTGTATGTTTAATTTGTTAAATCCTCTGGTGGCCATTGCAGTTGCGGTGATCGGGTTTAAAATAAGAAAGATTCAACCCGCTACGTGAACTTAAAAGTCCATCAAGGTTTCTATGAGAAAACAGAAAAAGGGGCGAGCCCCCCGTAAAATCGAATTTAATGTCGATCCTACCCATTTTTTGAATCGCGATCTTTCTTGGTTGCAGTTTAATCGTCGTGTGTTGGCCGAAGCTGTGGATGAGCGAACGCCGCTCCTAGAGCGTTTACGCTTTCTAATTATTTTCAGCGCGAATCTTGATGAGTTTGTGATGAAGCGGATTGGACGCATGAAGCGTCAGGTGGCTTCTGGGCAAATTCATAAATCAGTCGATGGGATGGGGCCTGAGAAACAACTCTTAGTTGTTCGCCAACATATTTTGGAAGATCTTGAAACACAGCAAAAAGTTTTTAAATCTTTATTATCGCCACTTGAAAAAGAGGGCATTACGTTTTCATCTTATGAAGATTTAAACGAAGAAGATCGTAAGTATTGTGATGATTATTTTCGGAACAAAGTTTTCCCTATCCTGACTCCTTTGTCAGTTGATCCAGGTCATCCCTTTCCGTTTATTTCCAATCTTTCTTTCTCGCTGGGTTTGATTTTAAGAAATCCAGTGACTGATGCCGTGTTATTTTCGCGGGTAAAGATTCCCCAAGGCGTTTCATCTTGGCTTAAACTTCCCATGGCCGGTGGCAACCAACATCGCTTTATACGTGTGACCTCAATTGTTCGTCACAATCTTCCCTTGCTCTATCCAGGAATGGAGATCCAGCAGATCGTGCCTTTTAGGGTGACACGAAATGCCGATATCGTTCAGCGAGATGATGAGGCCGATGATTTGATGATTTTGGTTGAAGAGGGCCTGAAAGAGCGTCGTCTTGCTGAGTGTGTCCGTCTTGAGACCTATAAAGATTGTGATCCCTCGATGTTGAGTTTTTTAAAAGAATCTCTCGATATTACAGATAACGATGTATACGCTGTCGATTATCCGATGGACTATGCATCTTTCAAAGTTATCGTTGATCTAGATTTCCCCAAACTTAAGTTCCGCCACTGGGTGCCGCAAATTCCGCGCTCCTTCCAGGAAGAAGGAAATATTTTTCAACTCTTAAAGCAAGGGGATGTACTCGTTCATCATCCCTATGAGAGCTTCGTTGCCACGGTCGAGAGATTTATTTCGCAAGCGGCGGAAGACCCTAACGTTTTAGCGATTAAAATGACCCTCTATCGCACGGGTGACAACAGCCCATTTATTAAAAGTCTGATTAAGGCCGCTGAAAGTGGCAAACAAGTGGTCTGTCTTGTTGAGTTGAAAGCACGCTTTGATGAACAGAGAAATATTTTCTGGGCCAATAAGCTAGAGGATGCCGGTGTTCATGTGGTGTATGGAATTTTAGGTCTCAAGACCCACACCAAGACTGCTCTCGTCGTTCGCCAAGAGAATGATGGTGAAATCAAAAGCTATGCTCACGTCGGCACTGGTAACTACAACGTCGCCACCTCGAACCTCTATACGGATCTGGGGCTTTTAACTTGTGATCTAAGAATCACTGGTGAAGTTCATGAGATGTTTAATTATCTCACAGGTAGTTCGCTTAAGACTGACTATCGCGAATTGATGGTCGCTCCGATTAATATGAAGAGTTCATTCCTGGCCAAGATTCGCGCAGAAATTGAATCGTGTCGCAAAACGGGCCATGGCCTAATTATCGCCAAGATGAACAGTATGGAAGATGAAGTCATCACTGAGGCGCTGTATGAAGCAAGCGCTTCCGGCGTCGATGTTTGGCTCTATGTCCGCGGCTTCTGCTGTTTGAAACCAGGTCTTCCTGGCATGTCAGAGCGAATTAAAGTCGTGAGTGTGATTGGCCGCTTCTTAGAGCATTCTCGCGTCTTCTATTTCTCGGCCGGTCAAAAAAATCCTCTCCATGGAGAATACTGGATAGGATCAGCCGATTGGATGCATCGCAATCTCCATCATCGCGTGGAATTAATCGTGCCGATTCATGATTTGAAACTCAAAGAAAAACTCTGGGATTTCCTTGAAGTCCTGCGACAGGATAATCGTCGAGCGTGGGATCTAAAAGCGGACGGCACTTATAGTCAGCGCCTACCAGCGAGTGGCGCAGAAGAAGCAGGCACTCACGAAGTACTGATGGCCAGAACGCTCTTGAAAGAGAAAAACTTAGGCGGTGGTGAGTGAAGCTCATATTTATTCGCCACGCTCAATCGGAAGGTCATTATCTTGAGAGCCCTGACCAAGATGCCCTTCGTGAACTGACACCTAAGGGTGCTAAGATTTTTCGGTCACATATTAGAAAGATTAAAAAAGTATTGCCTGCACCGGATGTCATTTTCTGTAGTCCGTTATTGCGCTCCATTCAGACTGCTGAAATTGTCTGGGAGAATTGGCGTGAAGCCGACCTAGAACTCATCACTGATCTTGATCTGTTGGATGATCCACGGCATTTGGTTGAATATATTTCTTTTCTTCCCGCTGAAGGGACTTATTGCTTTGTTGGGCATGAACCTCACTTCTCATCTGTGATCGCGGCCCTCTTAGGACTTCATCCTGAACACGACTTTTTGAAATTTAAAAAAGGTGCGGTGCTGACACTTGAGGGTGGTTTTTGGGAAGGCTTTATGATGACGATGTTTGCGCCACCTCTACTTATGAAAGAAATTAAGTCTTAGGTAATCGTTTAAATTTTCTTGGTTCGCTATTGAGCATTGAAAGAATTATGCCTTCTTTCAGCCCTACTTTAGGGAGAAGAATTTTTTTAGCACCGATCCCTTTCATTAAGATTCTTACCAACATCGTGGCAGGTAAAATAACATCGGCCCGGTTGCGATCAAGTTCAAGCTTTCTCACTCGGTCGATAAAGCTCATGCTAAAGAGCGTGTCTGCCATATGGGCGATTTCACTATAGAGACATTCTTCACTGCTTTTATTGAGAATCTTGCGACGAATCTTGCCCATGCGACGAAGGTTACCCCCGGTGCCAATAAAGAGGTCCGGTGTTTTTTTCCCGAAGTGACCGTGGATAAAGCGTAGGATCTTTTCCACCATCAAACTAATTCTGATATCGAGTTCTTTCTGAGATTCATGTCTTAAGAGTCGGACTGTGCCAATATTAAAACTGTGGCTGGCGGTCAGTTTACCGTCGATCACGATGCTAATCTCAGTAGAGCCCCCGCCAATATCCATCAAAATAGCGCGTTTATTCTTGAGATTAATTTCCGAGCTGACAGCGTTGAAAATAAGCTGTGCTTCTTCACGACCTGAAATGGCACCGATATCGATGCCTGTGTAGAGAGAAATATTATGAATGAGCGCCTGTGAATTGCGGGCATCTCTCATAGCACTGGTGGCAATGGCCCGCACATCATCAACCCCGTAAGCAGTAAAGAGATGGAGCAGACGAATAAAACACTCTTCTGTCTGACGACATTTTTCTGGAGAAATAATTCCTTTAGAGAAAACATCTTCTCCCAAACGCAGTGGCTCGCGAATTTCTTTAAGAACTTCAATCCTATCGTCCTGCAATCGCACAATAAGGGCGCGAAGGGCATTCGAACCAAGGTCAATGGCAGCGAAAGCTGGATCATCAGTAAGGTGGGGGAGATAAGTCATTACAATTGATATTACACGAGCTTAACTCAGGGGACACGGAAAAAAAGCATCTCCTATAACTCTAGCGCTGGTAGTTTTTACAGGATTTAGGGCCCACCTCCGGAGGCATGTTAGCCTTTTTGGCATCTGACAATGTTTTTTGGAGGTTCCTATGTTTGGCCGCAGACTTATGTCTTGGGTTCTCACCCTCGCTATCATTCTTCCGATCCTGGTGAGCTGTAAAGATGATGGCAGTGATCCTGAACTTACTCGTGAATTGAAGGCGCTCGCCGCTGATTCACGCCTAAGTGATGCTGGCAGAAAGGAAGCCCAAAATATCCTGAACCTTCATAAAGAAGTGCAAGAAACTATTCGCGCCAATCCCACTCTTAAGGCCCTTCCTAGAGAAGGCAAAGTTTTAAGTCATGAGAAAGCGCTTAAACTTCATTCTCAAAACCAGGCAGAAACCATCAAGGTGCTTGAGGTACAAGACGCAGCTTTAAAGAAAATTGTCGATAATGTTAAAACCATTTCAAAACGCAAATTTACAGAAAGTCTTGATGCTGCTCAAACCGCCGAGTCTGAGACATTGGTACTGATGAATCTTTTAGTGGTTCGTCATGTGGCGCAGTCAGCTTCTCGTCGCATCCTTTTCTTGATGACAAAATTTGATAAGCCTTATTTTGATCAACTAGATGAGAATGCTGAAATGAAGCAGCGTTTGCTGGCCGACTACAGCAGTGCTCTAGCTGTTGCAGCAGTCAGTGCCAACGACCTTCGTACCACTTTGACTCAATTGCGCGAACTTCGTGAGGCCGGTGCCATCATTGAGCCACTAGAAATTGCTATTAATAAAGTGGTGAGTGGTTGCGGTGGTCATGAACGCTTAGATAAAAAGAATGTCGATGATTTCATGAAAGAGAGCCTAACAGACAAAGCCCAAGGCACAATGGATAAAGCGATGACTGATTATCATGGTTCATTGAAAGGAAAGACATTCTTGTTTGATCCAGCTCACCCAGATCATCCTTTGATGCATGTGTTGGTGATCGTTTCAAATCTTTCATGGGGTTTGGTCAATACACTCGTGGGCCTTGGTTTTGTTATCACTGCGGCGATTGTTGCTCCTATTACCCAAATTGCAGGAGCAGGCGTGAGAGCGATGGGTTATGAACCACTCTTCTATGAAATGCGCATGCCAAAACTTGCGATCGCTCAAAGTAATATGCAGATTTATGCTGATGTATGTGGGCTTGGCTTTATTCCAAGTAAGATGAGCGCGGGATTGTTTGAACTGGATTTCTGTACTGGACAGAGCTTTGCCAGTGATCATGAAGCCGGACACGCTAAGCAATCTGCGCTTTTGGGGCCACTTTATTTCCCAGCAGCAATTCTGAGTTACATGTTGAATATGGGCCATGGCGGATTTATCGAGGACTGGGCAGATGCTTGGGCAACGACTTAATCTTATATTTTTAATCTTAGCAGGGCTGGTTCTCCAGTCCTGTGGCAAGCGCTCTCATCTTGAGGGCGCTCCGCATTTTATCGCCGGCCAAATCTTAGTCGAAGGGGATGGGTCGGAACTTTCTGTCGATCGTCGCATGACTCGTACCTGGAAAGATTACGATGGCGATGGCATCTCGGATAGAAAAGATGCAGATATTGATAACGACGGTGTTCCCAATATCGTAGATCAGTATCCTTTTGATGGTACGAAATCAGGTGAAGACACTGACCTTGATGGAATTATGGATTTCGTCGATCTTGGTTTCCATAAAGATCCTAAGGCCCGTGCGCTCGCGAACCTTCAAGAAGAAATTTTTAAGAAACTTGGTGTGACCGTCGTGAACGGATCAGAGAATTTCACTGAAGATGAGTGGAAGGTCATGCATGAGACCCTCTTTCATGAGGTCATGCTATCGAAAGTGCGCTATATCGAACTTGTTACGATTGTTCGGTATTCAAAAGCAGATCAAATAGGTGAGACCCGTGCAGACTTTGATCCTTTTTGGTTACAAATTAGTTTTTATCCAAACTCTTCTCATCAAAATAATGTGATGGCTTTTGCAGGAAGTTTAATTCATGAGCTAGGACATGTTCACGCTTATGAAAACCCAGATCAATTTCAAGAATTCGTTAAGCGATTGCACGTTAAGGAAATTGTTTATCCTAGTACTTATGCCAAGAGTTCTGAAGAAGAAGCTTATGCTGAGGTTTTTGCACTCGAATGCTATTTGGCAGGAATGAATTTAGATTCAACTCGATTTGATCTACTTAAGGAAGAGCGGCCAAGCTTGCATCCTTCCCTTGGGCCTTCAGTGCATGGTTCATATCGTTTACCGATGATTGAAACTCACGGCGAATAAGGGCTTCTTGGGATTTGGTGATGCCTGGTGGCGCCACAAAATCAAGCCCCACGCCACCTTTGGCCGTCACACTTCCTCGCATATCCACAGCAAACAATGTTTGCTTCAACTGATCCTGGGAGAGCAGTCCCTCTAAGCGTTTGCGCAGAGTTTTCTCAATCCCTTCACCGATAGTAGATTGTACCGCTCGTTCTACATCATTCATCATCCCAGAAGGGAAAAAGCTCGTCCGCATACTTGAAGGAAGACCGGCACGTGCTTGTAGTTGCACAAGTTCGGCTTTCGCCGCAGCCGTGAGAGGTTTGTTGGGAACGACCAGCATGTCATCACCACTGATAGTGATTTCTGCATCGACACCATGTCGCTTAAGGGCCGCTCTGATGTTGGTTTGAGTTTTATCTTTGAGATCATCTAGCTGGCCTGTTACTACTCTCTCTTGCGTGCGAACTGCTACTACGGCATCCTCAAGACTTTTTCCTTTTGCTAGTCCCATCGCTGTTGCTTCAGCGTTCTGAGAACCCACTCCCGCAAAATCAACCGTGAGTCCACCTTTTCGTGCTTTTTCAAAACGATGAGCAACTCGCTCTGGGATCAAAAGCCCTGGTGAGAATTGATCAACTTGGGTGAAGTATTGTTTGAGGCGATGGGCATCTTGTTCATCAACTGTAATACCGAAGCGACGACTCAAGGTACTCATTACTTCTTCAGGGCCGGTGCTTTTTCGCACGACTTCCATGACTTCGGCATTGGGAATAAATTTATTTGTTCCAGGAACTTGTTTCAACAGGCCTGAGCCCTTAAAGCGAGTGGCCAGGATACTACGTGTTTGTTCAGCTTCTTCCCAAGCTTTCAAAACACTGCCTCGTACATGAGGAAGATCAAAATTATCAACTGTGCTGTCATTGGAGCGTCGAGAGAAACGAGTCACGAGATTGGCCTCATCAGCTGTTCGGCCTAGGCCCGCTCTAAACCACGGGGTTTGCATTTGTTCCGCTCTGACATAGCGACCTTGCAACATTTCTAATTGAAAGGCCTTATCATTTTCTGCCAAACGTTTTCCAAGTTCGGCCATGAGTTCATTTTCTTTCCCAGGAGGACCGCGGATGCCCGCTCGTAGTGATTTGTAGTCGGAGTAAAACTCAAGTTCTACATCAGGATATTTTTCTTTAAATTCTTCGATGACGGCTTTGACGGATGCGTTGTAGCGATTTCCAAAAGCGTTGACGAGAGTTTTATCTTTCAAAGTATCGTTGAGAAATTTCAAAGCTGTATTCTGAGTATCAACAAAGAAGACTCCTGGGCGTTTCGTCTTCAGTGACATGGCAATCCAAGCTTTATTCTGCGTTGGAGTCGTGACCGCCACATCGGCCCATTTTTTGATGAACTCTTGACGTGTGAGTGGAATGATTTTAGTTGGTGGGGGATTGGCTTTTATTTGGTGGGGGGCACTATTTTTAGTTACTTTTTCTGTTATCTTGCTCGTTGTTTCACTGAGTTTACCGAGACCTTTGGCCTTTAAAATTAAAGTGATCTTAGTGGCGGGTATAAAAATACCTGCTACCACAGCACATACATGAGCATCTTGGGCTTCAGGTTTGAGGCAGTCCCAATAGGCCACTTGTCTCTCAGCTTCTGCACGGGCCGCTCCCATCAAGTACTGGAGAGCTTTTTTTGAGACATCGATACCTTTAGAAACTCCTTCAGAAAATTCTTCTACTGTCTTTTTGCGGCACTCAACAGACTGGAGACATTTATGAGTCTCTTCAGCGATTTGTTTTGAGCGGCGATAATTGGTACTGAACATTTCACCAATTTCTTCGGGAGGAGTGTTCTTGGCCCATGTGTAGGCGGTTACGATACTGTTGATGCCTGTCTCTCCTAAAGCACCGATGAGATCTACGATATCGGTGGCAAACATTAAGGCACAGTAAAGTTCACCTTTTGGAGTCACTGGATTGAGGACATATTTTTCAAGAAAACTTGGTTCAGAACAGCTGCGCATGTAGAGATTTTTTTCAAAATCACGCTTGAAGTGCTGGTGACACTCTTCACGCAATTGTAGTTCGCAGCTGATTCTTTCAAGTTCTTTGCCGTTTTCACCTAGTGGATCTGGAATACAATCACAAACGGCCCAGCTTTGCTGGGAGAAAAGAGTGAGAAATAAGACGAGAATTAAGCGGTAATTCACCGATATCTTATCGGTCAGCTTGAGATTATTTAGAGATGATAAATGAGAGCGAAGCGATTTGCTCGGTTTAAATAGAAAGGGCCCGCATGGTGCGGGCCCAGTCTTAAAGTCACAATCTTTCGATTGAAATTACTTTGTAGAAACAGTTACTTCGCGAACAGTTGTTTGAGCTGGCTTGTAAACGATGTTCTCAACGCAACCTGGAGCGATATCGCCAGATTCCATAACTTGGCAGATTGTAGAGTTACGAACGTCAACAACTTGGATTGTGCGAGCAGCAAGCTTAGTGCTCAAAGAGAAGTTGTTACGAGCGAAAGCTTTACGAACTGAACCGCCGCCAAGGCGCCACATTGGAGAAGCGTTCTTCAAAGAAGCAACAGCGTCAGCGTTGAACTCAGAAACTTCGAAGTTGAAAGTAAGGTAAGACTGAGCAGCTTCTGGATCACGGAAAACGCCTTCAGTGTAATCAACAAAAACTTGAACCATTGGCTTAGACTCAAGAACTACAACTTCTGTACATGGGTAATCAGTTTCCATGTTGCAGTGAGGAAGTTCGCGGATTTCAGTTTTAGTAGGGATGAGGCTGTATACAGCTTGGTCCATTTTGAAACCAGAGTGAGCAGCAGCAACGTCTACAGACTGAGTAGCAGCGAAAGCAGAGCTAGATACCAAAGCAAGGGCAAGAGCTAACAATTTCATAAAGACTCCTTCAAGGTTAATAAAACACACAAAAGTTAATAAAAAGTACAACTATCTGAAACAACTAGTTTTTCAAGGCAAACAACTTCACAAGATGGATGGAGAATATTTCACAAAAACCGAGTTGAATAGTTCACTTTTGAAACACGAAGAGTTTCTTTTCACGGGCCGTGAACACAGTGCGCAAGTGATGAGAATGAATCAAGAAGGAGGGTGAAAAATGAGTGTGAAAAA
>JBKHVI010000043.1:0-23744 GCA_046570105.1 Bacteriovoracia bacterium
CGCCAAAATGGACGTCAACAGCGGTCGTCTTAAAAAAGTCTTTTCTGAAAATGAAGTGAACTGTTGTGTTCCTGCAGGTGGCACAATTCCACAAAGTGCCAATGCCAATATGTGCTGTACCGGAACGCTCACTAATCAAGACGGCGAAGCTCGTTGTTGCTTGGATGATTTTTCAGACGTAACTCTTTATCTCAATCGATATGTCTCTTCTGAAGGTCGTGGCCTTCCAGCAAGTTCTTACGATCCTAAAACGGGATATATTAAAGATCCTGGACAAGTCTTCGCAATAGCTCAGGCCAAAAACCTCTGCTGCTCGGGAAATATTGTTCAAGGTAATGTGATCCATGATCTCTTCATTCCACTGCAAGACGGTAATCGTCTTCCACAAGGAAAATCACGTCGCTTTGCTTATCGTACCGATGCTATTGATAACAATTCTGAAACCGGTTCAATTGGTGATATTTACGATGCAGGCTTGCGTTGGAATACTCACTTCTATTGTGCTCCGGCCGACTATACTCCGCCGGGCCAAGAGCAAGAAAATTAATTCCAAAGCATCGTCACTAAAATTACAGCTAAAATCACTCGGTAAGCTGTGAACCAGCCTAGATGAATCCGAGCGATTAATTTCATAAAGTAATGAATGGTTACAAAACCCACTACAAATGAAGTCATTACTCCGCCAAAAAGAATTGCCCAGCTCTGTTGCCCCATTTCAAGACTGTGTTTAATTTCTGGGATCTCGAAAATGACTCCACCAAAAATAACTGGCAATGATAGTAAAAAAGAAAATGCGCCCGCCTCTTTACGATCAATTCCACGCATAAAGGCAGCCGACATCGTTATTCCCGAACGACTGACACCTGGAAAAATCGCCAGCGCTTGAGCGAAACCGATAAATGCTGAATCTTTAAATTGTAACCCGCGTGAGAAAAAACCTTGCCCTCGTTCTGCGGAGGCATTCTTGCGTTGAAGAAAATCTGCGGCCCACAATAAAATTCCAAAAAATGCCTGATTAAAAGCGATAAACCAAGGATTTCTACCGTATTCCGTAAACGGTCTAAAACAGAAAATAAAAAATACAGATACACAGGTAGAGAGTACGAAATTTCTTATAAAATAATGTTCCGCAACCTGAGAGTTAAATTGCGTCAGGGCCGGTTTTAACTGAAGAATAAGTTTTGTAATCTGTTCTCTGAAATAGATCACAACTGCCAGAGCTGTTCCAATATGCATGCAAAGATCGAATACGACGCCTGGATCTTTTAACTCCATAAAAAAAGGCAATAGTGCTAAATGCCCACTTGAACTGACTGGTAAAAATTCTGAAACGCCTTGAATTATTCCGTAAATCAGCGCCGTTAATAGATCCATTAAGGGGCCTTTACTTCTGGATTAAAAAATGTGCTGTTAGCCGCTTCAAAATGTCCTTTCAACTCTACAAGTTTGTCGCGTAGCTTAGTTAGATTAACATGTGTTGAAGGAGATATTTTACGTTGCTTAGAAAGCTTGTCTAACACTTCAATCACATTTTTTAGTGACTGCAACAAAGGCTTACGTCCGAATTCTGTTTCTGCTAATTGCACCAGAGGACTGGCTGCTTCAAAGTACGCACCATAGATTTTTTCGAAATATATCTCTTCTACTTTTTTTCCTGCCGCCGTCTGCGCGATAACATCAATCACCAACGGCAAACCTTCAATCGCGGGGTTTTGTGGCAAGACCCATAGTGATCGCGCCCAAAGTTCTTTACGTGCCAACTTAACTGCATTGCCACGCTCTTTGGCAGATGCATAGTTCACACGAAAAAGGCGCCCCTCCCCCAACTCAATTGGCAACATGATATCAAAAGGCTTCACTCCGGGAACTTCGTAGACCAACATACTGCTTTTTCCGTAACGGGCCACACTCCACTCGGCATCTGTGGTCTTGCCAACAAGAAGCTCTAGTTCTTTTCTAAACTCGACAAGTCCCTTAATGAGCGGACCATAAGTCAAAAGATGCTCGAGATAATGATCTAACGATAATCGGAAAGAAACTTTTATAAATTCTTCTAATTCGGCACAGAAAGTTAATTGCTGTGCTTCAGACAAAGTAAACTTAAGTGAAGAGTTTCCTGTGATCTTCTGGGCCTGCACAAATGACCAGAGTGTAGGAAAGTTTGCTTGCAGCATAGGATTATGTGCCAGCCCAATTGAGAGCAAACGTTCCCATCGGAAAGTACCATGCAAGACGAGCGGAATTGTTGAACCTTTTTGATGATAGAATGCGAGAGTCGGCGTTAGACTTCTCCCTTTACCAGACTGAGTCCATGAAAAAAGCGGCAGGACTTTCCATGTGTCTTTGGGCAGAACAAATTGCGCTCTAAACCATTCAGACGAACTGGTTTGCATCTCCACAACTTGGGCGTCTCTTTTTCCAGACTTTCCAATCACTGCTTCCGATAGCAAAATTTCGTTTGGCTCTTCTAGTCCACTAAAAAGCGGAGACAACGATAAACATACCAGCGTGAAAGGAATAAAAAGCAACCAAGCGATGAGCATGGCGCCTTTAGACGTAGATATGATGTGAGAAAACGTTACGAGTTCTTTAAATGATCGACGAGAAAAGAGCGTTGGGATATCTAGGATCACAAACGGCCAGGTAAAAATCCCTAAAATTTCGCGCAGAACACCTCTAAAGCGAGCAGAAATAAAATCTCCATAGGCCCGAATCCCGCCCATCCATTGGCCAAGGCTCACTCCCAGCAGCGCCGTAAAGAGAACTCGAAGAGTAAAATAAAGGCTTATCAAATAACTAAGAGAGAGTTGCTCTTCTGCATCTTTAACAAGCTCAAATAATATTCTCAAAAATTCTTGATAATCTTCTTCTAGCCCATAATCGGCCAGAATCACTTCTACAAAGGGAAGTAAATGGTCCTGCATGAAGCCTGGAACAATTTCTAGAATTTCTCGGAATACATCAAACGGTGAAAGCACAATCCAAGCAATGAGAGTCCAGCAAAAATCTATCAAAATCGCAATCAAGCGAGGAAGTAGATTGGCCGCTAATGTGCGCCCACCCGATATAACCATTATTTTTGGTTTGGATTTATCCCCAGATCTCAGCACATCAAGCCGTGCTTTCATTTCCGGGGATTCTTTGGCGGTGATAATTTCACTAGAACCGTCATCCAGTGAGAGCTCAGGCTCGCTAGCTTCTTCATTTTCCTGTGATAGATTCTCTTCTTCACTCTCCACTTCTTCTACGTCTGAGACTTCCTCATTTTCAGGCTCACTTTCCTCGACGACCTCTTTATGTAGTTTGAGTTGGATTTGAATTTCACCAAGCATGAGCAAATCGTCAGGCTTAAGTAAGACCGGTTTTCCTTTCGTTAATAAATGATCACCAATCTGAGTAGCGAGACCACTCCCAAGATCCATAACTGTGACTGCGCCTCGATCTAACTTAAAAGTTGCATGACGGGCGCCTAGGCTTGGATCCTCAATAACGATGTCACCTGTCTCCGATCCGACAGAAAGCTCAGTCTCAAGGGAATATTCAGGTGAATTCTCTATGTTGGTAAAAACTAAAAAGTACTGTGTAACTGTCCGTAATTCAGTAGGCCCTTTGGCGGGAGCGCCACCTTTTTTGGGCGGTAGTAAACGCTGAAATAGGCCTCTAAGGTTCATCGATAATCTTCTTGAAAGTACTTAAAATCATTCACTTTTAGTTTAACTTTTTTTCCCTAATTGCCAAGGAAAGGAAAAGCCGACCTCAAAACTTAGGTGTTTGGGGCCCTTGGGCTTAAAATAGCTATATATCCTAGTGTTTTTAATAATTCTGGGCAGTTGACCGATAAGACATGAAATACGTAAAGGCTGAAACAGAAGGATCCCGCATGAAACAGCGACGCTTTAACCGCTCAATCGCTTTACTGGTGGCCACACAAATGGCGCTATCACCGTTGGCCCTCGCCAATCCTACAACTCCACCAGCTGCTGCTGGCCAGACCAAAGCTGCTGAAAAGCATTGGACTGAGAATGCTGCCGCCATCATGCAGGGTGTGAATATGGTGGGGAGTTCTATTTTGAGTTCTATGCAGCAAGGTCTCGCTGCACAGGAAGCTCAAAATAAAATGCGCGCACTTACCAGTCAGATGAATCCTTCTAATTGCGGGCAGGGTGGACAACAAAAACAATGTGTCAGCGAAATCTTTCCTGAATGTAATATCTTAAACACTCGTCCTAACTTCGTAGAACCTGCTGATTGTACCAACGGTATTGACCCTACCGATCCAGCTTCAAGTGCCAAAGCAGGCGCAGTAATGGGTTACTACAATCACTACTCGCAAGTTGAAAATATCTATAAGAACTTCAATCTTGAAACCAACGCGACCTCTAATACAGGTATCGGCTGTTTGAATGCTCGTGCTGATCAATTGGCCCGCTCACTCAAGAAGCGTGAAGACGAAATCGATAACCTCATCAACAAAATGCAGAAGACGCAAGATGAGTTCAAAAAGAAAACTGAAGCTGACCGCGCTAAGATTGAAGATGCCATGGCACTTCTCGAAGGTGAAGGCTTCAGAGGTGCTAAACGTAACGGTAAAGGCATCCTCGATCAAAACAGTGTCGATTTTTCTAAGACCTTTAATGATCCGGCCTGTGCTGCCGTCATGACGGCTGAACAATTTAAAACAATGGGCAGTAAGTCAGGTCTAAAAGGACTTGAGGCCGAGCTTCTTAAAATCGTCAGCAAAAAAGATGGTGGATTTAACGCACAAGAATTCGATAGCACGACAGCTCAAAGTCTCGAAAAAGATATTCGCAAAATGGCAGATCTCACCGCCAAAGAAATTGAAGTCGGAAATGCCGCTAGCTTCATCGCGAACGGTATCAAGGGACTTCCATCTGCATTTGGTTTAAGTGATTCGGCTGCATTTAAATCTGCTCTTCTTGAGCAACAAAAAGAAGCCCAACTTAAAGATATTGAAATCTCTCAAGAAGTGAATGCCATTACTGAGGGCCGTAGTGCTGGACTAGTGGATACGCTTAAAAACGATCGCGCAGACTTTGAATTCGCTCTCAATAATTGGGAAAGAACTGAAAAAGATGAATGTCTTCGTAATCAATCAAATATCAGTGCACTACTCTCTAACAGCCTAAAGATCGTCGACCCGTCAGCATCTGGCTCTGCCAAGAAATTTGCTGATAACGCTTACCGAACATTCATTCAAAATACTCTTGCTCGTACTGATATCTCAATTGAAAAGAAAATGGCGATGATTGCTGAAGAAGAAGGTAAAGGTGGCAATAGCCGCTACCTAGTTAACACGCAAGCTTCTGCAACCGTTGATGGCGAAGTGGTCAAAGCCTCTACTCGCCTTTCTCCGGCTCGCTTTGTTCAGTTGCATGTTGATAACTGTAAAAAACAGTTTGAATCAAACGCTAACGGAAAAGGCTTCAGCGGTCGCCAAGTGGTAGAAAAACTTCGCGAGTCGCGCAATAAGTACAACGCTTTCCAAAAGACACTGGCCGGCAAAGTGAAGAACTCAGTGGTTGATCGCCTCTTGAACTGTGCTGACTCAACTCAGGCCAATGCTAAAGGTGTCGGTACATGTTCATCAAAAGATCTTGCTACTTCAAGTGGTAACTTCTGTGTGAAGCGTGCCAATGCTTGTGCTACCAACATGCGCCAGTGTTTTGCTAAAGCTGAGAAACAAGTCAAAGACGTAGTTGCGAAACGTGACCAAGCTGTTGGTCAATACAGAGCAAACCTAGCTAAGAACGAAGAAGACCTCAAAAAGATGTACGCTATGGTTGAACAAATCACAGCTGTTGATGGTCTCAATATCGCAGCAAGTTTAAAGCAAGGGCTGGTTCTTCCAACTGAAAAGCTGAAATTCCATATCGATCAAGATGATGTGAAGCTCGTACGCGGTCTTGAATCAATGGAGATCAAAGATCCAGATCAATATTTTGACCTTATGAAGAACAATCTTCTCTCTCTTAAGGCCCAAGTCGCTAAGCAAAACCGTGCCGTGCTTAACGGTGACCGTGAAAGCGGACTTGCGAACCAAAACAGCATCGCTCAACAAGGTGTTTACGGCCATATTCAGAACATCAAACAGAATATGGACAACATCATGGGCGAAATTCAAAACTATAAGCAACAATGTCAAAGCGCATTCCAAGCTTTCGCACAAGGCATGCGTCAGTCTCGTCAAGCCGCCATGGCAGCTCAACAAAAACAACAACAAGAACAAGCTGAGTACTGTAATCGTGTGAGCACGATGACATCGGCTCCTACCTGCGATAACGCCGATCAATTTGACGATATCTTGGCGGCAGCAGCTCAAAAAGGTGACAGCAAAACTGCGCAAAATATTGGATCTTTCAAAAAGTTTTGTCGCGAATCAGGTGCTGATGCTAACCAAGACGTCATGAGTGTTGGACAATTTGTTCGTAAATCAAAGTCGGGTTCGCTTCAGACTTTCTGTGAAGAAGATAAAAATAAGTCATCGCAGGCCTGTAAAAACTTCATCCATTATGTAGCCATTTGCAATAGCACGATGAGCGATGATGAGGTTTCGAAATACCGTGCTTATAATAAAGTACAACGAAGTGTAGAGTGTACGAAGAGTGCTGACCAATATGAAAAAGCAGTTGTGGCGCACCACCAAGACGACTTTGCACCTACTGAAGAAGAGATTATAGCTATGCATACTTCTCTCGGAGAAAATCGCTCGGCTATGTGTGCCTCATACAACACATCAGACAACGCTATCCTCAAAGCCGTTATGGATACAGCTGGTACTGTTGGACAAGCGATGGGCGCCGGAATAGGTCAGTAATTTACTCAGACTATAAGGCGACTAGAAGTCCCTATAGTAAGCCCACCAAAGTGCCGATAAAGCAGGTGGATATGAATGCGGCAAGGATGCAACTTCAACAATTTATCTCTTCAAAAAGAACCCTCTCAGGGGTTCTTTTTGGCGTTTTAGTCACTCTCCTTTCAAGCTGTAATCCAACACAACTACAAACTGCTGGTGTACGCACAGACCCGAACTCAGTCGATGGCCAGTTACTTGGTAAGGCCTATGTCTACGAAGACGATCCAATCAATGCTACGGGAAAATCTGTTCTTCCCTTCAATTTTAAAATCTCGAAAATTGTTGGTGAAACTGCCAAACAAATTACACCGGTCGCGAAAACAACTTTGACCAATGATTGTTTATTTCAACAAGAGCTATATTACTTAGGCACCACTGCTCCGTTCACTTTCCAAGATTGCTTGCGTATCCTTGCTAACGACAATCCAGAGACAGTCCCATTGCAATCAAGCACCGGTAACTGGGTCTATGCACCTGGTAGCACAGAGTTCTATCAAGTGCAGGCGATGTACCATGTGAATAAAGTTGTTGAGCGCATGATGGGCTCAATGCAATTCATTCATCAAAAGCTTCACGTTGATGGTCAAAAAAGTATTACTCCGGCCGTCCCCTACAATTTGGCTGAAATGGGCACTTGGTGGTTTAAATATCTCACCAGTAAAAGTCAGATGACTAAATCAGCAGTTCTTACCGTTTACTCAACTGACACAACTGAGAGTCTTCGCAACAATGCCTTTTACGAACCAGTCTCGAACTCAGTCAAGCTCGGCTGGACAGCTTACCCAGGTTATGTTGAAGGTGGCGCTAAGCCTGTCTTGATGGTGCAAGATCCATCGATCATTTATCATGAAATGGGCCATGCCTTCATGACTCTCTTTCTCAACATGCGAAATGCTGAATATGTTGGTGGTGTTTGGGAGCCGTTAAAATATCAAGCGATGCCCTACTACGGATTTTATTCTGAGTTAGGTGCTATGGGTGAAGGTATTGCCGATTATTTCTCATATGCCATTAACGGCAGACCAACCTTCGCTGACTGGGCCTTTGGTAGTTTTGTTTTAGGCCAAAGACCCCTCACAGAATCAAGTAGCCTTCACTCTCCTGGCATCAGTAGTGCCACAGATGAGCGTCTCTCATATCCAGACTATTTGCTGTATGAACCTTATCAGCCTGAGTTTCCGCTAGAAGAAGTCCACAACGGTGGAATGTTCGCATCTCACTATCTGGTAGCGCTCACAGAAAGCCTCAAGACTGAGTGTTTCTGGGATCATGCTACCGCCGTTGATCATGTCATGCTCACCATGGCCGATGCCTTTGCCTTGTTAGGTGACCTCACTTCACGAGGCACAGACTACAACAACACTAACGATGGAACCGGTAAACCCAAGGCCATCGTGAATTTAAATAAAAATGCAGCTTATGACTGGTACTACAGTGTACGCCAAATCACTGCACGTCGTTGGTCTCAGGCGATGGCCCGTAATATTCATCACTACATCACACGCGACCAGTGCCCTAACTTCACTAAAGAGAAGTCTGAGCGCCTGCTCGATATGTATGGGCTTCTTCTATTCCGTCACTATGATGATAACGGCACTTATTCTACCTCTTCTTCAGATACAGCGACTCGCCAAGATGCCTACGCTATGGAGTTCTTTGCAGCTTCACCAGATGATGCTTCACCTTCAAATGTCTTTCCATCATTCGAAACTATGTTTACCAACTTCCCTAATACTATCTCGGGAACGAAGGCCACTCCGACTGCAGTTGATGAAGTCAACCGTTTGAAAAGCGTGCTCGTTCCTAAGACGGCATTGGATTACAAAGATGATGGAGCCTTCGCGACAATCTTCATTGATGATAGTCAATCATTTGGCCAAGCGATTTCAGCTTCTGTCCTCTTTGAAGGTCGCGTGATTTCACCATCGGTTGGTCTCGCAGGCTGGGAATACAACAACAGCAATAATCGCATTTCTCCTGGAGAAATTATTGGTATCGGTCTTGATATGGTCAATCGCTCGAACGTGCCTATTGGTGGTGTAACGATACTAGCGACTCCATGGGCGCACATGAAAGTGACAAATACTTCAAGTACTAATCCGCGTGCTGTCCCATGCTCAATTAATGGATTCCCAAGCACTAGTGAAGGTGCGGTGAATTGCACTGATGCTGAGATTTTACCAACTGATGGTGTACGCTTTAAAAAACCAACCGCTGGCAGCTACCCTGCTAAGGCCCTTCATCCGGTTTGCTTAGTTCAGACATCATCAAACAATGAAACTCGCTGGGTTTCACAGGATGAATTTAGAAGAAATACTTTGTTACTCGAAGACAAAGACTGCTTAGGTTTTGGAACGCCTGATTTCTCACCGGGAGAATGTTTAGCGCGGTTTGTTCCAGGAATGGAGATGGCATTCATGGCGCAAATTGCTCCACAGAAAAGTTATATCCAAACTCTAACTGAACCTTATACCGCTTTCAATTCTACTGCACCGGTGGGTCAACAAATTCCTGCCAGTCAAATTCCTGGCCCAGCTTCATCGAGTGTTCTCTTATTAGAAATGAACAAGTGGATTCCACCAGGTACGACTTTTACTTGCCGCTTGCGTGCTCAGTTTACTAACTGCTCTGACTGCTTTGAAACAGCTCCGGGGCAAGATGAATACACTGATATCGAATACGCCGGACACAAGCCATTCAAAGTGCTTGATCTCAGCTTCCTTGTGCTTGAATGAAAAATCAGCGTCTATATGGAATTCTACTGCTCGCCATAATTGTCGTACCAGCGCTCTTCTATTATTATGGTCAATTCAAAAATACTCCTGTGGAGAAGGTCGCAACTCCTGAGCCAAAAAAAGTTGTTGTGCCCCCACAAGCGCTTCCCGATCAAGCTAAGCCAATGATCATCGCCCCTCCTCTCAAAAAAGGTTCTAGACCGTTTTACGGGTCTCTCCCGCAGGGAATTACGGATATCAGAAAGCTCCCTATGGCGAATAAGCCAGTTAAAGAATGGCTACCACGCCTCAAAGTAAATCTACAAAAACAAGGCGGAGATCGCCTCAAAGAATTGAAAGTTATCCCTGAGGAGTCGTACGTGATTTCCGATGGTGGTGCTGGCCGCTATGTGGAAAGAGTGACAGTGAAATTGACAGCAAAAGATGGTGGTTACACAAGTTTTTTTGCCGAGGTCGACTCTGAGACAGGTTATGTTTTAAAAACGTGGGGAGTCGCCATTCAAGAGAAGACCCCCCATCGTCATTAGTTCGCGGTTTTTTCTTTTAATTTCAAATCCAGCTCTTCAATAACTTTCGGATCAATCTTAGGCACTAATCCTTCTGGAGCGACGGTCAGCTTAAAGCCATTCCTAAAGACACTCTTCAAAGCTTCTACATCGCCACGATAAATCTTGCCGACAATTTCATCTTTAGAATCGAGACCAAAATACGTCAGAATTTTTTGCGACAATCCTGGGACGTATGGTGCGAGTAGTACTCCAAGCGCCAGCGTATAGGCCGAAGCTGTCGCAATCGTTTCAGCAGCGGCGGCTTGATCCGTTTTAAACTGTGTCCAAGGAGCTTTCTCTGTGATGAACAAGTTAACTTGCGCGCCTAGCTCCATGATGTGCTCTTGGCCGCGCTTGATTTGATGATTATCCAACAGTTCATGTTGAGCTTTTATGAATTTTGTCAGTTCGGCATCTCTGCCCTCTTTGACAAAAGCATCAAAGCTTGTCGCCGGAATTCCTTCTGGCCACTTACTCGCCAAAAACTTCATGGCACGATTAACGTAGTTACCCAGATTATTGGCGAGTTCAGAATTAATTTTAAGTTCGAATCCTTTCCAAGTGAAACTTGAATCTGACGTTTCCGGAATGAGAGACGTGAGATAAAAGCGCAGAGCATCGACCCCAAACATCTTAATGGCTTCATCAGCGTCAACGTACCAGCCCTTGGATTTTGAAAACTGTTTGCCTTCCAGATTCACATACTGATTGGCCGGAAGTTCTGTGACTGGTTTCACAAAACCAGTTCCCATGCTCATCACGGGAAAAATGATCGAATGGAAAATGATATTGTCTTTGCCGATGAAGTTCGTGATGACGGTATCGGCACTTCCCCACCAGTCTTTGATGTAGTCTTCTTTAGAACCTGTCGTCTCTAACCATTTTTTAGTGTTACTGACATAACCAATCGGCGCATCAAACCAGACGTAGAGTTTTTTGCCTTTGGCTTCAGGAAGAGGAACATCTATTCCCCAATCAAGATCACGAGTAATGGCACGATCAACCAGTTCATCTTTTGAAAGTGATTCCACAAAAGGAACCACAGATTTGCGCCAATTTTGTTTGGTCTTAAACCAGTCTTTAAATTTTTCGTGATACTTTGAAAGGAGCAAATACCATTGGAACGAATCCACTGCTTTGACGTTTTTGCTGTTGCAGAATTTGCAAACGGGATTTTTTAGTTTGAGTGGCTCAATCCATGTGCCGCAATTAGGACATTCATCACCACGGGCTTCTTTATAGTCACAGACATAACACTCCCCTTCGACAAAACGATCAGGCAGCATGTTGTGACAATCTTGGCACTGCAATTGTTTTTCAGCGCGCTTTTCGATCAAGCCTTTTTCATTCAGGTTATGAAACCATTTGAGCGTTTCTTCGCGATGATAATCACTGGAAGTTTGGCCAAAAAAATCAAATTGGATGTCATAACGATCAAACAAATCTTTATGAGTTTTATGCCAATCGTTGACGTAATCCTGGTATTTACGTCCCGCTTTCTGGGCATTTTGCATAATCGCCACGCCATGCTCATCTGAGCCAGAAATATGCACAGCGCGCTCACCTTTGAGCTTTTTGTGACGAGTGAAGATATCCGCTGGTAAATACACACCAGCAATATGTCCAAAATGAAGAGGTCCGTTAGCGTAGGGTAAAGCAGAGGTATTGAGATATTTCATAGGCCATTATTCTAGCCCATGATGCGCTGAATTGTCCTCGGAAGTTTTTGACGGGGTGCAATCACTTTTCTATTCTAAGCCCCTCTATGATTTCCCTCAATGGACTTAATCCCGAACAACGCCAGGCCGCTGAAACAGTGGAAGGGCCAGTGCTTATTTTGGCCGGTGCTGGCTCGGGAAAAACACGCTCGGTGACCTACCGCGTGGCCCATATGTTGGAGAATCTCCATATTCCCGGCAACCAAATCCTCGCAGTGAGTTTTACCAATAAGGCCGCCACCGAGATGCAAGAGCGCGTCCGTAAACTGGTTCCCCAATCTCGTTTACGCAAGGGTCTCACTCTTTCAACTTTCCACTCACTTGGTATTAGAATTCTGCGAGAAGACATTCATCACTTGGGCTACAACAATCTGTTTACCATTTATGACTCCGCCGACCAGATGAGTATCGTGCGTGAAGGATTAAAAAATTATCGCGCCAACAAAGCATTTGATAAATCGATGGTTCAATCCAAGATTAGTTGGCTTAAGAACAAAGGCATTGGTCCCGAAGAATTCGTGAACAGCGAGTTTTATGATCCTGAAAATCCCTATGATGGCGCCGTCGAGATGGTCTATCCCTTCTACCAGGATAAATTGCGCTTTTATAACGCTCTCGATTTTGATGATATTTTATTTTTAGTGGTGAAACTTTTTGAAGCTCATCCCGATGTCGCCCGTAAGTATTCTGAGCGCTGGCGCTATTTGATGGTGGATGAATACCAAGATACTAACGGTCTACAATTCCGTTTTATTCAAGGACTCACTTCTACTCATAATAACATCTGCGTGGTGGGTGACGACGATCAAGCGATCTATGCTTTCCGTGGCGCAGACATCTCTAACATTCTCAATTTTGAAAAACGTTTTCCTGGCGCCAAAGTAGTCAAGCTCGAAGAGAACTACCGCTCGTATGCTCCCATTCTGGAACTCGCCAACCGAGTGATTCGCGAAAATACCAAACGCAAAGACAAAACCATGCGCACCTCGCAGATTGGCGGAGAGAAGCCCATTCTGTGGGCCGCTGCCGATGCTGACCACGAAGCTTCAGTCGTTGTTGATGACATTATTGATTTGCAGAATAAAGGCGTGCACTTAGGTGAAGTCGCTATTCTTTATCGCAGTAATACTCAGATCCCACCCTTTGAAGATCAGTTGCGCCTGAATCAAGTCCCCTACACCATCATTGGTGGACAGAAATTCTATGAGAAAAAAGAGATCAAAGACTTGATCGCTTACCTCTCTGTGATTATGAATCCGCGCGATGAATTGAGTCTGAGACGTATTCTCAACACTCCTAATCGGGGTATTGGAACTGTCACACTAGAAAAATTCCTCAAGACTTCCGGCGAGACCAAAACTCCACTATTCAATGTGATTGAGAATGAAACTCCGGCCAATAAAAGAGCTGAGCTTGGTGTCTTCACCGAACTCATTCGTGATATGCGCTCGATTTTTGACCAGCAAGGAATTGTTGAAGGTGTCAAAGAACTTATCCGTCGCACAGACTATATGGCCTTCGTAGATAAGAGCTATGACAATACGAAGTTCGCTCAACGTAAAAAAGACGACGTGGAAAACTTTATTAATTCTGCTCAACGCTTTAGAGAGCGCTTTGGCGAAGAAGCCTCTTTGCGCAATTTTGTTGAACGCTTGCTTTTGGCCGACTCACAAGACAATCGTAACGGCGGTGGCGATGAAGAACGTCATGAAGTGACACTCATGACTTTGCATTCCTCTAAAGGGCTTGAGTACGATTATGTTTATTTGGTGGGCATGGAAGAAGAACTTCTCCCTCACAAAAAAACCATTGCTGAAAACAGTGATATCAATGAAGAGCGTCGTTTGTGTTATGTTGGTATCACTCGAGCACGCAAACGTTTAGTGATGACTCATGCAAAACAGCGCAAACTCTATGGCCGTGATGTCCCTCGCCATCCCTCTCGTTTTGTCGTTAATCATGATGAAGTCATGTTGGTGCAAGATCGCACAACTTTCGCAGGAATGTCTGAAGAAGAAATCGCCACCGTTAAAGACGACTTTCTCGCCGATCTTATTAAATCACTCAATTAGTTAATAAATTTTTGTTAGTATAAATATTTATATATAAAATCTTCGGAGAATGCTTATTATACTCAAACTCAAGCCCAAGACGGGGTACTCGAACTTCGTAGTTCTCGTTCCCTGAATGACTTTTATCTGCTAATTTTTTTTCTAACCACTCTTCGTTACCATACTTGCTTTTTAAATACTCGTAATCGTCACTTGTTTTCCAAAAAAGCAAAGAACTACTTTCAACAGTTTTATTTTTTTTATCAACATATGAAAAAAAGCTAGTAGGCTTTTTGTACACATACTTAACAATACCTTTATCTTTTGTTTTCTCAATTTCCTCAGGTTCACCAAAAGCCTGAACTAAATCGTCGAGCTTTCCATCCTTATGGACACCAATTAGCAAATCAAGTGGTTCCAATTGAGTATTTGTTAGAAAAGAGCAACTTACACAAAAGAGAAGACATGCAATTATTTTCATCATTTTGTATCCTTCGATTTAATAATCGCTTGAAGAAAATCAAACATCTTTATGTTCTCTTTTTTAATTTTATCCGGATTTGAATAAAAAACCTCAATGTGATTTGCGAAGTCTTCATCAATCGAAAATGAGGAGTCATCTAATAAAGTCTTCGATGGTGGAATTCTTTTCGTAATCTTTTCTAATTTTCTCTCGAATGACCATCCTGACAAGGTAGCAAATTCAAAAATCTGCTCTGCTGAGAAATCAAATATAGCGATATGGGACATCTCATGAATAATAACATCTCTTTTATTCTTCATTTTGAAAAAGGAATCATGTAGTACGACAGTTTTTGACAGTGCATAAGTTGTTGCAGGATTAGTATCACTTCCACCAGATTCGGTTCTAAGCGCTTCTTTAAGAGAGTAGCGTGCTAACCAACTCGGAATTTTAGCGAATTCCTCTAGAAAAATTTGTTTTTCTAGCTCGGACCACTTCTTAACAGCGAGTACTTTTTCTTTCACTTTAAGAGCAGTTTTGTCTTCAAAAAAAAGTTGAACCAATTATCTCTTTGCAATATCCCGTACGCTTATATGAGTTAACAATTTTTCCGTTCATTTTTGTATAACTGGCAACTTGATGAGACCTGACATATATCTGATTGGGCTCACAGCTGATAGCGAAATTTGTCCAAAAGATTAAAAGTAAAATCATTACTTTCAGGGCGATGTTCCTTATAAAAATGGGCCATCCATGGCCCTTTGATCCATCCTTGGAAGACTGTCTTCCTGACGGTCGAAACTATTCTGAATCTGTTGGTTGAATGATGGGAGGTGGACCGCCGCCTTCGGTGTAACCGGTGATGGTATAACCTTTTGGCATGTAGATCCCGAGAGTCAAAAACGCGATCAAAATATCTTGTGGATTTTTGTGTTCGTAAATGATGGTTTTTGACAGTGCTTTAAAGCCAGCACGTTTCACTTCATCATCAACAAAAACAACACTGAAATCAGGATCATTACCCCAGAAGAAAAAATCACGACGGCCTTCGATCACCACTTCTTTTTGGTGCATCGGATTGCCTTCAAAAGTTATCGGAATGGATTGATTGGAACGGAAGTGGATGGTGGCGCAACTGGTGAACAAGAACAAAGCAGACAAACTCAGCATTTTTTTCATTTCATATCCCCTTCCTTCCATTGTTCGAGGTGAGATGGGGTATGTCAAAAAATTTTCACTCAGCCCTGTACTGGGCCTTGGTTTTCTTCAGAAGACCATCTACCGCACTAAAGTGGTCCGATGATCTTTGTGTGATCGCTTGAAAGGCCGCCACTGTATCCAAATGAATAGAAAGTGACGTCTCATAAGCGTGCTGGAGTGCTTTTTTGGTGAGTTGAAGAGCGATAGGTGGAACTTCTGTTAAAGATTCCGCAATCTCTGTAGTACGTCGGACCAATTGGTCCGACAAAATCACTTCGTTAACAAGTCCCATTTTATGTGCATCATCGGCAGAATAAGTTTTTCCAGTGAAAAACATTTCTGTCGCCTTCGAGTGGCCGACGGCTCGAATAAGAAACCACGCTCCTCCATCACCTGGAATCAATCCTACTTTAGTGAATGTTTCTGCAAAACTCGCATCCGTCGAAGCAATTCTTAAATCAGTCATCGCAACCAGGTCACAGCCTGCACCGACAGCAGCTCCTTGAATCATTGAGATAACGGGTTTATTCATGCGCGCAAGGGCGTGTGGGATTTGCTGGATCCCATGCATATAGCGCTCCCGCAATTCGTTTGATTCACCGGCAAACATGCCGGTTTTATTGAGCATGGCTTTGACGTCACCACCTGCACAGAAATTTTTTCCACGCGCCGCTAAGACGACCACACGTACATTGCGATCACGATTGGCCTGATCAAGCACCGCTGGCAAATCAATGACCATGGATTCAGAATAAGCATTACTTGCTTCCGGACGATTAAGCCAAACCCACAAGACATTATTTTTGAATTCAGTTTCAATATGCTCGTGAGCGGTTTTCATGAGAGTCCTGTATTTAAATAAGCACGCAAGAATTTTGATGGCGTATCTTTGCCCACTTTAGCGAGTATAAAACTCGAAGCCTTGGCGAGTTTGGCGATATCAATTCCCGTCTCAAGCCCCTGTGATTTACACAGATACCAAACATCTTCTGTTGCGACATTTCCAGTCGCACCTTTAGCGTAAGGGCAACCACCCAGGCCTCCTGCTGAGGCATCAAAAGTGGTAATGCCAGCCTCTAGACTGGTGAGAATATTGGCGACGGCCATGCCGCGTGTATCGTGAAAATGCATCGCCAGTTTTTGCGTACCAAATTCTTTGGTTAAAATTTTTAGACTCTCTTTCACCTGACGCGGACGAGCGACACCCGTGGTGTCACCAACAGAGACTTCATAGACGCCCATCTTCATGAAATCGCTAATAACTTTTACCAACTTCTCATGGGCAATTTCTCCCTCATAGGGACAGCCATAGGAAGTGGAAACATAGGCGCGAATTTTAAGACCTTTATTTAAGGCTTCCTCGGCGACAGGTCGCATGCGATCAAAAGTTTCAGCGACTGTGGCATTGACGTTTTTCTTAGCAAATGAATCAGAGGTGGCAGAAAAAAGAGCGATCTCTTTAACGCCCACTGAAAGTGCATCATTAAGACCGTGCATATTTGGCACAAGACAGGGAAATGCAATTCCAGTCTTCGCAAGTTCAGCATTCACACGAGTATAAAGTGCGTGAGCATCGGCCATTTGAGGAATAGCAGGAGCTTTCACAAAGCTCGATATCTCAATGGTTTTAAGTCCCGTCTCACTTAAAAGGCGAATGAATTCAAATTTATCCTCGGTAGCGAGAATCGTTTTCTCATTCTGTAAACCATCACGAGGGCCTACTTCAACAATACGAATCATTCTAACTCCGCCAGGGCCATGCCCCCCTGAACGAGATCACCTTCTTTAAAGAGAATCTTTTTCACTTTGCCGTCTTTGTCGGCCTTAATGGGATGCTCCATCTTCATAGCTTCTAAGATCAAAAGTGTCTGACCTTGTTTGACCAAGTCTCCCACTTTCGCCACGACCTTAAAAACCTTACCAGGCATAGGTGCCGCTAAACTTCCTAGCGCTCCTGCTTTCTTTTTTGAAGCAGACGCGCCCTCGGAGATTTCAGCATCAAGGCCCGCGCCAGATATGAATGTAGTCTGACCGGTTGCAAGAGTACTCATACGAAACTGAAAGCCCTCTGCGTTTCGAATTATAAGAGTGTCTCCACTTCTTTGAATGACTTCAAATTGGTGAGTTTTACCGGCCCAATCAAAACTTACTTTTGAATTTTTGAGTTCGTGAACGGCCACATCGAGCGTTTTGTTATTTATTGAAAGTGTACGCTTCATAAACGCAACCCTCCCAAAGTATTCCATGGAGTCGTTGACGCTTCCACATTTGTATTAGTCGACTTTTGATTGTTCAAAAGAAAAGCTGCGATATGCGCTGCAAACTGTGCATCACTCACGTCCGTGGGCTTTAAGCTTTCAGCATGGTCAGGAATGAAATGCGTATGCGTCTTGCCCGCTTTGAATTCAGCATGACTGAGAAGTCGTCTGAGATAGTCACGATTCGATTTAATACCAGTAAAAGTCACTTCATCTAAAGCGTGAAGCATTTTTGTGATTGCTTCTTCGCGAGTCGGGGCCCAAGTGATCAGTTTGGCCAGCATGGGATCATAGTTCACTCCCACCTCGGATCCATCAACATAACCACAATCTAGACGGACATCTTTTAAAGTTGGCAGGCCAATTTTTTTGATGGTACCAACTGTGGGAAGAAATCCGTTATCTGGATCTTCAGCACAAATACGACATTCGATGGCATGACCATTTTGACGAATATCTTCTTGGATAAATTTGAGTTTTTCACCAGCAGCAACTTTAATTTGCAAACCTACGAGGTCAAATCCTGTCACCATCTCAGTGATGGGATGCTCCACTTGCAAACGCGTATTCATCTCAAGGAAATAGAACTTTTGATCCGCACCCATGATAAATTCCACAGTGCCGGCGCCTCGGTAGTTAATTCCTTTAGAAATCGCAGCAGCTGTCTGACAAATCGCTTTTTGTGTCTCAGGAGACAAACGAGGAGCAGGTGTCTCTTCAATAACTTTTTGATAACGACGCTGAATTGAGCATTCACGCTCGAACAAATGAAAGTGCTGTCCATGAGTATCACTCACCACTTGCACTTCGATATGGCGAGGTTCAGTGACATATTTCTCGATAAGAACGGCATCATTACTAAATGCTTTAAGTGCTTCCGATTTAGCACCAGCGAGCGCTTCTAAGAATTCTGAATCCTTATGAACGATACGCATGCCTTTGCCGCCACCACCTGCGGAAGCTTTAATCAAAACAGGGAATCCTATTTTTTTGGCTTCATTCGCTAAGAAACTTTCGTCTTGATTGCTGCCATGATAGCCGGGAATCATAGGGACATTATATTTTTCTACTGCGATTTTTGAACCGATCTTGTCTCCCATCAAGCGAATCGAATCCGCAGTGGGTCCAATGAAAATCAGGCCGGCTTTTTCAATCGCTTCACAAAATCCAGCATTTTCTGAGAGGAAACCATAGCCAGGGTGAATGGCATCGGCTTTTTTACTTTTAGCTGCATCTAAAATTTTAGTTTGATTAAGATAAGTATCTTTCAGTGTCCCGGAACCTAAACAGACAGCTTCATCGGCCATCCAGACGTGCGGTAGTTTCGCGTCGTCATCAGCATAGAGGGCGACTGTTTTAATACCCATGGCTCGGGCACTTTTAATCACTCGTACAGCGATCTCACCACGGTTAGCGATTAGAATCTTTTTGATTTTCATCCTTTCACCCACTGTGGTTTGTCTTTTTCTAAAAGGGCGCGCATACCTTCTTGGCCTTCGGCTCCAATTCTAATGCGAGAGATGCGGTGACATGTTTCATCTTCGACTTCATGAGAGACTCGCACTTTGAAAATGAGCGACTTGGCTTCTCTGGCGGCCAAAGGACCAGCAGTGAGAAAACTCTTTTTTACTGCTTCAATTGTTTCATCAAGTTTTTCTAATGGCACCACTTGATGTACGAGATTCATTCGCTGGGCTTGTTCGGCCCCGAAGCGCTCACCCGATAAGAACCAAGCACGAGCTTGTGACTCACCAATTTTGGCCATGACATAAGGAGAGATCACTGCTGGGAGTAATCCTAGGCGCGCTTCAGTAAAACCAAAAAGTGCTTTATCACTTGCGACCACAAAGTCACAGCATGATACAAGTCCAGCTCCGCCACCTAAGGCATGGCCATTCACGCGAGCGATAGTAGGGAAAGGCATCTCATTTAAGGCACGAAACATGGCAGCTAATTTCTTAGCATCTTGGAAGTTTTCAGCTTCCGTCCACGTCTTCATGGAGCGCATCCAATTAAGATCCGCGCCCGCACAGAAAGATGTTCCTGCACCAGTCAGAACCATCAATCGCAAAGGCTTCTTCGAAAGTTCGGTAAAAAGTTGCGTGGCTTCTAGAATGAGTTCAGCATTAAATGCATTATGCACATCGGGACGATTCATCGTCACCGTAGCAACACCATTGGCCTCATGAAGATTAAGATACTGCATATTACATCCTAAACACACCGAACTTCGCATCGCCGAAGTCACGGTTGTGTCCTGTTGAAAGACAAAGGCCCAATACATCACGCGTCTGCGCCGGATCGATCACTCCATCATCCCAAATGCGTGCACTTGAATAATAGGCGGAACCTTCGCGTTCATATTTTTCAAGCGTGGGGCGTTTAAACTCTTCAAGTTCTTTCTCATTCATCTGCGGCTTGCCCGCCAGCTTCAGACCATCTTGCTTGACCGTCGCTAGTACATTCGAAGCTTGTTCTCCACCCATCACCGAGATTCGAGCGTTGGGCCACATGAATAAGAAACGTGGAGCAAACGCACGTCCACACATTCCGTAGTTGCCGGCCCCAAATGAACCACCAATCACGATGGTGTACTTAGGTACTTGGACGGTAGAAACCGCTGTCACGAGTTTTGCACCGTTCTTAGCGATGCCTTCGTTCTCATACTGTTTACCAACCATAAAGCCGGTGATGTTTTGCAAAAAGACTAAAGGGATTTTGCGCTGACCACAGAGTTCAATGAAATGCGCACCCTTGAGTGATGACTCTGAAAAAAGAATGCCATTGTTGGCGACGATTCCCACGAGGTAGCCATGAATTTTAGCAAAACCACACACCAACGTTGATCCATAGTTCTCTTTGAATTCTTGGAATTCTGAACCATCAACCAAGCGGGCAATAATCTCACGAACATCAAAAGGCTTTCTGGTATCGCGCGAAAGCACACCATAAATTTCTTCAGCTGGATAAATCGGCGCTTGAACCTCACCCTTGATAAACTTATTCGGATGAGTCGATTGATAATTTAATGTTTGCACGATATCGCGGCATTTTGCGAGGGCCTCTTCTTCGTTTTCCGCAAAGTGATCGGCCACACCTGATTTTGAGGTATGAACCAAAGCACCGCCTAAATCCTCCGCACTCACCTCTTCGCCCGTTGCTGCTTTCACAAGCGGAGGTCCACCTAAAAAGATAGTACCATTACCTTTGACAATAATGGTTTCATCACTCATGGCTGGCACATAAGCACCGCCAGCAGTACATGATCCTAAGACCACCGCGATTTGTGGAATTCCTAAAGCGCTCATTTGCGCTTGATTAAAAAAGATGCGCCCGAAATGTTCTTTATCGGGAAAGACTTCGTCTTGCTTAGGGAGAAAGGCGCCACCTGAATCAACGAGGTAGATACAAGGAAGGTGATTCTCGCGAGCAATCTCTTGAGCACGTAGGTGTTTTTTCACTGTGAGTGGAAAATATGTTCCGCCCTTTACTGTGGCATCGTTGGCAACAAAGAGACATTCGACTCCATGAACCAGGCCAATGCCAGTGACCATGCCTGCACCAGGTACGTCGTCTTCATAAACTCCATCCGCCGCCAGGGTGCTTAATTCTAAAAACGGGGAGCCGGGATCAAGCACGCGATCAATTCGTTCACGTGCCATCAGCTTGCCACGACTTTTATGTTTTTTGATAGCGTCAGAACCGCCGCCTTCGCGAGTTTTATCTAATCGCGCGCGAAGTTCATTAAGTAGAGATTTATTGTGCTCAAAATTGGCACGATAGTCGTCAGATTGAGTGGAAATGGAGGTCGCCAATGGTTGCATAGAGGCATCCTAAAAAATGAGGAAAATTGATAGCTTATGTTAACTTAAGGGGATTTTGAGTGGCAACTATTCTGAGACCACAAAGGGCCAGCGGTTCTGACGAAAACTATTAAGTAAGTACTGAATATATAATTGCGATTCGCTCTTTAGTTCGCTCGGAGTCATAGCGGTAAGCTCACCGGTGTTAGTATTCCACTGATACTCTAACTCCTGCTCTCCCTCTACCCAGCGCACCAAACGATCGCCTCGTACATACTGCCAACCTGGTTGCAAGAAATGCAGCGCTCTTCCAGGGCCTTTAGAAAAAAGTGATTCTCCTACCATATTGAGCCCAACTTCCGAGACATCCACGAAATCGAGAATGGAAGCCGGCAGATCTACATGCTGAGTCACCTTCTCTGTCAGTGCTTTATCGAATTTTACGGTTGGATGATAAATAATCAGCGGTACGCGATAATTTCCCAGCGCATTTTTAAATTTCTTACTCGCCATCTTTTGAGTGTGATCGGCGGTGATTATGAAAAGTGTCTCTTTAAACCAGGCCTCTTTTTCAGCTTTTAAAAAAAACTCTCTCAGCATTTGATCCACGTAACCAATACTCTCATGAATCTCGAGCGTGCCTTTGTTAAATTTGCCCTGCCACTCTGCAGGTATTGTGTAAGGATGATGCGAGCTAATAGTGAAAATTCCGGCAAAAAATGGTGATGGGATTGTTCTCAACTTCTCAAGCGTAAATCCAAGAAATGGCCCGTCAAAGACACCCCAGTTGCCATCAAAATCTTTTTTGTAATCGGGATAATCTTCTCGACCGAAGTATTGCTCAATTCCATGTGAAAGCGCATATGAATCAAAACTCATCGAACCACGAGCAGCGCCATGAAAAAACGCCGTTTTGTATCCTGCTGTTTTTAACTTTGTCGCCACACCTTCCAGCGCCATACTCTGCGCATTTGATTTAGAGAAAGGCGTTTCTTGTACTGAAGGAATGCCATCTAATAACGAGGACAGCACCTCGATTGATCGACGGCCATTGGCAAAATGTTTGGAGAAAAACGCTCCTCTCTCTCCCAGTTCTTTTAAGAATGGCGTGTACCCTTCTTCGCTGTATTCGAGTGAGAAGCTCTCTAAAATAATTAAAACAACATTGTGATTTTTATATCCAGGATAGGATGATGTGACTCGCAAACTTGATAGTTTGGATTGAAGAACCTCGTCAGAAAACCATGTTTTCTTCTGAAGTTTGGGCGCATTAAAGGTGCGCAAGAAATGATAAGGCGTATTTAAGGTCAAATGACCGAGTTCATTGGCGCCTTGGATGAAGGCACTTTGAACTTGAATTGATTTATGCTGAAGACCACCACGAATAGCGATGAATCCTAAAACGAGTCCGACAATTAAAATCGCCGGGCGCCACTTCCAACTCACACTCGTTTCTTTAAGTGAGTTCGCTAGTTTTTTATCTCCCCACCATAGGACAAGGGCCAACAAAATTCCTGCGAATATCAGATACCAGTAATAGAGGGCTACTTGAAAAATCTGATCCCAGATTTCTATTCCTAGCGAGCTAAAAAACTCCATCGACATACGCTTGCCGTTAAATTGGAAAAGTTCCAAGTCATTAACGGAAGCAATAATGAATGCAGAATTGATCAAAAGGAAAAATGCTCTCTCAATCTTCTCGATACGATGTGGGATCAAAGCAAATATCAAAAAGATCGTATTGATCCAGGCGAGCGCAGCGAGATCAAAGCGCAGGCCATGAATAAAACTATTCGTGAGTGTATTGAATGAATGAGTTTGAAAAAGTTCTGCGTGCTTAAAATAAAACGCCAAACGAATCGCACTGTAGATCATCATCAGAAGACCCAAGCGCAGCGATATAAGTTTGAGAGCTTTAGTTTTCATAGGCAAAAAAAAAGCCCTCTTTCGAGGGCTTTCAAAAAAAGGTGGGTGCATCTTGCTATTCTCACACAAAGTTCCCCTTGCACTACCTTCGCCGCAACTGAGCTTGACTTCCGGGTTCGGGATGTGACCGGGTATTTCCTCAGCGCTATCGACACACCCAAACTGTTA
>JBKHVI010000044.1:0-23568 GCA_046570105.1 Bacteriovoracia bacterium
GCGAATTGCTTCGTTTTCTGTAGCGTTGGGGCCCTCAATATTTTAATCACCAATCCACGGGATATTCCTGGTTTTGTGAAAGAGATGAAGAAGTGGAAGTTCACTGCGATTACTGGTGTGAACACGCTCTTTAATGGTCTCTTGAACAACGCTGAATTTAGAAACCTTGATTTCTCACATCTCAAAGTCGCTTTGGGTGGTGGGATGGCGGTACAAAAAGCCGTGGCCGATCGCTGGCGTGATGTCACCAAACGTCCGCTCATTGAAGCCTATGGTTTGACGGAAACATCTCCTGCCGCCTGTATTAACCCTATGACGATCAAAGAGTATAACGGGTTTATTGGACTGCCGATTCCTTCGACCGAATTAGAAATTAAAGACGAAGCAGGTCAACCGCTGCCCATTGGTGAAGTGGGCGAGCTCTCTATTCGTGGTCCCCAAGTCATGAAGGGCTATTGGATGAAACCGGAAGAAACCGCCAAGGTGATGACGCCAGATGGATTCTTTCGCACGGGTGATTTAGGCTATATGACTCCAGAAGGTTTTGTAAAAATCGTCGATCGTAAGAAAGACATGATTTTGGTTTCTGGTTTCAATGTTTATCCCAATGAACTTGAAGATGTGATTTGCCAGAACAGTAAAGTGCTCGAGTGTGCCGCGATCGGTGTACCAGATGATAAATCCGGTGAGGCGATCAAAGTCTATATCGTTAAGAAAGATGAATCGCTCACGAAAGAAGAGCTCATTGAGTACTGTCGCACCGGACTCACCTCATACAAAATCCCTCGCTACGTAGAATTTAGAACCGAGCTTCCAAAAACCAACGTCGGTAAAATTCTTAGAAAAGATCTGCGCGAAGAAGCACTTAAGGAGTTCAAGAAATCATGAACGTCTTGGTGTTGGAAAATACCGCAGAGTTAGCCGAGTTGATGGGACTCTATCTTTCTTCATTGAGCTCCGCTCAAGTCACTGCCACTCATCGTATTGAGGAAGGCACTAAGCTAATGAGTGATGGCAAGATCGATGTTTTGATATTGAATCAACAATTCATGGCCGCTGGGCTTGATACGGCCTACAAGAATTGGCGTTTAAAAAACCCGCAGGCCGCTTTGGTCTTGATCGGGGAGTCTCCCAAAGGGGAGGAAGCAAGTTTCTTTCTTCACTCAGCGCACTTGGTGCAAGAAACGAAAGAGATGCTCAAGGCCCCTTTTTGGCGCCGTCTTGCAGGTAAGCCCCCCGAACTTCCATTGCCGCTCTCACCCTACTTGGTTTACCGCTTAGGAGTGTGTCCGGCCGATCTTTTTTTAAAGCTGGGTGAAAATAATTGGGTCAAGCTTTTTCACAAAGGCTCTCCTTTTGGCGAAGAAGAACAAAAGAAATTTGAGAGCAAAAATCTCAAAGAATTTTACATCCTGGCCGAAGATGTCAATGTCGCGATGGAGCACTTTGAAGATCTACTCAGCTCACTGAAAGCAACGAGTGATTTGCAAAATGTCACACTGATCACCGATGCCACTGAATTTATCTTCCATTCGCTTAAAGAAAATAGTTTCAGTGACCCACTTAAAAAAGTCGCGCAAACAGCGATTTCTCAATCTCTCGCGGTTGTGCGTTCAGAGCCCTCGCTCAAGAGTTTTGTGGATAAGATCTTTCGTCCTGAACATGCCTGGATGGTTCGCCACAGCTTGATCATTACTCACATCGCCTGTGGGCTGGCCACTCAGTTGGGTTGGACGAGCGAGCAGACCTATATCAAAATTGCCACTGCAGCTTTACTCCATGACATGACACTGCCGCGCTTAGATCAAGATGAAGAAGTGTGGCTCATGAGTGCCAGCGGTGAAAAACTGCGCGAGGGGATGGATCAAGAGATGAAGGCCTTCTTGCAGCATCCGATTGATGGTGCCCAGATGATTCGTCGGCATAAATCGATTCCGCCTGACACGGATAAAATTTTGCTTGAGCACCACGAACTCCCCGACGGAACGGGTTTTCCACGTTCATTAACTGCCACACAAATTAGTCCGCTGGGCTCAGTGTTTATTCTCTCGCATGCCATCGCCACGGTCTTGCTTCACGAACAAAATCCTAAGGACTGGTCACTGAAATTGATAAAAGACAGACTTGGTGAGGACCGCTGGACTGCGGGACACTTTAAGAAGGCCTGGCAAGCTATGGAGAAAACAGAATTCTTTGCATAAATTCGTCGGGGCAAAGAAGGCATTTGTCAGAAAAACAATGCTTCCCGGATGGCACAAGATTTCTTTAGAATCATAAGAAGTTCTAAGAAAAGAAAGATCAAGGATGATTGCACCTGAGAAGGATTTCAGGGTCGCTCTCAGAGCCAAAGAAGCGCCTGTGCAGGGCGCTTTTTTTTGGTCAAAATCAGTGTTAAGACATTGTTAACAGGCGATAATGCGATGCACGATAATAAAGATTATCGTGCAAAAGGGGTCATTTTTAGGGCCTTTATGGAGCGAAATCCCGCGCATACTGAGGCCTTGTTTCTGCCCCGTATGGAATGGTCTTAATTTCGATTTTAAGCGGTTCTTGGGGGTTCCCCAGCGTCTTTAAGCGTTCGGCCAACGGTGGCATTTCGAGGGCATTTTCATCACTGTTTTCAACTTGGATTCCAAGCTTCGTGAGCTCTACTGAAAGCCACTCAGCGATGGTGCTTTTACCTTCAGCTTTGCCGGCGAAAATTTTGATAATCATACAAGGCCCTTCCTGTGCTTATGTCTAAACCATAAGTCGTCAGGAAGGGCCATGTATTGTCGGGAAAATCTAAGCAGCTTTAGTGGCCGGCAAGGCCTGATCGATTAAATCGTTAACGACAGTCTCTGGCAGGCCATCATACGAGGCCGCCTTGAGGATGATTTGTAATTTGGCATTGAGTTTACCAATATTCAATCGTGTTCGATGATCAGATTCTGATTCAAGAACCGCTTCATGAATCAGGTCTCGATACTGACTCACAAGGCTTTCTTGAAATTGTTCTGTAGCAGTTGTGCGCAAAATTCCTCCTCGATATTGGTGGGTCATCGAAGTTTAAACCTGGAAAAGTTTCGGCCATAAGAAAAGTTGATAAAAATGCTTCGTCTCAACGTTTTCAGTGGGGTAGCTTGAGATTAAAAAAATTTCCTCACCCATTTCTCAACACTAACTAGTTAATTGGCCATGAAGATTGGCACCCGCACTTATCCTCCCCTACAATAAAATTTAACAAGGATAACAAAAATGCCAGTACTTAGACCCTCCATCCAGTCCCTCTATGAAATGGGACTTAAGACCATGCCAGGCAAAGGACAAGAGGTTCTACTGGCCCTGACTGCCATCCTGGCGCAAGGCCATGTACTCATCGAAGACGTCCCTGGGATGGGGAAAACCACTTTGGTGAGATTTTTAGGACAAGCTTTAGGCCTTCATTTAAAACGTGTGCAATTCACTAACGATCTTCTGCCGGCCGATATTTTAGGCGTGTCGGTTTATCGACCAGAGACGCGGGAATTTCATTTTCGTCCAGGTCCAGTTTTTACCACTTTGCTCTTAGCAGACGAACTCAACCGTGCTCCTCCGAAAACTCAATCGGCCTTGTTACAAGCAATGGAAGAAAAATTCGTCAGCGTTGAAGGAGTCAATCATCAACTTGATCCTTTGTTTACTGTTATGGCGACTCAGAACCCGCGCGGCATGTCTGGAACTTTTGCGCTGCCTGAATCACAACTTGATCGCTTCCTTTTGAAATTTCCGATGGGACTTCCCGGTCATGAAGCTGAAAAAACACTTTTACAGGGCCCCCCTCGTAAGGACTTTATTGATAAATTAGAGGCCATCACCAGTAGCGAGGAAATTAAGTCATGGCAGAGTGCCGTGCAAACCATCACAGCAACAGATGCGCTGGTTGAGTATATTTTGCGCCTACTCAATGAATCACGTCAGCGACAAGAAACCCGTGCGCTATCACCAAGAGCTGGCATCGATATTCTACGTGCCGCGCGTGCCTGGGCCTGGGTTAATAATCGTCAGCATGTTTTACCGGAGGATGTGCAATTTATTTTCCCTGCCGTTGTCGGCCACCGTTTACCGATGCAAGAAGCGGGCTGTGCAGTGGAATATAACTTAGCTCGCGATATTCTCAGTAAAGTGGCCGTTGTTTAAAACATGCAACTCCCCCGCTGGATCCATCAACGAGTTCGTCGAAAACCTCAGGTGTACCTATTGCCCACCACTGAAGGTCTATGGTGGTTAGGGACGATTGGTTTACTGATGATTATGGGTTGGGGTTACACCAATAATTTGTGTCTCGCTCTGGGAATGATTTTGGCAGCGATGACTGTCGTCTTGTTAATGGAAGCCCACTTTAATTTAGAAGGGCTAAAACTTGATAAAATTATTATCGAAGATCAATTCTTAGGACGTGCCTCACAAGTTCGCTACAGTTGGAAATCGAAAAAAAAACGGGCACGCCATAAAATTGTTTTATCTTGGGATGGCCCTGGACCTGTCGGATCCACCCAATCAAATCCTCCCGCCACTTCGGGAGAAAGCATGACGGAGTGGACTTTTTCAAAGCGTGGATTATGGCAGCATAACCATGTCATTTTAAGTTCTCGCTATCCTTTAGGTCTTTTTAGATCCTGGAGCTACCATCCTCAGCCAATTGAAGCATGGGTTTACCCAAAACCCATTGCTGGCAAGCCTAGTAAGAAAGATGGTAACGAAGGTGTCGGTGAGGCACGAATGATTGAAGCCACTTCTGGAGATGAACCGGGCGATGTACGACGTTACCAAGAAGGAGACTCACCGACTCGCGTTGCCTGGAAAGTTTTAGCGCGCGGCCTTGGAGCGCATACCAAAACTTTTTTAACAGAGACCCAAGAGATGCACGACTACCAATGGCCTTGGGGGGCAGCTGATGAAGAGGCACGCTCCAAACTGGCCTTTGCTATCGAAGCTCATCAGTTGGCACATGAAAACTGGGGCCTCACAGTTCATCAAACAAACTTAGGTTTTAACTTTGGAAGACTTCACCATCAAAAATGTTTGCGTGCACTCGCGGTGGCAACATGAGGCCTTGGCACACCTTTGCCCTCATTTTGGCGGTCATTTGTTTTTTTGCGTTCGAAGAAATTAGCTGGCCCAGCTATTTGGTCGTTTTCACTTGTCTTGTTTTAAGGCATAAAAAAATATTTCCTCCTGCATGGTTTTATAAACTCATTGGCGTTTTAGTCTTTTTGTTTGCCTTCTTAAAACATGGGCTCACTGTTAACCCTGAAATGGGACTGAATCTTCTTTTGTCGGTAGTCGCACTAAAACTCCTAGAGGCCAAAGAGAGTCGCGACTGGCGGATGCTCACCTTGGGAAGTTTTTTACTATGGTCAACCGCCGCGCTTTTTGTAAAAACGCCATTATTTTTTATTTGTGCGCTCCTGGGACTGGGCCTTGCTATCAGGGCCCTGGTCATGAGTTTAGAAGAAGAAATGAAAGTCAGTTGGCGTGAGCTCTCCGTCTGGGTTATGCGAGCTCTTCCCCTTTCCGTCATCCTCTTTATTCTTTTTCCTCGCTTTAGTTCAGGCCTCTGGACTCCCCCTCAACGCCCGACCGAAGGAACAGTGGGTTTTAGTGAAGAGACGAGACCCGGTGATGTCGGTGAATTAAGAACCACTGGAGCACTCGCCTTTCACGCCAGCATTTCTCCACTGCCTGCGCGCGATAAGCTCTATTGGCGAGGCGTAACCATGACTGGCCATGATGGTTGGAATTGGTTTGTCACTGCCGCCGATGAATATCAATATCCTTTTGCTGAGGCGGGACGCCTTCCATCTCCTGTTTGGTGGCAGCAAGAAATTATTCATAAAAAAGCTGTTCGCCGAACATTTTCTCTCGATTGGCCCGTGTGGTGGGAGCATGATGGGAAACAAGCGGAAGCTGGATCACAAGGAACGCTGCGCTTCCCTAGTTATCAATCTTTTCGTCGCTACAAAGCCGTCTCCACCGATATTTCACAAAATAATTCTCAATCGGAAAATCTCAGAGAGGCGCTGATTGCACCGAAGAAGCTTCCTAAGGAATTACAGGGAACAAAACCACAAAATTTGACCGAAGCGCTGGCAAGACTCGAGCGGTTTTTCACAGAAGAAGGTTTTGTCTATTCGATCACAGCTGGACGCATGACCAGCTTGCCTGATTTTTTTAACAACAAACGTGGCTGGTGCGCTCACTATGCCTCGAGCACTGCCCTCATCTTGCGCGCCTGGGGGTTTCCTGCGCGACTGGTATCAGGCTATCTCGGCGGAGAGTTCAATTCACAAGGAGAGCATTTTACTGTCTCCGAAGATGATGCCCATGTATGGGTAGAAGCATTTTATGAGAATCGCTGGCAACGGATCGATCCAACTGTGTGGATTATCCCAGAAAGAGTTGAATTAGACGGAGGAGAGTTTTTTCGCAGACGCGAGACAGGGCGCTGGTGGAGTCAACTAAAAGGCCCTGATTGGTGGCGCAGTTCCAAGATGTGGGTAGATCATATTAATTTTCGCTTCCTGGTCTGGAGCGAAGACTTTGATCGGGAAAAACAGCGCGTATGGGCCGGTGAGATGAAAATGAATCTCGCCACTTTCTATAGTCTTGGTCTATGGACTCTGTTAGGTGCGATGGTCTTATACTGGGTGTGGGATTTTTATCGGTCTCGTCGCTTACTCACGCAGCTAGAAATGACGACTCGAATTTGGCAGGACTTTTGTCAAACGTTGAAGCAGCAAGAGATCGATATATCAGCCGATTGGGGACCTCAGAAAACCTATGAATATTTACTGACTCGAGAATTTGCTAATAAAAAAGAAATTCTCGAATGGCTCAAGTCATGGGAGCAGGAGCTTTATGTTCATCCCACTGACTCTGGTATCATTGAATTACAAAAAAAATTAAGAGGGCTTCTCTTCCTTGGAATCAGTCGCCTCACTCGCCTCAGGCGCCGCCGCTGACTGCTGCTCTTTTGCTTCTTGAGCGCGCTTAAATTCCTCTTCTTGCTCCTGCTTTTGCTTCTCTTCCTCTTCCAGTTTCGCCTTTTGCTTATTGAGCATATCTTGCCACTTGGCCTGGTTGAGATTTTGGAAGTTTTCTAACTCTGCAAGCTTAGCGGCATCGTGATCTTTAAAGAAAACAGAATTCACAAAACGACGAAGGGCCTTCTTTTCAACTTCGCCGATACAATTAATCAGGGCGTAATAGGCCGGCGGTTTACCCAGCTGCGGATGGTTGGCGACGGTGATGTAGCCTTTAAAGGGCGATTCAAGCCTAAAGGAGGTGCCTTCTTTAAGTTGGCGTTTGCAAGTAAAGACCAAATCAGATTCTGAAACTTGCACAAGACTAATAACATCATCTATTTCTGCAATAGAAAGTGGATTCGATTTACGGAGATAAACACGTAACTCCTGATCACCCATCTCTTCGGCGGCTTCATCTTTAATTTTTTTATCCACCATAGAAGCCATCTTTAAGACAACTTCAGTTGTGAGCTCTCCATCCATGGCGATGAGCTGTGTATAGCCCATGGAACTTTGCATCTCTTTTGAGGTCACAGGGCCAGCATTAAATACAATAATATAGGGTGTAAGCTTAGTTAGTTTCTTTGTGAGAATCTGCGTGAGCTTCTGGACGAAGGCCATATCATTAAGCGGAGGTGGCGGCCCATCATCTGTGGGTGGCCCGTCTAGGACGATCGCGATCACTTGCGGCTGAAGAGACTGCAACTCATCTACCGGATCTTTCAAATATGGCTGACAACGAATAGCTTGGTTAAACTTATCCGTTCGTTGCGCTGATTGGTAGAAGGACATATTACGATCAATCACCATTACTCTGACGCTTTTTTTGAATGACCGCTCTTGATTGTCTTTTAGCCAGGCCTCCAAATACTTTCGTGCTTTATTGACGGCATGATCACGCTCGCCAGTCAGTTCGTTGACTCGATCTTCCGAGTCCCCTTCGCTTGTCACAACAGGATCGACCCAGGCAAAGTCTAGATCGAGCGCGCAAGCCGAGTGATAAAGACGAACTTCATTGGTTTTTTTCTTGATTTTCATCAGAGGAGAGGGAATTTTTTTTCTATCATGCCAAGGATGGCGCACGATAAGTTCTTCTCCTTGCGAATAATCTAGCAAGCTCTCAACGTGAATGCCCTTATGATACACATAACCAATTTTACAAAGATGGCGAACTTCTAGTTCTTTATCAATTTTAGCAGTAGCAAATCCATGCTCCTTCACTTGTCCGGGAGTCACTAGAATCATAGCACCGAAAACAACGTCAAAAAATTCGCCACTTTTAATATGATTGACGTTCACTCCGGCCAAAAAACTTTCTTTATGCTGCTCAGGTGGTGATAGGTAATCATGCAAACCCACAATCACTAAAGGCGAACTATGATTGGTGCGCACTAATAAGCGCGCCAAGTGCATGTAGTTATCAGTGTTTTTTGAGAAGTCGACAAAGATGAGTGCTGGTGAAACTTTAGTGACATGAATGAGCATGGCCTGAATATGTTCAGCGCCTTTATCCTGGCGTTGCTCGATAGCAACGCCAGGATAAAGGCGCTGAAACTCAGACAAGAGCGCTTTAAAATAAGCGTTATCACTCCCGAGATAGAGAAGCTTCTTCCCTTCAGTACTCATACTAAAATGATAGCATAACTAAAATAAAATCTATGAATATTTGCCTAACTTCGCAGAGTTCGCAAATAATTGAGATAGTCTTGATCTTGCGGATTTTGGTGGAGTGGCAACTTATCTAGCAGGTGATTTAGATAACCTTTACCATCTACCGATTCCCACTGCTCTTCTCCGTATAAGCTCACCCTTCTTTTGGCATTAATTCCAAGCACCAGAATTTGGTAAAACTGCCCGTCCTCATTGAGGATTTCCTCGTGTTCAAGTCCCCAGTTTTCACTCTGCAAATAGCTTCTCACTTTCAATTGATCACGATGAGGTGAAAGGACGATGCGAGAATGAGAAAGTGTCTTTAGATGCCGTAAACCTTGCAACATCCCCTGCCCGCCGAACCCGGCCATAAGAAAAGTATTTTCATCTTTGGTGACGGTTATTTCATCAGCTCTTTTCTGGTGGATTTCAAAAGGAACAAGGCTGGGAATATCCGCATTTAAAAAGTTTTTTAGTCGTTCCACCACTAAGGGAGCAGGATCTACGAAATGAACGCGTTTAAAATGACTTTCCGCCCTCGCCCAGCGGCCAACGAGTCCATGGTCACAGCCAATATCCCAAAGCTCCTCACCTTCTCCGGCGAGAGTCAGGAGGCGCTGTAATCTGATAGATAAAGGTGGAAGTTTAGAACTCATAATGCTGACCATACTTGGCGTCGTTCTCTTCTGTGAAGAACTTGCGCACAAAATATTGTCCAGCACGGATAGTAGCGATAAAGCCATGACTTTCCAGAGAGCGGATCGAGTGAATCACATCATCTTGACTGACATGCAAAAGCCTAGCGAGTTCAAAATAAGCATTCAAAGGACCGATGCCATGACCGCGGTAAAGGTTTGGTCGGCACCATACTTGTCGATAAAGCAACATCAGGAGTGAAATCTCAGTTCGCGTCAGCTTAAACTGCGGCAAGATTTCATCAAAAAACACATCTGGGATTTCACTTAAGGTAGGAGTTTCAGTCACGACTTCACGCTCAGGCGCGCTGTTATCGTCCTTTTGCTCTTTTGACTTGTACATGGAGAGAATAGATCGAATGTCTTCCACAAAGCCTCCATGAATATTATTGAATTAAGAGGGTCTTAAAACAAGTGGCCGGCCTTTTTTTTCTCTTTTTATCTGTTTTGCTCAAGTAATGCCGCATTCTAGCCGACAGGTTTAGTCGGAGACCAGATGTATATGAAAACTCTGACTGCTTGGTTTTATTCAGTACTACTCACCGCTTGCACTCAGCTGCCTGGTGGCCCCTCTCGTGAGATCGCTTCCATTGATCAAAACTTAGCGCGTATGTCGGTCGAAGATATTCAGCAAGAGATGCAACAAAAGTTTCTACAAATCGAATACACCACTCTCTCGGCCTATGAAGGTCTGGGACAATTTGATGAGCATCTCAACCAAACACCAGGACTCTTGGAAGATAACCCGCATTATCCAGGTCTACTTGCTGCTCGTATTATGATTGAAGAATTACAAGATGAAATCATTGATCTAAGGGATCAATTTTATCTGGCGGCCTTGTCGCCTGCTCTTAGTATTGAAGAGCGCTTAAAAAGTATTGATCTCCTGCGAGCCACGCTACCTCCGACGAAAACTGAGCTTGATAAATTGATCCACAACCATTTGCACCAGTCTCTGGTGGATTTTACTCGTCAGATATTGATGGACTTGGCCTCAGTAGAAGAGAAGGTTATTCGCAAATCATTAGAAAATCTCTACCAACAATTAGGCCTTGTTTGGGGCCCACTTGCCCCCAAAGATATTATGGCAATTGGTGATTGGCGCGAGATTACGCAGAAAGCTTTTGAGCGCAATAAAACGAATCCTGATTGGCAAATGGCACGCAGAAATTACGAACATCGCGCTCATGAGATGCGCACTAATCTAAAAACGGCCTTTAGTAATAAAAACAATAAGGCCTTTTTCCCGTCAGCGACTAAGGCAGGCAATATTATTGGTACAGAGTTTCCTGCGAAAGTGTGGTCACTCACATACGATGATGGTCCAGGCGCTCAAACCAGCCGTAAGATCCTCTCTCATCTTACACTTCACAAACTCAAAGCGACATTCTTTCAGTTAACTAGGAATGCCAAGACACTCAAAGGTGTCTCAAAAGAAATTCGTGATGCTGGGATGGAAATCGCCTCGCACTCTTACACCCATCAACAGACACCCAAGCTCACTCAGGAACAGCGCGATCGTGAAATCCGAGTGGCAGCGCTTGATTTAGCTGAACTCCACGAGAGAGAAATAAAATTCTATCGCCTTCCCTATGGCGCCGGTGTTTCCACTCCCGATATTCGTGAGCGCATTGCCAAGGCGAATTTGATTCATGTTTTCTGGAGTATTGATACGCTTGACTGGATGGCGCAGGCCCCTTCCGAGATTGTCGCTCGTACTCTCAAACAAATGAAAGCTTCTAAAAATGATGCCGGTGTTATTCTTTTTCACGACATCCATGAACGCACCGTCATCGCTTCAGAAGAAGTCATGCGCTACCTCAAAGAAGATTCACGACGAGTTTGTCTCTTAGATGAAATTGTCGAAGCGATCAACAAAGGCGAAGTGCCTTGTCCCGCTCAATAGTTTTCCTACTTTTAATAAGCTGCCAAACTCATCAACCTAAAGTTGATATCTGGAGCGCTGGGGAACTCTTAAGAGACCTGCAAGACAAAGGTGAAACTCTACCTTGTGTCGCTGACCCTGCACTTTATCTAAGAGTGCTCTGGCCTAAGCTTGATAAATCACCCATGCCTAAAGATCATTCTTGTATAAAAGAGCGCACCAAATGTATTGAAGAAGCAAAAAAAGAATTTTGTGAGAGTGAACTCTTAGAAGAAATTGAACTAGAAAAAGAGCAATTTAAGATTCCCTAGGGATAAGATTTCGAATTCACCCGTCTCATCCTGGCGCAAAGAACTGATTAAATAATTAGACTAATGCCAGGATGAATCAAGCTTTAACCGCAGTAAGCACGAGGCGTCCTCAAGTTAATTTTCACTTTTGAAGTAAATCTATGCTTCGGACTTAACGGGTGAATTCGGAATCTAAGATTCCCTAAACTCTTTCATCTTTGCCAATCCAGCACTCAATCCCTGCTTGATATAATCGCCACAGACTTTTTTCCAAGTCGTGAGTACGGCTTCTGTGACTCCCCCTTTCGAGGCCACCTGGGAAATCTTGGTGAGCATATCTTCTTTGGCGTCTAATTTTTTTAAGGTTCCTTTGAAGGCTTCGATTAAAATCTTTCGTGCCAGCTCGGGATCGCCGCCATTTTGGGCCGCAAATTCTCCCGCATCATGGATCCATTGATACAGATAAGCAGGCGCACAGCCACTATGAAGAGTGTAGAGATCAATATGTTCTTCCGTCATTAGGGGCGCGAGTCCCAGTCCATTTAATCTTTTCTGCCACAAACCGATTTCAGCGGGCGATAAACCTTGTTGGCCCCACAAGACCACTCCATCTCCAGTCGCCACACCGAGATTGGGCATTAAGCGGACAACTTTCAGACATGGAGTTGCTGCAAGAAATTTCTTGATCTGAGTCGCTGCTAAGAGCGAAATCAAAATGGTATCAGCTTTTAAGTGTGACTTTAACAGTGTCAGACCTTCTGCCAGTTTTTGTGGCTTAAAACCCAACATGACGGCATCAAACTCATCACCACTTTGCCAGACGCTCCCATCGAGTTCACGAGATAATTCCTGTGCCTTACTCATGGTTGGATTCCAGCACAAAAACTCTATTTGAGGATCTGAGGTTTTAAGTCCTCGTGCCATGGCGCGTGCCATATTGCCACATCCCCAAATAAGCATCTTCATAGGCCAATCTCCAAAGGCGCTCCATGTCTCATGGTATTTACCGCAAATGAGCGCACCCATAAATATTGATCAAGCCAAGCACTCCAAAGTCCCAGTGGTGGATGCTCGCCATCATGATAGAGAGCACGCATGGTGATATCGAGTGAGCCAGTGGGTAGAGACATCGCCAACATTTTCTCACGGAACTCACCGCTACCTGCAACATAGACCACATTGATAAGGGGATTTGCGAGGATCGCCTGCAATTCATTTTTTCCGGTGAAATAAACTTCCAGGTTAGGTTTAGCAAAACCGGCCTGCCAAGCTAATTCACAGAGACCTTTCCACACACTGTAGCTTTTGCTGTTCGTGCAGATGATGGCCATACCTGAGCCGCTCGCCAAAGCCGAGAGCCACTGAATTAATAAGGCCATGCTTACGGCTTCCTCACCTGTAATGATGAGCGAGACTTCACGCGGAAGATCTTTTTGATCGTAACTGAGTTGACCGGGAATTCTTAAATTTGGATGAATGCTGCTGAGATGCTGGGGAATACCTACCGATCCCCATTCAACAAAACTCTTGAGCTGACGTTTCTGCGCTTCATCTACCGTTTGCGTAAGAGATTCAAAATGCGAGAGCACTTTATGAGCTAATTTCTCCCAACGTAAAGTGCGGCCTTGAACTGATAGTAAGCTGGCGCGTGGAAGCTCAAAGCGATACCCGCTCCCCTCTTCCCAAGCTGCATTGCTAGTAACAGATTCAAGTTCACCCGTGGTGTAAAACTGCGCCATATAGTCTCGGCCACCGGCCTTAGGTCCAGTACCTGAAAGTTTGAAGCCACCAAAAGGTTCAATCGCTACGCGCGCGCCCGTGTTCGGTCGATTGACGTAGAGATTACCGCATTTCAATTCACGCACGAGGTAATCAATATCATCTTGTGACTGGCCGTAAATTCCGCCCGTCAAACCATACTCAGTTGAATTGAAAAGCTTAACCGCTTCATCTAAAGAGCGATAAGGAACAATATGAATCACTGGACCAAAGATTTCTCTTTGCGCCCAAGATTCCGGATGCATCGCTCGCTCCATAGGTAACTCAATCATGACAGGCCCTACGATATGACCCTCATGAGCTTCAGTCGAGCGATCTACCCACACTTTACCACCATAGGTTTCTGCTTCAGTTGTCGCCTGACGAACGGCTTCACGAATACGGAATTTATCCGTCTCAGTCACAACCGGATTCACCAAGACATGACCTAAAGTTGAAGGCCCGGCAGGCAAATCCTTAACCGCCTTCACCAGGCGAGCAAGTAGTGCATCTTTTACTTCCGCATCTACCAGAACGCGTGAGCAGGCCGAACATTTCTGACCGGCGTGTCCGAAAGCGGCATATAAAATGCCGGATACTGTTTCATCTTGTTCGCAATTATTCGTCACCACGATGGCATTTTTCCCACCCATTTCAGTGATCACTTTCTTAGGAAGAAATTTTTCAGTGATGGGATGCTTCACCGCTTGAACCGAAGCGGTTTGATAAATCCATTGGCCCACACCTTTTGAGCCAGTGAAAACGATTGATGAAACAAAAGGACTTTGCACTAAAGGTGCTCCCACTTTTTCACCATCACCCGTCACAAAGACGAGAGCCGTTTTTGGGACACCTGCAGAATACAGTAGCTCAACTAATTCGCGTGCAATCAAAGGAGTCTGCTCGGCCGGCTTTAAGATAACAGCATTACCAGCAATTAAAGGGGCCACCGCCATTCCACAAGGGATCGCGAGGGGAAAATTCCAAGGAGCAATCACCGCAGTCACACCGCGAGGTTGAGCCGATTTTAATTCGGCCGACCAACGCAAATCTTCCCGCACATAAAAATTCAAGAAATCAATCGCTTCGTCCACATCCGCCAGCGCCTCACTCCACGCCTTGCCTGCCTCAAAAACAATCAAAGCGGCCAAACGATTGCGCTCTTGCCACATCCGATCAGCGGCTTTCAAAATCACACCCAATCGATAGGAGCGCGGTTTTTCCGTCCAGCTATTCCCGTTTTTCATCCCTTGATAAAGATCTTGGGCGTGCTTGATGGCCTCGGCGGGAGTTAACTCATCAATGACTCCAACTAAGAGAGAGGGATGTGAGTTACAATTAATTTTTAATCCCGGCGCATTTTTAAACTGCTCTTGTTTCGCCTCAACCTCAGTTCTAAAAGTCTTAAGTGCCGCCAAGAACTGATCGAGTTCATGCTTCACATAAAGTCGAACCGGTGTGCAATTTTTGAATCCCGAATCCAAGGCGGTTTCTAATTCATCTCGCACCAACTCGCCTTGTGCTTGTTTTGTTTCATGCACTGTTAACGGAGCGCCAAAGGCATCTTTTTTGTTATGCGAGCGCATGATGGTAAGAATACCGACTTGTGAAGAGTTCTCCATAATACGACGAACGAGATAGGCCATTCCCACCAGCAAATTACCAATCGGCATGTAATTTCGTGTCGGCCATCCCATGCGGGCCAGCCCATGTGAGAGCGCTTCATAAGTCATGTGTAGACACTGATGCTCAATCACCGGAGCTTCTGGATAATGCAATTGGCGAAGGGCCTCAGCAAAACAGTGGTCTTGTAAATTATGCGAGCCGAGTGCCAATTGAAGTTCCGCTGGATGGGCCAGTGTCATCGCTGCCAATTGGCGGAAATGCAGATCAGACTCTTCTTTGTTTAAAAATTGCGGAGCATGATGAGAATGCGCAGTCGCCTCGATCGTCTCAGCATCCCAGTAGGCGCCTTTTACCAAACGAATTGGCATACGCACGCCACGTTCACGCGCCAAAGCAATAATATCTCTTAAATGAGTCGCACCATCACGCAAATAGGCCTGGAGAACAATGCCAGTATCACTCCAGCCATGCAATTCTGGGGTCTCTAGCAATACCTGACGATAAATTTTCAATACTAAATCACGGTAGTGATAGTGTTCCGCATCGATATTGATAAATACTTGTTCACGACGGGCCTCGACCAAAATCTGGCGTAAACGAGGGGCCACTAAATTATAAGTGTATTCGTATGCGTGAGGTTTAAAGTCATGAGAGAGCGCTGACACTTTAATCGATACATGGGCCTTATTAATACCTGCACCGTTGCGCTCACCTGGTTGCACATGAATTTTTAAACCATGAACAATTGCTAAAACTCGTTTTAAATATTCGTCGGCCTCCCCTTCAGAAACCACCAACTCACCCAATTGATCCAGTGTCGCTTCACGACGTGAATCATGCAGCGACTGAAGAGTCTTATCTGAAGTGGCAATGGATTCACCGGCAATAAAACGCTTCGCCATTTTTTTTACTAGTGCACGCACGACAAAGGCCAGCATACCTGCGGGAATCACTCTCACCGCCATCAAACCAAACTTTAATCCCACCACATACGGCCGTGGCAGTGGACGAGTGCCACCGAGCGAAACGCCACGCTGACGAAGCCGGCGATCATCAGACAATAATCGGCGCAGTGATTCGATCAGGTTGCGCTTAACTTCAAAACCTTGCTGGTCGTGATCAAGTGAGGGAAGCAGGGCCAAAAATTTGAGTAAGTGAATACGAATCAAGGCGAACTGGGCCGTTAACCCTAATCCCCAATCGGAAACTCTCTCAAACAGAGTTGGGCGATAAGACTGCACATGGCGAACGAGATGACGTAATTTTTCTTTGGTCAGCTCTTCCACTGTCGCCCAGCGCTCCACTTGGCGCCAGTCAGGAAGTTTTTCTGTACTCGTAACCCACTCCCACTCTGTTGGGAAATGACGTGAGTCCAGTGTACTCATGGCACGGGCATGGTCACGCAACTCTTGCGCTACAATCCCTTCCCGCTCGCAGGCATCGAGCAATAATAATTCGCGCGCCAAACGACGAGAGCCAGCGAGAATTTTTTTCTCTGAAGCAATGACTGCAAATAAAACAGGAAAACCCGCCACGTTGACTTCACGTCGCATGGAGGGGCCTGGCGTTTGCTGACTCCACTGTTCAATAAAGTGACTCAACTCTGCACAAGGTTTATTCACATGAATTAACAGCGCTTGATAATCCGACGGACATATCAGCGTGAAACCACCCGGCAATGGGTGCTGAACGAGTGAATAAACTTCCGCCACGTGGGGCGCAGACATGGTTGGCCTCCTGAGAATTTCAAAGGCCTTTAGTCTACTCGGGCGCCCGGTTGTTCGCAAAGACGTTTGACGCTAGAAGTGCCTTAAGTCTAACATCTAAGTGTGAAGTCACTTTTCGCTCTAATTTTGTGTACTCTTTTCACAACGCATCCTTCTGCGGCGCAGAGCTATACCCAAGCTGATCTAGAGGCGTTGGAGAAAGAACAAAGCTATAGCGAGTTCTTTGCCCATGCTCTCGATGTTCGTCCGACTGAACGCACTGAATACTGGCAAACCATGGTGCAAAACATGGGAGAGGGCTATCTCAAGTCCTTGCTCAAAAAAAATCGCTTAGATGAAGCTGATTTTCAACAGATGGAGCGCCTCGCTGGCTGGAAGGCCTTAGCGAGCTTTGAATTTTTTAGAATTAAACGCCAAGAAGTGGCGACTCGCTGGTTCACACAATGCTTCCAAGAAAACTCAACACCCGAATCATCCTGCTGGAAAGACTTCGTGGCTTTTTGGGAAATCGACCGTCAAGAACCTGACATGGCGCCACGACTGCTTACGCTCCTCACTCCTTATTTAGGAAAGAGTGGTGATCCCAGCAATCCCCTTCACCGAGCGCGCCTGACAGTGAATGCTTATTTTATTCTAAAACCACTGCTCATTTCACCGGTGGCCGAACTTCAATGCAAAAAGCCTGAGCTGCAAGATATTCTGTGGCAGAAACTTAATAATGAGTGGGAGCTCAATCTCAAACAGAAAAGCTTCACCGCCTTTCTTAAGGAGCTGGCCCATGAAAGTTGTTGGCAGGCCTTGCACCCCAGAATTCATCAATTGTGGACAACAGGTGCGGCCCCGCAAGATTTAAGTTTGGGTTATCTTTTTTTGAAGTCACAAGGGGCACTCACTGAAAATGAGCGTGACCTGTTTTACTTAAGCTACTTGCTGAATTCTCCGGCACGCGGTGAAACTTTTAATCTTGCTTGGGCGAGGATCCAAGAGCTCGGCAAGAAACCTCTACTTCGTGAAGAATTGCTTGCGACATTAAAGAAATGGTCACCGCTTCCTGGCGAATTATTCAATGACCTTGACCTCATTAAGCGTCGAGCGGTTTCTCGTCATCTGCAACGCCACTTCCCGGAATACCTGGATCATTACGCTCATGTCTGTGTGGACTTCTTTGGGGGCAAGAAACGCTTTCCCAAGGGCAGCCCTGCCCTTCAGTGTCGTTCGCTCTTCGATCTAGCAGCGAGCGAAAAAGACCTTCTACCGGATGCTTTGATTCAAACCTTCAAGGCTTCGCTTTGATTTTATCTCTTGTCTGACAAATCTCATTTCACCCATGAAGCCCGAATCAAAGTTTCAACTTACATAGAAGTCACTACTAGAGGGCGCCTCGAGCTTCCTACTTCTTCAGCTTGATTCATTCTGGCATTGATTATCGAGTCTTAAAAAGATTCGTGCGCCAGAATGAGATGGGTGAAATGAGATTTCTATTTCGTCGACCATCGCCGCCTCTCGCCTCCTGGCTCCGGCGGCATACCGTCCATCCTGGACATAAAATAAAAAGGGACCCCGAAGGATCCCTTTCTTATTAAAACAATCTACGTAGAGATTACTTCAAGTGGTTAGAAACGAGCTTAGTCATTTCGAACATTGAAACAGTCTTCTTGCCGCCGAAAACAGCTTTTAGCTTGTCGTCAGCATTGATGTTACGCTTGTTTTTTGCATCTTGAAGATTGTGCTTCTTGATGTAAACCCAGATCTTCTTCACAACTTCAGTGCGTGGAAGAGCTGTTGCGCCTACGATTTCAGCCAAAGCTGCAGAAGGAGTCAAAGCCTTCATGAAAGCTGGGTTTGGCTTACGAGCAGTTTTCTTCTTAGGAGCAGCTACTTTCTTAGTAGTTGCTTTCTTAGCTGTTGCTTTCTTAGCAGTAGCTTTTTTAGCAGCTGGCTTCTTAGCCGTTGCTTTCTTAGCTGTTGCTTTTTTAGCAGTAGCTTTCTTTGTTGTTTTCTTAGCCATGTGACTTTCCTCCGTCAAATTGAGTCCCAAAGGGTACTCGTGGTTGTTATCATACTTAGGTCGAAACCTATTAACTCACTATTTTTTCCCATTCGACAATAGCGTTACTGTCACCCAAGCTATTGCCCGTCTTACGGTAGCCATGAGATTCATTCAACGCAATCATTCTAAAGTTATCTACTGGACAGTAATTCACAACACGTTTGAGTTGTAAACGTCCCGCCTCGCGTTCGTAAAAGTCTTTAATACGATGACTAAAGCCATTGCCCTGAAAGGCCAGCTTAATAGGGGTATTCTTCGTGAAGAGAGCCTCTTTATCATTCTTCATGAATAAAGCGGCCACAGTATCGTTCCCAAAAGTGACAGAGTAGAGTTTCCATCCGCCCTTCATTTCGCGACGGATATTATCAATGTTCCATTGGAGATCACGTGAATCAGTAAAAACTTGGATATCGAAGTTCGAGATCCCAATGATCTCATCTTCTTTTTTTACTTCTTTAAATACCAAGTTTTTTTCCAAGCATTCTCTCTAGGTAACAGTGCAACTCATTCTTGGATTTGATTCTATAGATAAGTTTTTCACTTTATCAAACAATTTTTTTAGGGGGGGTCAGTGGGAAAACGGCTCTGGCACGAGATTAAGGCGTGGTTCTCGGAAGGTTTCAGCGAGACTCATCTGCAGCCAATCGAGCAATGCCCCCTCAGGAATCGTGCCAGAATTGAGTGCTATATAAAGGGTGAATTCTTCCACATCCAGGAGCTCAATCTCACCACCATTTTTATAAAATCCACTTAAGCGTTCAGAGGAGAAAAACGCTTTAAGCTCTCGAATCTTCTCGGACAAATTGAGTTTCTCAAAGCTTTTCCCAGAGGGAAAACTAAAATCCGTAAGCACTCTCCCCGACTTAAAACTGTGCTCAATCTGTCCCAGAAGTTGGCCCCACATCTGGGGTAAAATTCCCATCTCTTCGGGTGAAAAAGCTGGCTCAGAATTACGATCTCTGAGCCACGCCTCAGCTTCTCGCAAGGTCATTTCTTTTATTTTCTGCCACGATTTATTTTTTAATAAATGCCCCATGGCCTCTAAAATAACCCGTTCTCCCTCTGTCCAAGGGCCCTGATAACCCCATTCTTCGAAATTTTCTCGGCCCTTCCAGGCCACCACACGACCGTCATTACTATGACACTTTTGCCAATCGGAGGGGATTTCAGACAAAGAAAATTGTGTTTTTGTGAGGATATTCTGTGCTCGTAATGACCATTTCATAGCAAAGAGGATAAGATGGTGTGATGTCATTGTGGAAGCAGAAATTATCACTTACTCGCCAAGTTCTCCTCGTGGGACCCATGGCCTTGCAATTTCCTGATGCAAATCTGCGCCGTGATAAAATCTTAATCGGTGTCGACGGTGGTGTCTGGAGTGAGCATCTCTCTTTATATGATGTTACTCTCGGTGATGGTGATTCACTTAGATCTCCCGTGAAACTGGATCATCATTTTTCCAGTGATAAAAATGAAAGTGACTTAAGCCTTGCCCTTAAGCTTTTGCCACCAGACCTGATCTCAGTTGAGCTGTGGGGTTTTTGGGGCGGGCGCGACGATCATCAATGGGTGAATCTAGGAGAAGTCTTTCATTGGATGAATCACAGCGCCCTGGTGACAATTCATCGTCCCGACAAAGCACCGATTCGGCTTTACCCTGCAGGTGTGCACAAGATGACCACTCATCACACTTTCACTCTCCTCTCACTTGAAGATGCGCACTTTAGTATTCAAGGCCATTGCCGCTGGCCACTTCCTCGCACCCAAGTAGCTAAACTCTCCTCCCATTTGCTTTCAAATCAAGGCCAGGGAGAAATGACCATCGAATGTGATCACAAGTTTTTTTGTTTTGAGGAGGCCCCATGAGACCTCGTCATCACGGCCTAGATACTCTGCGCGGAGTGGCCGTCTTATTAATGATGATTTTTCATCTGGTCTATGACTTCTGGCTCTTTGGTTTACTCGATGATCACTACAAGCAAGGTTTCTGGCACGCTCTACCGCGCTTTATTGTCTTTCTCTTCTTGTGGTGTGTGGGAACTTCCCTGGAACTCACACATGGGGAGGGCGTGCGCTGGAAAAGTTTCTGGCAACGCTTAGGAAAACTGGCAGGCATTGCTCTCCTTATAAGTAGTGTGACTTATATTCTTTTCCCGAAAACTTGGATTTATTTCGGCACCATTCATTGCATCGCTACCGTCAGTCTTTTGGCGCTCCCCTTTTTCTATCTGCGCTGGGCCCGTATTCCGGTGCTACTTGCTATTCTATACGGCCAATATTTTGCAGGATTTGATATTCGATGGATGGGCAGTCACTTCCCGCGACTCTCAATGGATTTTATTCCCGCCTATCCCTGGTTCTGGGTCACTCTCCTTGGTATGATCACCGGGCCCTGGCTACTCTCTAAATGGCAAGCAACGGCCAATCCACCGCTAGAATTTCTAGGCAAGCATGCGCTCAAAATCTATTTACTGCACCAGCCACTGTTTTATGGTTTGGCCGCGCTTGTTGCTTGGTGGCAAAAGCTAGATTAATGCTGATTCAAACGGCCGCATAAATCGACAAGGCCCTGTGGCCTGTGGCACAGTCTTGTCTCTATGATAAATACCTTTTTCATCTACTTTCATAAAACTGAAAAAATGCTGGGCCACGTGAAGTTCGCGGTCGCCATCATTGCCATTTTTGCCATCTATCTGACTTATGGCACTTTTATGGAGTCCTATCACGGCACTGATTACGCCAATCGTTTGGTGTATAAGTCATGGCCTTTTATGGGCGTGCAGTTTTTGATGTTTTTAAGCATCCTAGTCGCCACTCTCCAGCGCCTTCCCATGAAGAAGCATCTCTATGGCTTCTACGTCATTCACTTAGGGCTTATCACACTTTTCTTAGGATCATTTGTCACTTATCAAGCAGGAGTCGATGGCAATCTCACGCTAGCGCCTACTGCGCCTGCCAGTGAGGTGATGCTCAATACTGATCAATTAAAGCTGCAATTCACGCAAGACCAGAAAGAGCTCACCCTTGAGCTGCCTTATTCCGCCGGACCGCGCACGATTAATTACCAGTGGGAAGACATCAAGATTTTACGCTTCTTACCTTTTGCTGATGAAGTCCTTGCCTGGGAAGAAGACAAAATGGCGGACACCACACGTCTGCACTCTGGGGAATACCTTCTTAAAAATGACAACTTTTCGGAAAATCTGACCTTGAGTCTCCATCCTAAAGCGGATTTTGAAAGCACCACACAACTGGGTCCTTTGAATGTGCACTACATGCCAGAACTCTTGGCGAAATGTTTTGGTGAACCCTCATATGATGGCCTGTTGATTTGGGATGCTCGCGAGGGCCGCTGTTTTGCCCCGAACAAGTCACATCTGCAAAAGAGAGCGGGCCTCTCGGGCAAGAATCTTTTGATTATTAAAGAAGCGGGGGAGGAGCTGCGCTTTCTCCCCGATCTCTCTCCCCTACCAGTCGATAAAGATTTAAAACTGGTAGAGAACTCTCCCTTTCGCATCTTTAGTCGCAAGCTTTTCCAAGACAAGCCTCACCTCTTCTTGTTCGGCCGTTTTGTGAGCTACTTTGATCGCGAAAATTCCAAGTGGGTGGTGCATCCCCTGGAAAAAGATCCGGTGGATCTGCCGTGGATGGGTTTTGCTATCACTTTACTCAACCATCAGGGTTCAAAATATCCGGTCAGACGCCCTGAGGCGGTCACTCCCTTACAAGATAACGGTCAGCTCATCAAAGGTGGGCTCAAGGCGGTAGAGGTCTCTGTGGGCCCCACACGTTTTTGGGTCACGAGCCAGCGAGCGATGTCGATGGAGAGAAAACAGGGTCCGGTGGTTTTTCAATTGGGACGTAAAAGTTTGAAGCTCCCCTTTGAGATTACCTTAGATAAATTCAAAATGGATATGGACCCAGGCACCAACAATCCTGCCAGCTATGAAAGTTTTGTTTCTTTGTTTAAAGGCAATGCCGGCTCACAGAAACATCATGTCTTTATGAACAATCCCATGAAACATGAGTCTTTCACTTTTTATCAGGCCTCGTATTTTGAAGCTCAGCCACAAGTTTATGGCTCAGTCTTCAGTGTGAACTATGATCCAGGACGAGCGTGGAAATATATCGGCTCCCTTCTTCTTGTCCTTGGTTCGATCTGGCATTTTGTCCTTCGTCGCAAACCCCAACGCCCCCAAGAGGCCATGCATGCTTAAATTCATTCTTCTTGCCCTATTCATCTCTACTCAGGCGCTGGGCCAGACGCTGTGTCCACCTGAACTTGAAAAGATGCCGACTCAGGCCGGCGGGAGAGTGAAACCTCTTTTGATCGTGGCAGAAGAAACGCTGCGTTTTGTGACGGGAAAAGCAAAATTTGAAAACGAACCCTCAACAGTCACTTTCTGTCGCCTCTCTTTTGATGGCATGGGCATCCCTTCAAAGCTTGATCTCCCGATTAAAATTGAGCATACCGACGTTAAAAAACTCGTTGGAATGACTGACGCCGAAGACAGCATGGCCTATTCAAAACTCGCTCCTCAAACCGAGGCCCTTCGCATCGCTTACGCTGCTCAAAAAGAGAACAACGCTTATAAGAAAGAAATCAATAAGGTGATGTCGCGCCTGCAGATTGTGGATCAAACCAAGGCCGGAATTATTTGGACTCTCCCTGAATTCACGCAAGGAAAAGTGAACTGGCTTCCATTGACTGAGTTTTTAACTGAGCAAAAAGTTTCAGAACTTAAAAACACACACGCTGACCCGTTTGTGGCGCTCTATCGCCTCACAAAAGAGGAATACCTCAAAACTCAGGGTGACGGCTTCATGCTGGAGTACAGCTA
>JBKHVI010000045.1:0-23015 GCA_046570105.1 Bacteriovoracia bacterium
TGGGGACCGATTAAAGTGAATTCCACTGGGAAGCCACGACCAGAAGCTGAGAAGCCCCCTTGAGAGGTATCTTGCACAAAGACTTTTCCACCTTTAATTTCTTTGAACTCTTTACGGTATTGATTGAGTAAATCCTTCATGACTGGACGATTTTTCTTATCCACCAAGGTCACAAACAAGTTAGCTGTATTGGATTCACTACCGCCGAAACCACCGATTGCAACAAAGTAGCGCTTCACTTCAGGCTTCTTTGAGAGACTCTCTTCTACTTGTTTCACCACATTATCTGTGAATTCAAGGCTCGATCCTTCTGCTGTTTTCACGCGCATCAGGAAAAGTCCCGTATCCTGCGCCGGCACAAACTCTTTAGGGATTTGTGTCACTAAAAAGAAAGTTGAGATAAAAAAGATGGCGGAAAGACTTAAGACTTTCACGCGATTGTTCAGCACAAATTCTAACCAACGTTTATAGATAGCAATAATCTTATCAAAAATACGATCGACAAAAGCACCTAACTTACTGGTGCGACCAGGAGGATCCATAAATTGTGAACAACGCATCGGAGTCAGTGTGAGGGCCTCTAGCAGAGACAGCCCGACTGCCACTGAAATCGTGACACCAAATTGGAAAAAGTACTTACCGATAATCCCATCCATCAAAGCAACAGGAATAAAAATCGCCATGATGGCAACCGTCGCCGCAATCGCCGCGAAGGTAATCTCATTGGCCCCTTTAAAGGAGGCTTCGCGACGAGACTTCCCTTCTTCGTGATGGCGATAAATATTCTCCAAAACCATGATGGCATCATCCACCACGATACCAATCGCCAAAGAAAGACCTAAGAGCGAGAAAGTATTGAGCGTAAAGCCCAGCCAGCTTAAAATAATGAAAGCACCCAAAATCGAAGTCGGGATCGCTAAAATAACGTTAATGGTGGCGGCAAAAGATCCTAAGAACAACCAACACACAATCGCCGTCAGAATCGCCGACATGGTCATGGTGAAAATCAACTCGTGGATTGATTCTTCAATAAATTGAGTCGAATCGAAGTTAATCCCGATCTCAGTTCCAGCAGGGAGCGTCTTTTGCAGCTCTGCCATTTTCTTTTTAACACCATCAGCAACGGCCACAGTGTTAGAGCCTCGTTGTTTACGAACACCCATACCAACGGCATTCTTACCATTAACCCGCGATATACGACGAACATCGGCCAGGCCATCTTCCACTTCAGCAACTTCACCGAGGAAGATAGGGCTAAAATTGGCACTGCCACCTCTACGAATAAGTGGCAACTTCTTAAATTCTTCAACACTACTCGCTTCACCTAGAGTACGAACATTTCGTTCACGGGTAGCATCCTCTAGATAGCCTGAGGGAGCTTCTTGGTGCTCCGATTGAATCGCCGCAATCACATCCGTCACAGTCATTTGAAACTGATTGAGTTTTTTTGACGAAACCCAAACACGCAAATTTGGATCAACGTAGCCGCCTAGAAAAACATCCGCTACACCTGGAACCGTTTGAATTTTATCTCGCAATTGATCGCGTACATAGGCCATCAAAGTTTTACGATCCATCGTCTCCGAAGAAACTCCCAACCACATAATGGGACGATCATCGGGGTTCACTTTGGTAATGACTGGTGGGTCAATATCATCAGGAAGATTTCGTTGGGCCTGATTAATCTTGGCCTCAATCTCGGAGACCGCCACATCGATATCTTTATCGAGACCAAACTCAACTGAAATATTGGCACTTCCCAAACGCGCGTTTGAAGTCACAGACTTTACACCCTCTACTGCTACAACAGCACTCTCAATGGGATCAACCACATCAAGCTCCATCACTTCCGGGGCCGCCCCCTCGTAAGTCACGGAGATGTTCACCATCGGGAAGTCCACATCAGGTAACTGACTGACACCCATTCGAGTAAAAGCGAGATAACCAAAAACCATCAGGGCAAGCATCAGCATCCAGGCAAAGACCGGACGGCGAATGGAGAGATCGGATAAGCTCATGGAGTCACTCCTGTGGCCAAATTTAGTTGTAGAGCGAGCATCTCTTTTTCTAAGAGAGCGCGCTCGTAGCCACGTTTAGTATCGATATATTGGTTGAGAGATTGCAAAACATCGAGGTTCGTTACCAAACCATAACGATAATCTTTTTTATTTTCTTCATAGGTGGCTTTTGACTTACCAAAAGCATTTTTAAGATCTTTCACCACCGCTTCTAACGCCTTGCTATTCTGCCAAAGAATACGGATATCACGTTCAGATTCGCGCTTGGTGCGCTCAAGGGTTAAGACTGCTTCTCGTTTGCGCTCGGTCGCTTCACGGGTGCTCGCTGCCACCGTGCCGCCTTGGTAAAGCGGAAGTGTCGCCACCACCCCAATATCCCATTCCGATTCAGCGAGGATACCAGTACGCTCAAAATAATAGTTGGCGGTAAAATCAAGTGTCGGATGATGGCCCGCTTTGGCAATCGTCGTGAGTTTTTCATTTAACAGTACTTCTTCCCCACGCGCCTTCACATCAGGGCGATCTTGGATTTTTATAATGTAATCATTGAGTGTTGCCACTTGCCCTTCCCCTGTAGGGAGCGCACCAAAACTCATTTTATGAGGTGCACCTGCCAAAAAATCCACTTGTTCCTGAGCTGCCGCCAGAGCACTTTCTGCGCGGGCCACATCAGCATCTACGGAAGCCAACTGAGCTTCGGCCTGGAGTAGCTCGCCTTTTCTTGAACGACCGACTTTCACGCGCTCACGGATTTCTTTCACCCGCTCGTCACTAAAATCTCGCAACTGACGAACATTCACTAAATCATTCTGCGCCATCCACAAATTGTAATAGGCATCTCCGGTTTGAGACCAAAGACCCAATCCTTCCTGCTCACGCAGACGCTTTTGCACATCGATATCAATTTTAGCAAATGAGAACGCTGCCCAAGTGCCACCTCGATAGATAGGTTGCGCTAAATTAATCAAAGCTGAGTACTGATTAATCCTTCTGAACGCATCACGAGGCCCTGGTAAAGGATCGACCTCTTGATAGTTATAGCGGGCGGTAACTGAGGGGCGCAAACTTCCCACCGCTTGAGTTTTACGCTCTTCTGCTTGCAGCGTTCGCGACTCGGTGATGGCAATCGTTTCAGAGCGCTTCTCAGCGAGCGCATGAAGATCTTTTAAACCAGTTGGAGTAGCAGCACTGGCAGCTACGGGAATCAAGCAACACAACAACCATCTCATGCAACAACCTCGCCTCGATTCGATGAAAATACTTTTTGTAAGAGTAAGAGCGCTTCTAAAACTTGTTTCTGTTCTTTATTATTTAAGTCATCCAAATGAATTTGCATGTTTTTTTCAACTTGCGTACGCACTCGTCTCACGACAGTTTGACCTGCGCGAGTCAGTGTCAGTTTGACGTGGCGGCGATCAATGGGGTTCACTTCACGATGAAGTAATTCTCTTTTAACTAAAACTTCCACCATCTTAGACATAGCAGCGGCGGTGACTCCCAAATGGCGCGCCAAAAAGCACGATGATTCATGGCCAACGTTAACAAAAAAGAGCACGCGAAATTGATTGATACTTAAACCATCCGGCAAACCCGAATGGAGTTCTTTGCGCCATTCGCGCATGACTGAAGGAATTGTGTCTAAAAGATGAGTCGCTAGCATGGGATAATATTAGTTAACTGGGTTAACTATTAAAAGCACTGTTCAGGCCCTGACAAAGATAAAACATAGTTCTGGACTAAATAACTCGCCGCAAAGTAAAATTATTTTTAACCAGGTGAACCTTTTGGCACTCTCACTCGTCACACTCTTTATTGGTATGTGCTCCATTCAATATGGGGCCACACTTTCACGCACACTCTTCCCTGTTCTCGGGGCCACCGGCGCAACTTTTTGGCGTCTTACCTTAGCGGCACTCCTCTTAAGTCTTATCTGGCGGCCTTGGAAAACACCTCTCACCCGTGTACAATTAAAAGGCGTACTACTTTACGGCTGTGCTTTGGGCGTAATGAATCTGACATTCTACTTTGCCATTGAACGTATCCCGCTAGGTATAGCTGTTGCCTTAGAGTTCACAGGTCCCCTGGCGGTGGCGATTTATAATTCACGCCGCCTAGTGGATTTTGTGTGGGCGATTTTAGCAGGCCTTGGTCTTTATCTTTTACTGCCTCTGACTGAAACCAGCACCCTAGATCCTTGGGGTGTGGCGATGGCGCTCATTGCAGGTGTTTGTTGGGGTCTTTATATTATTTTTGGTCAACGTACCTCGCAGAATCTTCCTGGAACTCTCGCCGCCACCTGGGGAATGATTTTTGCGGCGATGGTGGCCTTACCAGTCGGCGTTGTGAAATTAGGTACGGAGCTATGGCAGCCCCAACTGGCCATGATGGCGATTCTGGTGGCGGTATTTTCTAGTGCGCTTCCCTATTCATTGGAAATGATCGCCCTCAAACATCTCAAAGCGCACACCTTTAGTATTCTGATGAGTCTTGAGCCAGCGATTGCCACTTTGATGGGATTGATTTTTCTCAGAGAGTTTTTAGGTATAACTGAAATGATCGCTATTGCCTGTATTATGCTTGCCTCCCTTGGATCAGCTTTGACCCACAGTCATAAATAAAACCTATCACATCCATACAATTCATTCATTTTATCTATCGACAAAGCCTCGCTATAAGCTCTTAAACCAAACTTTCGCCAGGAGCTGTTATGAAAATTCTTTTTATCCTCACAGCACTTATGAGCCTACAGAGTTTTGCCGACACATGTACGGTTAAAAATGAAACCAGCATTCGTCTATTTCGGGAAAAGATCCCGGCAGGCGCAAAGGCGATTAATCAGGCCGGGAATGACGTTGGCCTAAATGATGTTCTAGATGATGCTCTTTTTCATTTTGAATTAAGCGACGGACGACTCTCAAAATCTTACCAGTGGATGTACAATCCTCTGACAAAACTCAGTGATGATGAATATGTGGTGCAATCGTTTGGCGAGACTGTATCCGTTAAACTTATTTCTCGGGAAGATAACCTTGTTGAAGTCATCTATATCGGCTCACAATCTGGCAATTATCTTAATCTGCTTTGTCAGCGCTAATAAAACTGACGTAGAGAGCTTCAACCTGCGTACGGGCCCATGGAGTTTTACGCAAGAAGGCCAGACTTGATTTAATACTGGGCTCGAATTGAAAGCAGCGAATATTAATTAATAGACCCAATTCATCCCAGCCATAATGGGCCACAAGCTCATTTAAAATAGCTTCAAGGGTTTTGCCATGGAGTGGGTCGCGATGCTTTTGATCCATGCCTGAAGATAACTCAGACAAAGTGAATTAGGCCATGGGGATTAACCCATGGCCCACAAATTTACTTTTGAACTTGAGAGACAAGTGTCTTCAGTGTATCGGCAAGGCCAGAGAGCACTTCTGATGATTTTAAAGTTTGATCACATTTGTGTTCACTCTGAGAAGCCGCTTCGGCGACAAGCTTAATGGTTCCAGCAATGCTTTCGACACCTTTTTTCGAATCACCAATGACTCGAGACACTTCGTTAGTGACAGCAGTCTGCTCTTCAACCGCAGCGGCAATCGCACCCGAGATTGAATTGAGTTTTTCCATCGCTTTGGAAATCCCACCAATAGCTTCGACTGCACCTTGAGTATCTTTTTGAATCGCACCAATTTTATTGGTAATATCTTCAGTCGCTTTGGCAGTTTGTTTCGCCAGCTCTTTCACTTCGTTAGCAACAACTGAGAAGCCTTTGCCGGCATCCCCTGCACGAGCGGCTTCGATGGTTGCGTTCAGGGCCAAAAGATTGGTCTGCTGAGCGATAGAACTAATCACTTTAATCACATTACCAATTTCTTGCGAGCTCAAACCAAGCTGCTGAATGGTTTTGTTGGTATCTTGCGCGTTCGCCAAAGTGGTTCGTGACATCTCTGCCGACTCGTTTGATGAGCGAGAAATTTCACGAATCGAGGCCACCATTTCTTCTGTAGAAACGGCGAGTGTTTGAATCGAAGAAAAAAGGTTCTCTGATGCGATTGTCGCTTTGGCCGATTCTTCACTGGTGTTTTTAGCGTTGCCACTCATTTGGTTGGCGTTTGATTTAAGCTCCGTCGCGTTCTCGGCAAGCTTCACAGAAGATTCTGCGAGAGCGGTAATCATAGTACGCAGTGGCGTAATGTCAGAAGCAAACTTCACCACTTTATAAGGCTTGCCACTGATATCAAGGATGGGATTATAAGAGGCATTGATCCAGACCACTTTGCCACCTTTACCAAGACGCTTATATTCACCAGAATCGTATTGGCCGCGATTGAGTTTTTCCCAGAAGGCGCGGTATTCAGATGAACTTGAATAGCTTGGCTCACAGAACTGTGAATGATGCTTACCTTTAATTTCATCTAGGCCATAGCCTAAAGTTGAAAGAAAGTTTTGATTGGCGGTAATAACACTACCATCCATATTAAATTCAATCACCGCTTGCGCTTTAGAAACCGCTTCAAGCGTGGATGAGAATTCAATATTGCGCATTTTTTCTGCCGTCACATCGGTGGCAAACTTTATGACTTTGTAGGCTTTGCCTTTCTCATCAAACACAGGATTGTAAGACGCATTAATCCAGATCTCACGGCCATCTTTTGTTATGCGCTTATACTCTCCTGTATCAAATTCTCCGCGATTGAGTTTTTCCCAAAAGCGTTTGTAATCTAGAGAAGTCGTCAGTTTTTCATCGCAGAAAATTTTATGATGGCGCCCTTGAATCTCCTCTTTCGCATAACCCAAGGCCTGGCAAAAATTTTCATTGGCAGTAATGATCGTGCCATCGAGATTGAATTCAATCACCGCTTGCACTTTACTAATCGCATCGTTCACTGCTTCGAGCTCTTGGATGTATTGTGCATCTGTTCTTTCAATTTTTCTGGCGGCGTTAGACATGAGATCATCTCCCTTAGGTTAAATTCAAACAAAAATTCTTAACTGTTACATGATAGCTCTTCGTACGTTTCGAGCTAGGGGATGAAAAATGAGTGCTCTTTTCATAATTGAATGCAGTGAAACTCTTTTCGTTTCCGAAAAAAAACCTGCCTTAGGTCATGGAATTGCCGAGTTTCTTTTTTGAAAAGGGATGAGAATTTTATTTAGGACAAAAGCTTGAATGAGCCTAGGAACGGATACTTAAATGAATGGGACCAATATTTTTTAAATTTCCTAAATTTTCAATTTGAATGAGCAAAAACTGCTCATTCAAATTACTCAGTTTTTAGAACAGTTCATATGAACAGTGCCGCCAGCATGGTCTTCAATCCCTGTCAGCATCATGAATGCCTTGAATTCTGCTACATCTTCTTCAAAGACAGCAAAAGGCATAATGAGTGAGCCGCCACCTAATTCAATCATGTGTGAGAAATCAAAACGGAAGTGATTAACATAAACAGTCGGACGATAGTTGCGTCTGTTTTTGAGTGGCTTCACTGTTTGGCTTTCAAAAGCAGCAAAAGGTATTTCGCCGATCTTAATATCGTAGCTGATTTTGTAATTAGTTAAACGAATGCGATAAGGAGAAGTTTCAAGACTTCCCTTCACGGCCACTTTCGCCTGCATATGATCGTTGAAGGTTAAATGCTCACCCGTGCATTCAAAACTGACTGCATGAGCGGAAACAGTAAACAACAAGGCCAAAACCAGTAGAAAATTCTTCATAAAAACCTCTTTAATAGGCTTGTATGTAGTCCAATCGAAACACTTGGTACAGGGCGTAGATAAGTTTTTAGCTATCTTATTTTTGGATGGCCCTCGCGTGATGATCGATATGTTCTTGAATATAGGTTGAGATGAAATAATAGCTATGGTCATAGCCTTCGCAATACTTCACTGAAACCGCCTGCTCGGCCTTTTTTGCCCCAGCTTCCAAGTGGCCTGTTAGGAGCTGCTTTTCGAGGAATTCATCCTGCGTCCCCTGATGAATCAAAATTTGTTGAGGGTGCTTTAGCCCCTGAGCAAGTAACTCGCAGGCATCATAAGCGCGCCATGAAGATTCATTTTCACCTAAATATCCACGAAACGCCTTCTTTCCCCAATCGCACTGCATAGGGTTCACAATCGGTGAGAAGGTGGAAATGGCTGCATACTTACTAGCATTTTTAAGTCCAATCACAAGCGCTCCATGGCCTCCCATGGAATGGCCCATGATGGAAATTTGCGTTTGTTTAAATTCTTTTTGGATCAATGAATAGATTTCTTCATTGATATAGCTGAACATTTTGTAATGTCCGCGATACCCCTCAGTTGTGGCGTCGACATAAAAACCTGCACCTGAACCAAAGTCATAAGCATCATGCTCACCTGGGAGATTCAATCCACGCGGAGAGGTATCCGGGCAAATTACCATGAGACCCGCTTTCGCCAAATAGGCCTGAGCGCCGGCCTTCGTGATGAAATTCTCATCAGTACAAGTCAGACCTGAGAGCCAAATCACACAGCCCTTCACCTCACCAGCAGGAATAAAGGTGGAAAATTTCATTTCAGTTTTTGTCACAACTGAGTGATGCGACCAAAACTGTGTGAGTCCTTCAAACGACTTATGAGTTTTTAAGTTTTTCATGAAAATGTCACCACACTACGAATGCTCTTCCCCTCATGCATAAGATCAAAAGCATGATTAATTTCTTCTATCGGCATAGTGAAGGTCACTAGATCATCAAGATTGATTTCACCTTTCATGTAACGATCTACGTAGCCTGGTAGTTCTGTGCGGCCTTTAACGCCACCAAAAGCAGAACCTTTCCAAACGCGACCAGTGACTAACTGAAACGGACGCGTAGAGATTTCTTCGCCTGCTGCCGCCACACCGATAATAATCGATTCACCCCAACCTTTGTGACAGCACTCAAGTGCTTGGCGCATGAGTTTTGTGTTACCGACACATTCGAAAGAATAGTCGGCTCCCCCATCAGTCATCTTCACTAGGGTGTCCACGATATTGCCTTCCACTTCTTTTGGATTCACGAATGAGGTGGCACCAAATTTTTCTGCCATCTCTTTTTTGGCGTTATTAATATCAACGGCAATAATCTGTTTCGCCTGAGCCATCTTGGCGCCTTGAATGACTGAGAGACCAATGCCTCCCATACCAAAAACGACGACGTTGGAATCTTTTTGAACTTTGGCGGTATTCAATACCGCGCCAATTCCGGTTGTGACTCCACAACCCAACAGACACACTTTATCTAAAGGAGCTTTTTCATCGATTTTCGCCAATGAAATTTCTGCAACAACTGTGTATTCAGCAAAAGTCGAGGTACCCATATAATGAAAAATGGGTTTACCATCTTTTGAGAAGCGAGTGGTTCCATCGGGCATCAGCCCCTTGCCTTGAGTTTCACGAATGCGCTGACAGAGATTGGTTTTACCTGAAAGACAAAATTTACAGGTACGGCATTCTGGAGTGTAGAGCGGGATGACATGGTCACCTTTTTTAAGTGAAGTGACACCCTCGCCCACTTCTTCCACAATTCCTGCGCCTTCATGTCCAAGAATGACCGGAAATATTCCTTCCGGATCAACACCTGAAAGTGTGTAAGCATCAGTATGGCAAACGCCAGAAGCGATGATCTTCACCAAGACTTCGCCCTTCTTTGGTCCTTCCAAATCTACCATTTCAATTTTGAGTGGCTGTTTTGGTCCCCAAGCGACAGCGGCCTTAACTTTCATGGTGGCTCCTTGAAAAATGAAAAAAGTGTAATTCCAATGAGTCCTAATGACCACCCATTGGCCTTTCACGGCCGTGAAATCTCCCGCTAGATGCTTTTTACACTGACAGACTTAAGCCTCTCGACTCGTGGCATTAATTAGCCTCATTTTAAGGGAAGTACCTATGAAAATTCTCATTTTTAGTTTCTTGGTCTTGAGTGCTGGCGCCAACAGTTTCGCAAGTAATCTGGGTCCAAAAGATTTACGCGCTAAAGAGTTAGCGGAAAATCGCTCCTATTTTGACGGCTTAGCCGAACATTTTACCAAGGGCGTGCGTCCTCAGATTAGCAACCTCATGCATCAGACTATTTCTGGCCGCTGCTATTTTTATGAAAAACCCCATAACCCCATCGGTGCCGTTCTCTATATTAAGCAAATAACGCCGAGTTCACATGGCCCGTTAGTTCTCCACACCGCCCCGGCCTATGAAGGCGTTCGAGTCATCAATAGCTATGCCTCTGCTTTCGATCAAATCACCCCAACACAACTTATAATTCGCTATGATCTCACTTTTGGTGATGTGCGCTTCGCTAACGAATCATTCACGCTCAATGAGCGTCGCCAGAAGCGCTTCAAGACCACTTATAAACAAAGCGGTGAATTCTTAATAGAAGAAAATCAGGACCTGCAGGTCACTGATCGCTCCGACAAAACCAATATGCGTTGTTACTACTTTAAAAAATAATCCACCCCAGCAAGGAAAATATATGAAAACTTTAATCTTGTTAGCTGCTCTCTTAGGTGCCACTGAAGTGATGGCACGTACGACTCTCTTGAACGCTGACTTTGGCGCTCTTGGCGCGGAAGGGAAGTCTCTCCCTACTCGCTCATCAAATAAAGAGGCCCGTGAACTTTTCAACGCCTTGACTGTTGCCGAAGGCTCTGGCGTGAAAGAAGTCTCTGCTAAAGAAGGTAAATTCACTTGTCGTCGCATGGAAGGTCGTAACAAATTCTCATGCGCGCTCTTTATCAATGCACCCATGGCAGAAGCGCAAATTCAAAACTTTCGCAACAGAGAGTATGTCTCCTTTAAAGGAGAAATCGCCGCTGAACTTTGGGAAGCGATGCTGGCAATCCCTGTTCAACCGCGTATGGGTGTTATCATGAAGTCGGCCGGCAACTTAAGCTGTATTATGTCGGCGCTTCCTGGCCAGGGAGTGAAACATACTTGCAACCTGAGAGATGTACGCGCCTCAATGTACACGCTTGATGATATCCGTCACGTTCGTAACTAATGAATGTCGGGCCTTCTTAATAATTAAGAGGGCCCTCTTAACTAGACGTCTCCCTAAAATTCCCGCACCATCTTTCTCGTGAACACCTTTAATCCCGACTGGAACAAACTTGGGCTCTATTTCATTCCTTCGGATGGACACTATTTAAGCTATTTCTTAAAGCGTTCCTGGGGAAATTATCTGTTTTTCCCACACCCGGAAATCGATCAAATGTTCCCGTTTATTCTGGCGAGTGGCGGAATCTATAAAATTTTTGATCCCACACTCCCCTTTCCTTTCACTAATAAGCGCTTATTCGACAAATTTGGGGCCCCTACTATCGGAACTGGCCTTCAGCACCATGTCGATTTTTTGGTGGAAAATTGCCCCGATGATTACTTTGATATCGACCTAACTATCACTGAACACGAGTTCTGCCTCAAGATTCAACAAGAAAACTTCCTCTTTATTGATGGCGCACAAGCGCCTAGTCGGCCAGGAAACGTACTGCGTCGCCTAAAAAGTTAGCTTAATTTAAGATTAATTGCCGTGAACTTCTCCCTTCACTCGACATACAATATGAGAACTAACTTCCTACAAGGTGAACTTATGACTTTTCCACAAGAACTCAAAGACCACAGCAAAGACAACTACATTCAAAAATGTATCTACATGGTGAATTTGTTCAAAGATAAGAACCAAGCACTATGGGAAGAACTCAAGGCCAAGCTTGAAACCATCAAGCCTGAAGATTCATGGAATTTCTTTCACGAGTTAGTGGAAGCTTATAAGCCTTACGCCAACGCAACTGCCATGGTGACTGAGGCTAAGGCCAGTGCCAAAAAAGCTGTAAAAAATGTCGTCAAGAAGGCCAAAGAAGTAGAAAAGAAAGTCGCTAAGACTGTTGCTAAGGCCGTTGCTAAAAAACCGGCCAAGAAAGCCGCAAAGAAAGTAGCGAAAAAAGCTCCTGCTAAAAAAGCCGCCAAGAAAGTAGCGAAGAAAGTAGCGAAGAAGGTAGCGAAGAAAGCTCCGGCCAAGAAAGCCGCTGCAAAAAAAGTTGTAAAGAAGAAAGCTGCTAAGAAAAAGAAGTAAAAAAAAGGCCCTCGGAAGAGGGCCTTTTTTTAGAATAAAACGATTCCGCCAGTCTCCCAATCATTGTCCCCGCGTTCAGGGAACTCACTGCCTTCCCAGCTTGAGTTGTCACGATGATGTTCCCCATCATCTGCATGACGTTCCCAATAACCTGGACGATCATAATCATCACTTGGTGTATCGCTCGATGGACGAAGACGCTTTTGACATTTGAAAGACTCACCAGATTTTTTGCAAGATTCATAGAAAGCGCGTGTACGCGTTTCTTGTAAACGGCAACGAACTTCGCCGCACTTAAAGTAGGCATCAGCAACTTCAAAAACATGCACGCCCCACTTGGCGACAATGCGGGCCTTGTACATCTCTAAACTTGAAACAAAACGAATTTCAGTTGATTGAAAAACAACTTTGTGACCGTTGAGACTTCTCACTCGTGGAAGATCAACCGCCTGAGCAACGGAAGCAACTAAAAGCGAAATAAGCACAAGCCATTTCATAAGGACTCCTTCTGAGATTAAAGTTGCCGCCTTGTAGCATAAGGCCCATGAAGTGGGAAGAGTTAGAAGTAGTGAACTAGTCCGGCGAGAGTCTCAAAGTGAGTCTTTTCTGACTGAAAACGTGACAGGCGTACGCCCCAATCAGAATTGAAACTCCAAGCAAAGGAAACTTCAACTGTTAGGCGCTGATTAACACCCCAGAGATGCTTCACATCTGTCAAAACTTTCCAACTCTCCCCTTTAATCCCTAATAAACTGCGCGCCCCAAGATTCATGACGGCCCCATCGGGTGAATCTCCCAAGGCCTCACCCATCAACATAAGACTGGCAATCAAGCGATCACTGCCTAAGCTGTAACCAATGCCTGCCGAACCTGCTGCTGTTAAGGATTGTTTTGCGAATTCGCGTGGGGCCTTAAGCCCAAACTGAGTAAACCAACTTAAATCCCAGCCTAGATCGTTATAAGGAGAGAGTGAAATCACTTCGGCGAGAGTGAATTCACGCACGAACACTTTCTCTTGATGCTCGAGGCTCATTCTCAATACATCCAAAGTACTCCATGGTTCATAACCCAGATCCTGATCCAGTAGATCATGCTGGGCCAAGCGTACTTCGAGCCTCTCACGCTTCTCTCCCGCACTTAAAATTGCTCTTCTGAGACCATGGCCCTCATGTGGACTATTATTAGCTCTCGGTACAATGACCTCTGAACTTGCACGCGAACTCTGCGCTCGCAGGCTCAATTGCTGATGATAATCTTTTTCCTCTAAGGCCTTGAGTTTCTTCAAGCGACTCTTGAGTTGATAGTAGGCGAGCTTTTTATCCTGCTCTTCCTCAGGAGTTTGACTCTCTCCTCGCGCTAAATATTGACGACGCAAAGAGGGCCTGAATTGAGGTTCACCTAACAGTTCGGCATCTCGTAAAATACGCACGGTCTCAGCAGGAATAATGTAAAACGGTGCAGTTTGCGAGAGTTTCAGTTTCGGATTGGCGACCTCTAACAAACGTAGGATTTGCCACGAGCAGTTTTCATCAAAAAACCAATAATCAAACCAAGTGCTCGCCTCCATCTCCCACATATGCGCCAAGAGAATATCGATTCCCTCAGGTGACATTTTAAGGGAATACTCCCACAGATCACGGGCCTCACCATGGTTGTACTCATTCACTTTGATAAAATAGGGGGCCAAGGAATAATGCCCTTGATAACCACCAAAGACTCCTAACAGGGCAAACTCCACTCCTCCATCACTGCCAGTGGTGGCGGCAAAGTTAACGGCATAATCGAGCAAATCTTTGCCAACTCCAGGACCTTTAAGTCTTAAAAATGTATGCCCAAACATCGAGGCCGGATTGTTAGGATAGGCCGAAGCAAAAACCAGCGAGAGTTCTGTGACCGGCAGTCCTTGGCGCCATTCTTTATAGGCCTCACATTTCACTTCAGGAAACTTCAAACCCAAATCACGCTCCAAGATGAGTTTCCTTGCGGGAAACACACAGGCCGCAGGGGTTTTGAGAACACCCATTAATTTGTGTGGATCTTTCAGTGCCTCAATGGTGGCGGCTAATTCAGCTGCAGAATTTGTTTTGCCATCTTTTGAGAGAAAGAATCCTGGACCATCAGCTTCGCTTTTATAACCAGTCCAGGTTTTTTGATAGTGAATGAGATTAAGCCATTGAGCTGAGTGAGCGAACTCACTGGCCTGGGTGGAATGAATCCACCCAGTCAGAAAGAGAAAAAGAAACAAGCTAGATCATGGCCATATTGTCGCAACTCTGAGCAATTTGAGTGCTCTTGAATGAACGAGAGAGGCCTTGTAAAAGCGCTTTAGCATCGGTTTTTTCAGAGGCGAATAGCTCGCCGTAAGAATTTTTCGCCCATTGAGTGAATTCAGCTTGAGCTGCTGGTGTGCAACCGAGCACTTGAGCAAAAGTTGCGAGGTATTCGCCTTGGCCCATCGCCATTTCGTGACGAAGTTCTGGAAGGTTCGCCTCAGCATAATAAACCGGATACATATCACGCTTCACAATGCTGTGCTGTGAACATCCTGAAGTTCCTGTGGTGATACCGAAAAGCTGCGAAGAAAAACTATGGTTCGTTGTGGCACGAAAAAGTGCTGAGACAATTGAGTTTTGCTTCCAAATCATTGTGCCCAAACCACAACCCATACTGGAGTCGGCCTTGGCGTGAAGACTCAAACCCATAGCGAATAAAACGAAAGCAATAAGAAGGCGCATTTTCACTCCTTGAAAAATTTACACTATTATCTCTTACTGGAGCAAAAGCGCAATTTCCTGACTAAGTCACTTCCCTCTTAAACCCTGTCAGTTTTTCAATTCCTACTCTCAGAATAAGTTCTTTATGGGATCACACTCACTCTTATAACTTCAGGAGAACGGTATGCTTATTCCCGTCTTTCTCTCATTGGCCTTGCAATCCCTTCTTCCCGGATCAAATGCCCTGGCCTTTGATCAAATGATTAAGGTTGCCGATGGCAGCTGGGCCGTGTGCCAGACTGCAGAAGATTCTTTCCATCACATGCATGGAACCTATCGCATGGATGTGGTCGGTCCCCAGATCAAGAGTGATTGGCTCGTTTTTACGGTAAAAGTTGAGTTTCTTGCTTGCAAGAAAAACAGTTCCGGCGCCTGGGGATTCACACCCGTTCCTACTCACGCCCCTTTGCGCTACGAACTAGAAAACGAGCAAGTTACGGTTCATACCAAAGATGTTTTCTTGACCCTCTCTAAGGGAAGCCAGTTCATTTCAAGCTTGGCCTGGGATCCAGGAAGTCGTTTAGTGGCGATCGGAATCAATGAGGCCTTAAGTGAAGCAGAGCTTGAAAAATTTAAGGCCGGCGATGAGATTGAGACCAGTGTCGATTTTCAACTTGAGAAAAATATCTTGATCGTTGGTAAAGATGGAGCGGCCAGTGATGAGCGCTTCTCATTTGGAACTCATAAGCTCAGCTTTAAACTTAAAAGGTAGATTATGCTTCGCTCAGCTTTCCTTCTGACAATTATTTTCCAAGCGAGTTTAAGTTTTGCTGCAACGGCGCCTGAAGTCTTTACGCAAAAGCTTGCGCTCACTCCAGTTAAGCAGACGCTACTTTTCCCCGCGCTGGTTAAAAGCCGTGTTGAATCCAATATCAAAGCGGACGGTGAACTGATTGTCGTCAAAGGACATGTGACTCTCGGTCAGCGAGTCAAAAAGGGAGACATCCTCTTAGAACTTAAACAACAGGACACATCACAGAATTTTCATAATCGCATGCTACGCGCACCTGTGGCGGGTGTGGTCGCTTCTCTTTATGTGAATGAAGGACAATACGTCGCTCGCGGTGAAGACCTCGTGCTTATTAATGAACCAGAAAATCTTTATTTAAAGCTTGAAATGCCGGCCGCTCATCATGCGGAAGTCAAAGTTGGCCTTAAAGCACGTGGTCCTTCGAAAACTCCCTTTGAAGCAAAAATCTCAGGAGTGGGAGCAGTCTTAGATGCCGCTCTGGGGACAGTGCCCGTTGAAGCTGAATTTGATAACAAAATGAGTTTTGTCCCAGGAACTATTCTTAATCTAGAAATCGTTCTCGCCGAGCAAGAAAAACTTTTGGTTCCTGAAAATGCGCTCTATTATGCTGGCGAAAAGATCTTCCTCCCCTTGCTAGAAAACAGCAAAGTTAAAAAAGTTGAGATCACGACAGCACCTGCGAGCAAAGGCCAAGTGGAAATCATTACTGGTGCCAAGTTAGGTGACGAAGCGATTGTAGGAGCGGGTGAGTTTTTAAAAGATGGCGACAAAGTTCGCATAGCTAAGAAAAATTAAATGCTCTCACTCGGTTTAAAAAATCCATTCAGGCTTTTTGTTTTGCTCATTTTAGTGGCCGGTGTTGGTATTTGGTCTGGAATGGAGCTACCGGTTTCACTCTATCCGCAAACGTCGAAACCTGTTGTACGTATGTCGGTTATTTATGCTGGACTCTCATCGGAAGAGTTTATCCGTAAATATGGTGCGACGATTGAATACCAACTTGAAAATATCAAAAACACCGGGCTTAAACTCGAAAGTGTCAAGGCCAACTACGGCCATACCAATGTTGACTACACCGTTACCTATGATTGGCATATTCCTTTCGCCCAAGCGCTCAAAGAAGTCCAAACTGTCGCCGCTGGCGCGAAAGGTTTTTTACCTCGTGAAAGCGCTGATTCAATCTCCGTCTGGCAGTGGAATGAGAATGCTGGTTTTCTGGCGTTGAGTTTTTACGGCAAACGCCAGACCTTAAATGAGCTCTATAATTTACTCGATCCTATCCTCTCTCCTGGTCTTAAAAATATTCCCGATGCCGAAGAAGCACTGCTTTGGAACCCTGAATCTCAAGAAGTTAGCATCTCACTTTATCCTGAGAAGATGGTGGTCTATGGCCTCCTTCCAGGAGAGATCTATCGCAGTCTTGATGCTGCACTTCCCTCGTTAACAGGTGGAGAGCTGCGTATCGGCCAAAAAGGTGCCCACCTCCAAATCCCTACTGCACTAGTGAGCAAAGAGACGCTGGAAAATCATGTCGTGGCCCTGCAAGATGGCAAACGCATTACACTTAAAGATATTGCCGAGGTCACCATCGGCCGATCGGAGAAACAAAGTCGCGCCTTTAAAACAGATGGCAAAGAGTCTCTTATTCTTTTTGCTAATCCAAAGAGTGGTGCCAACGTCAAACGCATGGCCGAAGATGTCTTGGCCCATGTGAAAAAAAATGAAAAGCTTTTGCCAGAAGGTGTGGAGTATAAGGTTCTCGTTGATCCTTCCGAATTTATTCGCAACTCGATTCAAAACCTGATGAAAGATGTGATCTTAGCGGCCTTCCTTGCCGTCTTAGTTCTCTTTTTATTTATCGGTAACTTCAAAAACGTTGCCACTGCTGCACTAGAAATCCCTTTGAGCATGATTGTTGCTTTTATAGTTATGAAAGCGACAGATATGAATCTCAATCTCATCTCGCTAGGTGGACTCGCGCTGGCCGCCGGCATGAATGTGGATGCCTCTGTAGTGGTGATGGAGAATATTTTTAGGCGTCAGGCCGAATGGCTTAAAAACAACTCAGGCGAGATGAATTGGCAGGAGCGCTTTGATATTATCTTGTCTGCCGTCAGAGAAGTTGCTGCTCCTATTTTTCTATCGATTGCCACCACATTAATTGTTTTTATCCCTCTGGCCATGACCACCGATCTCACCAACGCAATTCTAGGTGATCTCGCACGCGCGGTGATTTACTCCCATGCTGTTTCCGGGTTTGTTGCTATCTTTGTCGTCCCTACTATTCGCTTAGTCTTGATGAAAGATGCCCGCATGAAGCCTGCTCCCCTTGCTCCAGTTATGCGTGTCTTAGAAAATAAGTATCTTTTGCTTATGGAGAAAGGTTTAGATTTTCCTAAATTGAAATGGGTGGCGATTTCTCTTCCCATCATCCTCGCAGGACTACTTTTGTGGACGATCGTTCCTAGGCTTCCCAAAGAAATTGTCGGAACTCCCGACACGGACTGGATTTTCATGGCGGTGACAGCGCCTCAATCAAGCGCTCCACGTCAGATGGAAAATATCCTGCAAGAAGTAGAGTCGAAGGCGATGAAAGTGGTGGGAACAAAAGTCGCCTACACCTTTATGCAGATGCACAATAAGACCAACGGCAACGTCATGCTTCGTTTGAAAGATAAAAGCGACATGAAATCCACGGTTAAAACGCTACAAGAACTTTTACAAAATACCCCTGATCAATTTTTCTATGTCGATGCTTGGAATCCAGCAGAACTTCCTCTACCGCAAATGAATCATCTCGAACTTCGTCTGACAGGATCAAAACACGAAGATATTCGCCAGAGTGTCTCTCGTCTTAAATATTTCTTGAATGAGCAAGGCGACTACAAACGCATCAACACCACTCCTTCTGAGCCACGCTCGAAAATCTTGCGTTTCATTCCTCATGAGCATCTTTGGAGTCAGTTGCAACTTCCCATGATGGATATTCTCGATCTCACGATCTATACCCAAAATGGTAAATCTCCGGGCTCCATGATGGTCGATGGCAAGATGACTCCTCTCACAATTGCCTTCGCGGATGAGCGCTACAAAGATCCGGAACTCTTAGGGGCCTACCCTCTTAAGATGAACAGCAAAGTCATCCCACTCTCGGCCTTAGGTGAATTTGAATTGGCCGATGTGGCCTCAAATATTTACCGTCAAGATGGCCGTGAACAGGCGCTGATCACCTCAACGCTTGATAAAAATGATGAAGATAAATGGGAAGCTTTGAGTGTGCGTTACGAAAAGCTCGTAAAAGATAACACCGCTCAAATCACTGCCGGTAAAGACGTTACCATCGAAGCGGTCAGACCCAAAAAAGAACTCTTCGCCGCTTTGGCCCAGTTAAAGAACTCGTTGTTGATTTCGCTCATTTTGATTGCTCTCGTGCTTTGGCTCCAGTTTCAATCACTGCGCTATGTTTCAATTATCATGCTCACTATCCCTCTAGGTTTTATCGGAGCACTGATCTCCTTATTTGCCTTTCAATCTACGCTCTCACTTAATTCTGCTTTGGGAATAATTCTGCTCAATGGAATTGCCGTGAATAACGCTATTCTGTTAGTTGAAGTCTACACTCAACTTCTCGAGAAAGGATTAAGTTCAAGAGATGCACTTCGTGAAACTTGTCGCTCACGCTTACGTCCGATCCTCATCACATCACTCACCACTATGTTAGGTATGTTACCCATCGCGATGGGCTGGGGAGATGGCGGTAAAATTCTTCAACCACTAGGCATCGTAGTGGCGTTTGGTCTTTTCTTCTCGACACTGATGGCGCTCTTTATTGTTCCTTGGGTGCTTTACTCTCCTAAGGCCAGTAAGTTAACAACTCACGACAATACAGATCTTAAGAGCACAGCGATCAAGAATCTCTCTTCGTCTGAGGAGATTTCTCTCCAATGAAATCTCTCTGCCTACTCTTGCTGGTTAGTTTTTCAGTCAATGCGGCCACTGAGTTTCGTGGCATTTTAAAAGAATTTCTTAAAAACGACCCTACTTATCAAGAAGTCGAACTCAACACACCTGTCTACGATGCTCTCTACTATCAAGGCCTCTCGAAACTCATTATCCCGCGAGTCACTTTGAGCTACGGGCAAAATGAACAAAAAAACAACGTCTCACTCGCCACCAATGTGGATAAATTTCAGTTCGGCTCTCTGAATGCTTCATTAGATATTTTCAGTTTTGGCCGTGACTGGAACGTCTTTCAGGCCAATCGTTATGCCGAAAAAGCGCAATTGATGCGCGTAGAATCGCAACTTATGATCCGTGAAGCCGAAATTGCAGATCTAGTGCTCGGATATCTACGAGAAGCAAAGAATGTTGAAATATTAAATCGACTCGTCAAAATGAAAGAAGAAGCCCGTCAGCTCTCTTTTAAAAGGTTGCAGAGAGGCATTATGTCTCAGCAGGATTATCAAAAAGTTCAGCTGGATGCTTCGAACGCTCGCGCAGAATTATTTGTTGCCGAGCAAAGGCTCAATACACTCACCGCTCAGTTTAGAAGTTTTGCCGTTAAGACTCTCCCCACCCAATACCCGTGGGAAAATGATCTCAGCGAAGCACGCTTGAATGAATTGATGACTTTGAGTACTGATGTCTCCGAATTGCCGCAATTTAAAGAGGCCTTTCTCAATGCAGAATCGGCCGCCTATGAATCCAACGCCGCTCTTGCCAATATGTGGGGCGATGTGAGCTTTACTTTCACGCGCTCTTATTATGATTTTCCAGATGCTGAGTTATGGGAGTGGCGAACTTCTCTTGTTTATACACTTCCCCTCTTTGATCAGTTTGATCAATCAGTGACTCGTAAACGTGAATTGGCGGAGAGACAGGCACAAGAGATTCGTCAGAAGTTTGAAAAACGTCGTGTGCAAGAAGTGCTTTTGGCAGAAAATAATAATCTAAAAATTTCTTGGAAAAACTGGCTGGAGCGCAAAGAAGCGTTAAAGATCTCGAACAAACTCTACCAATCCACCTTAGGTCAATTTAACCAAGGCAAACTTTCGGTCAACGAACTTTTTGTGGATCAAGACAGATTGCTTCGTACTGAGCAGATCGCTAACGAAGCACTCCATCAGCTGCACACCTCGACACTCGCCTTCTGTCACTCCCGCGGCCGCTCTTATGTCAAAGGCTGCTTCTAGCGAGGAGCACGCTCTTCGACCCAAGCTTTCAAAAATTCAAAAGCGTATTGATCTCGACTGCGAAGATGCGCACTCGGTGGCATTTTACCTGATTCAACCGCCAGCCACAGTGGACTCTTCGACGGTTCATCTATGTTGACGGCCGCGAGAGTTGATTCATATTGATCAAGTCTAGGAGCATAAGCTCCCTCACCAAAGTGGCAAGAAGCGCAGTGATTTTGAAATACATGCTGCTTAACACTGGCATAGGTTTTAGGAAGTGCGCGGTAGTCCACCTCTTTCACTAACAGCTCTTCTTCAATTTCATGGCAAGCGGTGTAATTGGTCTGGGCCGGTGAGCGTGTCCACACACCATTGAGCGTGATTCCTGAGCAAGAGACCGTTAACAGCAACAACAAGTATTTCATTACTGACCTTCCTGAATACGATAGATGCGGCCGGTATCACTTGAGGCATAAACCAGGCCATCAGGACCTGCGATCACATCACGGATACGTTCATTCAAGGGCAGCAGCAGACGATCCTCACAAGCGCTGGCGCAATCTTTCACATCCACCACGTTTAAGTGCTGAAGTGCCAAAGCACCTGAAACAAATCGATCCTGAAAGAGCTTTAGCTTCTTAGCTCGATAAACCAAGAGGCCACTGGGTGCAATCGAAGGAAGAAAATATTTGATCGGCTGCTCAAGACCCGGACGTGACGTCTCACCATCACCAACCGGACCACCCGAATATTCTCGGCCATAAGTAATCAAAGGCCAGCCGTAATTCTTACCCTTAGTAATCAAATTGATTTCATCTCCACCCATCGGGCCATGCTCTTGTTCATAAAGCACGCCAGTCGTCTTATCAAAAAAGAGCCCTTGCGGATTACGATGGCCATAGCTCCAAATCTCTTTCAGCGCCCCCGCTTGATTCACAAACGGATTATCACTGGGAGCGGAGCCATCCATATTTAAACGCAGAACTTTGCCATTATGAGTGGCGAGACTTTGCGCCAGCTTCTCGTTTCCGCGATCACCGACAGTTAAAAACAAAAAGCCTTTGTCATCAAAAGCGATGCGCGAGCCGTAGTGGTGAGCGGTATTAAAAGTCGGCTGAGCAAGAAAAATATCCTGCCATTCCGAGAACTCTTCTTTGGCGAGATTAAGTTTAGCGCGCGCCAGTGCGGTGGTTTGTTTGCCACTGATACGTTTGGCATAAGTCACATAGACCCATGAGTTCTCCGAAAACTTCGGGTGAAGAGCAATATCTAAAAGGCCACCTTGGGTTGCCAAATGCACCTTGGGTGGGTTTTTCATCTGACGAGTCACACCCGTCGTAAGATCGAGAATATGAATATTCCCTTTAAGCTCATTAAATATGATTTTCGTGGGTGAGAGAAACTCCATCGCCCAGATAATTCCTAGCCCATCGGTGAGCTTTTGAACTGAGTAGGACTGGCCATCGAGCTTAAAGTTTAAGACCGAGACCGGCGCCGCCTGGAGGTTTGAAATAAAGAGAAAAGCGAGAATAAAGCTTAGTTTTTTCATGCTATTAGCCTGACATCACTGGGGAATTAAGTACAGTGGGCAATCCTTCCAAAAAGCCCATTGACCAAATGTGTTAAATAAGCGAAAACACGCCCATGAATACCACCATTTATTTAAGCAATTTAAGTTACAAGCGTGACCGCAACGGCATCAAGAGCCTCTTGGCCCCTTTCGCGCGTATTAAGAACATTAAAATCGTCATGGAGCCCACCACCATGCAGTCGCGTGGGATGGCGTTCGTTGAACTCGCAACCACTGATGATGTGAAGAAAGCGATGGATGCGCTTAATAACCGCATCGTCGATGGGCGCACACTCAAAATCAAAATGGCGACTCCGCTCAAGGCCACCAGCGTAACCAAGAAAATTGAAGCCGAGAAAAAGCAAAAAGATCTCGAGTTCAGAGATGTGCAGCTGATGAAAAAAGCGCGCAACGTTGAACGTCGCAATCGTAAGCCGTTTTAATTAACATCGCTCACTAATTCAGTTGAGGTCTTAGTTTTAATTAACTTATCATCTTAGGATGAAAGACCTCGTGCCTAAACTTAACTGGCCTCTGAAGCTGGCCGTGCTGACCATTCTGGCGCTCATAAACTATTGGCCGATTCTTCTCACTCAACAACTTGTTAACCCAGACGCTCAACTCGTCATACCGATTTTGCTTAAGGCCACAAATCTTAGCGAATACTTTA
>JBKHVI010000046.1:0-22128 GCA_046570105.1 Bacteriovoracia bacterium
ATTAAGGAGAAAGAACAAACTTCCCACTAAACGAACTATTCAGCATCGTATTCTTCACAGCCTTATCGGCAGTGATTAGAAGCGAGAAACTTGATTCTTTATAAAGATTTAAGATCATCGCATCAGCTGCACCTATACCCGACTCGCCCAGTAAGCAGACCATGTTTACCCAAGAAGGGTGCTTCTTAAAAAACTCCTTACTTTCGATTTCTCGAGTTCCAAGAAAATTGATTTTATAATCTTTAACTGCATTCTCCCATACTCGGGCTAAGTATGGAGCAAAGTATGATTTGCAGAAAGCTGTCCAGGCACTAGGGCCATCTGTGGTTGGCCCATGCCCAAAGAGCTCCATAAATTTTTTAATGTCTGAATCATTTAATTTAAAGGCACGCTCTTCATCTGAGGCAGCCTTTGCTTTTCGTTTGAGATACTTAAGCTCCTCGTAAATCTTTCCATCAAGAGATTCCGAAAAATCCTCATAAAAACCCACAAGTCCTTCAGGGATTAAAACCTTTCGCTGAAGATCAAGAAACTCTAAGCGAACATTAACGTTGGTATAGACGGGAATAGCAAGACGGCTTAAAGTTCTGAATACCTCATCTGCCCAGTCATTATGTATGTCTAGAGGATATGAACCTGCGAAAAGAACATTTGTATCAACAATACAGCCTTGCTTGAGGGCCGGAAATTGATCTACGTATTTTTCAAATTCTGAAATCTTTAATTCCATTAAGATCCAGCCTCGGGATTGTAGTGTCTCGCTACTTTTTTATCTTTCTCTTTTTTGGGCTTTAACTTGCCTGTCCTAATAAGAGCATCAATTAGTTCCTGAGAAGGCTTGAGACTCTTTTTAATTTCATAATGCAGCTCTCTCAGTTTTTGTACGCCGGATTTTTCTTCTTGTTGGCCCATAATTTCCTCCATTTCATTGGCATTCTAAGTCTGAAAATATCACGGCTTTCCAGGCGGGGAACCCGTTGATATTACTTAGCCCAACTCGCCTTTAAGCGAATTAAAAAAAGGAGGAATTCTAGATATTTTTCATCTCTGAAAAGCGAAGCCTAAATCGACTCAATCTCTCGATACCAGCGCTCTTTTTCTTGTTGAGACAAGAAAGAGGCCTCAAAGGAATTGCGCGCCAAGAGTTTGATCTCGATAGAAGAGAGATCAAGCGCTTTAGTTGTCTGCAGAAAATTCTCATTCATGTAGCCACCAAAATAGGCGGGATCATCAGAGTTGATAGTGATACAAGCACCACGGCCTAAAAGCTTTTTGAGATTATGATCTTCGAGCTTCTTCACCACACAGAGCTTTAAGTTTGAGAGCGGACAGACAGTAAAAGGCATGCGCTCTTTTATGAGTCGCTCCATCAACTTATCATCCTCACCTGCTCTCACTCCGTGATCGATGCGCTTCACTTTTAAAAGATCAAGCGCTTCCCAGATATACTCAGGAGGTCCCTCTTCACCCGCATGGGCAACGGTTAAAAATCCTTCTTTCATGGCACGAGCAAAAACATTTTTAAATTTTGAAGGTGGATGCCCTACTTCGGAAGAATCCAGACCCACGGCTATGATGCCTTCTTTAAATGGCAGAGCTTCAGTGAGTGTTTTTTCTGCCGCCTCTTCAGAGAGATGGCGCAAGAAACACATGATCATGTGACTCGTTATCCCCCATTTCTTTTTGGCGTCGTCCAGTGCACCACGAATACCGCGATAAACCGTTTCAAATTTTACTCCGCGATCGGTGTGAGTCTGGGGATCAAAGAAAATCTCGGTATGCACCACATGGTCTTCATGGCAACGAGTGAGATAGGCCATGGTGAGATCATAAAAATCTTTTTCATGAATCAGCACACCGGCGCCTTCGTAGTAGATATCTAAGAAAGATTGCAGATTGTGAAAGTTGTAGGCCTCTCTTAAGGCCTCGATTGTTTCAAAGCGTGACTTGATGCCATTCCGGCGCCCGATCTCAAACATCAACTCAGGCTCAAAGGTGCCTTCAATATGTAAATGCAGCTCGGCCTTAGGGATTTTTTTAATCAACGCGGTCTTTGTCATGCTCATCCTTTTTATCTAAACTCTAGTCTGCATGAAAACCTCTGAGATTGGCAAAAATGCTGCACTCCTCAGTCTCATTGAAGTGGGACTCGGTAGTCTATTGCATGGAATGAGGATTCCTTTTGCAGGCCATTTTCTCTCATTGAATCAAGGCCTCATTCTCACTCGTGCCACTCTCCAAAGTGGCGAGCGCTGTGACGCCCCTATTATCAGCACCACCGCTGCACTCCTCAAATCCCTCTCACCGGCAGGAAAAAAACTGACTCCCATGCTCGCCATTGCCATGCAGGGGCAACTCTACTTTGTGGGTCTAGCTCTGTTAGGAACAAATATTGCCGGGATGTTTCTAGGCATGAGTCTGTTGTGTCTGTGGGGATTCATCCAGCCCTTGGCCGTATATTATCTGCTTTATGGCGAAACACTGATCACGGTGATTGATGGCCTGATGAAAGATTGGAGTCAGTGGCTGCCTTTGAGTTGGCAGGGTCTTTTGTGGCTTTCAGTCGGCGTTGTTACTTTCAAAATTATCCTGGGCCTGATTGTTGTAGTGATGGCCCATCGTCTGACAGACACTCAAGTGGAAAAGCTTGAGCTGTGGGCCAAAAAACAAAAACCATCTGCAAAAACTCCACAAACGCCTCTCAAAGGGGCGCTGAAAGATATGAGCACTCCGCTCTTTCTCTTTTCGTGGCTCTTAACGCTTATTTTCTATTTCTTGGCGAACTCAGAGCACTCAGTCAGTGTTTGGCTCATACTTCGGCCCTTAGCGGTAGGTTTTATTTTGTTTTATCTAGCGCGCCGGATTCCCATTTCATGGATTGAGAATAAGCTTAAAGCGCGCTTTCCAGTTTTGGGTGAGACCTTGCGAGAAGCGCTCACCTGGATTCAGAAGAACTAGGCCACTTCTTTAATCACCACTTCACCTTTAATTCCTGCACGATCAAGTTGATCTTGCAGAGCATACTTCGCAAAAACTTTGGGTGAATAACCTAATTTTTTGGCAAATTCGACGGCACGTTCAACGCTGACAATTTTGCGATTTTTTTCAATATTACAAAGTTCTTGGCGAGATATCTTTAATTTCTTGGCGTATTCAACCTGGGTAAATTCATCGGTTACTCGGATGGCATTGAGCATGGTTCCGAAAGGAACTGGCCCTAACAATTCACGAAGAAATTTACCTGCTTCAACATAGTTTTTAGTACTCATGATTGGTAACCTCCAAAACATAGACTGAATTGTGATCAGTTTCTATTATATAAATCACGCGCCAACTTCTATTTAGAGATGATGAACGCTGACCTTTTCTATTCCCAACCAAAGGATGATCTCTATATCCAACGACTCGTTGTACTGCTTCGATCCCATCTTCTGTGACAATTTCAAACCAAGTCTGAAACTTTAATACAATAAAATAAGGCGCACGACGCACATCCTTGCGTGCATTCCTTGAAATCAAGACTAACATAAAACTCCTTTACCGTATACCAAATTGGTTTACACGCAGTTATGTAAGCTTAACTATCGAAGAAGGTTGAGAAATGAAAGAAAAGTGGGGTCTAAGGATTTAAATAATTCTAAAACGAAACCGTGCGTCCCATGAAGCGATCCCGCTCGCGAAGAAGCTGGGCAATCATGGATATCGCAATTTCGGCAGGAGCGTTGGAGCCAAACTCTTCACCTAAGGGGCAGTGAAAACTTTTGAGTTTTTCTTTGGCGACACCGCGTTCAGTGAGTTCACTCTCCAAACGATTGCGTTTTTGTTTTGAGCCAATGACACCTAAAAAAGGAAATTGAAATTCTTTCAGCGCGCGCTCTAAAATCGGCGCATCAAACGAGTGGCCCATGGTCATCATTGCAACAAAACTCTGAGGATGAAGAGTATCGAGCACTGACTTCATATCTTCTGTACAAATTTTCTTAAAACGCTCAGTAGTAGGAGGTAATTTATCAAGCCACTCTGCACGTGGATCGATCACGGTTAAGTGACAATCAAGTTTGAATAAGAGTCGCGTGAGTTCTTGAGAGACATGGCCCGCGCCAAAAATCGCCACATGCCAGCGCTCCTGAGGGCGATGCACTTCAAAGAACATGGTGACTTCCCCACCACAGCTCATACCGATATCTTTTTGCAGATTCCACGTAAAACTCTGAGAAGGAATTCGCTCTTTGGTTTGCAACAACTCACTCGCCTGATCGAGACAGCGCTTCTCAATTTTGCCACCACCAACCGTGCCAAACAAAAGACCATCGCTCCCGACAATCATACGCGCGCCAATATCTTGCGGAGCACTCCCGCGATTGGCGGTCATGGTGACAATCACCATGGAGCGTCCTTCCGAGTGAAACTTTAAGAAGTGTTGGCAGAATTGATCGAGTTGCTGCTCCATTAAATCTCTCCCGTAAGTTCTCTTAAAATTTCTTCGCCACTGGCCGGACTTTTTAATCCTGCACCTTTGTTGCGATAAGAAAGCGCATTTTTGACTGCCGTCCAGGCACTGATACCCAAAAGAAGTGGTGGCTCACCGACCGCTTTTGATCCATGAACGTTGACATGATTTTCTTCATTTTTAATAAAATTCATTTTGAAAATACGTGGCGTATCTTGAATATTGGGAATTTTATAAGTAGTGGGTGAATGACTCACCAGCTTATGAGTCTTATCCCAAACCAGCTCTTCCGTCGTGACCCAACCCATACCTTGCACAAATGCGCCCATGACCTGGCCTTGATCGATGCCAGGATTGAGTGGGCGACCGAGATCCATTAAAATATCAGAACGTAGAACTTTAAGATCGCCGGTGAATCCATCAATCTCAACTTCCGAGACCGCTAGCCCTTGAGTGAAATAATTAAAAGCTTTGCCTTGAACCGTTTCTTTATCAAATCCCAGACCAGGAGTTTTGTAATGAGCATAAGCACCCAAAGAGATGCGATTAAAATACGCAGCGGTCACCAGTTTTTTAAGCTCAATGGTTTTGCCAGTTGAGATTTGAGTCACAATGCCTTTCTCAAATTTAAAATCCGGATCCACTTTGCCATGCAGCACTTCGTACTCACGGATAGCATCGCTCGGCTCTCCGGCAAAAATCTTTTGCGCCAGTACACACAGGCGGCCTTTGATCATGTCCGCCGCTTGCAGAGCTGCAGCACCATTAAGGTCAGCACCACTAGAGGCCGCTGTCGCTGAGGTATTGTGATTTTTTTCAGTAGAAGTCGGCATGACTTGCACGTCACGGTACTCAAGGCCCAAGGCATGAGCGACGATTTGCGCGATCTTCGTATTCACTCCCTGGCCCATCTCGGTGGCCCCAGTTGAAACTTGCACGGTGGCATCAAGATGCACATTCACGAGCGCATTGGCCTGATTTAAAAATCTTGCAGTGAAGGCGATTCCAAATTTAGTCGCCGCCAATGAGAGGCCTCTTACTGTGCCGGTTTTTTTCTGATTATGTTCGATAATCTTTTGTCTGCGAGTTTGATAGTCAGAGCTCTTAGTGAGCTGATCATAAATCGCCGGCAGCATATTATTTTCTAAATCTTGTCCGTAGGGGGTTTTGACATTTTTTCCACGGTAGAGATTCACTTCGCGCACGATGGCCGGGTCTAGCTTTAAAAAATTTGCGATATCATCGATAATACTTTCAATTGTCATGCTACCTTGCGGGCCACCGAAACCACGGAAGGCAGTGTGGGAAGTAAAATTGGTGCGATAAGAAACGGCATCAATCCAGCAATTTTCTAAATAATAAGCGCTATCAATATGAAACATGGCGCGCTCTAGAATGGAGCTTGAGAGATCGGAGTATGCTCCCCCATCTGATTGCAAAGTCGCTTTCAAAGCGAGAATGCGGCCTTTATCATCAAATCCAACTTCCCATTCATTTTCAAACGGATGACGTTTTCCGGTGAGCTGCATGTCTTGATCTTTAGTAAGAATCAAGCGCGCTGGTTTTTTTAATTTATGAGCAACGAGGGCGGCGTATCCTGCAATGGGTGCGCCTTGCGATTCTTTACCGCCAAACCCTCCGCCCATACGTTTGACCACACAGACGATATGATGAAGGGGAATACCCAGAGTTTCCGCGACAACTCTTTGAGTTTCACTCGGGTGCTGACTTGAAGCATGGACTTCAATCTGTCCTTGCTCAAGTGGATAGGCGATAACCGCTTGGCTCTCCATGTAGAAGTGCTCTTGGCCGCCGACAATAAATGTTCCGCTTAGACGATGGGGAGCTTTTTTAAGGGCCTCATCGGCATTGCCTTGAGCAAATGGTTTTGAGGCGCGATAGATAATACTCTGAGCTTTTTTGGCTTCTTGAATACTAAAAATCCCTGGCGTCTCTTTGACTTCAACTGTGACAAGTTTTTTAATTTCTTCTAAGCTATAGCGATTTTTTGAAACGACCAGGGCAACTGCTTCATCGCGATAACCAATTTTCTTTTCTACTAAAATCGGCTGATCATGAACGATGGTGCCCCATTTTTTTCCATGAAGATCTTTTGCGGTATAAACCGCTAAGCAATCCGGGTGCGCCAGTGCCTTTTCTGTGTGAATGGCGATGACTTCGCCACAAGCCACCGGTGTACCGACAATACCGACATGCACTTCCCCGCGCTGCTCAGGACGATCATCAATAAAGATACTCTCCCCTGTGACGTGTGTGGCACCTGAATCATGCTGAACATTTTTGCCAATCATACGCGCACCTCATGAGCAAATTTCAGGAGGAGATTTTTGGCGAGAAGACGGCGGTATTTATCTGAGCCGCGCACATCACTCACTGGTGTGATCTGTTGATTAATTTCTGTCGACACTGCACTCATCAGATTGGCATCGAGAACTTGCCCCACGCTCTTTTGCTCGATTTGTGGGAAACGCAGCACACTGGCCCCAACGCCACCCATCGCCAACTTGAAGGAGCTGAGTTTTTTTCCATCTAAACTGTAACGAACTGCGAGTGTCACGGCCGAGATATCCAAATCTTTGCGACGAGAAACTTTGTAGAGTTTAAAGTGATCCGTCGTTTTGGGCAGGAAGATATGGGTGACGAGTTCACCAGGTTTTAAATCCATCTGCTTATAGCCCGGCAAAAAGAAATCATTCACATCGACAAAACGAGGACCACTGGGCCCCATTAAATGCACGATGGCATGAGCGACTTTCAAAAATGGAATGGTGTCCGCGATCGGAGATGCATTCATCATATTGCCCACAAGGGTGGCGGAATTTTTAATTTGCGGAGAGGCGAAAATACGCATGAGACGAGTAAACTCTGGAAAATCACTCTCACAGGTATCTGCGACTTGATGCAAAGTCGCCCGCGCACCTATGAGCCATCCATCGTTGAGCTCTTTAATTTCATGAAGCTCATCAATCGCCACTAGACTCATCATTTTTTTGGGTTCAAAGCGCCCTTTGTTATGAAGCACTCCCAGATCTGTGGCACCTGAAACAATGCGCGAGTCACTTGAGGCCTTCATGGCTTCCGTGAGTGTCACAGGTAAAAATGCTTTTTTATGTTCATGCTCCACACTGACACTTTGATGAAGGGGGCGCAAAGTTTCAGCGATCACTTTTTCGTTAAAAAGTTGATTGAGCTCTGGCGTATTCACCAGATCAAGTTTCATACCGGCTTCAAGAATGGAATCATAGCCGGTGCAGCGACAGAGATTTCCCGTCAGGGCATTTCGCACGCGTTTTTCATCGAGAAGTTTATTTTCGCGTTTGGCAGTATCGGCCATGGAGGCCATGGCACAAATAAATCCCGGTGTGCAGTAGCCGCATTGAGCGCCATGACACTCGACCATGCTTTTTTGTACCGGATGCAATTTCTCGGCAGTACCTAGACCTTCAACTGTGATGATGTGGGTGCGATCAAGTTGCCACATAAAGGCGATACAAGAATTGATCGCCTTATATTCACCCAACTCTTCTTTCGCCATGTGGGCCACAACGACGGTACAGGCCCCGCAATCGCCTTCCGCACAAACCACTTTCGTGCCAGTCAGGCCTTGCTCATAGCGCAGGTAATCCGAAAGAGTCAGGAAAGCTTTTTCCCCGGAGACCTCATGGCGCTCCCCGTTAATAAACAACCAGATAGAATTTCTCATGGCGCTATTATGCCTTCCTGATTGATGAGTTTGGAAGCTTTTGAAGCGTTTTGCTCGGTTCAGAGTTTGAAATTATGTCCGAAAAGTCCTCTATGCGACTTTTTATCCTGCTGTTCTTTGTCTTCTCTGCCCATGCGGCACCCAACAAGCTCGTTCAAGGCCTTGATGTTCAGGGTAAAGTCCGCGCCTGTCACCCCATGGCCCCCGATGAATTTATTTGTACGCAGGAGTTCACTGAAGGTGATCAATTTGCCATCGATTGTGTCGCCAAAGGTGGCGAAGCGATTGCCTGTGGGTGTCACGATTATCTTTGTATTTTAGTTACTGAATGAGGTTCAGTAAGCACTGCTTACTGAAAGGTGTGTTGGAACTTTCGGCCAATTTTTTAAATCGCGAAGCACCCAACCTAGAAAACGATCGCAACGGGGCCATGCCGGAAGGTTATAAAATCGAAAAATACTACGGTAACAATCCAGAAGCTTGTTATCAGACTGGACTCAAGGCCGCTCTCTTTCTCCCTGATGAGGGTGATCATGTGGTCTTTGCCATCACCGGGACTGAAGGAAGTGACAATTATCGCTCAGGAAAAAAACGGGAAAGCTATCTTTCAGTTAAGCCAAGCACATTTGGTTTTATTGGCCACACAAGACCTGTCGGTAGCGAAATTTCTGCCAAGGAAAAAGACAAAGAAGATTGGACTCCCACGGTGGGCGCACGCCAATTTCGCTCCGAATGCGGTCAGCAAATGATGGCCGATGCGATTGAGTATGCCACTAAACACAATAAGCGCATTGTTTTTACCGGCCACAGCCTGGGGGGAGCTATCTCTCAAGCGATGGGCTATGAGGTTCAAAGAAGACTTATGCTACAAAATCCAGCGGCTCGCCCTGTGGAAGTGGTGAGTTTTATGAGTGCAGGAGGCCGTGGTCTGGTGCGAAGGTCTGAGCGGCAAGTAGAACAGAGACTTAACAGCGTGATGTACGCCAGTCGCGGAGATATCGTCAGTGTCACCGGAAAACATGTCGCCGAGATTCGCGAAATGGTTCGTACTGATGAATATGAGAATGAATTTAGAAGTCTCAAAAAGCCGGTACTTGAAACCCATACCTTGGATATGAGCGGCTTTAGGGATTTATCTGAGGCCCAACACATGACGGATAAAGAGCTCAGCGTAAGTTTCAACGAGTATATGCAGTCGTTTTACAAACCGCAGAGTAAAGATTGAGTTAAATCCTAGAAAAAAATACTCCCTCCCCCTTTCAAATTCAAATTTTTCCTCTATACCCTCCTCCATACACTTTCTGGAGGCCTTCATGAAATTTGTCTTAATCGCATCACTTTTGCTTACGTTTTCGGCCTGGGGCAATAGCCTTGAGGTTGAGCTTTGCCGTGACCGTGCTTTGATTGAGTATGAGATAGATGGTCAGCGCTCTGATATCCCTTATCGCATGAGTGAAGGTGAAATCAGCGTTTATAATCAACAAACTGTTTTTACTTATGAAGTGTCGGGCTCATATCACTCAGGATGGTTCACTGATCTTTTGATTGTGGAACCATACAACTGCAGTCTCATCACTAGCTACAATATTTACTCTGAATAACAAAAAAAAGGCCCTCCGAAGAGGGCCTTTTTTTATTGTTGGTTTGCTTGTGCTTCTAGCTCTTCTTGTTTCTTTTTCTCTTCTAAATACTTGTCCACCGCTTCTTTTTGCAACTCAGATTCGCTGATGGCCTGTTCACTGGTTTTTGAACAATTAATATAAAGTGGCAATATGCTTCGTTTGCCCTTTGCGTCCAGTACTTTCATTTGAATCCAACCATCAAGTCGACCTTTAAAATCACCACTCATACGAAAGCGATAAGAGTCACCATCAGTTGAGATGCGAATATGAACGGTATCACCTACCGAGCTTATGCTATATTGAACTTCGGTCTTAGAAGCGAATTCAACGAGATCGATTTCTTTTTCTTCTTTGAGAACGCTGGCACGGTTATCACCTGGCAACTGATAGACACTATGCTTGTCTTGATTTTTTGTGCCTGGAAAAAGGACAACTTTATTGAGTACCAACTTTCCATCAATCACTTGGCCTGGATTAAGTACCTCAGTGATATTCATTTTAGATTCGCGAAGAACTTTCTCCGGACAAAAGCCTATGATCGGGCATTTTACGGTGTTTTCAGTGATTCTAAAATCACAGCTCGCACCAGAGTTGGCCCAAGCGCCGAATGACATTAAAGATAGTGTCGCCAAAGCGATAAGATGTTTCATAGATCCTCCCCAAGTTGTTATGAGGCTCATACTTCAAGTTTCATGCCGTTTAAAAATGTCCTAACTTGTCGATTTTACGAATCATTCCTGCTCAAATTATGTATAATCCGATCATTTTTTGGACATTAACGACCGATAAGAAAGTGATGAAATACTGGCCCGTCATTTTCTATTTTTGCTTAAGTTGCGCCTGGGGGCAAAAACTCAAATTCACTCAAGGTGCCAAAAACGAACTCATCATTACGGGGCCTGATTGCCAAACACTCGTGACCGCTCACCAAGGACTTTGTGCGTGGAAGCGCTTAGTAGAGCCAAGTTTCTCCTTAACCACAGAACGCGAACGTGTGCTGGAGAAAGACTGCAAAAAACTATCTTCTAAATCAGCTCGCATGACGGTCGTTACTTGTTTGCCTACCTTTGCTCGAGAACATCATGGAAAAAAACTTTACCATGAAGGCCCTAACTGTTGGGGTACAGCGATGGGTTTTAAGGCACTTTCTCCCAAGCCACGCTTCATGTGGTCTGAAGAGATGAATTACTGGATGGACTCACCTCTTTGCCGAAAACTGGCACCCCACGAAGCAATGCAACCAGGTGATGTGATTAACGTTTATGGTCCAGAATATATGGATGAAAAAGATCGACTCGAGCGCGACGAAGGGACACGTTTTACCCAAGCGCTCTATCCTGGACGTTTTCGCGAAGCGACCGATCATCAAGGCAACTACACCGGCTATCATTGGCTTTTGCACTCGGAGACCTATATTTCTCCTGACATGACATTTGGAAAGCTCTCACCTAATAAGCTTGATCGTTTTTCATTTCATCCATTGGAAGAAGTCTATGGTCGCCCTCGCGAAAGCGAAAAAGAGTGCCAGGAGAACCAAAACCTTGAACCTTATTTAAGAGAGTCCAAAAATCCGCCCAAAAATATTCGCGGTTCTAAATGCGCTTATTTTACCACGGCTCATCGCTGTGAGAATTTTAACGACTATTTTTCAAAATTAAATTTCACACCTGAGATGGAAGACATCTGGAAAAACGTGCAAGCTCTCCAAGGCCTGCAAGAAAAACTTTTCTCACTTGTGATATCTCCTGGGATAAAACTGGAAGACTGTGAAGTGACTCTTTTGTTGAGTCTAGCGGATATCACCCTTAAACGCGCTGAAGAGCAATTGGCCCGTGGCCCTAAGAACAAGGAGCATGAAATGCTTCTCTCGATGGAGTACTTTGCCGCTGCAGGAATCCGCCAAAGTCTTAAGTTTGCGAATCTCATCCCTTAATCCCGCGTAGAGTCATTCACAAGAGTAGCTATTTGTAAGAAATCCCTCGTTGCCGCACTCCCTACTGTTAGAAACAATGTTTCTTTTCAATTGGGGGATTCATGCTTCATCTTTTTAGCGCAGCACTTTTAATTTTCTCAGGCCAAGTCTGGGCACTTTCAAATGCGACAGCTGAACTCTCTGATAAACTCGACTCTGTCGTCGCCATTCGCCATTATGCTCCTGATCACACCGGTGAAGATGCTCCCGCCTTTTGTGTCGGCACGCTTATTTCTCGCAATATCCTGGTGACGGCCGCTCACTGTCTCAAAGATCTCTACTTCCACAGCAACATGAATTTACAAATCGATATCGGTAACTATCGTTACGTGACTCGTCCAAGCGGTGAGCGCGTTCGCGTGGGTTACGCTACGAGTGCCTCTCATCAACGCCTCGTCACGATCAAGTTTTTACCTGAACTGATGCGCAAACTCGCTTCACAAGGCAAGAAGGCCAAAATCGGCCCCAACGAAGATGTTGCTGTCGCTTATTTGAGCCAAGAATTGCCACTACCGGAAAATTTCATTTTTACTCAACCACTTATTGGCAGCGCCCTGACTAACTTTTTGAAAAACCCAGTCGCCGTAAGTCCGAAAGTCACAACGATTAATTTCATCGAAGAATCCAGCACTGATTTCAAGCGCAGTGCGATTTTAAATGATGCCAAGATCTCAGGCCAACATATCATTTCTAAATCAACTGCTCGCGTAGCACCAGGGGACTCTGGCTCACCAGTCACCGTTCTCGTGCAAGGCCAACCACGCCTCGTAGCAGTCGTAAAAGGCAACGCTAAAACAGTTTTTAGTAACTGGGACGTCTATGGCCTAGTACATAAGCTTGTTTGTGATGAAGAACGTATCCCTGGTTGTATCTAATTTGTTATGAATTTCTGGCTTAAAGTACTTATCACGACAGCGATTATCAGCGGGGCCAATGGATTGATGAGAATCTCTCCAAAAGCCTCTGCCATCATGATCGCCCTTCCAACCTCATCCCTGATCTACCTTTTATGGCTTTGGAGTGATACAAAAAATCCCCAGGCCATTGCCACCGCCAGCATGGATATCTTTAAAATCGTGATTCCTTCACTGATCTTTTTTCCCGTGCTCTCGCTCTCACTCACACGCGGGGGACTCTCTTTTCCTATCAGTATGCTGATTGCTTCTATGAGTGCGATTCTATGGTATGCTGGACAAAGATTATTAGGTTGGGGGTGATATGAAAAAGAAAAAAACCATTGCACTGATTGCTCACGATGGAAAAAAAGCTGAGCTGGTGGCGTTTGTGAAAGACCACAGTAAATACTTTTCAAACTATACCTTGATTGCAACTTCCACTACCGGCAAACATTTGCAAAAGATGGGCCTTAAAGTGAAGCGTGTGCTCTCAGGTCCTTTAGGTGGTGATGCCCAAATCGCTGCGATGGTCGCCACTGGAGAATGTCATGGTGTTATTTTCATGCGCGACCCCTTGGGCATGCATCCGCATGAACCAGATATTTACTCACTGCTGAGAATTTGTGATGTCCACGATGTCCCACTTGCCACCAACCCCGCTTCCGCGAAGTTGATGGTCGAGGGGTTTAAATAATCACCAAACCGCATTCACTCCGGCCACGATATTGCGTCCTGGTAGAGGTGCGATGTCTTTGACGAATGAGACGTGGTTGCGTGCTTTTTCATCAAAGATGTTTTTTACCCGCACAAAAACACTGAGTTTTGAGTCACTCCAGTTAATCGTTTTGAGCACACCGAAATCAAGCATGTCATAACCGCGCGTGCGGGTTTCATTGGCGGCGGTGTCGTGCTGTTCAAAAACATGCTGGAGTTCAGTGTCTAAGAGCCATTGGCCCTTATGCCACTCAACCCCAGCCGATAAGCGCGCAGGAGAAAGGCGCGGCAGATTCTGTCCATTATCAAGATTTTTAGCACGTACCCAATCAGCTTTACCCAAAACAATCCACTCGCTCGGCACAAGCTCAAAACGAGACTCAGCATCCATGCCGTAAAAACGCGCATCAACTGGTTCGTAGTTAAACACTCCAAAACCTGAATCCACATCTGTCGCACCGGTGGGAGTAAGGGCAATGTAGTGATCGAAGTCTTGCACAAAAGCGGAAACGCGACTCTTCACGCGGTTGGTTTCATGACGAAGAGTCGCTTCAAGAGACTTACCTTTCTCTTTACCTAAACCCTCATCCCCTTCCTCGAATGTACCGGTCGCAAGATGCGCTCCGTTTGAATAGAGTTCCTGAAAAGTTGGCGCGCGCTCAGTGTAGCTGGCCGTCAAACCACCACTCACGCTGCCCCACTTATGCAGCCAACCGATAGCAGAGGAGAGTCCGGTGAAGCCATGTTCGGTGCGCTCACCAAAATTGTCTGATGGGCGACGTTCACTCAAAGAGTCTTCAACGCGGAAGCCGAAATTAAACGTATCAGCACTCATGCGCTTTTCATGGAAACTAAAAAGTGCAGCGACTCGATTATCAGCTTTTGGTAAATAGGCTTCTTCGCCTTTCGCTGAGAAAGCGAAGAGTTGTGTCTGCAGGCCAGCGACATGATGCCACTCGCCACGTGAGCGCAAAAATTCTAGACGTGATTCATTGCCACTGTTTTTGAAAACTGTGCCGGTGGCACCCTCTTCAATTTCATCATGCTGATAAGTCGATTGAGCAGAACGTAGACGAATTTTATCAACGAGGCTTCCTTCAGGACGCCACTCTCCACCCAATTCATAACGATTTTGACGAAGATGAATTTGCACAACTTCTTCAGCAACGGAGCCATACTGCGTCCCAAAGTGAGAGACAGAGAAACCCACGTGTCCTCGATCAAACACGCGACTCACACCTGCCGCCACACCTTCTTGCTTAACTTGAGAATTATTGAGCCGCTTATTACCAGAGATGCGTTGATCACCAAAATCTCTAAACGAGCCATCAAGGTGAGTCATCCATTGATTTTTTCCCCAATCAAGCCTGGCGGAAGTGGCATGTCCGCCATAGGCACTCTCAGATTGAGTATCAATTTGCGAAATGGCGCCGGCCTCAAAATCTTTATGAATTCGCTGGTTGTTAATATTGATGACACCGCCGACAGCACTGGCACCGTACAAAAGTGACATGGGTCCACGGACAATATCCACTTGATCAGTATTAAGCGTATCAACCGGCACAGCGTGATCCACACTTTGCGCCGAAGCATCCATGGTACCTAAACCATTTTGTAAAACACGAATGCGATCCCCATCAAGACCACGAATCACCGGACGGCCCGAGCCAGGTCCAAACGAACCACTATTCACTCCCGCTTCTTTGGAGAGCGAATCGCCCAGATTGGTGGAGCGCTTCTTCTGCCACTCATCGCCTCTGAGCGATGTCGTGGAAGGCAGAAAATCATAAAGCGAACTTTGTTTTTCGAGTACGTGAATTTCGCCTAGATGAACTTCATCAGCGTGAGCATTAAAGAGAAGCGAGAGAGCAATAAACAACATGGTAGACTCCTGTGAATAGCAGGAGTCTACCTCTTGTTGCAAATAGTTTGCAACAAATTTCAGTGCTCGTGGGCCTCATGTCCTTCACCCAATTCTTCTAAAATCGGACAACTGGGGCGATCATCCCCTTGGCAGCAATGCGCCAAATGCTTAAGTGCGTTGGAAATAGACTGCAGTTCAAGGATTTTTTGTTCGAGGTTTTTAACATGGGTCTGGGCAATCTTTTTCACCTCAGACGAGCTGCGCTTTTTATTTCGCCATAAACCCAAAAGTTTTTTGATCTCATCCATAGAGAAACCAAAATCCCTCGAGCGCTTTATAAAACGCAGCATATGAATTTCTTTTTCGCCGTAAAAGCGATACCCACCATCAGAGCGTGGTGCTTTTGGAATGAGGCCTAGTCCCTCATAGTGACGAATCATCTTTGCCGAGACACCGGACATTTTGGAAGCTTCACCGATATTCATTTCTCCCCCTTCCAGCGTTTAAGCAAGAGTGCATTGCTCACAACGCTGACACTACTTAAGGCCATCGCTGCTCCGGCGATCACTGGTGATAAGTAGCCCAGGGCCGCGAGTGGAACGCCGATTAAATTATAAATAAAGGCCCAGAATAGATTTTCCTGAATTTTACGATAAGTTCTTCTTGAAATTCCGATGGCATCTACAACGAGACTTGGATTTGAGCGCATTAAAGTTATGCCAGCCGCTTCCATCGCCACATCGGTGCCACTACCCATAGCAATACCCACATCACTCACAGCAAGGGCCGGAGCATCGTTAAGACCATCACCCACCATCGCAACCGTTTGACCGCCTTTTTTAAGTTTAGCGATCTCTTCGGCTTTGTGTTCAGGTAAAACCTCGGCCCGCAATTCATCAATACCAATTTCACGAGCAATCACGCGGGCCGCTTCATAATTATCACCGGTCAGCATGACACTTTTTACACCCAGTTTTTTCAAACGCTCAATCGCCACCATCGCTTCGGGACGGGCGAGGTCACGGAAACTCATCAACCCGATCACTTTCTTCGCACGCACATCTCCTAAAAATGAAACAGTCTCACCTGCTTTCTGACGCTCTAAAGCTTTGTTGGCATAATCTCCCAAATCCAATCCCTGCATCAAGAGTTTTGAACCGAGTATATACTCACTACCAGTGACTTCACCTTTAAGCCCCTTACCCACAACAGCACTAATGGACTGAGCACTTAAATGCGTGACTGCTTGTTGAACGGCATAAGCTTTCGCGGCATGGGCGAGCGGATGTTCGCTACCACTTTGAAGAGCGGCGATTATCGCCAGGGACTGCTCTTCACCTTGATAGAAACTCACTGACGGTTTTCCTTCAGTAAGAGTTCCTGTTTTATCAAACACCACAGTCGATACTCGATGAGCGATCTCGAGAGTTTCAGCATTCTTAATTAAGATTCCTAAGCGGGCGGCGGCACCAGTTCCCACCATCAGTGCTGTCGGTGTCGCTAATCCCAGCGCACAGGGACATGCGATCACTAGAACGGCCACACCATGAATGATCGCCGATTGCCAGTCGCCACTATGAAAATACCAAGCCAGGATAGTGATAAGAGCTAAACCAATCACCACCGGAACAAAGACACTGCTGACTTTATCGACTAATTGTTGAATCGGAGCTTTTTGTCCTTGAGCATTTTCCACCAAGCGAATAATGCGCGCCAGAGTACTTTCATGGGCGAGATGAGTGACTTTCATCAAAATCCGGCCTTCGCCATTAATGGCGCCGCCAATGACTTTATCGCCCACCCCTTTCGTCACCGGTAAACTCTCACCCGTGACGAGCGATTCATCGGCATGGGTTTCACCTTCTTCAATCAGTCCGTCCAATGGAAACTTTTCTCCTGGCAAAACGACGACCAAGGCATCCAGCTTGACCGCTTGAATGGGAACTTCAGTCAGGACTCCATCCATCATCACTCTAGCAGTGGTCGGTTTTAATTTTTCTAGAGCACGAATGGCTTCGCTGGTTTGATTCTTGGCTCGGGCCTCAAGGTATTTCCCTAACAGCACCAGCGTAATAATGACTGCCGAACTTTCAAAATAAAGACCAGCGTGATGAGCATGCTCTGGGTTGAGCCACCATAAATAGACACTTAAAAAATAGGCGGCACTGGTTCCAAGCGCCACCAAGAGATCCATATTTCCGCTCAAATTAACAAGCGCTTTAAAACCTTGCTGATAAAAGCGCCATCCGATGATAAATTGCACAGGTGTCGCCAAGATCAGTTGAATCAAACCTTTCGGCATGGCATGAATCCCAAAAGGCATCAGCACCATCGGCAGAACGAGCGGAGCCGTGAGCAGTAAACTTAAAATAAGCCATTTCTTTTGTTGAGAAAGATCGTGTTTTTTGACCGCTGGCTCACCCTGTTTTTTGGGAGTTGCTTTATAGCCGGCCTTATCTACCGCCTGAATCACCATTTGATCGGCCACTTTGTCAGCAAATGTGACGGTGGCAGTTTCAGTCGCCAAATTTACTTGCGCCTTGGTAATTCCAGGTGTCTTTTTAAGTGATTTTTCGACACGAAAGACACATGAAGCACAGGTCATGCCTTCGATGTTATATTGGACTTCTGTCATATAAGCTCCTTTGCTGCTTCTCTTGTATGACAGTATCGACCTTGACATCATGGGAAGCTCAAGTCAATACCTATGGCCAGAGTGTTGATATTACAGGATTTTCTATTTTTTCAAAATTATCACCTTGGCCCCTTTGACTCTGACACCATGGCAAGGTTCATAATCATTTTATCAGGAGGTTTCTATGTATCAATATAATGTAAATGGAATGAGTTGTATGAGTTGTGTGAATCATATCGAGAAAGCCATCAAGGCGGTTGATAGCACCAGTGCAGTAGAAGTGAAATTAAGAGATGGCATCGTCAATGTTTCCAGCAAAGAAAATTTGCAAAAAATTCAGACCGTCATTGAAGAGGAAGGCTACACAGTCACCGCTTCAAGGGAGATCTAATGAAATTTCTCATCTTATTTTTGACTGCACTCTTTATCACTCCCCTTTCTGAGGCCAAAGAAGTTCGCTACGAATTGGTAGCAACTAAAGACAAGGTCAATATCAGCGGGAAGAAAGAAGTGGATTTTGCCTTGCAAATCAATGGACAGATTCCTTCACCGACTCTGCACTTTCAAGAGGGTGATGAAGCGGTCATTCGTGTGATAAACAAGATACCTGGAGAAGAACTCTCGATTCACTGGCACGGCATTTTGCTTCCTCCCGAAGAAGATGGCGTTCCCTATGTGAACACCCCGCCCATCTTCTCTGGTGAAGAGCGCACCTTTCGTTTTAAGCTGCGCCAAAACGGAACCTACTGGTACCACTCACACACCAACGTTCAAGAGCAAAAAGGTATCTATGGCGCGATCGTGATCCAGCCGCCAAAAATAATTGCGGTCGATCATGACGTTGCAGTTGTAATCAGCGATTGGTCAGATGAAGATGCGCTGCAAATATTAAACAACCTCCGTAAAGACGGTGACTATTATCTCTACAAAAAAAATACTATCCGCTCTATCTGGGGAGCGATCAACGCAAATCCTGGAAGTCTTAAAAACTTTCTTTATAATGAATGGACTCGCATGGGTGGCATGGACTACTCAGATGTGGGTTACGACGCTTTTCTCATTAATGGCAAACAACAATCAAAACTTTTAGATGCCAAAAAAGGTGACCGGGTTCGCTTGCGTGTCGTGAACGCCGCTGCTTCCACTTACTTTCATGTCAATCTGGGTGATCAGTTCTTTGATGTGGTAGCGACAGATGGGATGGAGGTTGTGCCTGTTAAAAAGAAAGAGTTCTTGATTGGAATGGCCGAGACCTACGATATTGAATTCACTCTCCCAGACAATAAATCCTACGAGCTTAAAATCACCGCCCAAGACGCCACTGGCGAGGCTTCAAGTTTTATCGGCAACGGGGAGCTAGAAAAAGTTCCTCCCCGCCCCGCTCTCGATCAATACGCCACGATGGATCACTCGGCCCATGGTTCTGAACACGCTGGACATATGATGGAGATGGGAAGCTCAGATGTATTAGCTCTCGAAGATCTAAAATCGCCCATAGTGACTCGTTACCCCGAACATCTTAAACGTCACGATGTAACACTGGTGCTTGATGGAGATATGGAGCGCTACGTTTGGCATATCAACGGCAAAGCGATTCATGAAGAGCGCTCCATTATCATTAATGAAAATGATGTAGTGAAATTTACCCTCGTGAACAATACGATGATGCATCATCCGATGCACCTGCACGGTCATTTTTTCCGTGTCTATAATGGTCAACGCGCCTTTGCTCCCTTAAAGCACACCATCGATGTCGCTCCCCATACCACTCGTACCATTGAGTTTTTAGCGAATGAACCCGGTGAATGGATGCTTCACTGTCATAACCTCTATCACTTGAAGACAGGTATGGCGCGAGTCATTTCTTACTCGACCTATAAGCCAGGCAAAGAGATTCAACCGTGGCTCAAGAAAGATCCGCACCTCCATGATCATTGGTATCACTATGGCATGTTAGAGGCAGCCACGAACCACACTCAAGCGCGTTTTAGAAGCTCGCAAACTTGGAACGAATTTGATCTGCGAATTGAGGCGAGAAAAGATTTTTCCTGGAATGGCGAAGGAGATTTATTCTATCGTCGTTGGAAAAATCGTAATGTGAACTTCTTTGCTGGGGGATCTGGTATTGATGATGAGTACATGGCGGTGGCCGGTGTGGGATATCTCTTACCGATGCTGATCGAATCACAGTTCATGATTGACCACGAGGGTCGCCTACGTCTTGATTTAGAAAAACGCATTCAATGGACGAGCACCTGGTACACCGACGCGGAATTCACTTTCCGCCAAAAACTCGAAAGTGAATTTGAAATCTCGCTGATGTACTCTCGCCAATGGGATTGGTCCGTAGGTCTCATGTTCACCGAGGACAGTGCAGGATTAGGAGTGCAATACCAATTTTAAATCTGGTTTTCAAAAAGATAGAACGGAATGGTGTTGAGCGATCGAATGGCATCCCAAAGATTTTCATGGGCCCCTGGGTCATGTTCAACACCATCTTTAACGACTTTGCCATTTACGACGCGGGAAGTGTAACGCAATCTTTCTAAGAAATGTTTGCGAATCGCCATATTAAAATCTTCGTCATCGATGAGAACCGCCATCTCTGCATTCAAACGCTGAATTGAACGTGGATCCATATTAAGTGTACCAATCCAAGTATTCAGACGAAGCTGATAAGGTCATCACGAATCGTCGTTTGCGCGCTGATGCGGGTTCACTTTCTAAGTGGAGTGCTTCAACATTCTTTAACTACCAAGGTGGCTCAGTGGCCGACCCATTGAAGCCAGAACGTCCGAACATTGTTAACGGTGCTGATGCTCTTACACTACAAAGTTTGGTGGGTGATATTGGTATCCGCTACCGCCTTACAGCACTTGATAGTTTAACAGTAAGTACTGGTCTTTTCATGACGACTCCTTTTCATGACAAAATCAAAACTAATAATGCAGCTCTTGAAAAAGAGTTCGACAAAAACTCACAAGAGCTCAATGTGAACGATCCTTCTTTGCGCTACACTCGTTTGGGTAAACTCTGGAAGGCGCAATCAGTCTTGAGCATCAAATCAACACTCATCACTAACAATCAACAGAGCCGTGCGGGCTATGATACCTCACACAACATTTTGCAACAGTATATGGTGGCGGTGGAAGATACGGGCTTCTCTTATGGCGTGGGTTTACAAGTGATTGCTTCTACCTTCGATAGCACCAATCAAAATCTTGCACGCTATATCCCAGGAATTTATCCAGGTGCGGAGTATGAGATCAACGACACTTTAAATTTACGTACTGTTTTCGGCTGGCAGGTTTATCAAAACTCACGTGCGCAGAGTGAAGATACTTTTGTGAAACGCAAAGTGTACCAGTCTGTGGGCCTAGGAATTTCTGTCAACCGCGACATCTTCCTCTACCCTAACATCCAGTACATCCCCTCTGATATCCGCTCTGACCGAACCAACATCGCCATCAGCGCCAACATCAACGTCTTCTAATTTATTATGTCCAAAAGGTGTCACTCACCTTTTGGACGACTCCCTTTTGGACGAAAGTCTTATTCGCTCTTCTTCGCTTTCCTACGCGCTTTACGTTCTTCACGAATTCCTTCGCGCATGTCCTTTCTTTCTTCCATTTGAGCTTTGTGCAACTCTTTGCGCTCTTCGATGTTTTCCTTACGCATCTCTTTGCGAGCTTCCGCTTGAGCTTTCATAGCTTCTTTACGCTGACCTTTTTTGGCGAGGGCCAGTGTGGGAGTAAGTAACAGGGCGATGATGAGAAATTTCATGGATACTCCAATTGATGATTAGAAACTCATTATAACGAGGAACGGCCGGCAAATGAGGCGAGAATTAATTTCCGTGAGCAAGATGCCAACGTTTCTACTCAACCATCACAAGTTGTGAAGTTTTGAACCGCGAGGTGGAATATGTTCGTTATAAATGAGTTTACCCGCCTTAAACACCAAGGTGCGCGGCAACTCCTCAATTCTCCACTTACTGGAGACGCTTTTGCTTGGATCAAGCAAAACTTGGTAGCTGAAGGAATATTTGGCCAGAAACTTCTTTACGAGCACCGGCTTCTCGCCCGTATTGATGGCAATATAAATGGCTTTGGGATGGGCCTTCTTGATTGCTTCCAGTTCAGGCAATTCTTTAATACAAGCGGTACACCAGGAGGCAAAAAAATTTATGATCACGGTTTGATCTTGATACTTACCTAAGTCGACGACTTCGCTATTAGTAAAGGCCGGCAA
>JBKHVI010000047.1:0-20273 GCA_046570105.1 Bacteriovoracia bacterium
GACGCTACCCAATTACCTGGAAGAGTGCTTTGCCGGGGCCAGAAACCGAATTTACACAAAAATTTTGACAGCACCATCGCTCCCCTCTATCATTAAAGGGAGTAGGTGCTGCTTATGCTGACTAAATTATTTGTGGGTCTGACCTTTTTTGAGGACAACCACTTCGCTAAAAAAATTCAAAGTTTTCGCGGTCGTTATGATGAGAAATCCTTAACGAACCCAACGGTCTTTATGCCGCTGGTGCCACCTTTTGAAGTCCCCACCACGGAAGTACAAAGCTTAGCAACCGACATCAGTGATGAGATGGATGCCTTTTTCCCGGAAGCCGATGATGTGCTGACTCTAGGGTTCACTGGCGTAGATGTTCATTCACACGCCAGAAAAATGATTCTTTATCTTCATCCCCAGGAGCACACCGATCTCACTCATTGTGCAGAATCATTAGAGAGCATTTGCCGTGAACATGTGGAAGCACGCGAGCATCGTCCTAAAAACGACAAAACTTTTCTCGCCATTGGCCGCTTTACTGATCCTACCGCCTTACATGGAGCGATGAGTGTCGCTCAACGAGAATTCGAGGACTGTACGTCACTTCCAGTGAAAGGCGTCTGTCTTTTTAGAAAGCACAACGGTATTTGGTATCAAGAGGCTGACCTGTACCGCTTTAAAGAAAATAATGAAGCAGCACTGTTGAGTCAGAGGAAAGCATGAAGTTTGCCTGGTTCATCTTTATAAGTTTTTCTGCTTTGGCGCAAACGAGCTATGTACCGCCGGCGCAAGTATTGAAACCAAATTCATATGAGATCATGGCCGAAACGAGATTCTGGCAATCGGCCTCTCGTTTTGATTCTGATGGAGAGGAAGTTCCTTTTTTATTAGGCGATGAATCGTTCTCGTATTTAGAAGGTGAAATCCTTGGCCGCATTGCTGCTACTAAAGAATTACAATTCACATTTGGTGCTAATTTTCGACAAAATGCTGCCAGTGTAGAATCACCAGTGGGCTCTCAAACATACGAGAGCATCAGTTCATCGGGTGTACAGGCTATCAGTGCGATCATGACTTATGGTTTTGAGCCAGTTGAAAAAATAACTTATGCGCTCGAAGGATTCTATCGTTACAACCCTTATAAGAATTCTCGCTGGGATGCGACTGATCCAGTGGCCGATTTAGTATTAGGTGATGATGGAGGAGAGTATGGAGTAGGACTGATTGCTACATACACTAGTCCTAATAAAAACTATCTGAGTTTCCGAGGACAATATAAACGCCCCGGCAAAGAGATCAGCACTGAATTGACCTGGGATGTTCAGGGAGCGATTGCTTGGTCACACTTTGCGCTGATTGCAGGTGTCCAAGGTGTGCAGTCTCTTAATCAAGATGCCTATAGTGAAGATCCTTTAACTAAACCGGCCATCAATACCGGTGGATCAAATCTCTATAATTCTGTGAATCGCCAATATGTTGCTCCCTATGTCGGCGCCAATATCGCGCTCGGGAAGAAGTGGCGGGTTGAGACGCGCTATCAAACAGTCATGAATGCCCGCTCATACGACTCAGGCTCTTTGATTTCGGTGGCGCTTGCAACGAGAACAGAGCCTGATAATCGCGCTTCCATAGACCAAGCATTTAAGGAATATGACATCGAAGCTTCAGTGGTGAAGCTTTCTCCCAAAAAACAGTTCGTCATTATTGATAAGGGATTGGCGCAAAATGTTCAGAAGGGGCAGCGCTTTGACCTCTTTCATTTTGATTATGTGGGAGGAAATATCCTGCTCGGACGTGCGGTTGTGATTCAAGTCAATGCCGACCAAGCTGTACTCAAGCTCACCAGTCGTTTTTCACTTAAGCATGAGATCAAAGAGGGGACTGTGGCCCGTGGACTTTCTAAGTAGTTGATTAAATCAATTCGCAAAGAACAAAAAATTCATAGGTTGAGCAGTTTCAAGATTCAGTTAAAATGGTCTTATACAAAGGACTTCGAATTATGAAACAGCTTTGCGTGATTTCTCTATTATTGGCCTTCACCATCAGCTCGGCATGGGCCAAGAGATTCTCAAACCAATACTGTGAGTTTGAATTACCAACTGGCTGGCAGTGTGCGCTGGAAGGTTCAGAATATGTTTGTCAGTCGGAGAGTGATGGTAGCAAAAAAGAAGCGATCATTATTCTGGCCGCGAAACGTCGTGGCGAACAAGACAGCATGGAAGAGTACGAAGCTTATTTGAAAAAGCAGAAGACTTATAATTTGCCTGGCGGAAAAATCCAAATCTCAGAAGCGAAATATACTAAGAAAACCCCAGTGAATGGACATGATTGGGTAGATGCTCTTCACTTGGCATCTGAAGTACCTGGCTTCTACACACGTTATCTTGCAACGGTGAAAGAAGATCTGGGTGTAGCGGTAACTTTTTCTGTCGCAAAAGATTTGTACGAACAATACAAAGGCATTTTTGATGGTGTGGTCGCTTCACTTCGCGTCTTTCGTCAAAAATCAGATACTGGCACTAATGTGAATTTGGCCGGTGGTGAAGAAGATCTGGGTGGAACAGTCTTCGTACCAGATGGCGACAAAGTTGATATCAGCGTTCAAAAGACTCAGCAGCGCAAAGGCGATGAAGAGAGCAGCGATATGATGCTTCTTTTCGGTATTATTGCGGTCGCCGGGGTCATCATCTTCCTTAAGAAAAAAGGCAAGAAAAAGGGCTAAAATGCCTCGTTTCTGTGGCGCCCTCTCTGGGGGTGCCACCCGCCTAAGTTATCAAAAACACAGCTCTTTATCCCCCCTCTCTTATATAACTAAGCCCCTAACCCCGCGAAGCTTATAATAGTACTCAGGTATATCATCCGAGGCGCCGATAAGCCTTTTACGGAGAAGTCCTATGAATACGACATATAAGTTCCTTAGCTTGTTACTTGTGATGGGCCTTACGGTGCAGCCGGTGTTTTCTCAGGAAAATGAGGATGTCCCAGCGCCACCAACAGAAGCTGGAGGCTCGAACCCCCAGTTCACTGAACAAGAACAAGCAAGATTAGCAGCAATAGAAAGAAACAAAGCCATTGAGGCCCAAGTCGCTGCGGGAGCAATGACCCGTGAGCAAGCTGATGCAAAATTGAAAGAGTTTGCATTAGAGGATGAGGCAAATGGTATTCGCCTAGGAGCCTCTGCCAGACAAGATGTAGTCAATGGAGCAATTGCTGACTCTGCAGAACCAGGTGATGGTAACTATAAGGGAGCAGGGAACGCAGAAGGTGAATTGCTAGCGTGCTTTCCTGAATTGACGCAATTAAATTGTAGCTCTGCTTGTCAGGGTGATGATTGTAAAGATGGAGTTTATAAAGCTCCAATTAACACCGTTAATTTTAATTCACCAATTTCGTGTAAGTCCTATTTTGGTGAAGGTGATATCCGTTCAAAACAAAATCTTAAGACTAAAATTTGTCGCCTTATCGCTTCTTCCTGCAAAATGCCAGAAGGTTTAGAGAATGCTTCTCAAGAACAAAAAGACAATGCCAAGCGAAGTTATTACGGCTGTGTAGAGAAAGCTCAACAGGCCAAGGCTCGCTCTGTGATTGTAGGTGCACAAAAATGTGCGGCAATTCACTTGGCGGCTGAAGCAACAGAAAGTGGTGGTGAGCAAGGTAAGGCCGGGGGAAATCCAATAACCTGTAAAACAAATAGCTCATATGATGGATACGCTTTTGACTATAAAGGCTGTACTGGTTTTTTGAATTGGTACATGGGTCTTCAGGCCACAGAAGCTGGCCTTGGTATTTACAATGAAGCCGATAAAACGATGACCGGAATGAAAGCTCAAAACGACATGGCACAAGAAATTCAAAAAGGTAACGGACAGACAGCTGGCATCGACGGTGCGAAACGCTCCACTATGGCAGCAGCAGATGCAGAATCGAGAAATAAATTATTTTTTGCTTCAAAAGGTACGGCCATATCAGCACAGCTAATGCTCTTTACAACTGAGTCTAGCATCGCCGACGAATGTAGTAATGGTGCCGCCTGCTGTAAGCTTTTTTCTGCTCGAGGTGAAGACAAAATTAAAGGTGATTTCTTTCCTAATAAAGGTGCTCGCGATCATATGATCGCAGAAGTGATCAAGGCCGGTGGAGCTGCAGTAGCTGCGGCTTTAAGAGAAGCTGAGTTGAAGAAACGAGCAGCTCTCATGCAAGCAGCTAAAGAGCAGCTTGCTGGTCCAGAAGATGAGTCTGAAGAAGGCTTCATGAAATTCTGTCAGCAGTATCCGCAAGATGTTCGCTGCCTAGGCCCAGGTAATCGCCTGTCTGTTGGTAACAATGGGTACGGATCAAATTTCCAAGGTCAAAATTTTGGATTGGGTGATCTTGGAGCTGCTACTACAGATGAATTTAATACTGAAACAATTACTCCAGGCTCAGGCCCTGGCACAGCTGCAGCTGCTGTCGGTGGTATTGGTAACATGAATAAAGCAGCAGCTGAAGCTAAAGACATCTTCAATGCTCCTCCAGCAGCTCGTGGCGGTGGTGCACCGGGTGCAGCTGGTGGTGCAGGTGGTGGTGGTGCAGGTGCAAGTGCATCGGCGAATGGATTATCTAATGATCCAGGAGTACAAGCTGAGAAAACAGAAGATCCGCTTAAGGTGACTTCTAAGAAAGCTAATTACGATGGTGCTGCCGGTTATAGCGGTGGAAGTTGGCGTGCCGGTGCAGCTAAAAAAGAAGCTGCAGCTGAAAACCCATTCGCTGCCATGTTTAACAAAAATAAAGGGCGAGACATTGCAGCTGCTAAAGAGATAGACTCACCAGCGTCAGATTTATTTACTAAAATTTCTAATCGCTATGGTGAAGTGCAGAAGCGCAAAGGTCTTATGGAAGCTGCTGACACAAATATTCGATGAATTTCAAATTTGATTACCGCGTCCAGGTGAAGGAATTTCACCTGGACACTTTCGGTCACGTTAACAATGCCATGTATTTAGTTCTCTATGAAGAAGCCCGTTGGGATTTCATCACAACGAATGGTTTTGGTTTAGATCGTATCAAGGCCGATAAAATGGGGCCTGTAATCATTGAAGCCCAAGTTAAATTCAAGCGTGAATTGGTTAATCGTGAGTGGATTAACATTCAATCTCGTCCTGGCGAGGTGAATGGTAAACTTATGGAGATTAACCAACAAATCGTTCGCCCCGATGGAAAAGTCGCTTCAGAAGCGAAGTTTCTTGTTGGGTTTATGGATCTTAAAGAGCGAAAACTCATCGTGCCACCGCAAGATTGGCTTAAGGCCTGTGGTTACGATTAGTAAAAGCCTGACAGTCACACTTCGTTTCTTCATCATCTCAATTAAATACCGATAAGTTTTGCCTAACTCCATGAAGTTGCGAGGGAGTTGGAGTTCGTTACAATGGAATGTATATGCCAATACTATTTTTATTTTTACTAGTTCCTACTTTTGCTTCAACACCAGAACAGTGGTGGGTGGGCAATACCGAAATCAGTTTTGTAGAGGCTCCTCAAGGTGGTCTGGTTAATCCAAGCTGTTTGAAAAAACAAAATTGCAAAGCGGCACTCGCCTTAAAAAATAAAATCGGAAATGCCAAAGTTGGACAAGGTGGTGCGCATCCTGCTTCAACTGTTTGCCGAGAAAACCATAAAGGTCAAATTGTTATCGCCTTCAAGGGTGATGAGACACAATCATTCTGTCGTTTCAAAGATGGAAGTTTTGCTTCACTTGATGGGTTAATTAAATGAAAAAAATTATTTTACCTCTGGCCCTTATTTTTAATATCACTGCCGAAGCCAATTCATGCTTGAAGCCAGGGAAAAAAGTAGAACTCAAGCAGTTTGCCGTCCAGGATCAAGACGGACTTGGTATCTGTTATGCCAACTCAGCTAGCATTCTTCTGCAGCATGCGATGGGGTGGGAGAAGCCCGTTTCTTACCAGCAACTTGCTTTGGGACATGCGAATTACACACGTAGTTGGTTCAATGGTCAAAAAATAGCAAATATTTCTGGAAATCCCGGTGATCGCTATGCAGGTGAAGCGGGTAATATTTGTAAAAGTGTTGAGGCCGCTAAACAGTATGGCATTTGCGATGGGCACAGTTTTAAATTTGACGTCCATAATGGACAAGACCCGTGGGCGATGCAAGAGAAGTTGTTATTAGCGTATGGTGATTTACTTGATTATCTAGGATTAGTTCATCAAGGGATGGGGTCGTCTGATTGGGAGAAGTTCTCAAAAGTGTTAGCTTCTCGAATCTATAATAAGAAAAAAGATTGCAAAAAAGATCCTGCTAAATTCATGACGGATAAGATGGCTCAGATGTTGCCGGGACATTTGAAACAAAGGATTGTTTCATTTGAACAACGGATTGAACGATATGAACGTGAGCTCATTTCCGCAAATGGAGAGGAAGCTGCCCGAATTAGGAAAAATATTCAGAATTCTAAGGGTTGGATAAGAGATTTGAAAGATTTGCTTAATGCCATTTCTGATATTCGAACATCGGATTCAAATCCAGATGTTAAAGTCTATCAGCTTCGCCCTAAGGCAATTGAGGAATTAAAAAAAACAGCAAGCATATATGTATCTCAATTGGGTAATCATACTAGTTCAAACATGGTCTCAACCACGACGAGCGGAGTAACAAATTTGCCAAAAGTAGAAGCTCCGTTGGCGACCCTATATCGTGCAGCAAGAGCTCTTGGAGCAAATTTTTCGACGAGTGCTGAACAGTATGTTTATTCGGATAAAGAATCGTTAGAATTGGTATTGCAGGTTCATCGAATTCAAAGCCTCTGCAAAGACTCCCTAGACGAAGAGATGCTCGCCGGAATCGATATCCCTGCCATGCTGGAAATGCGCTGCGAGGGTATTGTTGAAGGGGCTGATCCAGTCATGAATAGTGCGATTAAGGATGCTAACACTATTGTTGAAGTGTTGAAAAAAAATCAAATGAATACTTTCGGATCGAAGATGGCAACCATGTTTGATTTGTTGGCGCCGGGTTGTTTGCGACAGATGCAGCAAACGAAGTCAAGTTTGGACAAAATAAGATGTGAGTCAGTCGCCCTATCAAGTGTAGCGATCATGTCGTCGCTACAAGATCAAACAAGCGTAGCAAAAGAAAGTAGCGCTAAACGTTTGAAGCACTCGCAGACTTGGATGACAGAACGTTTGTGTGCTAAGCAACCAGTCTCGGTTGATGTTTGCACTGATTTTATGCAGAAGCCTGGATTTGCTGACACTGACTTCTGTGCCAAGCGAGAGACACAGCAAGGTAAGTCGATGCATGCCAATCACACTATGGCGGTGGTGGGTTATGAAGTTCAATCCAATAAGAGTGTGCGCTATTTAGTGCAAAATTCCTGGGGCCGAGCTTGTCCGTTCACAAATTCGGTTATTGCTGCTGGTAAAGATGCCGAGTGTGAGAAAGATGCGAGTGGAAAGTTAACTGGACGATTCTGGATATCAGACAAGGTATTGATCACAAACACAATGCAACTTGCTACCGTTGCCAAACCTTAAACAACACAAATAAAAAGGGCCCCTTTCGGGGCCCTTCTCTTTAGACGTCGTAACAAACGTCAGTTTCGTAATCGTAGTCGTAACAGTCTTGACCGTAGTCATCACCATTACCGTAGTCATTTCCGTAATCATTTCCATAATCCGAACCGTAGTCAGGAGTTGGAGATGGACTGTAGTTTGAGTCGTAATCATTGTAACCATAGTCGTAAGTTGGGCGACTGTAGTTATAAGACTCATCACGGAACGTCTCAGAACAGAAGTAACGGAAGTCGTTAGTGCGATCATTCAAGTCATCACGCTCGTAAGAACACTGGTCGAAACCGCGGTTACAAGTTTGATTCCAGTATGAACGTACAACTTGGTGTGTGTAGCTATCAACGAGTTGGTAGTTACACTGATCAACTGTGCTGTAGCGGTAACGGTAACCGTTGTAGACGTAGTACGGGTAATTGTTAAACACGTAGTAGCCGTTCGAGTAACCAGTTACTGGCCAGTAGATCCAGTTCAAGTAGACGTAGTTCGGGAACGAGCGGCGAACGTGTGAGTAGTAGTCATACGAGCGGTAGTAGCGAACCGGACCGACGTAGACTGAGTTCCACGGAGAGTGGCGGTATCTTGCATATGGCAACGGACGGTACATTGGTGGACGGTGATAGTTGCGAGTTCCGTAGTGAGTACGAACAGGCACACGGTACACTGGACGGTACGTTGTTGGACGAGTTGGGCGATAAACTGGACGATGAGGTGCTGGGCGATTGTAGCCACCACCGTTGCCTGGGCGTGGGATAGGGGCCGGACGATTGTAGCCGCCGCCGTTGCCTGGACGTGGAACAGGAGCTGGGCGATTGATACCGCCGTTACCTGGACGTGGAACTGGAGCTGGGCGATTGATACCACCATTTCCTGGTGCTGGACGAGAGGGGATAGGGGCCGGACGATTATAGCCGCCGCCGTTGCCTGGAGATGGACGATTCATTCCGCCGCCATTGCCTGGAGCTGGGCGATTCATTCCGCCGCCATTACCTGGAGCTGGGCGAGAGGGACGTGATGGACCATTATTATTTCCTGGGCCGCCTGGAACTGGACGACGTTCAACAGTGCCGCCGCCACCGCCGCCTGGAGGGCGACGACGTGGATCTTGTGCGTGAGTCACGTCGATCATCGAACCGATGATCAAAAGTGAGAGCACAAATTTAGAAGCAAATTTCATGTAATTCCCCTTTGAAGACAAAAGACTGAATTTCGAGATTGATAGATAACTAACAAGAATTAGTGGAGTCTGTAGATAAGAATTTGCTTACAGCGTCAAAAGGTAGCCGCAATGCAAAGCTAACTTCCCGAGATAAAAGAATTAATTCTTTGAATGAGAATTTGTTGACTCATAAGTCTTTCATTTTTAAAGCGGGGAGGGACAAAATGCACCGCTGATTTTGGGGACAGAGTGGCCCCAAAAAAGAAGGCCAGGAATAAATCCTGGCCCGTCAAATTGAGATTTTGATTCTTAATTATTGTGCGATCGGCGTCTTAGCTGGTTTATCTGCAGGAACAACTTTCTCAGCACCAAACAATCTTCGCATCCCACTTCGCTGATAGCGGTTAGTAAGGATTTGGAATATGTTCGCACCTGGATCTGAGTTGATTTCACTGTCGCCCATTTCATATTGAGCCGCCATAATCTCGTCGAGCTTTTCTTGGTTCTCAAGACCTTCGTCAGCGATAGTTACGCCACCAGCGTTTAGTCCATCAAGACTGAATTCATCTTTCTTGGCAGCACCAGCATTGCCGTTCATGTTCACAACGCCACCTTCGTAACCTTTAATTTCTTGTTTCAAATCTGATTTCATCTTTTCTAGTGCATCTGATGGATTCATTCCTGTATTGAATGATGGAGTAACCGATGCAGTTGTGGCCGCCCCTGTACTACCGGCAAGATCACGTCTCATGCTGTCCATCATTTCACTGGCCTGTAGCATAGCCTTTTCGTAATCTTTTTTAATGCCTTTATTCTTAGGATTATTAAGCAACTTTTCTTGAAGTTTTTTAGATTTTGCCGCTAAAGCATTCATACTCGCGGTATCAACATCAGCAGCATTTAGAGCACCGGAATTTAAGCCATTTAATGTTGCTGGTAAGTTCCCAAGGAGACTTGTTCCGCCTGGGATGTTGCTTGCTAAATTTGTAGGAACCTTGGCACAGGTGTTAGTTGTGCGACAGTTACAGTTTGTATCTGCATTCCCTTTGTGATCGGCACAGGACTTGACTGCTGCAGTAGATATTTTGTTTAGCGTATTTGAGGCTAGATTTGGGTTCGATCCAAAATACTGCTTACAGGTTGCCGACTTACTTCTTGAAGGATTAAGCGTTCCTCCCTCTTGGTAACAGTAACATTGAGGTTTGCTTAGATTGCTATTTCGATCTGCTGAAGTACAACCAAACGCTTGCCCTGAAGCCAGAACTTGTTGCTTTAATTTTTCCATAAACGATTTGCGTTCTTCAGCTTTCTTTTTCTCTTTGTTCGTATGCATAATCATAAAAGCGTTATTCGCTATCATGATTCCAGACAGAGTGATACGAGTCATTGGAAGTAAAAATAATGCTTTCCAAGCTCTCGCTTGGGTATACATCATTGCTACACCACCAATCGCAGCAACACCCACCATAGCAAGAATCTTCCCAATTCCTTCCATGAAAGCATGTGCTGGAGTGATGGTAAATTCTTGAGCGAGGCGCTTAGCCAATTTCATAAATGTAAGCTGTTCAGCGCTAATGCCTTCGGTTACATGACGAGCATTTACTCTAAGGTACTCATAATGGTCGATACTTGCTGATACCACTTGCCCACGATGCATTAACTCTAAGTTTTTATTTTGATAGTACAAGTCGAGAAAGTCTCGACCGCGGTTATCGTACATCGCATTGGTATACGTCTTAAAATTGATACCTTGCTTGTTTTCAAAAAAGTTGGCCAGGTAGCCATTGATATAGATTTCTTGTGATTTTTTTAATTCTGCGAGAGGGTCTGTTGAGTCATCGATACGCTGGCTGCTTGAATCAGCGATCATTGTATCATCGCCGCTAACCATGTTCATTGAAGCAGATGAGGTAATTTTGCAAGTTAGCATTGAGATAATGGCTGCACCGATAGCTGTCGTAGGTGGGTAAGCGAGTTTTGCTACTGCAGCGGTATATTCAATTTGCTCGTAAATCGCGAAGCCAAGAGCAGCGGCATAACCTGCAGTTGCAACCATGTAGAGATTATTTTTCATTTTGGCTGCTGAAATTGTGGCATCTTCTTTTTTGATAAGAGCCTCAAACGATGATGCTTGTGTGTCTGTTGCTCTAGCGTTATCACTAGAATCGCTACTAGCGGATCCAGAGATTTTCTTTAATTCGTCTTCTGCCTCTTTCGATTTTTTCTCATAAATATTGGCTGACATGACTTCACCGGCTAATACTGCTACGGAAGAGCCAACAATGAGCCATGAGCTGGTTGCCATCGGACAATCGCCCACGTTCTTTCCAATAATAGCCATTACGCCGGCCATCAAAGAAATCATTGCCAGCATGACAGAGATTACGTTCTCTCCTGATTTTTTATGCTTAGAAATTTCTCCCTTATCCTCTGCCTCTTGTACTCGCGCCATTAGGCTGGCATTTAAGCAAGCCTTCTGTTCTTCAGGAGAATTTTTCTTCATACATTCAGCATTGGCTTCTTGAACCTTTGCTGCCTGTTCAGTACTTAAACAGCGCTGAAGGGTGGAGTTCCACTGTAAGCCTGAAGCGCAACTTTGACCGTAGGCAACCCAACTCACTGGTGTGTTGGGAATCGCGCCGACCATAAGTTGGAAACCGATGGCGTAAGTTAAAAGACTGGCGAAAAATTTCTTGAACATAAAAACCTCGAGGGTTGGCTAACTCACTGATATATCTTTAATTATAAGGGACTTATGGAGTTTTTAGGGGGGTGGGAGTTCCCTGCCGCGGGCCTTCTTTAGAACCACACTGCAAAATCATATAGTTAGCTGTGTTTTTTGTACTTTTAAGGGGGTGATAACCCTTTTAGTATGTGACCTAAAAAGTTGGCTCCCTATGCGAATCCTTATACTTCTTCTGGCCCTCATCTCTCTAGGCAGTTACGCCAGCGAGCTCCAAGTGGGCGATGTTATCCTGCAGCCGTTGCGCTGCTATTCCTGCGGTCTGATTGAGGCCCAGGAGAAGAGCTCCTTCTCTCATATGGGCCTAGTCATTAGTACGACGAGCGGAGTGAAAATTGCCGAAGCTTTGGGGCAAGTTCGTATTGTCACTCTCGCCGAGTTTCTCGCCAAAGGGGATTCGACTCGTGCTCATAAGATTATGCGTCCTCGCGAAAAGGTCACCTTTGATTTTATGACTACGATAGAGCCGTGGCTCGGGGCCGAATTTGATCGTGCCTTTCGATGGGATAATTTAGGCCGTGATGGGCGTGAAGCTTTTTATTGTTCAGAAATGGTCACCAAACTTCTTAATAAGTTTTTGAAGAACAAAATGCCCACCAAGCCGATGGATTTTTCAGAAAACTTCGCAGCCTGGAGTGCTTATTTTAATGGCGATGTCCCGCAAGGTGAGCCGGGTATATCTCCTGGCGACTATGAGCATTCAAAGTTATTCAAATGGGTGGCGAGTTTTCAAGGTGGCACATGGAACTGGCAATAGAGAGAGTTCAACTGCCGCTGAATGTCGTGTGGAAAATCTCACGTAATGCCAGCACAGAAAAAATTAATTTGATTGTCTCACTTCGCGACGGTGAACACTTTGTACAATCAGAAGTGGCACCGAATGTTCGTTATGGTGAAACACCAGAAATTATCGAAGCGGAGTTTCTAGAATTTAAAAAAAGAGCAGCTGGTAATTATCGCCAGGCCCTTGATTCTAAGCCTTGGAAGCATAGCCTGCGTTTTGCTCTTGAATCGGCGTATGTGCATTTAGAGGCCAAGAAAAGAAAGCAAAGCTTAAAGGATTATCTGGGAGCGACAGGAAATCTAAATATGGCGACATCTATGTCGATACCCATTATGGATCCAACGGAGGTGGAAGCTTATCTTGCACCCCTCACGCGTTTCTCCAGTTTGAAAATTAAAGTCAATCAGGACTGTGCCTGGGATTTAGTCAAAGAGGTTGCTCGCGTGGCACCCCATAAAAAATTGCGTATTGATGGCAACGAAGGCTGGACAGATATGACGAGCTACTTGGCGTTTGAGGCCAAGCTTAAAGGGCTCCCAGTTGAGTTTATCGAGCAACCCTTTCCCGCATCTGAGAAAGAGATGTATCGCGAGCTTCATCCTAAGACGCCTTATGTTATTATGGCGGATGAATCTATTGAGGATAACGACAATTTAGTCGAGTTGCAGTCGATGTTTCGAGCCGTCAATATCAAGTTGATGAAAACCGGCAGTCTGCTGAAAGGGCGAGATTTTTTAATCCGCGCTCGTCAGTTAGGATTTAAGACGATGGTCGGTTGTATGGTTGAGACGGGGCTTGGCATTTCTTACGCTCTTCACTTGGCACCTTGGATGGATTGGGCGGATCTCGATGGATTTTTATTGCTCAAAAATGATCCCTATCCCTTAGTCGGTGAAACCAAGGGTATGGTTTCACTCGTCGATTAGTTCATTGAGCGGAATTTGATAAATAGCATTGTGATAATTGATGGCACTTTTCTTATTCACGAGAGTGGCACCCATAAAAACACCGATATCGCTTGGTTCCCACAGATCAGTTATATAGACCTGTCCTTGCAAGACTGCCACAGAAGCTGGGCCGATCCTTTCTGAATCCATTCCAACTAAATCGACAGAAGTCATTTTGCCACCCAGCTTGAATAGATGGACACGGGCATTTTTATTATCAAGAGCGATGTAAAGCTCTCGTTCAGGAACATAAGTTAAACCATCAAGCCAAACGCTATAATTAAACTTCATCAGCGTTTTGACTTTTTTTGTTTTTAGGCTGATGCCGAGAATTTTTCCTTCCAGCGTCTGTGTTGCCAAAATAAACTCTTCATCCGGAGTGAGTGCTAACCCATTAGGCATATCAAGTTCGAAAAAGACATCACGTCTGGCGATGCTGTTGATACCAATTTTAAATTTATAGATGGAGTGAAGTTTTGTTAGAGAAAAACTATAGATCTTTCCGGTTTGTGCTGTCAGACCTGCATCCTTGGCACTCACATAGAGCATTTTGTTCTTTTGACCAACCACCAGACCATTCACGTCGCCTAGTCCACACTTCACTAAACGTGATTCACGTTTAGAAGGAATTAGCCCTGCGATACAACCTCCCTGCAAACCAGAAATAGCGACCCAAATAAAATCATCATTTTCTGCCGCCAGTCCCATCACCATTGAAGTTTCGGGATCCCATCCTGTTATGGTGGAGTAGTTAAATAATTCACCGTCATGAGCGAGACGATTATTTTTATGTTTAAGTGCAATGACTCTTCCTTCCGTATTACTCCCTACAACGACACCTCCGCCGGGTTTAATCGTAAGTCCTTCAGGGGCAAAAACTCTGGCCGCCAAATGACGAGAGTCGAGTTTGAGGATGCGATCCTGGGCATAGGCATTGAAGGAAAGCAGTAGGATGAGGAATAAGTGTTTCATGGCCTTAGCTTTTGCAAGGCCCGCGCCAAATAAAATGAAGAAAATGAGGGAGATTAATGTCTAGGATTTAGACAGGAAGTCAGGGAATGGACAATAAATCCATTCCCTGTGAAGTATCTAGTGGTGTCCGTGGCCGTGAGCGCCGTGGGCATGTCCGTGAGCCACTTCTTCTTCTGTTGCAGCACGTACAGTGGTGATCTCAACATCAAAGAACAAATCTTTGCCTGCCATCGGGTGGTTACCGTCAACAGTTACTTCTTCATCATTCATGCTCATGATGGTGAAGACCGGTGAGTGAGCATCTTCGTTGACTTGAAACTGATCACCGATTTGCAATTGTGCGTCCGGTGGGAATTGTGTGCGCTTAACATTGATCACCAGTTCTTTATTGATGTCGCCGTAGGCATCAGCAGCTTTCACTTCAATTTTACGCTTATCACCGACGTTCATAAGAACGAGGACTTTCTCAAGACCAGGAATAATCTGGTGGCTCTGCTCTAAGAAAATGAGCGGCTCGTCGCCTACAGAACTATCAATAACAGTTCCTGCTTTGTCGGTAAGTGTGTAGTGGAATCCGATAACTCGTCTGCTCATGGCCTTCTCCTCAGCTAGTCGTCTTAATCAATGACACGCATATTTCTTTGCTGGCAAGCAGCCCCTCCAGCTCAGCGGTCGATAGAGCTTGGATGGCCTGGACGACATGTTGGAAAGTTTTTTGGGAAGTCGAAAATCTATCCTCTGCCGATAAAGGTAGGTTCAAGATATTTACAAACTCCCGCCAGAACTTTTCTTCCACGGCAGCAACGGCGAGCCAATCGCCGTCCTTGTTGCGGTACAGAGCGTAGCACGGGTAGGCGCCATTATGTAAGAACTTAGTCTGCTTTTGGCCACGAAGATTGGACGACCACAAGGGCCCCATGACCTTAATAATTTCATCGTAGAGATAAACTTTAGAAATTATGGGTTTCTTTTCCTGTTGTGCTTGGCGGTGAAAGGCTAATGCGGTGAGTGCGATTTGCTGCCCAAAACTAATTCCGGCGACCGGTAAAAAGGGGGGAGCGAGTGGAGAGGGCGAATTATCAGTAACATGAAGTTGTAAAAAACCCGCCTCGGCGAGAGCATTCAGATCATGCATGGAGCCCTGATTATCTTTTGAGGCGCCAACTTCTAAGACAACAAGGGCCCGATTTATTTGCTTAAGGCCGGCGTGATCGAGCCCAAGCTTAATTGCTAATTTCTGAGGCATCCCCGTGAGGATAATGTCCGCATCACTCATGAGCTGAGAAATTTGCGATTTTATATCGCTGGCATCAAAGTTGAGACGAGTGAGTTTCTTTTCTTTATTCAGCTCATGGTACCAGTCTTGAAAGTTTCCTATGAGACCGGTTTGTTCGGTCTGCAAGAATGCATCTTGGTACTTTTGATCCTCAACCTTAATAACATCGGCCCCTAAGAGCGCTAAGAGATGTCCACCCAAGGGACCTGGAAGTCTTTGCGTGAAGTCGAGAACCTTGAGTCCAGAAAGTGGTTTCACTGCACTTCGGCTTCTGTGTTGCTGAAAGTTTCCAAAAGACTCATGAGTCCTTTGCCTTCTTTTTCACACTCAGTACGGTTACAAACTTGCCATTGCTCGTCTTCGCGGTCGTGATAATTAAGCACGAAGCGACCGAGGAAATGTGAACGCAGACGCTGGAATTCTTCATCATTGACCCATGGGCGAGGTACTTCGATCTTGCGATAGATCTCTAATGGATAGGTAAAGGCCCGCAAAGATTCTCCGTGAGAGACTGGGTTTGAAAGTGCTAATTGAATCCAGTTTTTCCAAGTGTCGCCCCAGTATTCTTGCGGATGATATTCCGGATAAAGCACTGAGAGTCGAGTTGAAACCAGCAAAAGCGTTCCAAGGGCCGAGCGATACGATTGATCGTTCAGTGGAGCACGCATAAATTCACCGTGGGCCAGTGCCGTGAGCGATGGTGTTTTTCCTTGGAAGAATTCTCGACGCAAGAAATCCATCGTTTCTTTGGCGTTACTCAAAAACACATCAGTGCTGGTGACTTCATAAAGACGTAATTGGCTTTCACAGAACTGAACATAGTCTTCTAGATAGAGCGGAGTTTTGTCAGTCGTCGTCGTGTGACGAAGAACGTGACGCCCTTGTTTATCGACAGCAATAAATGTCTGCGACACACCTTCAATAACTTTATGGAGGAGTTTCAGTGCCGCTTGAGTGATCGCTGGCACGCGACTGTATTGGATCACGTCACAGAGAGCTGACAGCAGCATAAAGTTCCAGCTGGCGATTCCTTTGCGATCAGTTGCCGGTGGAATGCGCTGCTTACGCTCTTCAAGCAGAGCATGACGAATCTTACGAACCACTTCCCAACCTTCTGGTGAGTAGTAATCGTTTTTAAATTCGGGGTTAAGTGAAACCACCGAGAGGCCTTGTTCAAAATTGCCTTTCTCTGTCATGCGGAACCAGTCGGCCCACTCAGGTTTAAACTCACCGAGCTCGCCATTTTCTCTTAAGCAGTTCTCAAATTCTTCTTTGGTGAAGGTAAAGTAGAGGCCTTCTTGTCCTTCTGAGTCCGCATCTTGTGCGGTCATAAAGAACTCTTGTTCAGAAACCATCTCTGAATCGAGATACTCAATCGTTTGTAAAATACCATCAAACAGTAAAGGTGATGGATAGAATGGAGTGACTTTAGCGAGAACTTTTAACAATCCTGCTTGATCATAAAGCATTTTTTCAAAATGAGGGACGACCCAGCCGGCATCTGTTGAATAGCGATGAATGCCGCCTTTCAGATGGTCATAGAGTCCGCCCATCATCATTTTTTCAACGGTGTCGACCACATGTTGTCCCAGTTCTTGAGGAATCATCCCTTCAAGAATCTGTTCACTGGCCCACTCTAAAAAAGCAAAGTGAGGAAACTTAGGCGCTTGTCCGTAACCACCGTTGGTTTTGTCAGCGTAGTTACTAAGCGCATTCATGATCGCCGAGGGACTTGGGAAGTGACCTTCAAATTCAACTTTTTTCTCAAGCTTAGGGTCTTTGGCAATTTCAGCGAGGAGTGTTTGACCCTGTTCTTCAATTTGTGAGCGAGTGTCTTTAAATACACTGCCGAGATGTTGCACAACTTCGATAAATGAAGGAACCCCTTGGCGAGCGACTTTAGGGAAGTAGGTTCCGACAAAATAGGGGTTAAGTTTAGGCGTTAAAAAGACGCTCAAAGGCCAGCCGCCTCTGCCTGTCGCTGCAGCAGCTACTGATTGATAAAGATGATCGAGGTGAGGGTGCTCCTCACGATCGATTTTAATACAGACGAATTTTTCATTGAGGAGATCGGCAGTGGTCTTATCTTCGAACGATTCATGGGCCATCACGTGACACCAATGGCAGGTAGAGTAGCCAATCGACAGAAAGATGGGGCGGTCGAGCTCTCTAGCAAGATTAAGGGCTTCTTGCGAGTAAGGCATCCAGTGGATTGGATTTTCAGCATGTTGGAGGAGGTAAGCTGACTTCTCCAAAGATAATTTATTTTGCGACATAATTCCTCGAATTTCCGTCAGAAGTGGCCTGGTGTTATCGTAGTTTTTACACCTTATCGTGGGAGAGGGAAGCTCCCTTGGTCAAGGGAATTTGCCATTTAAGAGACCCCTAAGGTAGAGGTTTAAGGATGATGGACACCCAAAGCGAAGACGTTACTGATGTCACCCCTGACATCCGACCGGCCAAGCGCTGGCGTATATGGAAGGCCATTTCTGGTCTTAAGGTGCCGGTCTTTTCGCTGATGCTCTTCGGGCTCTTCACAATTAAATCGTTCTACCCTGATATATTCACTGGAAAGCGCCATAAGTCGTACCGCTTCCGTGCTGACGCTCTGGGTTTTTTCGTGGGGGATTTGAGCCTTTTTAATTCAAGTACCGCCCAAGAAGCCGAGACACGCATCGTCAATGTTTTCCCGGAAAAGCTTCGCCCCAAGGTCGCTCAGGTTATAACGCCGGTTTTGTCTTTGTGTGAAAAGCATGGTGTTGATCCGTTCTGGGTTCTATCAGTCATGTGGACCGAGAGTAATTTTCGCTTCCAGGTGACCAGTATCAAAGGTGCTACCGGTCTTATGCAGGTGATGCCTGATACTTATAATCATTTGATTGGCGTTATGAAGACTCAAGGTGTGGTGCTTGAGGCCGATCAAGGAGAAGCCTATTTAGCGAAAACCTATCCCGAAGCTTATAAGAAGATGGGCTTTGATTTGTTGGCCAGTAAAATGCGAAATTTAGAGGTGGGGATTTTCTATCTCAACACTCTCTTGAAAGAATTTGATAGCAACCATTTCCACGCGACCGTCGCTTACAACATGGGACCGCACTGGACAAAAGAGCGCTTGAAAAACAATTTGCCAGTTGGGAAAAAGAATCATTATTTGCAAAAAGTCATGCAAGCCTATTTGCACATTACTAAAAATCTCAGTCACAATGCCAATGTCTCATTCATCCCATAAGTTGAGTGAGCTGCGAGCGAATCTCACTGAGATTAATCAAAAGCTATTAACTACGATTAAAGAACGACGCGCCTTAGTACACGAGATCCAACAGTGCAAAGAGTCCACCCAAAATCCTTTTTCGTCTTATGATTCAGCGCGCGAAAGTGAGTTGTTTGCTCGTATGCGCCATGACCTGTTGGAGTTAAGTGACAGTGAGCTCCTGGCCTTTTCAATACTGATGGAAGCTCAAGCAGGGGCACCCGAACGCTACCCAGCTTGGTCAAGCGGAGTGCATTTATTAGAAGCACCCCAATCAGTTATGCACCAATTAAATCCTCTCCTGGTTAAGTTGCTCTCACCAACAAGTTTCGACGCACTGAAATTAACCACTCATTTTAGTTTTTTGCGCTCGATCTGATTGCCGCCCGGCCTGGGCCTGGCCTATCATAAGCACCTGATTCTCAAAGGTGTTTATGGCAATAAAAGATCCTGTGATCGCTTTAGATGGACCGTCAGGTTCGGGCAAGTCGACTGTCGCCAAATTAGTGGCCGAACAGTTGAAGCTTACTTACATCGACACAGGGGCGATGTTTCGTTCGGTGGCTTTTGCTCTTCAACACTTGGGAATTGATTTTTCTGCTGAGAAACTAACCTCAGAGCAAGTAAAACAAATTCAGGCTTTTTTCCATGATCATCGTTTTGCTTACGATGTGGCACCCGGTGTTTTAGTGGAACTCGATAATCTCAACCTCACTAATAGTATCCGTGAACATCACGTATCGCGCTTGGCTTCGCATGTTTCAAAACATGCCGTCATTCGCGATTTTCTCAAACAGTGGCAACACGATATCGTTAAAGATCGCTCAGCGATTTTAGATGGCAGAGATATTGGCACGGTGATTTTTCCTAATGCACTCTTGAAGTGTTATCTCACTGCTTCTCCCGATGAGCGCGCCCAAAGACGTCTCGAAGAGTTACAGGCTCGCGGAGAAGAAGCGCTCGATTTTCAAACAGTCCTGTCTGATATCAAAGAGCGTGATCATCAAGATATGAATCGCGCCATTGCTCCGCTTAAAAAAGCGGCTGATGCAGTTGAGATTGATACAACTAATAAATCCATCCCCCAAATCGTCGAAGCCATAGTGCTTGAATGGCAAAAGCGTCGAGGAGAAAAATGAAACCTAGTGAGACACGCTTCCAAGAGATTCTTGGAAAATTTAAAACCCTGAATTCCGTCTTTGTCTTAGGTGACATTGGCATTGATAAATACACTCACGGTGACGTCAAAAGAATTTCACCTGAAGCACCTGTGCCTGTTTTGGAAGTAACCAAAGAATGGAACAAGCTTGGTTTAGCGGCCAACGTCTCCGACAACCTTAAAAGTTTAACTGTCGCTTCGACTTTAGGCGGCGTCGTCGGAGAAGATACCCGCGCCAATTTACTTGAGACTCTGTTAGAAGAGCGCGGACTCAAAACTTGGGGACTGGTTCGTGATAGCAGTCGCATGACCACTTACAAAGAACGTGTCACGACCGCTTCTCAGCAAATTTGTCGTGTGGATTACGAAAGTCGCCATCCTCTGAATGAAGAAGTTTTAGCAAAATTCAAAACTCGCTGCGCAGAAT
>JBKHVI010000048.1:0-19554 GCA_046570105.1 Bacteriovoracia bacterium
GGAAGAAGGTTTCAAAAACGCATCCGCGGGATTGAAACACTTAAGAAAGCAGAGGCCATTGAGTTTGAATTGAAGAGAGAACTCGCCCGACTTAAAGAAGAGCGAGTTCCCTACCGCTGGGGTGAATGGTTCGATGAATGTATGAAGCGCATGAAGTATGACCTCATGCCTTCAACCATCATGGGCTACGAGACCAGTCTAAAAAAATGGATTCATCCTCATTGGGACAAAACTGAAATTGGTACAATCACCAAAGCTGATGTTTACGACCTAATGTTCACCAAGTGTTCAGGCATTCCGACTCAGTACACGAGAAGGAATATTTTGAAGATGGTGAAGAGAATTTTCCAGATGGCGGTTGAGGACGGTGCGATTGATAGAAATCCTTGTACGGGAATTAACGTCAGGGTTTCCGAAGTGGTGCAGAAGGTTCTCACCAACAAAGAAGTGGAAATATTTCTCCAAGAGGCAAAGCTCGCGAACCATCGCTTCTATCCTGTGTGGCTTATGGCCCTCATGACTGGAATGCGATCAGGCGAACTTTATGCTCTTAGGTGGTCGGACATTGACTTTGATGCGCAAACAATTTCAGTGACCAGACAGTGGACTTCTAAAAACGGATTCTGTGCTACAAAGACTCGTAGAAGCCGTGTGGTTCCAATCAACGATGACCTACTTTCCTTTTTAAGGGAGTACAAAGGCAAAGCTGAGACAGAACTGGTTCTTCCTAGACTCGGAGAATGGGAACATGGAGAACAAGCACGAGTGACTAGAGATTTTTGTGTGGGAATTGGGATCACACCTGTGAAGTTCCATGACTTGAGGGCCACTTTCATAACCAATCTACTGGCGCGAGGCGAAAGCCTGGCCCGTGTGATGAGTATCGTGGGACACAATGAACTGAAGACCACGAATCTTTATCTCCGTAAGGCCGGTGTGGACGTTCAAGGTGGGACAAACAAGCTTGGTTACAAAGTGCCGAAGGTGGAGAATGCAGAGGTAATTTCACTGTTTGAGCGAAAAACTATGAAATGATGTTTTTTTGCTACAAATTGCTATTCTGATGAGTTAAATAGAATGTAATTGGGTGGTTGGCCTTAAAACCGTCAACCACCCCACTTTAGAAATAATAAAGGCCTGCGTAAGCGGGCCTTTTTTATGTTTGGATTCGAAATGATAATCGTTAAACACCCTATACAAACTTGGTCAGCGATCTTGGTGCTAAATCTGGGCATAATGGCCTGGAAATTGTTCATTAGTAAAAAACGAAAAGATCCTCAAGACTATGTCTTAATATTCACCTGCTCGCTTATTTCAATTACCTCTGTGTGCTGTATCTTGTATTTCATTTGAAAGATTGACCTGGTTTAACCCACAGGAATTTTGAAATTAATTTCAATCTTTTGTGAAAGCACAAAATGGATTAACAAGCTATTCTCTCTCCATGAAAATTCTAATGTTTTCTCCGAAGGTCGCTTCATTTGTCAGACAACTCTCCAATGGTCTGAACAACCACCGACTTGCCCAATCACTAAGACGAATAGCAAGGAAGTTAAAGCAAGTGATTGGGATGGCGTTTTATGTCATGCTATATAAATACATATGAGCAAAACCGACAAACCCTCAGCTTTTAAGAATTGGATCAATTCCGACGTTGTAAAAACCATCGCGGCGGAAATCGCAGCCGTTTATAAATCTTTCGATCAAAAAGAATTTAATAAGGTGGCGCAAGAGTTTGCACCCTTGGAACTGAAAGATCGTGTTTTAGCTATCACGCGATCACTTAAAACTCATTTGCCATCAGACTATGAAAAGTCAGTCGCGATTCTCGTTCAAGTGATGAAGGGAGATAAACTGAGTGGTTTCTCTCTCTGGCCTTTTTCAGAGTATATCGGCCAGCACGGGCTGGAGCATTTTGATGAGTCAATGAAGGCGATGCATCTGTTAACTCAGAAATTCACGTCGGAGTTTGCCATCCGTCCTTATTTTATTAAGGATGCCTCACGGGTGTTGGGCCATTTTAAAAAGTTTGCTCATGATGAAAGTGAACATGTCCGTCGCTGGGTTTCTGAGGGATCACGCCCGCTTCTTCCATGGGGTCTACGTCTTCCCGTTTTTGTAGAGAATCCTCATCTCACCTTAGAGCTTTTAGAAATATTAAAATTTGATGAAGCACTCTATGTGAGGAAAAGTATCGCCAATCATCTAAATGATATTTCAAAGCATCATCCTAAAGTGGTGATTGATACGATCAGTTCTTGGACAAAGAACTGTCCCCCCGAGCACGCTGACAAGATGACGTGGATCAAACGACAGGCATTGCGCACCCTTATTAAAAAAGGTCATCCGGGTGCCTTGAAACTTATGGGCGTGGGCGGAGAAACTAAAATCAAAGTGGGCACTCTTACTCTCAATAAAGAGCGCTTCAAGCTGAGTGATAAAATTGAATTCTCATTTCTTGTTACTTCGCAAAGTAAGAAGGAACAAAAGCTTGTGGTGGATTATCTTATCCACTTTGTTAAATCTAATGGATCACTGGCCCACAAGGTCTATAAACTCAAAAGCTGTCACATCAAAGCGGGCGAGAAGATCTCATTTAAGAAGTCCCACTCACTTAAGCCCATTACTACAATGAAGTGGTATCGAGGGGAACATGTGATTTCCGTTCAAGTGAACGGGAAGGTTTATGCTAAGAAGAAGTGGTTCTTTGATATTAAGAAATAACCAACACTTGCCGTCCGCGTTAAAGCCTGTGATTGTCGTTTTTAAAGAAGTCTTGTTATCGTCTCGAACATGACACTTCCTACTGCTTCAAAGCTTTTTTTGCACTTCGGCCCAGGCGGTAACTGCCTGGTGGAAAAATCTATCTTTGGTTCAGAGCTCGCCATTGAATGGTGGGATCAACCCAGCTTCGCGATAGATGATAAAGAGGCTTTATCGAAGCTTCGCCAGGCCGCTGTTGATAAAATCCGCACGATGCACGGATCAGCACATAAGAAAATTACCGTGTTCGCCAATAGTTATGGGGCCCATCTCGCAGTGGCCGCCATTCAAGAAGTTCAAGATCTAATTGAGCATGTGGTGATTCTTGGATCACAGCCCAAGATTTCATCGTCCTATGAAAACCTCGCTCAGTTTCTCCTCATACAAAATCCCAAAAACCTTGAGTTAAAAGAAGCGAGCCTCGCTTTTGGAAAAAGCAAGACGTGGGAAAGTTTTCAGACTCTCTTAGGGGCCATTAGTAGTGTCGAAGGATTTATGCTGAACTACTGGCACAAAAAAGATTCCAAGGCCTTCAAACTTTGGCTCGAGATTGCGTCCCAAGACAAACTTATGAACTTCGATAGTTTCCTCGCGATCATCCAGGGCCACTTTGCGGAAGGCACTTTTGATCAGCTGGCCTCAGCAGAAGCTATTCCCATTCCAGCTAGTTATATTTACGGAGCTTTCGATCCACTGGCCTGCGAAGAAGAAGATGTGCCTCAATGGAAGCACATCTTTCCTCAATTGCAAGTAAGGCAACTCGATTGCGGTCACTTCGTTCATTTAGAGGTCGCGACTTCAGATTGGCTCAGTCCTACTTAACTTTCTTTCCCTTTTTAACAGTGAGATCGGCCAGATCTATCGCCAAATATTCCGGTAATACCGGTGTGGGCTCGATTTGAGTCAAAAGACCAAGTTTCTCTGGCGACTTAGTCAGCAACACATCAAGCAGCAATCGTATGCAGACTGTCGCATGGCCCACAAGCGCGGCCGGCCCAAAGATGGGAACTCTTTTGCAATCAATCTCGTCTTGAAAGCCACTTAAGAATGTTTGATCCATATAACTCGAGTGAGGTGTAGAGAAGATTTCAACCACTTCTTTGCCCGGAGGATTGGTCATGCGATCTTTGGGAATCGATTGAATAAGATCTTCAAAAGTAAAATCGTTCCCCACAAACTTATAGAATCGAATCCCCATTCCTAAAATATAAGCACTATAAACAGGTATGTTTCTTTTTCTGGCAGCTTTATGAAGCATGATATGGGCATTGAGTGGATACACATCAATCTCATCGACAATGATATCGCAACCTTCGACAAACTCTTCAACCGTCTCTTCTGTAATACCTGTGAGATATGTGACTAACTCAAAGTCGTCAGCTATTTTAAGTAGTTCATTTCGTAAAACTTCGGCTTTTGATTGTCCGACTGATTCGCGATTAGCAATCACTTGCCGCTGAATATTGCTTACATCTACGGTGTCTGGGTCGGTAATTCTTAAATGCCCAACTCCCATCCGCACCAACGTTTCAGCGATGTTGGAACCCATCCCTCCAAGACCAGCAACTCCAATTTTAAGTTTTCTAATTTCATCTTGACCGGCTGAGCCCCCAATAAAAAAATGATTTCGTTTAGTCCTCTCGTGATAAATCTCTTGAGACAATTTTCCTTTATCGAAATACTTGGCATTTTTGTATGACATTACTTACTCCTAATTTGCTCTAAGTTTTAAATTTCGTTATTCCGATCGGAATCGCATCAACAAAACTTAGACCTGATTTGGAGAAACATGAAATTAGTTATTCTAAAGAAACCGATTGAGATGCTTACCAGCGAAGATTGCCGCAAAGTCTTTATGGATGTCATTGAACTAAGACAGCGTCTTTACAGAGAGCAATTCGATAAAGTCTTATGTTTAGATAAATATGATTTAATATCAGATCACTTTATTATTTATGACTCAGAAACTCAGCAGCCTATCATCTATATGCGCTCAATCTCTAAACAAGTATGTGATGAATTTAGTGTCCCCGTCCCTCTTTATGAGTCGTTGAGAAATTCCACAACTCATCTCCAAGACCTCAATACTTTTTATCAACTCACTCCTGCTGCTCTCAACATGAGTTTTTTATGCAAAGACACAACCTTTAATGAAAAGATCAAGAGACTCAAAATCTGCAACTTGATGATTTGGCTGGCCTTTAAGGCCTCAAATCTTAGTATGCATGAACTTGGATACTGTGCGACCCCAAACGCAAAATATAATTTGAAGCGTAGCCTTAATGAGATCGGAAGTTTTTATGGTACCCTTCCTGAATTCATTCACCCAACAGTACCTGAGCCACATGAGCTCGTGATGATTCATCAAGTGAGTGCCACTTTTTGGTTTGAAATGGAATTACGCTTTGGAGAACTATTTAATAATCGAAGTGAAATTTCGCGAGAAGCTGAATTGAATGAAGCTGCCTAGTTGGCAAATTTAATCTCGAAGCGATCGGTGGAGTCACCTTGATGGACACTTGAGAGTGTACGGGCCCTCGTAAAGCCGGCACAGAACTCTTGAATAAACCCAACACAACCCCCTTGGCGGTAGGCATTCACAAATGGGGTATCAATGATGTGTGTCTTAAGCTCTTCCTGACGAATCTCTTTCGCGGTGACTTCTACATTGATGGTTGAAGCAGTCAGGCTTTCAATTTTATAATTAAAATTCGTTTCAAATTTTTGCATGGTCTCTTCGAAAATCTTCTCCAAAACCTGACTTGGCGTCGCGAGTTCTTGGTAGCCCTCAACCAGAGATTTGTTCTCATTCAGCTTAATGATCTCATATCCCATCATATAAAATGCTGAATCACTCATTCCTAAATCATGCGCCTCTGTCAGAATATCCACCAAAAGTGCAATACTCACTTCGGTGTCTGGAGTCTGCAAAATTTGGCGAGGGAACTTCAATTTATTAAGGATATGATTAAAACTTTTTTCGCCAATCACATTTCGAATGTAGTTTAGCGGCGGCAAACTTGTGCGAACGCGTGACCCCCGAGATAAAGTGTACTTTTCCTGTAAGGCAGGCGTTTTCAACCAGTCATAATCGATACGATCGTTAATAAAATCTGAAGCAGTAATATTGAAGTACTTACTCAGCTTCATAATCGTTAACGGCTGAACCGAGTTTGTCTTTAAATCATCAAGTTCGGAATCTGAGAAGGAAGCCTCTTTATTAATCTCTAGCACGTCTCTATCGAGAAGCTGACAGAGCTTCTCGTAGCGCGAATAAAGATTATTAGTCGAAGGCAAGCGCCCTTCATGCAAACTCATATTCCAATATCTCTTTGAAGAAGACCTGATGTTTGACTTCTACATTCTTGTTCAGATTTGAATAAAGCTTCGCCAAATAGGAAGCAAACGGCGTGGTGTAATCCACAGGCGCTGAACGAGTATTCTTCATTTTCGGTAAACGAATTCTAGCCAAACGTGACTTAGGATTACACTCAACCGCTTCGTCCACTCCAGCTTGCATATAAACCACTTTGAGGAATTCCAAGAAATCGGCCGAGACTTCCTTCTTTGGAATCGCTACGTTCTTAAGAGAATCGCCAAAAACTCGCTGATCTAGTGCGTGAGAGACCATACGATCAAGGACATTCGATTTTTCAGTAATAACTTTCTCTCTGACTGCCAGCTCAAAAAGATCCCAAAGTAAATTTGCATTGACCAACAATGTGGGCTCTACAAAGTGGTATTCCTTTAAGTTGAGCGACTTAAGAACTTTAATTGTTTTCTCTTCACCTAGTTGATCTACAAAACTCATCAAAATCGGATAAGCCACACGAATCGGAGCATTCGCGTTATTCGAGTAACGAGCAGGCAAGAAGTTGGTGTTCTGAAAACTCTTCAACAGCTTCTTGAATGGAATTTGCCCACAGACAAAATTATCAATTGAAATATCCAGTCCCTCTTTCAAGGTTTGAAGTTGATCTAAATTAAATTTAACCTCACCTACACCTTGCTCCATCTTTGAGAGCCAGCCCTGTGTGCTGGTTAAAAGAGTGGCCATCTCTTTTTGATTGAGGCCGCAGAACTCACGTGTATAGTGCAGGATTTTATTTGGAGCGTAAGGAGGGAAAAACCAGTATTTTGTGTTTGATGCCATAAAACCTTCTTCGTTTTATAAATTCTAGTGACTTAGAACAGACTGCAGCTAGCTTATTCCCAAAGCCACAAGAGGGGAAGAGATACTCCAATACTAATTATTTTCAGTTCTGACTAAGTCGATCGGCATAATTTTTCGCTTGCGACGAGCTTATTCTCGATGGAATAATATCTCCGCCATGAGCGAACCATACAAAATTCTGGTAGTAGATGACGAGAAAGAAATCCTCGAAATCATTGGATATGTCCTAAACTCACCTCAAATTCAAATTTTTAGTGCTCCTGATCCATTTGCTGCAGATCTTGTTCTGCAACAACATGAAATCAATTTAATTGTTTCTGATGAAATATTTCCTGAAACTCGCGGACAACCTTGGATTTCGAAGTTAAAGAAAAAATACGACCACATGCAATATATCATATTCTCGGGCCAACTTGATTTAGCCGATATCTGCTCCGGTGCAAATTGCCGTTTTATTTATAAGCCCGATTTTCAATTGCTTCAAAAAGCCATTAAAGAAATTCATCAAAAATGGCTTGAGAATCAAATGGCTCTTTATTCGAAAGAAGCGAAATAAAGCCCCTTTCGCTTTTTCTCATGATCAGTAAACTTCCCCACTCTCCATTTAAAATTCGCCGGAACTCCTTCCGCTACTTTTTCATCTACTCTCTTCTTCAACTCTTTAATTGAGTAATAGGTGGTGGGGATTTTAGTGGGATCGACTTCAGTACCATCTGACAGTGGCGGATTGGGAATTTTTCGATTGTTACGAAATGGAATGACTTGAATTTGTTTTAAGCGCATGGATTCAAAATCATAAACTGCGCGAGCCACATAGTTTTGGGCGACTGAAGCTAGCCCTTCATGCAAAAAGTTTCCAGTTGAAGTAAAGATCACTCCTTGAGTCTTATCCTTTTTCTCAAGATACTTCACTCCTCCCCAAGCATGAGGACCATGACCAAAAACCAGATCACCATCATGTTCTTGAATAAATTTATCTGCAATTTTCTTTAATAATAAAAATGCTTTCGCCTCAGGTTTCTTATCTCCTGAAGCGTCTTGGGTATGAATCGATAAAATTTTTAGATCCGCTTGAGAATCACTGAATTCTTTTAAGTACCACTCAATTTGTTCTTCAACGTCGACTTGGGTGTAATCAAAAACTTTGGCATTCGGGATATCCCAATTGAGAAGTGAGATTGCACCAAGTGCAATCGTAACGTCCTTCCCTTTGATATTCAGCTGTTTAACACTCACGTTCTTGCCACTATCACCCACTCCATTCCACATAAAATCTTTATTGGGTGTTATGGTGAGTGCAGACTCCTCGGTCATCAGTGGCCCATGCTTCTTTGGAGATTTCATGAAGGCTCGACCAAGATCACAGTCTTGCGCATGATTGTTAGAAAAACTAATCAGATTAAAACCGTGATCTATCGCCTGAGTGATGGCTTCTGGATCGGTCAGAAAATAGAATGAGACTGCGCGACGAATTTTATCACAATGTTTGCCAACGACAGTCTCGAAATTGATAAACGATAAGTCTGCGACGAAAATACTAGCGTAAGGATCGTATTGTTTCATAGCGAGATCAAATTCAGCTTTGCGTGCTTTCTTCTCACCATAAATTGGTTTACGACTTAAAGTCCAAGCGGCATCACCTGTTGCACGAACATCTAAAAGATTTGCGTAAGATTTCAAGTCAAGCTTGTACTGTTTGTCTTCGGTGGTTTCGACGTCTTTTCCGTACCAAGCTCGATCTTCTAAAATGCCCACAGTAATTTTGGGTTTGGGAGTGGCGCAACCAACAAGGGCGAATGCCAATAGCAAAATGAACTTCATCTCATGTCTCTTTAAAAAGTTTGTTAATAAATATTAACTCAACTTCAAGTGAGTGAATGAAAGTTTTGTGACAATTTTTCTGAATTCACTTTTGCTTAAGTTAGGTAACGCACCACGATTCCAAGCAAGGTACAGACACCCAAGATAGCAAAGAGACTTTGCTTTAATTTGAACTGCATGATCAGTGCGATAAGACAGATTCCGGTCGCAAAATAATCAATCGAACTGAGCACGGGATAATCAAAATCAAATGCTAAATATCTGACTGAAGCTGATTGGGTAAAGAGCGCCTTCAGGACAAACCAGATTGAGAGATTAAAGATGACCCCTACAACAGAAGCTGTAATCGCCTGGAGAGCATCCGAGAAGATCTTTTGTCCGCGGATGTACTCAACGTACGGAGCAAAAGTGAATATCCATAGAAAACAGGGCGCAAAAGTCATCCAGGTGGTGAGCACTGAACCGATAAATGCCGAGAGGTAAGGCGAACTTAAATCAGAAAAACGGAACGCTCCCATGAAGCCCACAAACTGTACTGTCTGAATCAAAGGCCCTGGGGTTGTTTCTGCCATCGCTAATCCATCGAGCATCTCAGTGCCCTGCAACCATCCGTACACCTCAACTGCTTTTTGGGCCACATAACTCAGGGCCGCATAAGCACCACCAAAGGTCACCATCGACATTTTGCTAAAGAAAATATTGAGAGAGTGAAAAGTTGATTCTTCACCAAAAATTACCAACGTCAAAATAATCGGTGTGATCCACACGATTAACCAAATACTAAGCGTCTTTAAAGTCGCGGCCATGGGAGGTCGAGCCACATTTGGCATATCCGTCACCAGCTCGTGATGAGCGATGAATTTGCCATACACCACACCCAATAGACCCGAAAGCACCACCACGATGGGAAAAGAGATGTTGAAGAAAAATAACGCCACAAAAGCCAGTGTGGCCATGCACCAGTAAAAGGCACTTTTGAGTGATTTTTTTGAGATGCGATTAAGCGCTGCTGTCACAATGGCAATGATCGCAGGCTTCATGCCATAGAAAAGTCCCTGCACAAAAGGAACGTCGTTATAAATCACATAGAGATAAGAGAGTGCCAAAATGGAGATAAAGCCTGGCAGGATGAATAGTCCACCGGCAATCAACCCCCCGCGCCACTTATTCATCAACCAACCCATATAGGTGGCCAATTGCTGGGCCTCAGGACCTGGTAAAAGCATGCAGAAATTCAAAGCATGCAAGAAACGCTCTTCTGAAATCAACTTTTTGTCTTCTACTACTATCTTGTGAATAACAGCAATCTGCCCGGCCGGACCGCCAAAGCTGTGAGCTGCTACATGACTCCAGACTTTCCACTGCTCTTTAGTTGAAATCTTTTCCATCGTTATTTGACGATAACGACATATGACTTTGAGGTCAAAAAAAAAGCCCCAGAGCGGGGCTTTTTAACGAAAATCTAACTCTATTGATTCATCCACTCTTGGCACTTCTTCTTACCACCGCCAAAGAAGCGTCCAAAGGCGCCTGTCACTGCTTCAACACAAGATTGATATACTTCGCCTTTGTTGAATTCGGTGCGCTCTAGACGGGCAGGACGGCCTTGAGAGTCTCTTCCAAGTAGGTTGGTGGCAACGCTTGAAGGGAACCAGTAAGGAGCAGGCACAACGCGGTAATAGCAATCGTATTTCCCATAAACTGTGTTCTCAGGGAAAGTGCGACCCTTGAACATCAACTCAATCAATTCCGTGTCGGTGTCTTGAATTTCGCGACAGTTTTTGCTGCCTGCGAAGAAATACAGCCACTCCATAGGATCAAGTGGACCTTTAATTTTCGAAAAGCCTGCATCGAGCGCCCAAATCTTACCCGCTTCGTTCACTACTGGAGTGACGTGATACCACCAAGTCTTAGTGGTGCCTTCGCCAGTTTTCTTGGTGTAGAACAAAAACATCTTGGCGCTATCAACATTTTGGAAACGTTTAAAATCGTATGTCCACATCTGAGCACGGTTAGCGCAAATCGAGCCGCCCAGCTTAATAAATGAGCGATCCATCTTACTGAAGAGGGCTTCTTTAGTGATGCCCAATTCTTTGATGTCATTTAGGACGTAATTATGACTTTCCAGTGTGATGTTTTGCGCCTGAGCGACTGTCGAAATCAGTACTAAAGCGAGCCATAGCTTATGCATGTTATCCCCTCATTTTGAATCTATTGGGAGTGAATTACGGCCGTCGCACTAATCAGTAAACTCTTGAGTTCTTTTTTATTAAATAATTTTAGCCGATAGCCCAATACCCTGTAATCCCGTAACGCCAAGGGTGCCGAGGCCTTAGACAAGCCTTATGGATAAATAAAAAAACTGCTTAATCTGAGAGGAAAAAATCGAAAAAAAGTGAATTTTCTTTTTTGAAAGGTATCAAGAAATAAATAATCGCGGAAATGTTAATTATTGCCGCTGTTCCCCGAAAAGATTGCACCTCTCTCGAAGAGGTAAAACAAAAACACAGAGTATGGATGCTCGTCGTTTTTCTCACGGTTGGGAAAAAGTCTACCAGGGATCAGGTAGGGTGATAACCAAGGAGGAACTAGATGGGTTTTCGTATTAATACAAACGTGGCTTCGATCTCCGCTCAAAGGAGTTTGGGAGTCAACAACAGAGAAAGTGAGAGTAACCTCTCTAAACTCTCATCTGGTTCACGAATCACGAAAGCTGCAGATGATGCTGCCGGCCTCGCGATCTCAGAAAAACTAAAAGCTAATATTCGTTCAATGAAACAAGCTGACCGAAACGCCAACGATGGTATTTCCATGATTCAAACTGCTGAAGGTGGATTGAATGAAGTGTCTTCTATTCTCACTCGTATGCGCGAACTCGCCATCCAGACTTCTTCTGATACGGTGGGTGATGTAGAGCGCGGTATGACAGATATGGAATACCAAAACTTGAAAATGGAACTTGATCGTATTTCACAAGTGACTGAATTCAACGGCCAAAAACTGTTGGATGGTAACGGTAAGAAGTATGACTTCCAGATCGGTGTTAACAATGATGAGTTCCAAGACCGCATTGGTTATGACTCTGCGACAGTGAATGCCCGTATGGACACGTTGGGCGTATCAGAACTCTCAGTGGGAACCAAGGAAGGCTCTCAAACATCACTCGCTTCAGTTGATACGGCTATCGAAAAAGTATCTGGCTTCCGCGCCTACCTTGGTGCGATTCAAAACCGCTTGATCTCGACAAGTAACAACTTGCAGATCAACGTTGAGAACATCAGCCAAGCTAACTCACGTATCCGTGATGTGGATTATGCTGATGCAACTGCAATGCAAGCTAAGAACACCATCTTGAACGCCGCTGGTACTTCTGTACTTGCTCAGGCCAACTCAAACGGTCAGAACGCTTTGAAGCTGATCGGTTAATATCTCTTATGGGGCCCCCACTCTGGGGGCCTTTTTTCCTGAAATTTTTACTGACACTCATGAGACGCTCAGGTTTGCTGTTAGCATTGCCTCATGCGTTTTCTTCTTTCAATTTTTGGGTTCTGGCTCTCTGTTCCTGCCGTGGCTGGACTCCTGCCCTATAATCCCCAAAGCTGTAACGCTCTAATCGCACTTAACTATGACATCTACACTCAAGGTGCGGTGAGTTTCACTCGCGGCACTGATGATATGACGATTGATGCCGGCGGTATGACTCGTTTTATGGGAGACTTCCTATCTCAAATTGATAACGGCTTTAAAAACGCCAAAGACATCACTACCCTCTCCCAGAAAAACCCCTTATGTTATGGCATGTACCACGACAAGAAAGGCGCTAATGCAATTGCCATTGGCAAAGACAACATCTACTTCGGCTTTAACATGCTGGTCGATATGCAGACCGAATGGAATATCGAAGCGGAATCTGGAATTAAGGCCATCCTCGCCCATGAGTATGCCCATATCATCCAGCACCGCTTAGAGCTGCCTTTTAATCTCCCTCTCCCTTTGCTTAATACCAAGAGAAAGGAACTTCAGGCGGATTGCATTGCCGGAGTCCTGATCACCTATCACCACCCCTCAGGTCGCGCGGTGATTGAGTCTGATCGCCTGATGCACACGATTGGTTCTCATCATTCGGTGAGTAGTCATGGCCTAAAGACAGAGCGTCGGGCAGCACTTCTACACGGAATGAAAGGCGCCCTTCGCCTGATGATGAATGGAAAAAACAAAACTAATACCCATCTCTGGGACGTAGTGAATTCTTGCACTGACCTCTATCCATTTTACCGCTAGTCTTGGATGGCACCGTTCTTGATGGTAAGTCCCCTATAATCAAGGGATTTACTATGAAAACGGCTTCGTTTTTCGCCTCTATTTTAATGTTTATGAGTAGTTACTCCGCCCTGGGGTCAACGCTCCTCATGAACACCACGCCAACAGATGTGCAAAACTTGGTCACTGACCAGTCCTTGATAAATGTTTCTGAGGCCCGCGAAGTGTGCCGCCAACTCACCGACGATGATTTTATCTCTCACAAAGGCTTTCCAGTCCCTAAGCGATCTAAGGGTGTTAAGCGCCACGTGAAGCATCTCTGTGAGCGCGTTGACATGCTCATATGGCAAGAGTCGACCGTATTAACAGAAGACATGAGTGCGCTCTATGAGTTGCGCCTTTTGCAGACTTCACTGCTACAGAAAGGTAAAGCGGACGCAATCGGAATGACTTTAAGAGGTAAACTCTCGATGGGTCTCTATTCTGTCCTCACGCCCTTTACACTCAAATTTAAAAATCGCATCGGGAAAAACGAAGCTGGTAACTTAGAACTTACTAAACCAGTGAGCGAATACACGGTTGATGAACTCGCTCTTTTGAATCCAAAAAATTCACCCTTCTTTGAACTCAATACCAACAAAGAAATGCACAAGCGTTTTGGTGATCTCGCTAAGAAGAAAAAAATTGATGAACGTGAAAAGATGGTCATCGTTTTTGATTCTGTGAGTGACAATGGCAGTGCTCCTAAAATTAAAGCGATTGATTCTCTCAATGATGAAGACGAATGGTCTCTCAAGTGGGGCGACGAAATTCACACTGACGTTGTCGGATCGCGCCTCTTTGCTGCGCTAGGCTTTGATGTTGATCACCCTTACTATCGCACTCGCGATGACCTCTATGTGGTTTTCCCCCAGGAGAACCTCGATAAGAATGCCGACGATATGCTTAATCGCATTCGCCAAAATTTTAGTATCGATATTAGTAATTTCGTTTCTAAAACCGGCATCGTGAGTGATGAGGATATCGCTAATAATCCGGAGCTTAAAAACTACAAAGGTCTTCCCTATGTCACCTTCATTGAATGTGCCATTGAAGGTCGCCCAGATCGCGTCAAGCGCATGGGCTCAATCGTTCCAGATCATATCGGAAATGCTGATCGTCGTGAATTACGTGGCGCTCTCCTCGCCCACATGTGGATTGATAACTGGGACGTGCGCGAAGAGAATACTCTTATTTCAGTTAATCATTTAGGTAAGTATAAATACGAAACCCGTGGGGCCTTCAGTGACCTCGGTACTTCTCTTGGCGTTAAGCTCACTCTTCATAAAGGTGATTTTCGCGTTGGACTACCCAATCAATTCGGTTGGAATCTCGTAAAGCGTGACTCTGATAAGGCGATCTCATTTCATGGAGTCATGAATTCCAGAATGGCACCTTACAAGAATGCCACTTATGCCGATCTCAAATGGATGGCCCATCAGATTGCTCGTATTGATAAAACGGCTCTAGAGAAGATTCTTGAGAAGTCGGGCTGGCCAAAAGATATTCAAAAAATTTATTTCCATAAGTTGGCCTCGCGTCGTGAGCAAATCCTTACTGGCTTTGATATCACAGATCCTAACCCCATTAAATTTGAAACCACTTTAAATTTTGAACACAACGGTGAAGTGGTGGTTAAAGATGGTCGATTAATTAAAGACATCGATGCTGACAAACACCCTATCGGATTCCGTAATACCCGTGGCCGAGTTCGTAATTACGGGAGGTCTTTATGAAAAACTTAATAGCTTCTGCAGTTCTTCTTCTCTCTATCGCTGTGGCCCGCGCCCAGACTGAAGAGCAACGCAAATATGTCTTCTCGGCACTTAATGAGAGAACTCTGCAAACAGTTGATGGTGGAGCCGTCTTGAATGGACTGACCATCAAAAAACACTCGGTCTATGAATACTATGATCTTTATCTCGATACCGAGGAACTCGATCTTCTTAAAATGAATTTAAGTCTGCGTATCCGAAAACGTGATTACGGCAATGGCACCATTGAATACGGCATGCAACTTAAGAGCGAGATGCTTAAGGCCGGTGATATCCGCATGGAGATCGATGAAACAGAGCTTGATTACATGCAAGTTTACTATCGCGGTCATGTGATTAAACTACAAAACGTCCTCGCATCCATCTATGAAAGCTTTCAAGCGAAACTTGCTTCAGGTGAAGTAGTCGATCTCTCCAATGATGCCGACATGCAAGAGAACCTCAATATCCTTAAGACATGGTTAGCCTTCAAGGCCAATAGCGCTGTTGCGCCACTACAGAAATTGCGTCAGCTCAAGCTGCCTCTTGAGAAACGCCAAACGTTGCGTCCTGTGATTATCGGACGCTCTGTTCGTACGCGCTCACACGTCTATATTGATCGCCAGAACACCACGGAAGATTTAGTGAACTTTGCTGCATCAACCCGCTCGATACTTGAAACTCCAGAAGGAGTTAAAGGTGAAGACAAAGTTTGGACGATGGAAGCCTCATTTGATCGCGCCCAGTTTTATCGTGTCGATGCGCCAGGTAAGCATTTAATTAATGAATTTGAGGTAGAAAACAAATACTTACCTCACGAAAACAGCCGTGAACTTCTCACGCGCTTTGAAGATGGTCTGATATCAGAACTAGCTGCCGAGGTTAATCTCGAGTCAAAGTATCTGCAGACTATGAAAGCTTTAGGTCTGTAAGTCGCCAAATCACTCAATATCAGCTAGACTGGGTCTCATGAATATTTTTACTCATGAGGCCCTGAATCTTCGTAAAACTCTTACCGCAAAACGCTTCACAAGTGTTTTGCAACCAAAAGACTTAGTCTTAGTCTTCTGTGGTGAGCCCCTGCAAAAGCCTGGTGGCCACGATCAGACCTATGACTTCCTGGCCCACCCTGATTATCTTTGGCTAACCGGCTCTCGACGTCCCTTCGGCGTCAGCGTGTTCACACTTGAAGAAGGCTGGATTGATTTTGTTAAGCCGATCAGTCGTGATGAGAAAATCTGGGAAGGCGGCGGTACCGTTATTCCAGGACGTCCGATTGAAGAGCTCGATGCATGGATAGAAAAGTTCTCCGCCAAACGTACTTTTTGCATCGGTCAAAAAGGTCTTGCTCATCCGGTTAAATCAGAAAGTGATGAAGTTCTGGCCGATGTCCAAGAAGCTTTCAATGAAGTTCGTCGTATTAAAGATGCGGAAGAAGTCGCCCTTATTAGAAGTCTAGCTGCCATGGCGAACGCTGGTTACAAACATATTAAAAATTTTATTCGTCCTGGTCTAACTGAGCGCCAAATCCAAATCGCTTACGAAACAGAAGTCTTTAAGGCCGGTGCTGAAAAGATGCCTTACGGATCAATCGTTGGCACAGGCACCAATGGAGCAATCCTTCATGCCTCTCCTTCTCAACGTGTGGTTAAGTCAGGTGACTTGGTGTTAATCGATGCTGGTGCTGACGTCTCTGATTACTGCGTCGATATCACTCGCGTTTTCGCAGCCGATGGCAAAATGACCACGCAACAAAAAATGGTCTACGATCTTGTCCTTAAAGCTCAAACAGAATCCATCGCACTCTGTAAGCCAGGCGTAGAGTGGCACGAAGTTCACAAAGCTTCGGCACGTGTCTTTGCTAACGGTCTCAAAGAGATGGGCATTATCAAAACTGAAGCTGAAGCGGCCCTGGAAGCAGGCGCAGCCTCCGTATTCTTTCCACATGGTGTGGGCCATATGGTGGGCTTACGTGTGCGAGATGTAGGCGGACGCTTCACTAAAAATGCCCGCACGGCTTTTGGTGTGCGCGTACGCGTTGATATGCCAATGCAAGATGGCTTCCTCATGACTGTTGAACCAGGCCTCTACTTCATACAAGCACTCATCGATGATGCAGATACACGCACAAAGTTCGCTGATCACATCAATTGGAGTGAAGTCGAGAAGTGGCGCGAGTTTGGTGGCATTCGTTTGGAAGATGACATTCTCATTACCAAGCAAGGTCCACAGAATCTCACGGCCGTCGTGGAAAAATAATGACGATTAAAACTCAGCAAGAACTAGAAATGCTTAAAAAAGCCGGACGAGTTGTAGCAGAAACGCTGCAACTTATGATTCGTTCGGCTGAAGCCGGCATGACGACGGCTGAACTTGATTTAATCGGAAGAAAAAATCTAGAAAGACACGGCGCTCGCTCGGCCCCAGAACTCACTTATAATTTTCCTGGTGCCACTTGTATTAGCATAAATGAACAAGTCGCTCACGGAATTCCCAGTGATCGCAAAATTCAAATTGGTGATTTGATCAATATTGATGTCTCTTGTGAGTTGAATGGTTTTTTTGCTGATACCGGCGCTTCTTTTCAGTTCCAAGGAAATGATGCCAAGCTTGCAAGCCTCATGGACGTGACCAAGAAGAGCCTGAAAGAATCAATTAAGAAGTGCCGTCCCGCTCAGCGATTTAATCTCATCGGCCAAACAATAGAAACCCACGCCAAGCGCGCTGGCTTTTCAGTCATTGAAAACATCGGCAGTCATGGTGTAGGCCGCGCCCTTCACGAGGCCCCTGAATTTATCGCTGGCTACTACGACCCTCAAGATCGTCGCACCATGCATGAAGGCCAAGTCTTTACCATTGAACCGTTCATTTCAACGGGTGCGCAAATGGTTGAGGAGCTCGATGATAAATGGACGCTCGCGACTTCTGATCGCTATAGAACTGCTCAATATGAACACACTATTGTGATTACCAAAAACTCTCCCATCGTCATCACTGCCAACGAGATGTTCTAATTAAAATTTGAAATTATTGTGAAGAGCTGCCAAGCGCTCTTCTACCAAGTGACAGTACTCCGTCACTTGCTCTGGAGTTGCGTCTTTGGGAACCATAATGGGTTCGCCATAAGTGATAACAATAGTTGAAAACGGTTTGGGTACCTTGAAACGATCCCAAGAATTAAACTCCCAAACAGACTTCGCTTCAGCAATGACTGGAAGTATGGGGGCCTGTGTTTCCTTAGCAATCAAAACAATTCCTGGCTTACACCCATGCCGAGGTCCCTTGGGTCCATCAATCGTAATGCCACCAGAGATTCCCTCACCCATTTTGGCGATGTACTCCTGAATGGCCTCTTTACCACCTTTGTCTTTGTTCTTTTTGCGAGAAGAACCGCGCACCGGAATGAAACCAAACTTCTTACAAACAAAGGCGGCGTAGTCACCATCTTTGCTACGAGAAGCCAGCGTCAGAAACGGTACAGTCCATGCGTGAGCACTCAAAACTGATAAAACATGTTCATGCCAGACAGCAAAGACAAAAGCATTTTTGGAATTGAGAGATTTTACTTTTTCGCGATGCTCGAGACCGCGAATTTCGAATTTCTGAGTCAAACGAATGGCCCAGACCAGAAACCAGATTATGTTTTGTAGCACCCTATGTAGCATAGGGTGCCACTATAACTTAAATCTTAAAGACGTGGCAAACGGACGGTCACTTTCTTAGTTGCGCCATGGCCAGTAATTGAAACAGAAACCGGAGTAATGACACGATCCATAGTCCCCTGGTCATTCATAACGCCTTTAGAAAAGTTCAGAACGTATTCGTAGCAAGCGCAACGAGGAAAAACACCACGAGTAGCGTGCGTGTCCACAACATTGGCCAAAACGAAACCCTTCCCAACCATTTTTTCTTCGGCAGCGATAACTTTCTCTTCATTCATCATCGTGCGGATATCGAAAGCCATAGCAGACATGCTCATCATAAGAACTGCGATAGTAAGCAAGAATTTCATAAAATCTCCCTTTGAGGTTTAGGGGTAAACTAGAGAAACTCTCTTAATTCAATAAGACGATTGAAAATAATACCTATACACGGTCTTAACACCTTGTGAAAACAGGGGGTGTCACACATGAGATCGGTGTATCATTAACCTATATTCAAAGGGGTTGTATGACCAAAATTCTCATGCTTTCAGCTTTTTTTATCTGTTCAACTGCTATGGCACAAGAGATAGCCACCGTGGTTCTAGTTAAAGGAGAAGCCTTAAGCGGAACGACTGCACTTAAAAAAGGCGATCGTATTGCAACAGGGAGTAGTATCACAACCAAGGACAAGTCTTTCGTCCGTATCAAATTTGATGACCAGGTCGCAATTCAAGCTGGTTCGAATACTGAATTCAAATTGAGTCGTAATGAGAAGAAAGACAATACGCTTTTAGAAATCGTCAAAGGTGAGGTGCTTTCGAGAATCCAACCGAAAGCTATTTTCCATGAACGCTTTACGGTGAAAACACCGCAAGCGACGATGGGGATACGCGGGACAACTCTCTTCACTCATGTCGCCAATGATCAGCACACTTTCTTATGTGTTTGCGAAGGAAAGGTTGCGACGAGATACGGCAATAAAGAAGAGATTATTAAAACAACTAAGCATGACCGCCCAATTGATATGGTGGTGTAAGAAATCTTGTGTAAATTCTGATTTGGCCTAAGCATGGCCCTCTCCATAGAATTGGTTTGCTTC
>JBKHVI010000049.1:0-4458 GCA_046570105.1 Bacteriovoracia bacterium
GGTGAAATACTCCCAACCGTAATGCTTCTGTAGCATCGCCATCGTTGTAAAGTTCGTGCCTGAGGCCAAAGGTGAGCCGGTAGTAAATTGTTTGTCCCATTTTTTATCCGTCATCTCACGAAAAGTTTTCGGCGGCTGAGAAACAACTTCTTTATTGTAGGTCATCACCATCATAGGAAGAGCGACCGCGGTGTAGAAGCCATCTTTGTGTTTGAGTTTCTCATCGACTTCCTCAAAACCAGTCGGACGATAGTGGTGAAGCATTTTGGCGCCTGCCAATTCTTCATACCAGAAACGATCGGATGAGATGAGCAGATCAGCGCGAATCCCTCCCGCCATGATCTCACCATTCGCTCTGGCAGCAATCTCTTCACTGCCGGCCTGATACCAATGGAAGGTTATGCCCGGAAAATCTTTTTGTAATTCAGTGGAGAGATCAGCGACCGTGTCTTTATACATAGAAGTATAAATCCAAATTTCTTTTGTCGGATCAAAAGCTTTTTGGCAGCTCATGAGGAGCGTGATTAATAACAGGATACGCATAGGAAAATGCTAGAAGCTCGAAGGTGAGAAGTCTAGGGACGCTCTGATAGCAAACTCACCGATAAGGACGAAGCATATATTTGATAGAAAGAGAGAGGATGTAGAGGACGCTATAAGCTTTCTAGTAGAGCAGTAAATTCATCCTGGCATTAATTTTGAACTTTAATTAGTACGTTGCGCCAGGATGAGATCGGTGAGTTTGCTTTACGCTAGGGACGCTCTTCGACAGAAAGAACGGTATAGCCCACATCATTGATGGCACGCTTAATTTTTTCTAAAGGGATTTTGCTTTCGATATAGACCCACTGTTCTTCGCGCTTTATCTCGATGCGGGCAACTGAGTCTTGCGAGCGAATAGCGGCGGTCAGATGACGCTCACAGTTGTGTCCTACCATGCCGGTTAATTTAAGCAAAAACATAAAGGCGCCCCCTAGGAAGTGTTAACCTTCGCGAGGGGGCTGGTCAATCTCTTAGTTCAGATAACTATCTGCTACGATCATCGCCACAACAGCTAGCACAAACCCAGCAATCATCATTATTGCCTTCGCTTGCGAAGGTTTTTCTTCGTTTTCAGACATAAGTCCTCCTTAAAGTTAATTGGTTAACAACTAAGTTTTAAGGGCAGGTGGTCCTTGGGAAGAATGGGGAAGTTGGGTGTAGAGAAACGGTGTGCGAGTAAATTGGGGAAGCGTATGAGTAGAAATGACTTCAATGGAGGGATGGGCAATAAGGTACTGAGCAAAGATAAGTGTTGGCGTAAATTCTACATTCTGAGCGCGTGGAATTTGCGGAGTGGCGCCTTCTCTTGACTGAGTCTCCAACATCCAGTCTTGATGGGGAGAGCTAATTTGAGTGGAGTGATCACCACTGAAATTCCAACTCGAAACTTGTAATAATAGAGCGAGGATAGTCCACAGACGTATCACGGGCGAGTCGCTTTTTTGATGTCAGCAATAAGCGTTTTATCACCAACGATCCATAGATGATCACCCTCTAATAATGTCAGGGCCGAATCCGGACTTAATAGTCTGCGGCCTTCGCGCTCAAGACCCACAATTAAACCCATGGCATGATCGCGCAGTCCACAGTCTCTGATGGTTCTTCCAATATAAGGAGAGCCACTATTAAGAGTGAGATGATCCAATCCGAAAGTTGAAGGCAATGGTGCATCTTCTAGAAAATTATTTTGCTCGATCAACTGTTGAGCACCCGAGAGTTGGTCTTCTGAACCAATGAGAAAAATTCGATCATGAGGGAGCAAAAGATCACTGCGGCCCGGTGCCAGGAGTCTGCGATTTCCTCGTTGAATCATCGCGATCGTTACGCCAAATTTTTCTTTGAGTTGCGACTCTTGCAAAGATTTTGCAACCAGAGGTGAGTGAGGCGAAAGAGTGTACTCAGAAAGACTCGCCTGCCATGGAGCGAGTTCAGGATTAAGGGATTTTTTCGCGAGCTCTTCACGTTCTTTCTCATTGAGATTGGTAAGAAAGGTGTTTTCGATGGCACGGTAGATGGGCTCTGAATAACGCGAGAAAATGATACCGACCGTGGAGAGTGCTAAGAGCATAATGCCTGATGCCGTTTGCAGCGAGGCAAATTGTCCCATGACAAAACCAGTCAGGACTCCACCCACCAGAATGCGCACGACTGAAATGCCAAATTGAAGTTTTTTAAGTTGCTCGAGTACTTCCGTTTTGTAATCAGTCAAATTTCCCGGAGCGCCGACAATAATCGCCCACATGAAGGGTGCTGAGGCCAACAATGAGAGAGAACAGGCGGCAATGGAAGTCCAAAAGGCGTCATGGATAATGCCATTGAGAAATGGTTGCAAAAAGCGAGTCGCAACGAGAGAGATACCTACGACGATAATACCATTCAAGAGCATTTTCATTCCGTACTCACGCCAAACGACGGAGAGGATAGAGTGAGCACTGTTTTGGGGAATGGCCGATTCATAGCGCTCAAGTCGCAGCAAAAGTGAGGGAGAAAGTTTCTTTTCAACCCAGCGATAGAGAGCACCAGAGTATTTAATTTGGTAAGGAGTGGTAAAAGTAGTTATCGCAGAAACGGCGACAGCTATAGGATAGAGGATTGTGTTGGTCACACCTAAAGTCATGCCCAGAGTCGCAATAATAAAAGAGAACTCACCAATTTGAGCGAGGCTCATGCCTGCTTGGATAGAAGTTTTTAGACTTTGCCCAGAGACAAGTGCACCGGTGGCGGAACTTAAGAATTTACCAATGATAGTCACTACGGTGAGCAACAGAATGACTCCTCCATGCTCCCACAGGATAGCTGGGTCAAGTAGCATTCCTACCGAAACAAAGAAAATTGCAGCAAAAAGATCACGAACAGGAATTAATAATTCTTCGATGCGATGACCTTCGCGTGTTTCAGCGAGGAGCGAGCCCATCACGAAAGCTCCCAGAGCAGGAGAAAATCCCACGTGGGTGGCAATCAAAACCATCATAAGACACAGTCCCAAGGAAACAATCAGCGTTGTTTCGTTTGAGAGCCAAGGCTTGAGTCGATTGAGGAGTCCGGGCAAAAGATAAATTCCCACCAGGAACCAAGTTATCAAAAAGAAACCAAGTTGCACCGATGAAGTCATCAGCGCCGTGCCAGACAATGTTTGTGTCGCCGCAACAGTAGATAACAAGACGAGCAGAAGAATAGCGACTAAGTCTTCAACAATCAGAACCCCAAAAACGAGATTGGTGAAACCTTTTTTCTTAAGACCTAATTCATCAAAGGCACGCACAATAATAGTGGTCGAAGAGATGGAGAGAATTCCACCCAGGAATAAGCTATCCATTCGTGACCAGCCCAAAATCTGACCGGTAAAAAAGCCGGCCACTAACATAAAGACAATTTCAAACATGGCGGTAATTGTTGAGGGACCGCCCACTTTAACTAGTTTTTTAAAACTGAACTCCAGGCCTAAACTAAAAAGTAGGAAGATGACACCCATTTCCGCCCACACTTTAATACTTTCCATATCTGTTATGGTTGGAACCCAAGGAACATGGGGGCCAACTAAAAATCCGGCAATCAAATAACCTAGCACGACGGGCTGGCGTAAAAATTTACAAAGGATTGTGACTGCTGCTGCAGTCATGAGAATAAAACCTAAATCACGAATGAGATCGGGTAGATGAATCACCAAATAAGAATAGGTGATTTAAACCGTTAGGGCAATCGAGCAAGACTTACTCATGCAAAAACCGTCCATAATTCTCACGCATCTCACTGGGAATTTCCATGGGTCTGCCAGTCTTGAGATCAATGTAAACCCAAACTGTTTCGGCAGTAAAAATCACACGATCATCGCGTACACGTTTAATGCGATAGGCCCTAGTGCTTTGCGCAGCTTTCAGAGAAGTCACCCAAGTTTCGAGGAGCAGTTCGTCTCCCAAGTGGGCCGGGAGTAAATAATTGAGTTCGTGTTTTCTAACGACAAAACATCCGCCACTTTGAATGAAAAAAGACAAGGGATACCCGAGTGATTCAGAATGTGCATCGACCACCTTCAAGATCCAACGCAGATAAACTTCATTGTTCACATGTTGAAGTGAATCAATATGCTCATTTGATACAGTGAGCGGAAGAGAAAATATGGGCTTCATAGGAATCCTTAAAAATTTGCCTCAATCTTGCCATGGACGTGAAGAAAAGTGCCTCGTAAAATAAAGCAATAATTACGAGGATTATCTTATGATGCGTCATTGCTTAATGGCCCTAGTTTTGTGTGGAACTGTTTTCTCCTCATTCGCAGCTGAGCGCTGTGAAGTGTGGGAAGATCCTCAGCGCATCACTCACGTACGGGCGCAAAGTGAAGAGAGTTTCTCTTATTGTTTTGGTTATTTGCATGGCCGTGATCGCTCGTGGATGATGGATCATTTCCGCCGGGTCGCC
>JBKHVI010000049.1:4556-18339 GCA_046570105.1 Bacteriovoracia bacterium
CTTAGCGCTTTTACTGCTGCAATCATTTGATCAGACTCGCAAAACTTTTTTTACCGAGTGGGAAGAGGCGCGCGGTTTAGATCGTTGGGGTAAAAAAGCTCAGACTTTATTTGATGCCGATGGCACACCTTGGGATACTACGATTCTCAAAGAGGGCGAGTATCAAAAAACGAGTCCACCAAAAAAAACATCTTCAACCAAGCTGGTCTTGCCACCGATGTGGGCAAATTTTCCGACTGTATTTGGTGAGGAGTCAGGCTCAAACAATTGGGTGGTTGCACCCAAGCTGACTCGCGGTGGAAAGGCGATGCTGGCGAACGATCCTCACCTAGATTTGAAAACTCCTATGTTCTGGTATTGGATTCATCTTGAAGGTCCCACCATAGATGTTATTGGAGCGTCACTACCGGGCGTTCCTTTGATTGTGAGTGGAACCAATCGACGTGTCTCTTGGGGACTCACCAACGCTTACATAAATACTGCTGACGCTGTTCACATCGACGAGAAAGACGCAGCAGAGTTAGAGAGTTTTCGGCCACTAGTGTGGGTGAAATGGGGCTTTTTGAAAATTCCAATTTTCTTTAAGTCGTTTCAGCGCACGAAAGAAGGATTTCCTGTGCTTCCCCTTGAAACAACGGACTCACGTCCCATGGTGCTCAAGTGGTCAGGCTTTCATATTACTGGCGCAGATCTAGCGTCTCTTCGTCATATGATGAAGTCACGTTCCAGTGAAGAGATGGAGCGAGCACTTAGAGGGGTAGGGATTCCGGCTTGGAATTTTGTTTTTGCTGATATCAACGGCAAGATCGGTCACCGAGTGGTTGGGAAAGTTTTTCGCACACCATTCAAACATGCTGTTGGACTTAATCAAGGGACATTGGCGGAAATCCGTAAGCCAGAATTCCTGACTCCCGATGAAATGCCCCACACGTTTAATCCTAAACGTGGCTGGATTGCTACCGCTAACAATCGTCATTGGCCAAGTGATAGTGCGTTTTACGGTGGACGCGGTTATACCACAGGCTTTCGAGCGACACGTTTGGAAGACCTGTTAAAAAAAGAAGTTCATGATCTTCAAAGTTTTCGCAAAATTCAATGTGACGATCAGTCTTCCGATGCTCCTTACCTTGTGCCACTTTTAGTTGAAGCTATTTCTGCGATCACTCTTGATAATGATCAGAAAGCTTGGCTGGAAGAACTGAAGTCTTGGAATATGATGGCAAGTCTTGATTGTCGTGTGTGCCCTGTATACCGTCGGACTTTGGATATTACGATGGAAAAACTGATGGTTCATGAAATCGGCTTTTGGCGTTTGGGATCAGAGAAAAATCAAGAGTGGCTGGCCACAACTCAAGCCGCTTTCAAAGATGCTTGGGGAGATTTGAAAGGAAAAGTTTGGCGTGATGTTCACTTGAATCCATTCACCCATCTTTCTGGTCGCAAAGACTGGGTGTTTACTCGTGAAATTCCCACTCGAGGTGATAAACATTCTGTCGATCCAGGCTCAGTTAAATGGAACGATGAGCGCAAAGTCTTTGATCATTTTTCAGGAGCGAGTGAACGCCTAGTCGTTTTAATGAATGATATTCCAGAAGTCTGGCTCTCATTACCAGGTCTCAATACACGCTATGATCAAGCGAATGGAAAAAATCCTTGGCAGGAATGGGCGGATTGTCGTCAAGAGAGAGTAGAGTGGCCGATAGATTGGAAAGGAAAACAATTAGAGAAAGTTGAAATCGAAATGTAAAAATACAAAGGCCCAAAAGGAAAACCTCTTGGGCCTTAAGATATTAAGCTTTTTTCTTAGCAGCTTTTCCGGCAGTTATCTTAGCTTTGATTTTGCCTTTCTTCTTAGCTTGGGCCTTACGGCGGTTCATTTTAAGCGTGCTTTTCTTGCGTCCCTGACCCATGTGTCCTCCAAGTGACATTAATTATGTAGAATTTGTAGAATATTTCTATTTAAAGATCAAGTTTGATTGATTGCAATAGCATGCTTTTAGGCCCAAAATCGTCTCAGTTCTTCAAAGGAGTGCATATGAAATTAGCAATTATGGCCTTTTTAATCTCGTTTGGTGCTTTTGCCCAAACTTGTAACTTGACCTATGAGTCGGGACAACTTTCTTGGACGGCCTTTAAAACACCTAAAAAAGTGGGTGTGGCCGCCAAATTCGATAAGTTTACGATCGCTCCAGGTACTAGCGGCAGCAGTGTTGAAACGCTTTTAACCGGCGCAAGTTTTAATGTTGATACGCGCTCTGTAAACTCAGGCGATAAGGCCCGCGATGCAAAAATCATCACTAACTTTTTTAAGCTAGCAGGAAAGGCCGTGAGTATTACTGGCAAAGTACTGTCGGCGAAAGATGGAAAAGCACAAGTTGAACTTAGAATGAATAACGTGAAACAAAATGTTGAGTTTGCTTACGTGATAGATAAAAAGACCAATGAATTGAAACTTACGAGCAAGATCGATGTATTGAAGTTCACCATGCAAAAACATTTGGCCCAGATTACCAAGGCCTGCTTTGAGAAGCATGAAGGCGTGACTTGGCCGGATGTTGATCTTCAGCTCACAACAACTTTGAAGAAAGTTTGTAATTAAGAGATCAAAGTCCCTTTTTGTTCTAAGTATTGCTTAAACAATACACCCATCAGCAGCACTCCCACGAATAGGTGGGGGGGCTGCAAGCTGGCGGGGAAGCCAAAATAATTCAGCCCAATCCCACTCGCGATATTCAGCATCACCAATACGAGTAAGAAAATAGAGCGCTTAAAACCTGAGCCTGAAACATCTTGTTTATAGAGTCTCACCATCGACCAGACCAGCACTCCAAAGAAGACCGCTGAAAAAGAGCGGTGGATATAAAAAGATAAAGTCATTTCCTCCATAACCGTTAGTCGTGTGGCGGCTTCGGTATCACGTAGTAGATGATCAACGACTTCACGAACTTGCGTTCCCAATGCCACTTGAATGGCCCCTAGGAGAATAAGCACTTTTGTGAATCGCAGATTGGCCTTGTCCGCATGAAAATTGAGACCAAAATTTTCTAAATCTAAGCAGTATTTGTGCAAATACTGCAGACCAAACAACAACACTAAGGCGAGAACCATGTGGAGAGTAATGACGAAAGGTTTGAGGTGAGTTGAAACAACGAGTGCGCCCACGCCACCTTGTAAAATGATTAAAAGGAGCAGTCCACCGCAGAACCAGGGAAGATTAGATTCTTTTTCTGTTTGTTTGAAGGATTTAACGAAAACAATCAACACCATCAGACCTAGAATGGCACCGAGTAATCGATTGAGATATTCGACCCATGTTTTGAATGGATCAAAATCAGCAATAGTTTTTCCGGCCACATGATAAAGTTCTTTGTAATTATCTGGCAGCTCAGCAATGTCGACGGGGGGAATCCATTGTCCAAAACACTGTGGCCAATCTGGACATCCTAGTCCTGAACCTGTGCCACGCACCACAGCACCGGCCAAGATTACGACGTAGGTCATGAGAATAGTGAGTGCAACAAATTGACGAAAGGGTGCCATAGCTTGATTCCATGGAAACAATGAGAGTTCTTGATTAGCATAAACAAACTGGGCCGTTTTGGGGAGCAACTTCATGTATTTGAGTGAGAGTTTATTATTAAGTTTTGCACTTGGTGTGGACGCGATGGCGGTCGCCTTTGCAGTAGGTTTGGCCCACCCCGATAAATCTCATCGACCAGGACTAGTGTTGGCACTGTGGTTTGGCGGCTTCCAGGCACTCATGAGTTTACTTGGTTTTGCTTTGACTCAGTATGTGAGTTTTGTCTCTCAATGGGCCGAGAAAGGTGCGGGAGTTGTGTTCATTATCCTAGGTGCAAAACTTTTTTGGGATGCATGGCATGAGACTGATCAAGTGAGTGTACCCCAATCACATCAGGCCTATTTATTATTGGCGCTTGCTACCAGCATTGATGCGTTTGCCGCCGGAATTGCGCTCACCGGTCGCCAGTCTGCCTACCTAACGATAAGCCTGATCGGAATAGTTGCCTTTGTCATGACTTGGTTGGGTGCCATTGCCAGCCAGCGCATGAAACATCTCCCAGAGAAGTATCTCGAAATCGCGGGAAGTCTCATTCTCATTTTTCTCGGCGTAAAATCACTCCTTTGATAACATAGTAGACTATGAAACTAACTCTCGCTGATTGCCGCAAGGCCTACAAAGTTTTGCAACCGATTATTAATCCCACACCGTTGGTGTACAACGAATGGTTGTCAGGACAATTTGGCTGTGAAGTCTGGCTTAAGCTAGAAAATATGCTGCCCATTGGTTCATTTAAAATGCGTGGGGCCACATATAAAATTTCTCAACTGACGGCCGCTGAAAAAAAACGTGGTGTCCTCGCTGTTAGTGCCGGCAATCACGCTCAAGGTGTCGCCTGGGCGGCCCGACGTTTTAAAGTGAAGGCCACCATCATCATGCCGGAAGGCTCGCCCTTAACTAAAATTCGTAATACGGAAGCACTCGGGGCCACCGTCATTCTTCATGGTAATTCCATTGAGGATGGCTTTAAGTTTGCAGAAAGCATGATGAAAAAAAAGCCCATGACTTTTGTTCATCCTTACAAAGATGAATTGGTGATGGCAGGACAAAGTACTGTCGGTTTTGAAATTATGGAGCAACTCCCGGATGCTGATTATATTTTTAGCTCTATCGGAGGCGGTGGACTTGTGGCCGGAATGGGCACTGTCATCAAAGGACTCAGACCAAAAGTAAAAGTTATTGCCGGCCAAGCAAGTGGCTGTCGCGCCATGGTGGATTCATTGAATAAAGGCCGCGTGATGCAAACTGATCGCGCTGAAACTTTTGCTGACGGAATTCGTGTCAAGATTGCTCATCCGGATATGTTTGGTATTTTAGAAAAAGTAGTGGATGAGGCCCATGCCATTGATGATGAGCAAACAGCTTTGGCAGTATTGCGTCTCATTGAGAGAGCGCGAGTTATTGCCGAGGGGGCGGGCGCACTTCCATTGGCACTACTAAGCGCTCTTCATCAAAAAAATCCGAAACGTTTTAAAGATAAAAAAATCGTGCTGGTAGTATGCGGTGGCAATATTGATGTGAATCTACTTGAGCGCATCATTGATCGTGGACTGATTGAAGGGAAGCGAAAGGTGCGAATTGCTGTGCCGATTGCGGATCGCCCTGGAACACTTCACGCATTGACGGGAATTATTAAAGAGACCGGAGCAAATGTGTTACAGGTGGTACACGATCGTGATTCAGAAGGGACGGGGATTACGGGAGCGAATGTACTGTTTACTCTTGAAACGAAAGGTCCCGTGGAACTCAAGCTTTTGCTCAATAAGCTGCAACTTGATTTTCCACGGGTCAAAGTACTCGATTAGCCTTTCTTCTTAGCGCATGCTCCGTCTTTGCAATCAGGGCTTTTGCAGCAAGCTGATTTTTTATCGCAAGACTCTTTGCTATCGCAGCAGTCTTTTTTCATGCTGGCACAGCCTGTAACGAGGAATGCACTCAACAACAAATACGTGACAGTTTTCATTTTTCATCCTTTGATAAACTTCCTAAAAGCTTATTGGTATTATCAAAGAAAATTTGAGAAAAATCACGTGTGAGAAAAATCATCCCAGGATCTTTATGTTCGATTTTCTGAAAAAAAAGCCTAAAACACCTTACGAGCAGCTCGGTGCTGCGAATGGCTTGCAACAATTAGTCGATCATTTTTATCTCGTGATGGATACTGACCCCAAGGCGCATGAATGTCGTGCACTACACGGCAGTGATCTTTCACAAGCGAAGGCCAAACTTTTTGATTTTCTCTCGGGTTGGTTAGGTGGACCTCCGTTGTTTGAAGAAAAATACGGTCATCCTCGTTTACGGATGCGCCACTTTCCCTTTGCTATCGGCCCTTTAGAGCGTGATCAGTGGCTCTATTGTATGAATCAAGCGATGGAAAAAATGTTATTGTCGGATGAGCTTAAGTTACAGATGAGAAATGCGTTTGAAGGTCTCGCTGAGCGAGTCAGAAATAAAGACTAAGCCACTTTTCTAAAACGCAGCGTGCGGGCAAGCTCGATAATCGGATCTGATGTCATCCAATTCAAAAGTTTCTCTGGTGGCGAAGGGAGAATGAGTTTTTCCCCAATCGCTCCATTACGTAAGATTTCCCATTCGAGAAAATCCATTTTACCACTTAAGGCCACTCGCATATCCGCAACACTTAGTTCATCTCTGCGCGCGAGCCACTGATGAAGGCCCAAGAGATATTGAAATTCTTTTCCGAAGGTCATTCCTCCTGAGAGAGGGCAGCCACGATAGACTCTCAAAGTCATCTCAAGAGCTGCTGTCGAGGGGAGTCCGTGGTCACACAAGAAACTCCACACTTGTCTAGCGCTTGATCCCTTCAAGGCCATGAGTGCGGCCTCATGACGAAGAATGACTTGGGCCTCACGCCACTCGTTCCAATGATTAGTCGCAATTTCGGCAATGAGAGCGAGGCCTTCTTGAAAACCGGTGACGCCTGGGTGCCAATGGGCGAGCCATGGTAATTCTTTTTGAGAGGCGCCGGCCAAATTTGAACCTAAATGCACCCAGGCCTCATGCACAGTCAACATGGAGAGCTCTTCGTGAGTAAAGCTTGCGTCCTCGCGTAAACGAATGCCTTTTTTGCTTGTTGAGGCGCGAGCAAGGGTGGCGTGTGAGAGCGTGATTTTGAGTTTGTGGTCAGGAAAAAGTTGGTTAAGTTCAAGTTGCAAGTGAAGACTTGCTTCAGAGGAATTGAGAGTGTGAACTTTTTTTTCTTTGTGAGTGATAGTGGGTAGGTCGGTGACTTGTAAGAGAGGAAAATCTTCCAAAAAGAAGGCGAGCGATTGAGCGTCACATTCTTTCTTTTCAGCTTCTTTAAAATATTGGGCAATTTTTTTTAAGCGACGTTTTAAAAGTCCGGCTTCAACTGGATTATCCCAGCTATTCAACATACCCATAAGAATTTCGAGGGCCCGTTTTTTTTCAGGGCCGACTTCACAAGTTTCGTGACGTGCTTCTAAGAGTGGACGCCAAACCATTTCTAGTTCCGGAAATTCACTTTTGAGCTCTCGCTCATGCCAAGTCTTTTGCTGAACCAGGTTCAGGCCTTTGAGGAGACCAGCATAAAGGGCCATGAAATCACGAAGTTTTTCCACAATAACTTATCGGTATAAAGCGGCAATTCTTGAGCAAAACACTTGGTTGGCGATCGCCTCTTAATCGGCCTAGGCTAGACCTATGAAATTCATGCTTTACCTCTCTCTTCTAGCTCTCTCACTACCTCTTTGGGCCAAACGCGAGTTGATTCTCAGGGCCAGCGATGTAGATGGTTTTCCAGCGAGACCCTTGTGCTTTATTTCCAATAACAAAATGAGCACGCATCAAGGTGTGCTTTTGGTGAAGTACACCTGCCTGGACGGGGAAGATGTCTCTAGTGAATTGTGGCTGATGGATAAAACACCTAAACGACTCTTGCAAAGCGAGAGCGGGAATCTTTTAAGTGATCCTACTTCGAGTGGCGAAGATATATTTATTGTCGAGTTCAATGAGGGAGGCAGCGCCCATCTTTGGCAATTAGGTCTTCAGGTGGTCGCTCACAAAATCCCGTTCGAGATTCAATTTATTCACGATCTCGTAAGCATCGGAGTTGAGCAACTCAAAATGCGCACGACTTCTATTGATGGACTTGTCCTGCAGTGGAGTTGGCATAAAGGTGTGTGGAAGAAAGCAGCAGACAGGGGAGTGAGTTATTATTTTTCTCCAGGGCATTCGCCAGAACTCATTCTGCAAAAACAGCGTTTGGGCCTTGAGGGTGAATGGGATGAATCACAACCTGATATAATTTCATTGGCACTGGCACCAGATTTTAATCCGGTGGTGGTGGCCCAAGATCGTGACAGTGATCCTTCTTCAAAATTCTTGGGCTTTTCGAATTTCAGTATTGTGAATGGTAATCGCTGGCTAGCGATTGCTCGCACAGAAGAGGGTGATGTCGCCTTAATAGGTGAGAGAGATAAGTTTCACACTCGCTCTCTTTCGGAGCATTTTCGCTCACTTGATTTTTGGCAACCGGCATTGACCAGTGATGGCCGCGTGGTTGTTCGCGCTACCACCCACGCCGGTGATTATGGCCTATGGATTTTAGAGGATCAGCCTCGTGCACTCTTAAGAATGGGGGACACTCTGATGACTGATCAGGGACTTGCCCGAGTCGGGAAAATACTCTTCTATAACGCTCCTCTGGTTATGGGTGAGAAGGTCTATATTGGAGTTGGACTTGAGGAGTTTAGTTGGGGAACCAGTTTGGGCCAAGGGATAGTCGCACTTTCCATTGATTAACGCGTCGCAGTATTCACAAAAACTGACTGTGAGACTTTCTCACTGGCATGAAACGCCAATGAGACTTAACATTTTCACATGAACTCCAAGGACGGAGAAAATTTTGTGCTGGCCCAAGGATGGGCACTGCTCGTGGGACTGTGTCTTAGTTTCACTACGTTTGCCTCAACCTGTCAGTCCAATCGCCCCCTCATCATCGGCTACACTTATCAACTCGATTGGATCACCCGATTTCGCGTGAAAAATTCCGCGCGCGAGATGAACTATGAAGTGGAGTTCAAGGATCTTCGAACTGAGCAATGGGAAAAAGAGCTCGCACAAATTGACGCTTTAATTGTTCCAGGTGGAGCAGATATTCATCCAGGGCTATTCACCACTCACAACCTCACTCCAGCGATGAAGCAACAGATTGAAGATCATCGCAAATTTTATAAAGCGAGCGATGAGGGTAAAGAGCGTGATCCGTTTGAGTATCAAGTTTTTCAAAAATATTTCAGAGATGAGAAATTTAAAACACTGCCTGCTTTGGGCATTTGTCGTGGCATGCAGATGATGGCGGTGGCACAAGGGGTGCCGCTAGTCCAAGACCTCAAGGCCGAGTTAGGAATTGAGAATCGTAATTATAGTTTTGATACCATTCAGGTGACGGATAAAAATAGTATTGTCGCCGAGATGTTTCCTAAGGGAGAAGCCAGTGGCCTAAAGATCCACCATCAGAATCCCTCGCTTAAGTTTTTTCAAGAGAGTAAACATCGTGATCTCAAGGTGACCGCAATTTCGCAGGGTCAATTAACTGAAGCGATTGAATCTCTTTCGCGTCCTGCTATCGGTCTTCAGATTCATCCAGAAAAATCTTTTCCATCAGTAAAACATAGTGTCTTTAAATGGCTTCTCTCTCATGCCTGTGAGAGAGTTCAGCAAGGGGAAATTAAATGAAACAAATATTCTTACTCGCGATGCTCATGTTCGCCGCTCATTCTTGGGCCAACATGCACCTGGCACCACCAGACTTTAATACGGATACTGGTCGGGCGGTCTTTATTGATATGACTGATGCCCATCATGACATTGTCTTTGATGGCTTCAAGCGCCGAGCGATAGCAACAACTACCATTAAGTTCATTCAAAAAAATGAAGGTATGCCGATCTTTGATTTGGTACCTGTACCTAGCTCAGTTCAGATTGACGGAGAAGAGGTAGAACAACGTCTCACTTCATTGCCTGATAATGCTTCCAGAGTGCGTGTCGTTCAAAAAGTTCTTCCGCCAGGGGAGTACACACTCACTGTGGTGAATCGAATTAAAGAAAATGTCCGCTTCTCATTGTTTAGAAATGTCAGCGCTGCTTTTTGGATTCGTGATTTAAAGTCACGCATGTTCTGGGAACAATACCTTCCAGTGAACCTTGAATTCGATCAGCATTCACGTAGCATGGATATTCAATTCAAAGGGCGCAAATTTCATAATCAAGTGATCCACGCGAATGGCACAGTCACAAAGACTGGCGACAACCAATGGCGAATTGAATACCCAGCTTGGTACACCGTTTCTGCTCCTTATTTTCACACCATGAGAAAGGGTGCTCGTCGCACTAAGTACTTCACCATGAAGTCAATCGATGGCCGCGACATTCCCGCGACGGTTTACACTTTCTTTCCTTGGAGCGTGAATAAATACGCTGAAGAGATGAAGCGCGTGTTTGTTGAATTAGAAAATGATTACGGTCCATGGCCCCATGATGTCTCGATTGCTTATGGAGCAGGTTTTGGAGGTATGGAGCATGCTGGAGCGACAATGACGTCATTCGCAGCTCTTGATCACGAAATGCTTCATTCGTATTTTGCAAAAGGTGTGATGCCGATTAATGGCAACTCTGGATGGATTGATGAAGCTATTGCCAGCTGGCGTGACAACGGTTATTTCCGCTCAAGCGTCCCAGGCGCTCCCGCCAATCTCGCTGGCCGTGGTGACTACGCTCGTAACACCAACTCTCAGGCCTATGAATATGGCCGCAACTTCTTGGGCTATTTAGATTTTCTTATGCAAGACAAAGGCGGATTGAAGCCTTTCCTTCGTGGCTATTTCCAGGCCTATAAATACACGCTGGTGAGTACTGAGCACTTCATTAACAATTTGGAATTCTTCTCTGGACTAGAATTGAAGCAGCTCTTTATTGATAACGTTTACACACCGACACCTGGTCGCAAATCACAACAGCACGATGTGAATCCAATGCACCCAGAAGTCTCGCGCGCTAAACTGCGCTCGCTCCTTTAATAATTCTTTTGGGCCCACTTCGGTGGGCCTTGTTTAAGGTTGAACGTGAGTAAAGCGCCCGTCTATTCACCCATCATTTTGCAAGAGGCCCGCGAGTTTTCGCTCTTAACGGCGATTAGAGATCTATTTGCCATTAAAAATGATATGGCGGCGATCATGCGCTTTAATCAATTTCTCACCAGCACCAAGAGCAATCCATTCTTCAAACAAGTCGCCGTTCTAGAAAGATTTCTCGCTGATGAAGAGCGCGTAAAACATGCCACCACGGTCGCTTTCATCAGTCATTTGCTCGCTACCAAATCGGGTTATAAAACTGATCGTGATCTCAAGACTCTGTTTCTAGCGAGCTTTTTTCATGATGTCGGTCTATTTGATTTATTGCCACATCTGAAAGATGAAAATGAAGCAGATATTGCGACACAAGATTTAGAAAAATATTTCCTTCATCCGCAACGTTCAGTTGAAATCCTAGCTCCTATTGGTGTTTTTACCAACGATGCCCTCAATGCAGTGAGACAGCATCATATGCGTGTCATCGGAATCTCGTTCCCCTATAAGTTTAAAACAGAAACGCTAAGTCCATTTGGTCAATATATTGGGCTGGCAGAAAAAATACTGCAGCTTTTGAAGCATAATCGTCCGCTCAATGGCAATGATATGCAAAAGATCAAAAAAATTATTGTCTTTAAAGTCTTTCCCTCATTTAATTCCAAAATAACGGCCGAATTGATGCCGACGTTCTCAATCACTTAAAGGTTACAATATGAAAACTGCTATTCTTATCACCGGTGCTGGCACTGGAATCGGTCGCGCCATGGCGCTCACACTTTCTCAAAAATTACCGGAGACCACGCTTATTTTGGCCGGCAGAAATCTCACTAATCTTGAGAAAACCCAAAGTGCTCTCAAAACAAATGCTCTATGTGTCTCGATGGATGTGACAGACAACAAAAGTATTCAAGCAGCAAAAAAACAAATCACCCAGAGTGGTCTCACCCTCAGTGCGCTGGTTATGAACGCCGGTGTTGGTGGTGAAAATAATTACGGCAAGGATGATCGTTGGGACGATATTCTTGCCACCAATCTCACCGGCCCTTATCAAGTCACCCAAGAGTTTCTTCCGCTCCTGCGTGCCAATAAATCAGCTTTTAAAAACATTGTTTTCACTTCATCCATTCTCGCGCGTCTTGGTGTGCCTCGTTACAGCGCCTATTGCGCTTCTAAAGCGGGAGTCTTGGGGCTCATGCGCTCTCTTGCGGCCGAGCTTGCCAGTGAAAAAATTCTCGTCAATGCCATTTGTCCGGGATGGGTGGATACCGACATGGCCCAACAGGGACTCAAGGGAATTTCAGAGGCGATGGGTAAGTCGATGGCCGATACCACGCGAGAACAAATGAGCATGGTTCCCTTGCAAAAAATGAGTCGACCTGAAGAGATCGCCGAGTTGGTTTATTTCCTCGTCGGTGGGGTGCAAACCTCGATTACCGGCCAAAGCTTAGATATCAACAATGGTGCCTTGATGCCTTAAAGTTGCGGGTTAAGATTAGTGATTGGAAAAAATTTCCAAAGAGCGGTTAAAAACTTCTAACGCAGGTTTAGTAGTCTTAGTTATTCTTAGTATTTAAGTATAAAATAAGTTTCTGTCAGTTTGCATAGATCACCTCCCCAAGGGAGGTTCTATGCTTTTTTCGATTGAGAAATGGGTTTTTACACGACATGCTTATCAGCGGATGCTCGAGCGCAATGTAAGCGAATACGAGATCGCACAAATCATCCGACAAAACGAAGTCATCATCATGCAGGGTGAGAAATATATTTTGGCGAATCGTTTCGACTCACGCAGTGATAATATGATTGCGATTGTTATGCTTTCAGGTTTTCGCGATGAGTGGATTATATTAACTGTTATGATTAATTTTAAGGTGAACTCATGACCTATCCACAGGTTTATTTTGATGCCCGTCATGACCTTTTATCAGTCAAACTAGTCGCCGGAGTTGAGGCCAAATCATACCTTAAAGATGGTCACTTATTTTCGGAAGATGCAGAGGGTAGGATCATTGAGATTCAAATTCTCAATCTGGCCCAATATTGCTCTCAATCTGAAGGCCCACCAGGGGCCTAACTGACTGATTTAAGGTTCTAACAAAGCGATACCTTTTTACCCGCTCCCTAGGAACGTATCAGGCCTTGGGGTAGATTCGTTCTCCTATGAAATGGCTTTTAGTTTTGTTGCTGGGGCTTCACGCTGTTGCCTTCGCTCAACCACTCACGACTAACACGCCTTATGATCTCACATCGACACTAGGTGCACCCATCAGCGTGCCCGTGCGCTTTGATCTCACCGGCCGTGTTTCATTTAAATTTTCTGCCGATGCTGCCACTTCTTTTCCACTGCAATTCCATGGCGCTTGGGAGTGGCAGCGCTACGAATTTATTCCCGCAGTCTATGGCATGAACGAAGATTGGGTGGAAGCACCCAGTGATCTTGTACGTCTACAAGTGAAGCGTCACCGAGTCGAAGGTGGAGCAGGAGTGGGAAGCGCTGTTAAGTTGCTGTCGGATACTTTAGGTTTATCAGTCGCGCTGGTGCCATACAAAGGCGCAAGCTTTGAAACACGCGCTTTCAAAAAGCCCACCCGTGGATGGTACTCATTACCTCATGAGCGCACTGATTGGGATGAATGGTCAGTGGGTGAGGGGCGAGATTACCAAGTGTATGGTGGCATTACATTTTCAGTCGGTGCGGCCTTTTATGGTGTTTCACTGGCACAAGCTCAGGCCACCAAACAGTCACGCTGGTTTCTCTCACTGGATAAAGTGTCTGATCAGTACATGCGCTTGCGTATCCGCATGGATAATTGGAAAAAAGTGGGAACGACAATTGGTCCCATCGTCGCCAGTTGGGAAGCGGCACTTTTAAAATATTTTGATCATGAGCGCTCTTACTTGGTGGATATGCATAACCCAGAGGCCTACGCTGCCGTCTTGGCGCTTTTCAAGGGACGTCTCGATGAATTGCAGACGGCGTCTGCCGTCCAAGAAGAAGAATCTGAGCGCATGTGGCAGGGCACTTATCATGCGCGCTATTTGGGTATTCCCTTTATCTATGGCCAGAGTACGGCTCGCGTTCGTTTGGAAG
>JBKHVI010000050.1:0-18320 GCA_046570105.1 Bacteriovoracia bacterium
CGTAAGAGATGATTTTTTCTAGCTTCTCCAACTTAGTCTCCCAGAGGTCAGTTCCAAGGAAAACGCTTGTTGTACGGCCACCTAACGCAAAGATCACACTCAACTCTTTGTTATCGCTAATGATAATTTCGGAGATTTTATGTCGGAGATTTGGATCCAACTTGGTCGCAAAGCGAGTAAAACTTATATGGATATCAGTCTCAAGATCCTTCACGGGAATTGCCAGACTAGGAAGGTCGGAATTGAGGCGCTTCTCAGCCTTCATAATCATTTCATAGGAAGGATCGAAGAGCTTTCCAGTACTTACCATTACAGCTGAGTAGTGTTCTTTGCCGTTATCACGATAAACTTGTACGCGCACCAGAGGCTCTGGACAATCAAAGTCCATCTTCACTGTTTGCGAGATCGGATTGTAATTGATGCTATAGCGCGAGAGAAAATACTTCTCATCCCACTTCTCTGACAAAATCTTTTCTTTCACTGCCATTAGAGACTGAGTCTTTTCAAACTCACGCATAATTAGAATCGCCAATTCACCCGAGCTCTTGTTCGGACATTCACCAAAACTTGTTCTGTATTTTAAATTGTTCTGCGTAAACTGCTGCGGAACAGAAGCAAGGGTAGAGAGTGAAATCAAGACTGAGGCAAAAAGTATTGTCTTCATGCCTAAAAGGTTACACCGCTTTCACTTCCAATTCAAACTCTACGCCCCAATGAAGACGCATTTGTAAATTCACGAGCTCAGTTAGAGAATGAAAATCCTCAGAACTGGCACCGCCAATATTTTCCATAAAGTTAGCATGGCGATGGCTGACACGAAGTGCCCCTACGGCCAGGCCTTTGAGTCCAGTGAGATCTAATAATCTGCCAGCCTGGCGAGTTCGACTATAATTTTTAAAAACACAGCCGCAATTTTTCGTCGCCAAAGGCTGTGAATTTCTCCGGTATTCCAGATAGCTCTTAATCTTCGCAGGAATTGCTTGATCAATTCCAAGATGAACTAAAGTTGCCGATATAATAATATCGCCAGGATTAACAAAATGATTTTTTCGATAGCTAAAGGAAGATTCATTCATTTCGATTTCTCGAATTTCACCCTTTCTATTCATCAGTCGAACTTTTCTAACAAGGGCGCCAATTTCTCCAAGGGCCGTACCAGCATTCATGTAAATGGCTCCACCCAAACTGGCAGGGATACCGGTGAGCGATTCCCAACCTTTGAGGCCAAATTTTGTAGCGTGCGAAGTTAAATGATTTAATCCGAGGGAAGCAGGTAAGTGGTAGCTCGATCTCGCTACTTCAAACTGAGTCGCATCCCATTTAAAATTAAGCTGAATCAGAAGATCTGTTTCCTTGGGAAGAAGAACTTGGTTGGCGCCCCATCCTATCATTCGCCATGAGCGATTATTTTCATTAAGAACTTTTACTATGGCAGATAGAGCCTCTTCGCTTTTTACAACGATCAGGTCACCATGAGATCGAAGTCTGAAAGTAGAGTAGTTCGTGAGATCGCTATCCCAAAACATCTCTATGTCTGAAATTTTTTCCAATGAGGCTTTTAAACTCATAGTTCCTTAACGATAAGCTTAACTTTTTTACTGATTGATCCAGCGCCGAGAGTTAAGAAAACCATATCTTTACTCTGTCGTTCACGTATTAAACCACTCATTAGATCTAGGTTTGAAAGATAGTGAGTATTTGCTGTTTTTTCTTTAATTGCTGAAACCAATTTTTCCGCAGTAATACCAGGGATTGCTGATTCACTGGCAGCATAGATTGGGCCAACAAAAACTTCATTTGCATCACTAAAACATTCTACAAAGTCTTTCCAAAGTTGCTGTGTTCTTGAATAGCGGTGCGGCTCAAACACAACACAAATATGTTTCTTATAAACATTACGTAAAGTCGCAAGTGTTGCACGAATTTCAGTTGGATGATGACCATAGTCATCAATCACTTCAAATTGACCTTTTTGCCAAACTCTTTCAAGTCTTCTGCCGACACCCTGAAACTTAGCTAAACCCTGAATGATTTGGGGAAAACTTAATCCAGACTCATGACTGATTGCAATCGCCGCCAAAGCATTCATAACATTGTGCTCACCAGAAACTTGAGTCGTTATTCTCCCAACTCGTGATCCCTTAGAGTATAAATCAAACTCCGTGTGACCAGGCAGATAGGCTATTTTATCGGCGGAATAATCCAAACTCACTTTTTCATCAAGATTATGAGCGACCCCAAAAAGAACATATGGTCTTTTAAGATTCTCCATAATTTTTTTTGTACCTTGATCGTGAGCATTGAGAGCGACTCGACCATAGAAAGGAAGGCGATTAACAAAATCAGTAAATGCTTTGCGAATATTTTCTTCAGTCTTATGATAATCCAAATGGTCATTGTCGATATTTGTAATGACCGCCATAATTGGATTGAGGTGTAAAAAAGAGCCATCGCTTTCATCAGCTTCAGCGATTAAAACTTCACCATCACCTTTGCGTGCATGTCCACCAAGGTTACTAACTACCCCACCAATGATGTGAGTTGGATCTTTACCAGCATCATGGAAAATTGTTGCAACCATGCTTGTTGTTGTTGTTTTTCCATGTGAACCCGCGATGGCAATACCATATTTTAAGCGCATTAGCTCAGAAAGCATTTCAGCTCTACGAACAAGCGGAATTCTTTCTCTTTTAGCGAGTTTAATCTCGGGATTCTCATTATCAATTGCAGATGAATAAACGACCAATCCTGCATCAGCTAAATTCTCTTCTTTATGTCCAATTGAAATCACTGCCCCATGCTCACGAAGATTTTCAATAGCAGGGCCCGAGGCAATATCAGACCCACTTACAGGATAGCCCAGCGACAGCAGCACTTCGGCAATACCGCTCATGCCAATCCCACCTATCCCCACAAAATGAATCTTAATTTTCTTGGATAGTCCCAACATATCGAAAAATCTCCTCTAGCGCTTTATCACCTGAATCTACGGTTATAGAGAGAGATTGTGAAGTGCGCAGCGTTCCGTTTGAAGCACTTAATAGAAAGCCTTTTAAACTCTTGTATAACTCATCCTGTGAGGCTCTTGAGTCGACAACCTCAACATGATAATCGACCTCGTCGCGGTATTGGGTTGCGTTCCACCATTGGTGGTTATCCGTCGCTTGGGGAAATGGAATAAGGAAACAGGGCTTTTTAACGATGCGTAGTTCGGCTACCGTACTGGCACCTGCGCGAGCAACTACTACATCGCACCATGCATATTGGTCTTGTATACTGTCGAGATACTTGAAGGCCTGATAAGACACATTTTTACCAGTCACTAAAGTTGGATTATCATCTTTTCCCGTTTGATGAATAATCTCAAAGCGCTTCGGACTATCATCTTTAGCAAGGCGCTGAATAAGCTCATTAATTTGGGTTGCCCCAAGTGAGCCACCAAAGACTAAAATTCGAAGTATATCGTCTGGTATTCGTGCTTTTTGAAATGCGATTGAAGACCTGGTTGGGTTTCCCACAATACGAACTCGCGAAGAAAGAGACGGTGGTAAATTTTTTGTCTCTTTAAAGTGTGTAAATATCAAATCACTCATTCGCGCTAACATACGATTAGTTAAACCTAGCACTGCATTCTGTTCGATGATAAAAACGGGAATTTTTTGAATCTTTGCTGCTAATAAAGTTGGCCCACAAACATATCCTCCTGCGCCCACAACGAACTGTGGTCTCTCTACTTTAAACCGCTTATATATGCTCAAAAATACAAGTGAGTTTCTAAAAAGTGCACTAATTAACTTAATTGGATTTTTTGTTCTTAGGGGCCAACTCGCCAGATGATCGACATTTAAACCCTTGAACAATTTGTAATCTAAAGGGCGTTGACCTGTTAAATAACTTACTGAGAAGTTCTTTTTTTCTAGACGTTCACCAAGAGCAATGGCTGCATTTATGTGGCCGCCTGTACCACCTGCTACTAGAAAGACATGATTTTTCATGCACGTGCCGTTCTAGCTTTTGTGATAGGTGCTTTTGATTCTTTACCATTCCATCTCATCGCAGAAAAAATCAGTCCAAGGGCAGCCAGATTGGCAACCATACTTGAACCACCGTAGCTAATAAAAGGTAGGTTCAAACCCTTCGTTGGAAGAATTCCAAGAACGACACCCATATTTAAAAATGCTTGAAAGCCAATACAAAAGACAATTGAGCAAACCATCATTCCAGACAAACGAGATTTGAGAGCAAGAGCTAATCTAAATCCCAGGAATATGAAAGTTAGAAATAATAGGATTCCCGCAATTACTCCTGCAAAACCTAACTCCTCACCAACAACACTAAAAATAAAGTCGTTATAGGCTTCAGGTAAATAGAATAGCTTCTCATTCGAATTACCAAGGCCTTGACCAGTGATCCCGCCATTCGCAAAAGCCAAAAAACTCTGGATTATTTGAAAGCCTGAATTTTTTGGATCTTTCCAAGGATCAAGGAAAACCAAAATTCTTTTCACTCGATATGGAGCTGCAAACAACAAGACTACCGCACCTATAAATCCTGAGATAGCGGCACTCCAGAACCACTTTCTGGGAAAGTGACTCAAGAATGCAATAAAGGTAACAATCATTGCTGAAATCGCAAATGTTCCAAAGTCTGGTTGTTTTAAAAAAACCAACAACGGGATTGCAATACCTAGAGAATTTATCGCTCTTTGCTTAGGATTATACTGCTGAAAGTTTTCAAAATATTTAATGGCGACCAAAATAAGAGAATACTTTACGAATTCTCCTGGCTGTAAATTCATGAATCCTAAATTTAACCAACGCTGTGAGCCCTTCATTGCAACACCGATGCCGGGAACTTGTGTCATCGTTAGAAGAGCAACAAAAGCTCCATTTACTTTGTAGGCGTGCTTATACCAAAAAGAGATTTTTGTTTTTGCTAAGATCCAGGCCGCTAAAAAGCCCAGCGCTACAAAGATGACTTGCTTCACCAGAAAGTGAGCAGGAGAACCAAACTGCTCACGAGCATACATGTAGCTGGAAGAGAACAGCATCACGACACCAAAAAAGATGATCATGACTGTTACGAGAAGAAAAAGTGTACCTGTCTTTTCTAGTCTGCTATCGTTTTCCATGGAAGCATCCTTATTTCCAGATGCTTCCATTTTACGCTCGATTGATGCGGCTTACAATTGGAAGATAAGCTTTTTGTAGTAGTTGCCCTTTTCTTCGAAGTCACGGAAGACGTCAGTGCCATCATTCCCCGGGCAAAGAAGAATAGTGTCGCCCGTACGGCTCTTTTGATAGGCCAAGAGTACGGATTCATCAAATGAACCAACAAGGAAAGTTTGAGTGGCTTCGCCAAGCACGCGGTTCATGCTTTCTTTGCATTCTCCAACCAAAACTAGAATACGAGCCTTTTCATTCATCACGCCGAAATATTTATCAAAGGGGAAACCTTCGATTTCTTTACCACCTGCAATGAGGATGACTGGTTCCTTAAATGCCTCAAGACTTGTCTTAAGTTCATCCATCGTTTCACTTTTAGAATCGTTGTAAAACTTCACACCATTCTTTTCGACAACGAATTCAAGGCGATGAGGAATGCCGGGGAAATTTTCAATGCAATATTGGATTGATTCATCACTGCACTTTAACGCCTTACAAGCTGTGATGGCAGAAAGAATGTTTTCACGGCTATTCTGACCCACAATTCGCATTTGAGTAACTTTGAACTCAGAGTGGTAGTGGATGTTTGAATGAATACGCTTATCATGGAAGTGAGAACCCTGGATCTCGTTGATAACGCCCATGCTGACAAAGCTCTTACGAGAATACCAGAAGGTCTGAGCTTGGCAGTTTCTCAGAATGCTATTACCGGCTAACTTATCAAAGTTCACAACAAGGTAACTTTCTGAATCTAATTCGCGAGCAACCTTGAGCGCTGTATCCAAGAATTCACCTGGTCCCTTGAAACGACCAGGTACTGCCTTCTCTTCGAGGTTTGGATAAACAGCGAGAATCGGCTTAAAGCCAGAAACAGTTTGCAATTGTAGGGGAGAAACTTCCACAACAACATAATCAACTTCGTCACGATTGGGCATCATCAGATAATTGATAAAAGGTTCTTCGCTAGTTCCACCAACAAAGACGTTCTTTTTATCAACACGCAAAGTGTATCCAATCATGTGGGCAATTGTGGTACGCCCATAGCTACCACAAACTGCAACGACTGGCTTTTTGCAATTGGCATATGCAAATGCAAAGTCACTGAAAACTTCTTTGCCTTGTTCGCGAGCCGCCTTCAATTGAGGCATATTTGGATCTACGGAAGATGAGTACACCACGATATCAGCATCAGTGAAATCTTCTTCACGGTGCTCACCTAACGTCATCGTTGGATTAGGATTTATCTTTTTTAGACGTTTGACTTGTTTGTTCAAATCAAAAATGGGCTTTATATCGGTGACTTTAATTTCAGCACCAAGTTGATTAAAGAGATTAATGAGCGCAAAACCAGTTTTGCCCAAACCAACAATCAGAACTTTTTTACCTTTGTACTTTTCCATATCTTTCTCCGAATCAACGTAGTTTGAGTGATGCTAAAGCTAGAATTGCCAGAACAAGACTAATGATCCAAAAACGAACAATAACCTTAGTCTCTGGCCAGCCCGACAATTCAAAATGATGGTGAATTGGTGCCATCTTAAAAATTCTTTTTTTCGTTGTTTTGTATGAAGCGACTTGCAAAATAACTGAGATCGCTTCAATAACAAAAATTCCGCCGATTATAACAAAAAGTATTTCGTTTTTTGTTAAAACGGCCATCGTACCAAGCACTCCACCAAGAGAAAGAGAGCCCACATCACCCATAAAAATTTCTGCAGGGTATGAGTTATACCAAAGAAAGCCTGCTCCCGCGCCAACGAGTGCACCTGCTAATACTAATACCTCTCCGACATCTGGGATGTAGGGAATAAGAAGATATTGAGCAAGCTCACTGTGGCCTGCTACATATCCCAGCACTCCAAGAGTTGAAGCAGATATAATCACAGGGCCAATTGCTAGACCGTCAAGCCCATCAGTTAAATTAACCGCATTACTTGTACCGACGATTACAAGAGAAGCAAATGGCACATACCACCAACCCAAATCAATCACTGCATCTTTTAAAAATGGTAAGTAAAACTGAGTATCAGTCACATTCCATTTCACCATGGCAAAAGAAGCCAAGCCCGCAGTGACAAACTGCCAGAGGAGTTTTTGACGAGCGGAAACACCTTTAGAGTTTTTCAAAAGTACTTTTAAATAATCGTCTAACCAACCCAGAGCAAAGTAACTAAGCATGACAAATAGAGTGATGCAGAAAGGAACGCTAAGAAAATTTCCCGTGATCGCACAAGCAACAAGGGTCGATCCAATAATGAAAACTCCACCGAAAGTTGGTGTGCCTTTTTTCTTTTTATGTGATTCAGGTCCATCCTCGCGAATACTTTGACCGAATTGGCGCAATTTCATAAGCGCAATAAAACGCTTGCCCCAAATCACAGAGACAATAATTCCGATCAAAAATGCGATGAAGGAGCGAACCGTAATATAACGAAATAAATTCAAAATATGGTAGTTCTGACTTAATGGGTAAAGCCAGTGAAAAAGCATAGTTACGCCTTGAATGAGGGTAACCTTAAGTTATAGCGAGAAGAGACTCTAATTGTAAAGAGCGACTGCCCTTGATTAAGACGTGTGTTCTGCCCTGGGTCATTCGATCCCACTCACTTCCCTTAAATTGTTTTGCCTCTGTGTAGCTCGCACCAGCACCTAAACCTTCAATGTAGTGTGCGGCATAGCGCCCAATAAATATAATCTGCGCACCCTTCCATTGCTTTAAGAATTCACCTACTTCGCGATGATATTGTGGTGCTGTATCTCCTAACTCATTCATATCTCCTAAAACCACAACAGCAGAACTTTCTGAAATTTTTTGAGCGGTCAACCAATCAAAAAACCCAGTTAGCGCAACTTTCATGGAAGACGGATTGGCGTTATAGGCGTCCAGATATATTTTTTTGCCTCGGAATTCTTTCCACTCAGAACGATTGGGTGTCGGCTTAAATTTCGATGCAGCCAAAGCCAACTCAGCGCGTTTTTCTGGAAAGAGCGTCGTCGCGATGGCCCATGATGTCGCCATATTTGTAAGATTATGAGCGCCTGTCAGCGCCTCATTGGTTAGCGTTTGATCGCCAAGTTTTCCCGAGATTTGCACGCTACCAACATTCACCTTATAAATTAAATCTGCGGACTTATTTGTCGAGAAAGTAATGGTGCCCAATTTGCGAGGGAAAGTGGCAAGAAATGGATCGTCGATATTTTGAAAAAAGAGTCCTTCTCCAACCGCATGATAGAGATATCCTTCTTCTTCAAATACCGCACTTTCAGTTCCGAAAAATTCCAAATGAGTTGCGCCAATATTTGTAACAAGACCGCAATTGGGCTTAGCCAAATCACAAAGAAGTTTAATCTCTCCCGGATGATTGCTACCCAGCTCTAAAACACAAACCTTCGTTTCTGGTTTGATTTGCAGAACCGTCAGAGGAACACCCAGGTGGTTGTTATTATTTTTTTCTGTTGCCACCACTTCATTTGGCATCACACTTTTCAGTAAGAAGGCCAACATCTCTTTGTGGGTCGTTTTGCCATTGGATCCTGATATGGCAAAAATCTTACCACCACGATCTCGCCAGTTGCGCACATGAAGGCTGCCCAACTCTTGAGTAAAACTTACTGCATCTCTCACACCAACATAGACTCGATCAGCAAACTGTTCTTTCAATTCGCGAATAATTTCTTCATTGGTTGGATTCTTTTGATAAATGACAACGGGACAACCCTTCTCTAATAAAGGTTTTACGTATTCTAGTGGATTATGTTTGGAACCAGGAAAAGCCATGAACATCGAAGGGTGTATGTAGTGTCGAGTATCGCTGCAAAACCCTAGAAGAGTTTCAGTTAGACTACCAGTAATAGCCATTACGCTTTCGCATTGAGTGATTAGACGAGTATCAATCATGACCTATTCCTTGCTGCTTAATTACAAATTTATCAAGTTCATCAATATCGCTGTAAGGCATTTTTGTGATGCCTTTTAGGATATAATCCTCATGTCCTTTTCCTGCCAGCAGTAGGACTTGATTTATTTTTAAAGATTCAAGTGCCTCACGTACAGCTATAGGCCTATCAACCTCTTGAGTAACCTTACTCTTATCAGCTATTCCGGTCATGATATCCTGCATGATTTGAACAGGATCTTCTGTGCGCGGATTGTCACTTGTTAGGATTATTTTGCTGGCCCATTTTTCGACAGCTCGGCCCATCAGTGGTCTTTTCTTTCTATCACGGTCACCACCACAGCCAAACAAGACAACTAATTCTTTAGAAGGAAATGTTTCTCTAATGGCTTTCATTATATTCTCTAGTGCGTCGGGAGTATGAGCAAAATCTACTACGGCCGTCTTTCCACTCCACTCTCGAATATAAAATCTCCCCGGTGGAGGATTTAGTGCGGCTAAATTTAAATTTCCCCTGGATATACCCAAAGACTCAACAAGAGAAAGCGCACAGAGTAAATTCTCTTCATTAAATTTTGTTTTAAAAAATAAGGACAACTGCTGTTTTTCTAAAACTGTTAGGGGTTTTGTGGTTTGTAACAATTTTATATTTTTTAACTTCTCTCTTAATTCTAACTGACCTTCTGGAATAAAAAGAGCACCACTACTCGCAATACTTCTGACAATTAAACACTTGGCCTGAAAATATTCATCCATTGAGTTGTGATAATCAAGGTGATCTTGAGTAAAGCTTGTCCATGCTGCGGAAACAAACTCTAGGCCAAAAACTCGCTCTTGCTGAAGAGCATGTGAACTAGCTTCCATAACTACAAAATCTGAACCCACTCCATACTTATGAATAAGTTGATGCAGTTGAATTTGTCCGGGTGTTGTTAATCCAAACTCTTCTAGCGTTTTACCATTTTTACGAATCCCCAGCGTTCCAATCGAGAAACCTTGTAGGCCTGCCTGCTCACCAAGTTGCAATGTAAGATCGGCCGTAGTGGTTTTTCCATTTGTTCCGGTTATTGCCAGCATCTTAAGCTGGCCTGGATAGGGAAAATAAAATTGGCAAAGTTCAAATAAACACTGAGACCAAGCTCCTTGTTTAATAACAATTGTAGGCACGCCGGTATCAAATAATGGCTCACGACTAAGGATTAAAATTGCTGGTCTGTAGGTTTTGAGGCGATCCGACAACTTCTGACTGGAAGCCTGATCCTCATTTAGCTGATAAGCCACTGCTGTTTCAGGACTCGATTTCTCAAGCCTCCATTCTAATATCTTAATTGATGTGAGATTTGTGGCACTACCACTTTGAATGAAGGGTTGTATCTTAGCGATTAATTCTTCACTCTTCATAAGTGGGTGGGCTGAAGTGCAATCTCAATTCGTTGGCAGAGCTTAGTGTCTCACCCGCAACTGGATGTTGTCGTGACACAACTCCAAATCCAGTCAATTCAATTTGCAAATCTAGTGATTCAGCCATTCTTAAAGCTGAGGCTTTATCCATTCCTATGAAATTTGGCATTCTTCCCGCTCCAATATAGCGTCGTGATGCCTGTGAGGTATTTACGGTATCAAGATTTTTTGCGTTCGATTCTGAATTATATTGAGCGAACTTAGAAAAGTCTTTTGTCTTATATAAAAGATGTTGCGTGATTTTTCTAAATACTGGCGCTGCGGCTACGTTACCGTAATAACCATTGGCTTTTGGATTATCAATGTAGACCAAGACAACAAATGGACGAGATACATTCACTGGATAGCCGGCGAAGCTTGATATATAGCCTTCGTATCCGCCGCGCTCTGAAACACGCTGAGCCGTTCCAGTCTTACCTGCAATTGCATAGTGCGGAATCTTTGCTGCGGTTCCCGTACCATTTTCAACAGCATTCACAAGCATGCCTGTCACTTGCTCAGCTGTTCTCTTGGTAAGAATTCTATTTTTTGGCTTAAGCTGAGATTCGTTCGATTTAATAAGTGTCGGCTGAACAAGATATCCCCCATTGGCGATAGCCGCATATGTTCTCAGCATCTGAATGGCAGTTGTAGCAACTCCATGACCGAAACTTATATTAGATAAAGTTAGAGGTTTTACTTTGTCGGCCTTAGTCATTATGCCTTTTGACTCACCCGTAACTTGAATGCCAGTTTTTTGCCCAATTCCAAATTTATCCAATGATTTTTTAAGACGTGGATAAGTTAGATCAAATGCCATTTTTGTGGTGCCAACGTTTGAGCTATATTTCAAAATGTCGGCGACGGTAAGCCATTCAAACTTTTTATCAGACTCCGCTTCTGTGATGTAATGGTTTTGTACTCTTAATTTTCCATACTCACAAAAATATTTCTTTTCCGGTAATGCCGTCTTGTGCTCAAGGGCAGCCGCAACTGTAAGAGTTTTAAAAATAGATCCCGGTTCAAAAGGATCAGTCACAAAAGCCAACTTTCTATTTTCTACTGGATACTTTGTTGCGCTGTTGGGATCAAACGTTGGATAGTTGGCCATCGCCAAAATCTCTCCCGTTTCTGCATCCATAACACCAGCTCCACCACGAAATGCTTTGTGATGAACAACTGCTTCTTTTAGATAGCTCTCTAGAGCACCTTGTAGCTCTTTATCAATTGAAAGGGCGATGTCCTTAGCGGGACGAGCTCGCGTTTCAATATTTTCATATTTAATAGGACGGCCCTTAGCATCGCGATGATAACGAACCAATTGAGCCTCACCCTTTAAATCAGAATTCATCGCCCGCTCAATACCTGCCATGCCGGTGTTGTCGATACCAGTGAAACCTAAGATTTGTGCTGAAAGCTCATGATTGGGATATACACGCGTACTGTGCTCTTCAAGATGTATGGCGCTAAGTTTTTTGATTTTTTGAACTTGATCATCAGTTAAGCGAATACGACGCGCGAGCCACGTATACTTTTGACGATTTTTTACTTTGCTCCAAAGACTATTGTAAGTGAGTTCCGGAACAACGAGAGATAGACCCTTGATCTGCTTTACATAATCCAGGCCCTTCTTTCTCGGAAAAGTATACAAATTCCAAGTCTGCACATTAATTGCGAGGGGAGTACCGTGTCGATCGACAATATTCCCACGATTAGGAAATTCCCGCGTCTCACGCATAAACTGACTGCGAGCATACGCCAGCAATCGGTCTTTTTGGACAAGTTGGATATAAAAAGCCTTAGCTCCAACAAGCGTAAAAAGAATTACGAAAATAAAAAACGTTATTTGAATCCGAGTCTTCACAGGCCCCCTATACTAAGCACATCCATGTGCTTAGGGAATGAGGATTATCTGCTCAGGGCCCGGCTCTTTCAGATTGAACTTCTCCGCATATTCGCGAAGACGTTGCACTGAGAGCATCCGTGCCCTTTGCGCTTTTAGTTCCTTGTTTTGGACCAATACCTTATTCATAGTATTTTCCAAACCGTCTAGCTGATAGGCCTGTTCGATTGACTTCATCCTGATAGTCACGAACAAGACGGCCATACAAGAGAACGTTAATGTAAAAGGTAAAATACGAGGGTGGAACAAAGTCTGAATGACTTTATTGTCTTTCCAACTAACGCTAGTCTTCTTGTTCCTCAGAGCCATCATACCCTCCATGGTGTTCTGTTCGCCGCATGACCCTTAGCTTGGCACTCCTTGCCCTAGGGTTCGAATCCACTTCGCGCGCGCTTGGAACAATTGGCTTCTTAGTCAATATTGTAACGCGGTTCTCTGACTTCGCCACTATTTCTTTATAGGTATGTTTTACGATTCGATCTTCCAAGGAATGGAAGCTGATGATGGCAGCTGTTCCACCTTCAGCTAATAATTCTGGAAGACCAGCGAGCATTCTTTCTAAAGATCCGAGTTCGTCGTTTACTGCAATTCGCAGAGCCTGAAATGTGCGTGTGGCCGGATGGGCACCACGATGTCTTTGCTGAGGAGGATAAGAAAGAAAACAGGCTTCTTCTAATTCACCCGTGGTCCTATAGGGCCTCTCTTTTCTTTTTTCACATATGCGAGCGGCAATTCTGCGAGACAATCTTTCTTCACCATATTTAAAAATCAAATTAGCCAAATCTTCCTCTGGGAGCGAGTTTACAAGATCGGCCGCAGTCTCAATTGAATCGTCTGAAGTATCCATTCGCATATCAAGCGGAGCATCTGAGCGAAAAGAAAATCCGCGCTCACCAGCATCAAATTGGTGAGAAGAAACACCAAGATCAGCCAACACACCATTAAATAAACCTGGTTGATTTGTTTTAAACCAATCAGCTAATTGATCAAAGTTAGCATGCACTAACTTAGCGCGATCGGCCCAGCCGTTCTGCTCCAAGAGCTTTTGTCCGTTCTTGATTGCGTCGGGATCTCGGTCAAATGCGATCAAGCGAGCAGTCGGATTACGACGTAAAATTTCTGAGCTATGACCTCCACCACCAAAGGTGAGGTCAGCAAAAAGTGGTTTACCTACCCCTTCTGCCCCTACGGAAAGTGCATGAAGGCACTCTTCTAAAAGGACAGAAACGTGGGGGAGATAGGTGTCACTCACTTAAGAACGACTCCAAGAATTTCTTTATGACGTGATGTTAATTTTGCTGGGTCAGTAATCACTGCATACTTATTTTCTGGAACAAATGTAATCGGCTCTTTCACCAAAGATGGAATTAAGTGAACGACCAGCTTTTGAGCGCTGACATAATTATCTTTCATGATCGCCATGATCTCTGAAACCTCGCAATGCTCATCTTTCCAGCAATCGTAATCTGTCACCATCGCTACAGTGGCGTAGGCCATACCTGCTTCTTTTGCAAGATAAGATTCCGGAACGTTGGTCATGCCAATAATTGAAGCACCAAAAGAGCGATAGATCTGTGATTCAGCACGAGATGAAAATTGCGGTCCCTCAATACAGACATAGCTTCCACCCACATGAGTTTTTACCCCAGAGGCTAAGCAAGCCTGGTGAATCCTTGCCTGAAGATTTTTTTCGACGGGATAAGCTGCTGAAACATGGCCAACCATTCCTTCGTCAAAAAAAGTTCTTTTACGTAATCCCTTCGTCCAATCAATAAACTGATCAGGAAGAACAAAATCGCGTGGAGCGTATTGTTCTTGAAGAGATCCAACGGCTGAAATACTCACGATAGTATCTACTCCCAAAGCCTTTAGGGCGTAGATATTGGCGCGGTAATTCACTTCCGAAGGAGTTATATGATGACCAATGCCGTGCCTTGGAAGAAAAAGAAATTTCGATCCCTCTACTTCCATTTCCATGACTGGAGCACTGGGCTTACCAAACGGGGTGTCCACATCGTGACTCCCCGTTTGTTTTATTGAATCTAATTTATAGATTCCACTTCCACCAATAACTGCAAGTTTAATACTCATTATCTAGCCGCTGCTCCTGCAGAAAAATCGAGAGTTTTCCCCATCGACTTTGACTGACGTCCATAAATATTTGAAGATTCCTCGCGCTCGGCTTCTTCTTTGCATTGAATACACATTTCTGCCGTCGGGCGCGCAAGAAGGCGTTCGAATTTAATCATTCCGCCGCATTCATCGCATTCACCGTACTCACCGGCTTCAATTTTCTTAAGTGATTTATCAATTTTCTTTGCATAAAAAACTTCACGATTACGGAAACGTAAAAGGTGAGAGCCTTCGTAGTCTGCAACTGCGGCATCAATCTCATCATTTACATCTTCAGTGGTGTTAAGACCTAAGTCTTCTGCACTGAGTGTTCCGCTAAAAAGAAGACTTTGCTTTTCATCCAAAAGCTTCTTTTTAAGCTGATCAATTTGTTTCTTAGACAACGCTTTTTCTTTCACGGGTGCCATTGGGCCACTCCTTTGTTATTCAAGTCCGCCCTTAATATTGAGCAGAACCATTTTACTAATAGTTTTTAAAGTTTCGAAAACGCCTTCTCCCTGAAAGGCCACAGCTTCAAATTCTGGTAAGCGACGTGGATTTAATTTGCTAGATAAATCCATCGTCGGGACAATATTTGGTAAATCTCTTTTATTCCACTGCATGACTGTTGGTACTCGTCCTGCCTCATAGCCTTGGGCTGCTAGATTTTTCTCTAAGCTTTCGAGGCTTTCCATGTTGGCCTCCATGCGCTCAACTTGAGAATCAGCTACAAAAACTAAACCATCAACTCCGCGAAGGATGAGTTTGCGACTAGCTTCGTAGAAAACTTGACCAGGAACTGTGTAGAGATGAAAGCGAGTCTTAAACCCACGAATCTCGCCCAGATCAAGTGGAAGAAAATCAAAGAAGAGAGTTCTTTCATTCTCAGTATTTAATGAAACCATCTGGCCCTTGTTGCCAGCTGATGTTTTCTGATAAATCCACTGAATATTAGTCGTCTTGCCGCCTAGTCCTGGACCGTAATAGACGATTTTGCAGTTAATTTCTTTCGTATGATAATTTACAAACGACATATAACTTATATCCCAAACAAACGATCCATCTCATCATCTGAGATGTCGCTGAATAAATAACCCTCGCGCTGGGGTTGATTAAAAACTCGCGTCTGCTTTGGAAGCTGGCGCACATGCTGGGCCAACTTTCCACCTAAACCATGAACTTGGCGTTTTAGTAGGGCCGGATTCACACAGCCTTCATAAATAGCTGCCAAGTGAAAACCTTGACCTTCGCCTTCTACCGGAAAAATCAAAACACCGTGATCTGTGCTATCAAAAACAAAACGAAAATCTTTTACATCAACCTGACCGGCAGCCTTTGCCATTGCTTTTGAAGCTTCCCAAACACCACTGCAAAGAGCAGCGAGCGCTTGCGATTGATTATCTGGCTTTCCATCCCACACCAATAGCCCATCATTGCGGACAACAAACAAACGCAACCCTCTAGGAAGCCTGTGCTTGCTCATGAACTGAGAGATGTGTTCGTGCATCATTCCGTTTATCATCAAAAGCTCTTTCTATTTTCTAAGGCCTTTCCAATTGTCATGGGATCGAGATACTCGAGACTCCCACCAATAGGCATACCAAAACCAATTCTTTCGGCAGCAATATCTGCGGGCAGAATATGTTTGATATAAGCACAAGTTGCATCACCTTCGACGCTTGGATTGAGTGCCAAAATGACCGTTTGAATTCCATCTTTCTTAACCAATTCGCTAATACGAGTTAGGCGTAACTGATCTGGGCCCACACCGAGCAATGGATTAAGAACACCACCCAACACGAGAAAGCGGCCCTTATACTGACCACTCTTTTCAATGGCGAGTAAATCAGAAACTTGTTCAACAACACAGAGAGCCTGGCTCTCAATTCGGCGTGGATCCTGGCAAATGGAACAAGTAAATTCTTCTGTCCACATGCCACATGAATTACATTCTTTAAGATCAGCAAGACCACCAGTCGCTTGAGCAAACTTCAAGAGCTCATCTGAGCGCCAGTTTGTCATAGCAGTAACCATGCGTAGAGCCGACTTCTCACCGACACCGGGAAGACGGCCTAACGCTGTTACGGCATTTTTTACGACTGAAGGTAGTTCAATCATTAAAACATTCCTGGAAGATTCATGCCGCCAGTGATTTTCGACATGGCACTTGTCACCATCTCTTGAGATTGCTTCATCGCTTGATTAACTGCGGTGAAGACTAATTCTTCAAGAGTTTCAACATCATTGGGATCAACAGCTTCTTTAGAGATTTTAATTGAGAGAAGCTCTTGTTTACCGTTAACTTTAACCTTAACGGCGCCACCGCCAGCCGAAGCTTCTACTTCTCGAGTAGCGAGTTCATTTTGTAACGTCGCCATCTTGGCCTGCATTTGCTGGGCTTGCTTCATCATTTGACTAATATTCATAGTTTTGAATCCTTGAGAATAACTTTGTCCACTTTTGCATTGAAGAGGCGCTCGGCCTCTTTAACAAAAGGATCGTTTAATATTTTATCGCGACGGCTTTCTACCTCTTGAACTTGGCGACTTACTTCTCGGTCATTATAAGTCGTAAACCCCTGCTCCTTTGCCTCTTCACTACTCACAGCATGAAGATTGAGCTTCAGCTTTGTTTCTTCAACGCCATAAAACCTAGCAACGAGAGAGCGAAACTTTGGGGAAACCTCTGGATCTTGCAAATAATCAATCGGCATTCCTTCATCGGCATGAAAGCCAAATGTAAGATGGAGTACATCTTCAACAAACTTAGGCTTCTCTAAGAAGTCACTTAGTTCGAGATTGGCACGAATCGTAGGTGCGTTTTCTAATGATGCAATCAAATCACTGACCTTATCATTTAGAGTTTTTTTTTCAGCAACTGGCTTAGGCGCCACTGTCATTGGCTTAACAGCATCATGTCGTATAACACTTGCGTCAGGTCTTAAAATCTGACGACGACGGGCCAACTTTTGAATCACGAGGTCGACTACTTTCTCCGGTGACGGACTCTGAAGCGCCCACTGACAATCTTTAGTAAAGGTTTCATAAATCCAGAAAAGCTCACCGTACGTCACTCCTTCTAGAGCATTGTTCGGTAGTAAGCCCTGTGCATAAATTTCTTTTGGGAAATCTATGTTCTGAACGATCACATAGAATGAATCAAGTAGCTGATCAATGAGTCGTTTAAGATCAATATTTTCGTGCAGCAGATTTTGGTATGTTTTAGAAGCTTCCAAAGGCTTCTCAGATAAGACATTTCCAATGAGTTCACTAAGGGCACCCGTTCTTGCCAAACCTAATGATTGGAAGAAAGTCGCTTCATCTATGGCCTGTCCACCAGCAAGACTAAGAACTTGATCAAAAAGTGACAGCATGTCACGAACAGAACCGCGGCCGTATTCAGCTAATTTTTTTATTAATTGAGGATCACTAAAAGTGATTCCCTCTTTCGTGGCAACATATTGAGCATGTTGAGCCAATACTTCATTGGTAACATTTTTAAAATCAAAACGCTGACAACGAGAAATAACTGTTCCCAAAAGCTTATGAGCATCTGTCGTTGCAAAGATAAAAAGTGCGTGTGCAGGTGGCTCTTCGAGAGTTTTCAATAGAGCATTAAATGCTGCATTTGAAAGCATGTGGACTTCATCAATAACATAGAGTTTGTGTGTTCCACGCGCTGGGAGATAGCGAACGTTCTCAATGAGCTCACGGATATTATCAACGCTATTATTAGAGGCTCCGTCGATTTCTAAATAATCAAGGGAATGACCATGATCGATATCTTTGCATGAAACGCAAACAC
>JBKHVI010000051.1:0-17975 GCA_046570105.1 Bacteriovoracia bacterium
GGCCCATGAACTCTGTAAAGAGAGCTTCAAGCGCCACGGCATCACCAAGCTCTGGCACCCCACTAAGATTCGTTTTGGTAAAAATACTCTTTGCACCTTTCGCGAGGAATCTGCTCCGGGTGTGAGGCTTGGAATGGGAGAATTATTTTACTTGGATATCGGCCCCGTGGTGGCAGGCCATGAGGGTGATTACGGCGAAGGCTTTCGTTGTGGCGGCGGCTCTGATCCCTTGATCGCTCAATCGCGCGAGCTCTTCGACTACACCGAACAAATCTGGAAAAATGAAAAACTCACCGGCCCCGCGCTTTACCAGCGCGCCAGTCTCCGTGCTCAAGAGATGGGTCTCTATTTAGATATTCGCTCCGGTGGCCATCGTTTAGGGGACTTCCCCCACGCCATTCACCATAAAGGCAAACTCATCGACTTCCCAGCAGGACCCATGCCGGGTGTGTGGATTCTCGAAATTCATTTGGTAGATAAAGCGAGAGAGCGAGCGATCTTTTTTGAGGATGTATTAGGAATAGAGGATTTGAAAGCTAGTCTTCCAAATCCTCTTTAGATTTATTCTTGTCGAGAGCGGATCGTAACTGACCTCTTTTGATAGAGGTAGGGCACGAGAAGATTCACCAACAGCAGGCTGCACAGGATGAAAAATAGTGTTGTTTCTTGCGCGATCATGGATAACTCCTTAAATCCATCGGGCCGTCCTGGCATCTGTTTATAAAGGGTGGTTCGTCCTTGAACCGGGTAGATGTGATCCTTCACCTCCACCACTCTAATCCTTGAGACATTCACATCGAGACGTTTTGAACATTTTGTTCTTCGAGGGCCACTCAATCCTTAAGTGTCTCTCACCGTTCTCTGAAATGGATAAAGCAGGAAGCGTGCCAAGTCGTAAGTTCTTGAAGGCCCATAGGGCCGGTGCCACCAGGGGCCATTTAATCGTCGCTAGTAGTGGCGAAATGGGACTTGTGGGGCCAAAAGGTGAGTGACACCTTTTGGATAACTCCGAGTAATTTAATCGAATGAGAGTTGGCCTCAAAAATGCTTACACCTGCTTGTCATTTGATTCTGCCTCATGTGACGATTAAGAGGCAGGGGTTACGGATGACTTCAGCTACAAACCACCAGGAGGGTGACCATGGGCAAACCGCACTACTATCTCATGAAAAATAAGAAGATCCTTCGTCTCGAAGCTAATGAGCGCTGGGACGATCTTTCATGGATTCTCCGCTCCCAGATCCTCGATCCTAATTCAAAGAAGATGATCCAAGACGAGGCCAATTGGCGAGTCGCTATCTTCCGCGATGAGATTATGGAGCTTCCAGAATACGTGGAATATCTCAACTCACCCCAAGCACAAGAAGATGCAGAAATGTGGGCAGAAGCCGTTTAAGCGGCTCCTAGACTTGGCATTTTAATCTCTATTAAACCGGCGGGCACTTATATAAGTGCCCGTTTTTTTGTAGCTAAAATTTCCGCCCTAAACTGCCGTTACATGGGCCGCAAAATCAAACCGATCGATATTAACGAATACATCCCTACCGTGCGCTACTGGGCCCGGCATTTTTCACACCGCTCTCATCAGGTGCTGGATTTCGAAGATCTCTTTATTGTCGGCATGATGGGATTAATGGATGCGGCCAAAAAATTTAATCATAAAAAAGATGTGCAGTTTAAGACGTATGCTGAGTTCCGTATTCGCGGAGAGATTATCGATGAGCTACGTCGCCAAGATTGGATGAGTCGCTCAGAGAGAAAAAAACAAAAAATCTATCGCAAGGCCCATGACAATCTCGAGCAAAATTTGGGTCGCCATCCCACCCGTCAAGAAATGGCGAAGATCCTCCCCTTTAAGTCTCGTGAGCTAGATCGTATACGCCAATACGATGAACACGAATCCCTGCGCTCCTACCAAGAAGGCGATATGGGAATGGGGAGCGAAACAGATACTGTCTATCATTTAGTAGAAACACAAGATGAAGTCAGGGAGTTGATGTGTGCCCTTCCCTCACTGCATCGCTTAGTGCTCGAGAAGCGCTATTTCGAAGATGCACCTTTATCAGTCATCGCAAATGAAGTGGGCCTCTCGGAAGGCCGCATCTCACAACTTCATGCTGAAGCTCTCGAGTTATTGCGCCAAGAGGCCATGGAAGATCTAGCGGCCTGAGGCCGGTGCTCGTTCGACAAAACTGATATCACCATACATCGTACCCAGCGCAGGTTTAACCGCTGTCTTATCCAATGAGGCGAGTTTTTGTGGCTCGTACTTTTTCCACCACAAAATTGATACGTATTGTTCAAGAGCACCGCGCTTAGCGAACTCAGTCTCACGCAGCTTAAACTTCTTACTCACCAAATGATTTTCCAGACGGCGAGCTTGCCAAGCAGCGGAGGCAGGATTGCGACTATGGAGTTCACTAAATAATTCTTCTAACTTTTGCCAGTGTTTGTCTTGATTGAGCCATGTCAGCTTATCAGTTGAAACCTCTTCAATCAGACGAATCGCCACTGCTAGCTCTTTGGCCTCAAGTACCCAGCGCTCAATTTCTGAGTTGGGAATCAAATGACCGAAGCGTTTATCTCCAATCATCTGGGCAATCACACGAGGCTCTTTAATTTCTCGTGCTAGCGCCACGAATTCATCTGAAGTCATCGCCGGTGCCAGCGCCCCTAAAAACTTTAGTTCGGCCAATTTAACTTCGGCACTCTTCCCATGCTGAAATTCGCTTAGGGAATGGCGATAGATCATGCCCGACGTCACCAGAACCATAAGCGTTGCCGCCACAAGTCCGCGACGGTGATGCTGCTCGTGAAAAAGTACAAAAGCGCGATTATAGATCCACACCACATAATACAGCTCGCCTACCAATATTAAAGACAAAAGAGGTATGAGCCATTGATCGGGCTTGATGTATATGAAAAGAAATAAGGCAAAAGCATAAGCTGCCATCGCTAACATTTTTTTCTTATGATTCCACTTAGAGCCTTGCTCCTCCATTTGGCGCAAATAATCTTTCAAAGAGACCGGCGAAAACATCGTTATCAAAAAGAAAACACCGGCACATAGAATCGCTAAGTAGTCTTTTGTGGTAGATTGACTCGAAAGCGACTTCGCGATTACGTTTTTCCCAGGCCCCATGGAGGCCATATCTGGTAAAATCTGGTCACTTGATTCCGGCATGAGAACTGAAAGCGTGACCACATAAACCACCATGACAATAGTGGTAAGAAGGAGTTGCAACAAGAGCACCATGGATTGCGCCATAATGTGATAACTGATCAGAGTCTTTTTGTTAAAGCTCGCGAGCATCCATGAAATATTGTCTTTAAATTGATGACGATTGCTGGTGGTATAAAGCCCAAAGAAATACAAAAAGGGCAGCACCATCAAAAGTTCTTCTACTCTTAACATGAAAGCAAGGCCTGCCACACAAAAGGCATAGAAATGAAACTTCATTAAAAAACGCAAATAAGGAACGAAGAAGAGATTAAGCAGCGTGCGCATGATCGACCTCTTCTTGATCACCGTAGTGATAAATAAATATATCCTCGAGCGTGATCTCGCGACGATCGATCACATGGGCAGAAATATTCAAACTGTCTGCTGTTTTACGACTCAGAAGAAAATTTTCTGAACCATCACCATTGACCCCCGCCCAACGCAAGTCAGTTCGTTGCAGTAAAGGGTCTGTCGAACCTTGGGCGAAGCGAAGCTTTACAAAGCCACCACGCACCTCATCCAACGGTCCATTAAGCTTCATCTTGCCATTCTGTAGGAGAAGCAAATGAGTAGTATAGAATTGCAATTCAGAAATAATATTAGTTGTCATCACGACTGTCTTGCCTGACTGGCAGTAGCGATGAAGAAGTCCCAAGAAATAGCGACGAGCATAAACATCCATCACCGAGGTAATTTCATCTAAAAGCAAAACTTCTGGGCATGCCGCCAGTGCCATCATGAGATTGAGTTGCATTTTCTGGCCGCGTGAATACTGATGATAGTTTCTTTTTAAATCAATTTTTCGATCTTTCACCATTTGTTCAAAATACTCTTGGTGCCAACGAGGAAAAAGTTTGGAGAAATTCTTGGCAAATTCATTCATCGGCAAGCTTGTTTCAATTTGAATGTTCTCATTGATATAAAACATTTCTTGCTTATTTTTCATCTTCCAGCCATGCGCTAACTCATCCTTGAAATGAACCTCTCCCCCATCAGGAAACTCTGAGCCTGCAATAAGCCTTAGAAGCGTGCTCTTACCTGAGCCATTGGCCCCAAGAAGAGTTGTGAAGGTGCCAGGCAGGATATCAAAAGAAGGTCCCTGGAGGACTTTCTGGTGATTGTAGGTCTTAAAAATGTCATGAACTCGAATTACGGGCTTTGTCATAAAAAGCTTATCGGTGCACAGAGTTTAGTGATTGAGAAAAAACGGGTGTCTAAAGTTTAGACACTTTTTTTGACGGGTGACAGCTTTGGCCCCGCTTAAGTCCACGCATTTTAAGGCCACATTAAGACTCTGTGGGCCTCTTAAATTGGTATTCGGCTTGCAGAATCTAGCTTGTTTATAAAAGGGGTTACTGCGTGAAACGAGTGCTAGCACTAGTTTTAGTTGGAGTTGTATCTCACGCCCAGGGTGTGGAGTTGAAGCTTGATAGCGTCAAATACTCCCTTGGAATGAGTGGGGACTACGTAGAGAGCGACAATATTAAGGCGCGAGTCTTGAGTATTGATGCTGGCCTGCAGATTAAGGATGGTCTCTCAGACGATCTCTATTATCATGTGCGCCTTTTAGGCAATTTTGAAAACGGAACAAACAAAGCAACAGGCCTTACTGCCGAATATGAACCGAATCAAGCCGTCAACTTGTGGGAAGGTGGATTAGTTTATACTCCCCTCTCATTTACTCGTTTTGAAGTCGGTGCCATCAATCAAAATCAATTCAGTTCACCACTTCTAGTTTGGAATACAGCTTTTGCGGGTGCCACTGAAGAGATCCGCTGGAATGAGTTTTACGTACGCGCCCAGCAGGCCATTCCAAACAACAATATTCTCTCTCGTCGAATTGGCGGAATTGATGAAGGTACTCCTATGTTCTACATGGAGACCATCGGTTTTGATTTCGACAACAAAACGTTTAAATTTAAAACCGAAGTATCGCGTTTTGCTTTCAAAGAACTTTCAAGCCAAGTGGCCTTGACTTCACAAGACTTTGGTAACTCAGTTGTGGGTGCCAATCAATCTGCTCGTTTTCTTTATGGCTATAAGGGAACAAACGTAACCGCCGAAACCGGTTTGACCACTGATGGCGGCTGGAAACTTCAACTTGATGGTCAGTATATCTTTAATGAAGACGCTCCCAATGGTCGCAATAACGGCATGCTCGCTCAAGCTGGCGTGGGCCTTGATGGAATTATTGTTAAAGCAGGCGTATTTAAAAATGAAAGTGATACTGCACCCGCCTTCTATAATGCTCGCCTTTATGGCCACAACAATATGGAAGGAACGATCGTTACTTTGCAAGGTGAAGAGAAAGATTATTTCTTTCGCCTTCAGCTCGTAAACGGCAAACCCATTGAACAAAATATCAGACAATCAGATATGACTCTTATTAATTTCATGCTTGTGAGATTTTATGAACTCTAAAAATGTGTTCTCGCTTTTGGCTTTTACTCTTCTTCTGCAGGCCTGTTCCAGCGAAGTAGAAGACGTTAATAAGAAGGTCGACAACTCTAGTTTTGAGCTGGGTCAAATCGAAATGGTGAGCGCCGAAGTACAGGCGACCCATTCCGACTGGCCAGATCTTAAAGACAAGGCGCTAGTGAGCTTGCGCACCTGTATCACCGATATTGCCTATCTTGAGAAAATTGCGGGCGAGAAGTTCTCCATCAAAACACCTTCACAAAACTCATCACGAGTGACCAATGCGCAAGGCTGTATCAATTGGACTGAGAGAGTCGAATTTAACTACCTGGAAGACGAAAAATATATCAAAGTGGCCGGTGCCATTGAGGCAGAAGGTAACTTCAAAGGTAAGCGTAATTTTCAATTGGCCATTAATCCATGGCGCGAACAGGCCATCGATCTCGGCTTCGGCCGTGTTCAATCAACACAAAGCGCACTGACTCTTGAGGACATCGAGAAAGGTCAGCGTATTGCTGTGACGAATGCCTCACTAAGCATCATCTCTCATAAGTTTCATACTGATCAAACTGAACTCGCTCTAGAGATTATCACTAACCCCATGCTAATCCGTCGTAACCTGACAGGTGCCGTGGTTCGTGAGAAATTCAACGGAGGTAAGTTTGATGTTTCTTACTACCTCATCACTAAAAACGTATCAAGCAACCAACGCAATGTAATTAGCCAGGTTGATAAGCTTGAAGTCATCACGACAGATGGTCGTTTGGCCTCAAAAATTAATTTTGTGATCAGCGAAGGCATTGATCCAAAAGATGTCGTTGAAGTTGCCATTAAAATATCAGCTCACAATGCTCCCTTTGATTTAGGTACAACAGAAGGTCTTCTCCCAATTCGCCAATTATCTGGCACCACTTCCAGCGATCTTCTTGAGATCCCTCAATCAATCGCTCAAATCATTAATTCAAAACGTCCCCAAGATATGCGCGCTCCTACACCTGATGACTTTGGTTTCATCATTGATTCAATCAGTGTTGAGCCCGGTTCAGAAGGTGGCGAAAACCTAGCTGGCACCAACGATCGCCGTATCGTTGACTCCAACATGACGGTATGTTTGGTGGACTCACTCATTAAAGATTCAATCCGCAATTACCCATTCCAGATTAAATTCTTGGATGAGGACAAGTCTGTCTTGTTTGATAAGACAGTGACAACAGAACTTAGAACCGGTTGTGCCGTTTTCCGTGTCTCACTTCCTTACCGTCGCTACGATCAGCCTCGTTGGAAGAAGTATAAACTTGTTGTCGGTTCAACGCGTGAGCCTTTTGAAAATATCTCAAAAGAGCGCACCGTTAGTATTAACCCATGGATCCGTACTGGTGACTTCGGTATCGATTCACAAGTCGGCGCTCCTCCGACAGTGACTATTGTCAACAAACCGAAAATTTTTATCCCAGGCATCAACTATAATTTCTTGGGCCATGCTCAAACCGGCGTAAAACTTAATAAGGGCCTCGACCTTCAGTTCACTCGCAGCTACATGATTGAGATGCAACCACAGGTTTTCTTAAATCATAGATTTGAAGGTGATACTGCCGGCCAAGAACCCCTCATGACGGGTAACTACAAATTGCGCTTCTTGATTTTGGCCCCTAAGCCAGGCATCAATATTGACTTCACAGCAGAAGTCAAACTCGATGACTACTACACCTTGACTGGTGCCGAGAAAAACGTTTCAGCAGAAAACGGTTTCGTTCGTACCAAAGTTGACCTTCCCCTCTTGATGACCGATCTCATGGCGTTGAGTTTCAAGAATATCGTCTTGGTTCAGCTCTCAGCACTTGATGGCTCATCTCTACAAACAGGATACTTTGTTGGTGTCTTTAACGGCAGTCGACGTCAGGACAACATCGGATCATCTCTTGAGTCTAAACGTGAACTTTCAACACGTGATTTAAATATCTCGAGAAGTTTAATCACACGCATGTCGAATCTTAAAAACAAGCTCGCAAGTGATGCTGTAATTCCTAATAATAAGGCCAACTTCATCAGTGCAATCCAGAAAGAAATCACTGGGACAGTTCCGGTCATCAATCCTCTTACTCACTCTGTAGTGAAGGCCAAAGTCAGTTTTGCTGCTTATGATTCGGAAGCTGCCTTTAAGACGGGCCAGGGTTTTGCCGCGAGAACTCCGGAGATCAGTAACCTCATTGATGATCCATCTCGTCTCAATGCTCAACTGATCGATGATATCTGTAATATGTTTTATAATCGTAACGTCGTGATTCAGCAGTCGACCACTTACCCAAGCTACGGCATGAGTTTCTCTATGCCAGTTGATACCTCTAAAAAAGGTTATGAATTCGCTCGCTGTAAGGCGAACTTTGCTGGCCACGTTCAAATGCAACGAATCCACCACGTCGCTAGCATCGTCTCTCAGCCAACCGCGCTGATGAACGAAGCTGGTTCAATGACTCGCACAGATGGTTACTGGATGGCGGATGGTGATGTGTTCTCACGCACAACTGGTTACCGCGTGGGTGATTCGATTAGCCACGGCTGGAACGTCGGTGTAGGTGTCTTCCTTTCGAAAATCGTTTCGATCTCAGGGGGCTACTCAATCAGCGGAACTCATTCTAATGAATACTTCACAACTGATGCCAGTGATCGTGTATTAAACCAATTCAAGCGTATGGACAACTCACTAACTATGCGCTACGCCTACGACCGTTTCCGTGTGTCATATCAAGCTAAGGCGATTCGCTGTTTGATGATCACACCAAAAATTGTGAAATCTGAAGTACCCGTGAAGCATGTGACTCCAAGCCTCTTGGATGCCTTTAAACGTGAAGGTCCTAAGCAATACGAAGTCACTTCTCCAAAACGAGTTTACGTTTGTAAGTCAAACACTGACCAACAGACTTATAATGAAAGCTTCTACTTCGTTCGCAACGCAGAGACCGGTATGATGGGTGATACTGACGTCATGAATAATCAACTTGTGACACTTATTCGTGGTGACAAAACATTTAACCGCTTCCGTGACAGTATTATTGAGACTGATCGTGCAGTTGTTGTTATTCAAAACAAGAAAGATACTTTGACTGAACGTTTTAGCCACCACATGCAAAACAACGGCACAGGTATCGACTACAAAAAACGCATGGACTATATTTTCCCTGGCCTGATCGAATTCTAAAACTCACGGGCCAGAAGGAGTGACTCCCTTTTGGCCCTTTTTTGCACCGCAAACCACTCTTTGTCCTAGTTTTGCCTCAAGACAAATCCCAAAATTAACCTACAATAGACTCCGATTAACTATTTAAGGAGTTGCTATGAAACTTACTCTAAGTCTTCTCATGCTCGTATTGCTCTCAGTTTCCTGCGCACATAAGTCTGAGAATAAAAAAGCAAAATATTCGCCGGTTATATCTTACAAAATTGACGGACAAACTTTTGCTGGCGAGATCAAACTCCCAAAAAAGTTTAAAGGCCAAGTGCCTCTCGTGGTGATTGTACATGAATGGTGGGGCCGCAATGAATTTATGCAAAATCGCTCTGAGCTTCTCAATGCAGCGGGCTTTGCTACCCTTGCGGTAGATTTGTTTGGTGATGCAAAGGTTGTCGAAACTCCACCAGAAGCCCAGGCCCTCGCCACTCCTTTTTACCAAAATCCGCAAATGGGAATTGAGCGTCTAGGCCGCTTTGTTGAGATGGCGAAACTTGATCCTCACGTTGATGCCAAAAAAGTTTATGTTATTGGTTTCTGCTTTGGCGGAACTCAAGCGTTGAATCTTGCGCGCACTGGTGCTGATATTGCAGGAGTTGTGAGTTTCCACGGAGGACTTGCCTCCTCACTTCCACAAACCGCCATTAAAGCAAAAGTTCTCGCTCTCAATGGTCTCGCTGATCCCATGGTACCTGCGACGGAGCGTGCGGCTTTTGAAAAAGAAATGAAAGCGATTAAGGCCAACTACAAAGTCGTGAATTACAAAAATGCCACTCACGCTTTCACTAATCCGAAGGCCACCGAGGTTGGTAAGAAATTTAAAATTCCAGTGGCCTATAATAAAGCCGCGGCCGATGCTGCTTGGAAAGAAATGTTCGCTTTCTTTAAGTAAAATCAGACTGGGCCAGAAGGTGTCACTCACCTTTTGGCCTAGCTCACTTTTCCGCGCATCTTCTTTTTATCTGAATCCATTTTTTTACCCTTCAAGCGCTTCTCGACTGAACTGCGAGTAGGTTTTGTTGGTTTTCTCTTCTTAGGTGCTCGCCAGACATTCTCCAGCATGCGCTCTAACCGCTCAAAACAATCTTCGACGTTGTCTTTCTGCTGGCGATGCTCTTGCGAAGTGATTTGCACTTCATTGTCTTGCGTGATGAATCCTGCATAGCGCGAGCGAAAGCGCTCCATCACATCCCAAGGAATTTTGGTATGGGTGATATTCCAGTGCAAAGTCGCCTTAGAGTTGACCTTGTTGACGTTCTGCCCGCCCGCTCCGGAGCTTCGAGAAAAAGTAAAATGCACCTCTTCACGTGGGAGACGATTCATTCGGGCAACTCCAGCTCATCGTGAAACCGATTTCTAGAATGCATGACTGATTTCACAAAAACGCGGAAGAACTTCATCATTCGATCTCGCACTTCTGATCCTTCCAGTACACCCAAAGCATGGGCACAGGCCTCAAAGGTGGAAACATAACTGGGTTGTGGCGCTTTTCTTAATTGATACTCGCCAATAATTCCGGCCGGAAGTTTCACCGTCGGAAGATCTTTAATTCCCTCTTCGCGCAAATGAACTTTGCGTGCTTGTGTCCAATTTCCATCGGGGATAATGAGATGGTAGGGACCAGGATTTTCTTTTTTAAACGCATCATTAAGTTCCTGGGCTTTTTCGTCAGGATACAAAAACAGTGCTCGCCCGGGACGCTCCGTCACGACCTTGGGATCGAACACAGCGTTAAGTTGCCCGCGAATATCGAAATGGGTGTTATTGGGCAGCATCTGCTGAATAAATTGAGCAGTATTACTGGTGAGTTTCATCTCGCGGATATGCACAATGAGTGAGATGCGCGTCTCAATAGAAAAAGGCGTTAAGTGCGAACAGAAGCAATACATCTGGTGGATGCGGCATTTAGGACAGCGCCGGGGTCTGGAATTTCGTCTTGTGCTCATAGACGGATTTTAGCATGATGAGACATGAAAAAAGGAGTCTCTTATGTCGAGTGTTCACGAGTTTAGTGCCAAAAATATCGCCGGCCAGGACGTTTCCCTCTCTCAATACAAGGGTAAATACCTCTTGGTGGTGAATGTCGCCAGCAAATGCGGCTTTACTCCCCAGTACGAAGGCCTTGAAGTACTCGCCAAGGAACTTGGTGATAAAGTCGCAGTCTTAGGTTTTCCCTGTAATCAATTCGGTGCCCAAGAGCCAGGTGACGAGAACGAGATCAAGAATTTCTGCTCACTCACCTACAATGTAACTTTCCCAATGTTTGCTAAAGTTGATGTGAATGGTGATAACGCTCACCCTTTGTACAAATTCCTTAAAGGTGAGAAGCCGGGCTTTTTAGGGACAGAGGCGATTAAGTGGAATTTCACTAAGTTCCTGGTCGATCCTCAAGGCCAAGTGGTCAAGCGTTATGCTCCCACCGACAAACCAGAAAAAATCCAACAAGACATCGCTGCTCTTCTTAAGTAACGCCTCATTTCTCGACTGATTCACTCATATTGCACTTCCCCTCACTCTCGAGGGGAAGTTTGCGCTACAATGGTTTCATTTTCACTCTCTTAAGGAGTCAGTATGTACCAAGGTCAGGCGTTTCGAGTCGAAAAGACTTCGGACAATCTCATCAACGTGATCTTTGATTTGAAAGATCAATCCGCCAACGTATTCAATGCCACCGCTCTGAAAGAGTTGGCAGAAGTTTTGGATGTAGTAAAAAAACAAAGTGGAATCCAAGGACTCATTTTTAGTTCCGCCAAAGATGGTTTTATTTTTGGAGCTGATATCACTGAGTTCTTACAACATTTTCTAAAATCTGAAGATGAGATGCGCGCTTGGCTCATTGAGATCAATAAAACTTTCTCAGGCTTTGAAGATCTTCCCTACCCAACGGTAGCAGCGATCAATGGTTTTGCTTTGGGTGGTGGTTTTGAGATTGCTCTCGCCATGGATTACCGTATCTGCGGAACAAAAGCGCAAGTCGGCCTTCCTGAAACAAAACTTGGTATCATTCCTGGTTGGGGCGGTACCGTTCGTCTTCCACGTTTGATTGGCGCGGATAATGCCATTGAGTGGGTGACGTCGGCAAAATACTACAAGATGGAAGATGCTTTGAAGTTTGGTGCTGTCGACGGTGTGGTCGATGATAGCAAAACACTAGAAGCCGCTATGATTTTCCTCTCGCGCGCGATTAAGGGTGATATCAATTGGAAAGCACGCCGCGCTTTGAAAACTTCACCGATTAAGCTCGACAAGATCGAGAGCATGATGAGCTTTGAAGGCTCGAAAGCTTTTGTTGCTGGTATGGCAGGCCCTCACTATCCGGCACCTGTCGCAGCAGTTGAAAGTATGCAACAAGGAGCACGTAAAACGCGTGATGAAGCACTTATGATTGAAGGTGGCCTCTTTGCTAAGATGGCAAAGACAGGTGCCGCAGAATGTCTCGTGCAAGTTTTCTTGGGTGATCAGTATCTTAAAAAAGTTTCTAAAAAGATGACCAAAGACTCTCAACCCACTAAGCACGCTGCCGTTCTTGGGGCGGGCATTATGGGTGGAGGCATCGCTTATCAATCCGCTTCTATGGGTGTGCCAGCGCTCATGAAAGATATCAAAACCGAACAGCTCACTTTGGGCATGGGTGAAGCGACTAAGCTTCTCAATAAGCTCGTGGAAATCAAAAAGATGAAGCCTGAAAAAATGGCGCAAGTCATTTCACAAATTACTCCGACGCTCTCTTACGCTGATTTCAATCAAGTTGATTTCGTGGTGGAAGCGGTTGTGGAAAATGAAAAAATTAAAAAATCGGTTTTAGCTGAAGTCGAAAAAAGTATTCCGGCAAATGGCATCCTCGCTTCGAATACTTCTACCATCTCGATCACAAAACTCGCCGAAGGTCTTGCCCGCCCTGAGAATTTTGTCGGCATGCACTTTTTTAATCCAGTTCACCGTATGCCGCTGGTGGAAATCATCCGTGGGAAAAAATCTTCAGAAGCAGCGGTCGCTCGTGGCGTACAGTACGCCACCCAGATGGGTAAAACGCCAATCGTCGTCAATGACTGCCCAGGCTTCTTAGTTAACCGCGTGCTCTTCCCTTACTTCAATGGATTCTTGCATCTTCTAGAAGACGGCGCCGACTTCCAGAAAGTCGATAAGGTGATGGAGAAATGGGGCTGGCCGATGGGACCTGCTTATTTACTAGATGTCGTCGGTATCGATACCGGCCATCACGCTTCAGCGATTATGGCCGCAGAGTTCCCAGATCGCATGGGCTTTAAAGGCAAAAATGCTCTCGAAGTGATGTACGCCGAGAAGCGCTTTGGACAAAAAAATAATAAAGGCTTCTATGAATACGAATTAGATAAAAAGGGCAAACCGAAAAAAGTCGTGACTGACGTTGCTTATACGTTGGTCAAACCTTTGATTAAGCAAACTGTTGCTGTCACTGATGAAGACATCGTGATGCGTATGATGCTGCCGATGTTGATTGAAAGTGCCCGCTGCTTAGAAGAAAAAATTGTCGCGACACCAGTTGAAGTGGATATGGGCCTATTGCTGGGCCTAGGCTTTCCTCCGTTCAGAGCAGGCATTTTCAAGTGGGCCGATATGGTTGGACTTAAAGAACTTTCCGCGCACGCTAAGAAATGGCAGCACTTAGGTAAACTCTATGAGTTCACCCCGACCATGACTGAGATGATGAATATTAACAAAAAATACCACGCTTAAGAGGTGCCTATGAAAAACGCTGTAATCGTCGATGCCGTTAGAACTCCCATGGGCCGCTCAAAGGCCGGTGTCTTTAGAAATGTACGTGCTGAGGAACTTTCAGCTGCCCTCATGCGCGCTCTCTTGGAGCGCAATAAAGCGCTTAATCCCGCCGAGATCGAAGATATTATCTGGGGATGTGTGCAGCAGACGCTTGAGCAAGGCTACAATATTGCTCGCAACGCTCAACTCTTAACTGATATCCCTCTGACAGTTTCTGCTCAGACGGTGAACCGTCTGTGTGGCTCATCTATGACAGCACTTCATATGGCCGCGCAAGGCATTTGGGCGGGCCAGGGTGATGTGTATATGATCGGTGGAGTTGAGCACATGGGACATGTCCCGATGACTCATGGAGTGGACTTTAATCCGCAGCTCGGAAAAACTGTCGCCAAAGGCGCTGGTGCGATGGGACTTACTGCTGAACTCTTAGGACGTATGCACGGAATCACCCGCGCGCAACAAGACGAGTTCGCTGCGGAATCACATCGTCGTGCACACGCTGCCACCACTGCCGGTCATTTTAAAAATGAAATCGTTCCCGTCATGGGCCATGATGAAAACGGCATCCCGATGCTCGTTACAACAGATGAAGTGGTTCGTCCGGAAACAACAGCCGATGGACTCGCTAAACTTCCCGCCGTCTTTGATCCCAAAAATGGTACAGTCACGGCCGGTAATTCTTCAGCACTCTCTGATGGTGCCTCTGCCATTCTTGTTATGAGCGAAGAAAAAGCAAAAGCTTTGGGACTTAAACCCCTGGCGCGCATTGTTTCTATGGCGGCAACTGGTTGTGAACCTTCGATCATGGGTTATGGACCAGTTTCAGCTTCGAAGAAAGCTCTCAAGCTCGCCAATCTTAAAATGGAAGATATGGGTGTGGTAGAGTTGAATGAAGCTTTTGCTGCTCAATCTCTTCCGGTTCTAAAAGATCTCGGATTGCTTGGAGAAGGTCAGAAGAAAGTAAATCGTTATGGCGGTGCGATTGCGCTAGGTCACCCTTTGGGTTGTTCAGGCGCACGTATCACCGGAACGCTTGCTCATCAATTGCAGCATACCAATTCAAAATATGGACTTGCGACAATGTGTATTGGTTTGGGCCAAGGTGTGGCGACGGTTATCGAAAAAATGTAGAAAATTAAAAGGGCCTCGAAAGAGGCCCTTTTTTTTAACGCTCAATTAAGTTTCTGCCTTCTAATCCTGTCCAACTATCACTCATCAAATGTCTCTCAAGATCCGAACTATTTGTAAGCCCTGACCAGGTATACATAATCATATCCGCTGGTGGCGCGTAGTAGTGGCGAGCTTCACTGCCGTAACATGCAGAGAGGATAAACTGATAAAGTGAGCGCGCCTTATTGGTGAAAAGATCATAGCCAATGCGGGTGCTATTAAAATCATAGAATCCAGTATTATTTCCATGAGCAGAGAAAATCACCACTGAAACACCTTCTGTTTCCACAATTTCTTTTAACTGAGAGCCGCGGGTTTTGGTGTTCATCACCACACGGAAACCTTTATCCGCGAGATAATTCATAATGCGCCAGATGCGTGTGTACTCGTCTTTTGTCATGTTCTGGTCAGTCGCCGATCCACCAATTCCCCACATGATCGCAAAGTCGCCCATCGGGAAACCGGTTTTAACCATTTCCTCTTTAACGAAGGCAACAGTTCCATCAGTCAGCAAAGTTTCTGAAGAGTTTAAGTGATGCTCAACAAACTTAGCGCCTTGTACTTCAGTCATAGCTGAAAGAGTAATTTCAGGAGCAGATATTTGTGCGTGTGCGATGCTTGTGATGGCAATAAACAATAGCGTGAAAAGCTTCATAAGATTGTCCCCTGTTTTTTAGGGGACATTAAAAGATGCGACTGCCCTTGGTCTCAAGAGCAGTAAATTATTCAGGGATTATTCGCCAAATGTTTTTTAACCAACTCTTCCATCTTGCCACCTAGGCCGTAAGGAACCGTATATGGGCGATTGGCCTTGGTATTGTGGCCATAACCCAGTTTGTGCGTCCATTCGTGAAAGATGTTACGTGCCACCCCGGCAGCATCATATTTACGATAAAACTTCGCATTGACCCAGATACGCTCTGAATTAGCATAGGTGTAACCCACAGTGGAGTTATTGCGATAATACCAAGTGATGTCCATATCCATGGTGTTGTCTTGAACCGGGCGAAGTTTTTCAGCAGCATCCAAAATCTCTTGATAGATCTGGGCGTTGGTTTTGCCATTATTTTCTCGAAAGGCGGTTCCACCTTTGCCATCTTTAAAATTTAGAACGGCCGAACGAAACTCAGCGGTCTGAACGACCTCCACAATCGCGTCGAGAGCTTTAAGCACTTTTTCTTTTTGTGCCGCCTCATTAAAATCACGAAAAACGACATTGTGATAAAAGGCGCCCGGTAATTCTTGGGCCAGAGTTTGAGTTGAAATAAGAGACAGGACGAGAGCGAAAACGGTTTGCAGGCGTTTCATTGTTCCTCCAGGAGAACGTATGAAACGCCTATCGGTGCGCGAGACTTGCCCCTACACCAAGAGGTGATTTAAACGGCAAAATATGCCTAAAGCAAAATAGTACAATTTAGAAATTAGACCTTGGCTTCACAATAATATTTCCGACAAACACGCCAATCACGAGTGAGAAGGCCAGCGCCAGCATAGTAAAGGCGGTATCAAAGCCCATCACCACGTCGCGAGCATAGAGATAAGAAAGACCGCGATAACCAGTCGATCCAGGAACTAAGAGGATAAGACCAGGAAACTGAAAAATTGAACTGGGACGAAGACGAGCTCTCGCAAAAATATTGGCGCCTGCTCCCACGGCCAATCCTCCCATAAAGAGTCCCATCTCTGGACCAAATTCTTGGGTCGCAAGTCGTGAAACCAAATAACCAAAGACACCGGCGAGGGTAATCCATTTCATTTCACGCCAAGGAGCTTTGAAAACAACTGTCGACATCGCTGCAGTGATAGGAACAGAAATAAATTTCACCCAATGCGGAATGGATTCAAAGGCGAAACTGGCCGTCTCAAAATTCAACAGTCCAATCAGCTTTGTGCCAGCAAAAACACCAAAGGCCAATTTCAAGAGCACCATAAAGCCACCCATCAAGCGAGAGGTGCCAGAAGTGAGATTTTGCGTGGCAATTTCGGCAATCGAGATGGTGATATTGAGTCCAGGAATAAACATGATAAGCGAGGCAAGAATGACGACACTGACATTGATGTCACCTGAGAATCTGGCAAAAAGAGAAGCCAGCACAGTGGCCACTAAGGCCATGATCGCCTCATAGAGTTGTGCTACCACTCCAAAATGTTTTGAAAGAGATAAGAGACCCATCAGAAAACCAACTGCTAATGAGGCCCAGAAATCACCCCAAGTACCCCCAAACAGAGTCATCATGCCGGCCGACGTGAGTGAGAAACACAACACCTTTGCCCAGGCTGGGATCTGATCGTCTTCATTAAGAATTTTCTCTAAGCGCTCGGCACCCACATCGAGTTCAATTTTATGATTGATGACATCTTGAGCGACTTGATCAAGTCGAGTCAATCGACCCAAATTAATTCCACTGGGTTCAATTCGGACAATACGAGTGACATCTTCGTCTAAAAAGCGAAACGAACAAAAAATCGCTGTAGGAATCGAAACGAAAGAGCCTTTCAGTTCAAGTCGCTCACACAGGCCCATAAGGGCCGCTTCCAAAGAGTGAGCGGGAGAACCTACCGAATGAAGTCCCCGCCCAAACTGGACGATGAACTTAATTCGTTGCAGATACTCTTCCTTGAGCAAGTTCTACTCCTTACCAAGCAGAATTGGAATTTGATGAAGATCTGTCGCCAAACGTTCAATCACAACAGTTGAGAGGGCCTCTACAGTCTGACGATAAGGAGTAAGTACTTGTGTTTGCGCCATTTTAAAATTCTGCTCAACTCCCGTTATCTTAATGGGACTTGTCGCTTTAACAGTATAAGTAGCGACTGGAATATTGAGTTTAGGAAGTCCATTTTCCATCTTCTTCGCCCCCACTGCATGATAACTTGAGAATGGATAAACAAGTGAGACATTCATTTTTACTTTTAACTCTTCGGCCAGTTTTTCATTTGTCTTCTTATCGATTTGTTCTTGGCGCCACTCCGCTCCAGTATAAACCAATAACACCGCATCTAAGTTTAACTCACGACAAACATCATTCACCCAATGGTGCTGATGCTGAGAAGGCTTTGGACCATTCATGAGTTGTGTGGCCGGAACGAAGACCATGCTCACATCTTGATAATTGCGTGGCACGACTAAACTGGTTTCTGGAATGGCCTGGCCGCGAATCTTCCAGAAAGCATCCGCTT